>WGMT01000084.1 GCA_016124945.1 bacterium | reverse complement strand
AGGCAAAAGGCAAAAGGCAAAAGGCAAAAGGCAAAAGGCAAAAGGCAAAAGGCAAAAGGCAAAAGGCAAAAGGCAAAAGGCAAAAGGCAAAAGGCAAAAGGCAAAAGGCAAAAGGCAAAAGGCAAAAGGCAAAAGGATTGTATGGGGGCGCGTGGAAATGTCAAGTGACCCAGCGGTTGAAACTGTCGGCTGAGACGGGAAACACGATTTATCGTGTTCCCCGAACCGGCTTCAGCCGGTTTTCCATGTCAGACGCCGAATTCATTCGGCGGGCGTGGTTACTGGAATAATTTCTAAATGTTCAACATTCGGCGGGCGTGATTGGCGAAATCACCCGCCCGAACATGGACCACAATATCGCGCCCCTGGGTAAGCTATCTCGTCCTCGACGAACCGCACGCTGGTAGCGTGCAGCTACGGAGGACGAGACGATCACCTTGTCACCCTTTCCACGCCACGCAATTGCCATTCTCCGCTTTCGCGGATGTAGTCGAAGGTGTAGATTGTGTTTTCGACGACGCTGGCGACGCGCAGGGTGAAGTCGAAGTCGATGGCGGTGAGTGTCATCACGTTTTGGGCGTCGAAGGTGATGCGGCGGATCTTGCGGTTGTCGCCGTCGGGCAAGGACGAAGTAGCGAAGACGAGTTGCGGATCGCCCGCAAAGTTGCCGTCCTCGTCCACGGTCACGCTGAAGAGTTCGGCGACGCGCGCTTTGCCGAAGTAGAGCCGTTTGCCGTCCACCCCGTTAAAGACGCCTACGCCGAAGGCGTCGACGTTGTCGATCTGGTCGACGATTGTGCCCGTGTTCAGGTCCACTCGGAAGATGCGACCCACTTCGTCGGCGGCGGTGGAGCCGGCCACCGAGGAGATATACAGGCTGCGCGTCTCGCAGTCGTAGGCCATGCCCATGATGCCGAACGGGTTGGCCGTCGACGGTGTCAACGCGGGCGGCAGTTCGAGAAAGGGCGTCATTTGCGCGTCTGCGCCGTTGATGCGGTGGACGGTGTTCTGTTGGTCGGGCGGGTTGAGTTCGAGTGAGGCGAAAGGCGCCGGGCCGACGTAGAAATCGCCGAACTCGTCGTAGACGTACGCGCCCAACGTCCCCGCATCGTCCCAGGTGGGGTCCTGGTAGAGTTGACCTGTAGATTGGTTGGCGACGGCAAAACCGGTGACGCCACGGAAACTGGTGCCAATCAGCGGTTGATCGCCGAACCCCAGATCGCGCACGAATTCGGGCTGGCGCACACAGCCGCCCACGTAGCCCACTTTTACGGCGGGCGTTGGCCTTGCCACCACCTCCGGGCTGAGGAGATCCGCGGTGGGCGCGGCGACGTCCTGGCGCGGGCGCATGGAGAGCACCAATACCGTACCTACGACCAGCAACGACAGCACACCCAACAACGTCAACAGATTGCGGGGCAGACCGCGGATGGGCTGTTGGTTGCGTCGATTGCGTCGACGAGACATGGTTGATCCTTCCTTAAAATAGTGCGTAGTGCGTAGTCCGTATAGAAACTTGGTTTGATAAGCGACACTCTTTACAGACTACGCACTACGCATTATCTCGACACTGCAACAATCCAATTAAGCAAAATGACTCTAATCCCCCATCGGTACAAACATCGGCCCCGCCGCGCACGGCCACGCTTTCGGCGCGTAGACACCGTCTTCGAGGGTGAAGTCGGCCCAGCAATATTCTAGGCCGGGGCGTTCGTCGTTTTCCTGCTGCGGCACGTACCAGAGGACGAGATCCTGCCCGGCCAGCGCTTCAGGTTGTTCCACAAAGGCGAGGGGACCCTGCTGGTGGTCGCTGTTGCAACAGGTGCCGAGGGTGGGCATGTCGGCTTCGCCCTCGGCGGAACGGGCGAGGCTGACGTAGGTGTAGGCGTTGTCGCCGCGGCCGCCGTCGTCGAATTGGCTGCGGCCCGGCTCGACGTAGTAGCCGTCTCCCGCGGCGTTGGTGAAGCGGAACTGGTAGCCTTCCGCCGTGTACGCCGTGGCCTCGTCTTGCAGCGTCCATCCTTCGGTCGCCCACGGCTGCCAGGACGAACCGTCCCAGGCCGCCAGGGTCTGCCCACCGGGCGCAGGATTGGCGAAGTCGATGCGGATGATGGGGCGGTAGACGCCGTCGGTGCCGCAGCCGCGGCCCAGGTTGATGGCAACGATGCGGAATCGTCCATCCTGGTAGAATTCGTAGCGCTGCTGGTAGCGGTAGTTACAGGGCTGTGGCCAGATGGGGTGGTAGAAGTCCTGGATCAGCGCGAAGCCGACGGTTTCGTCGCCGACCCGGATGGGCTCGGTGTAGGGATCTTCAATCGCCACCACCGCAGACGAACTGAACATGGGGCAGCCGATGCCGTCGCTGTAGCCGAAGTTTTCCTGGCTCGAATATTGTACGTGCCAATCCACCAATTTGGCGCTGTCGAGGACGGGCTTGCCCTGGAATGTGACGTCGGAGATGCGCAGGCCGTCTGAACTGGTGATGATGTAGTCCATCTGCCAGCCGTCCTGGTTCAGGTTGACGGCATGGCGGCAGTAGCGCTCGAAGACGGCCTGTTTGCGCACTTCGTCTTCGGTGGGGCGGACGGGCCACTCGCCGATGGACGTGCCCAGGTGCGTCCACTGTACGCCGACGACGCGGGCATCGGTCATGTCGACGATGGCCCACAGGGCGTGCTTGTCCACAATAATGGTAGGGGCGACGCAGAGGTGACGGGATCGTTCGCAGCTTGTGTCTTTGAGCGCGGTTTTGGTGCTGGGCATCAGCGTTTCGCCCGGCACAAAGTCGAGGACATGCTGCACCACGGGATCGGCCAGTGCCAGCGCCATTGCCAGATCCACAAGATGGGGCGGCAGTTCTGGCTGGCTATCGGGCAAGAGGATCACATCGAGCACGGCTTCGTTGGCTACGGTTGTGTCGATGTCTACGAAGGCGACGGTCATCAAGTTGAGGGCGTAGTTGTACATTTCGACGCGGTAGCAGCGTTGTGTGGCGCAGGCGGCGGTGGCGCTGGTAATGTCGCTGTCGCGCATGGGGTAGACGCTGAAGATCTCGTTGCGCAGCGGCGCGCCGCTGTTGGGTTCACGTACCAACTGTTGAAAATCGGCGTCGGCGATGGCCAGCCCCTGAGCGCGAAGGGCATCGTCGTCGAGGCCGTCTGTCAGCGCGAGGATGGGTGGATCAAGGGTCAGGGCTGTTTCCACCGCGGCGAAGCGATCCACGAGCGCTGGGATCTGCGCCATCTGCGCCGCTCGATCCGGTGTCGGGGCCAGGGCAGGTGGCTCAAAGGTAGGCGTCGGTGTGGGGGTCTGCGTTGGCGAGATGGTTGGGGGCGGTGGCTGTGTGGCCAGTGGCCCCGGCGTGGGTTCGTCCTCGCTACCGCAGGCGGCTGTCAACAGCGCCACCAGGAGCAGCACCGGCAGCCACGTCCATTTTCGGTGTAACATTGCGTGTCCTATCGTCGTAGATACTGCGCTTACTTTTTCTGCCTTCGCGTTTCTTTGTGTGCCTTCGTGGATCATCTTTTGCCTTACGTAAGAGGATCCCAAGCGCTAGCCTGAGCACGGTGATCAGTGCACCGCTGCACGTGTACTCGCCAAAGGATAGTTCCACCCCACGGCGGCGCGCAAGTTCGGCCACGATTAGATTGGCTTCCCAATACAAAACCCCGCCACCAGAACGGTGACGGGGCTTGTGTGTGGTAGCGCATACGGGATTCGAACCCGTGTCTCGGCCTTGAGAGGGCCGTGTCCTAGGCCTCTAGACGAATGCGCCACAACTGTGACTGCGGACTAGAGAGGAGGCCTAGATTGTGTCCAGCAGACAAGGATGAAGTGTAGCAGAGCGGGGGGGGCGGTGTCAAATTGAGACGGGGAAGGGGTGTAGTTCAAATTGGGGGCAGACAGTGCCAGGCACGGGCCAAACGCAGAGTCTCTAGCGGGTGATCCGCCGGCCCGTGCCTGGCACTGTCGCCGCGCGCGAGAGACAGGAGGGTATCCTTTTCAGAAAGAGAGGATCATTACCAGAAATTGACCTGCCGTACCCATACTATCTGTATGGATCAGTTTTTCCGATCAAATGCAAAGCAGTCGTGTTTTCTCGTGCATAAGGAGTCTATTCCCGTGAACTTAACTCGTATCAAACGTTGGTCGGTGGCGTTGTTGCTTGTCTTTGTGCTTGTGGTCAGCACCGCCTTGATTGTTGCGATGACTTCGTCTCCCGCCATCTCGTCGCCGGCGGCTACCAACGTGCGCCAATCGGCCACGCCGACCCCGGTTGCGGCCACCCACATCGCCGAGGACGCGCCCAGCGTGACCATTCGTTTCGCCATGCGTGTGCGCAGCGGCCCCGGCAGCGACTACAGCCAGATCGGCACGGTGCGCCCGAATCAGCAATATGCCATCACCGGCCAGGACGAGCGCGAACGCTGGTGGCGCATCGACTTTAATGGCAGAGACGGTTGGGTCTTCGCCGGGTTGGTCAACGCCGCCAACGCCGATGGCGTGGAGGTGATCACCGATGTCACCGCGGCGGGCTTCGATCCGGTGACGGTTGCGCTGGGGCTGGAGAGTGTCTTCACCGGGTTAGAGTTGCCCGTCTTCCTCACCCATGCCGGCGACGGCAGTGAACGTCTCTTTATGATCGAGAAACCCGGGCGAATCTACGTGGCGGCCGACGCCACCAGCAACCCCCAACTCTTCCTTGACATCACGGATCGGGTGGGCTCAGGTGGCAACGAACAGGGCTTACTGGGCATGGCCTTCGCCCCCGATTACGCCGAGAGCGGCTATTTCTACGTCAACTACACCGACCGCAGCGGCACCACCATCGTCTCTCGCTTCCAGGTGACCGACGATCCCGATCAGGCGGATCCGCGTAGCGAGTGGGAAGTGCTTTCGGTGGCTCAGCCTGCGCGCAACCACAACGCCGGCATGCTGGCCTTCGGCCCCGACGACATGCTCTGGATCGGCCTGGGCGACGGCGGCGCGGCCAATGATCAGTTCCGCCACGGTCAGAACGCGCAGACGATGTTGGGTGCCATGTTGCGCATCGATGTCAGCGATCCAGATGTCGCTTACACCGTCCCCGAAGACAACCCCTACGTAGGCGACGACGATGTGCTCGACGAGATCTGGGCCATCGGTCTGCGCAATCCGTGGCGCTACAGCTTCGACGCCGAAACCGGCGATCTGTGGATGGCGGATGTGGGGCAGAACCAGTACGAAGAAGTCAACCTTGTCACTGCCGACATGCTGGACGAAGGCGGACTGAACTTTGGCTGGCCGGTGATGGAAGGGCTGCACTGTTTTGCGTCCGATACCTGTGAGCAGAGCGACTACTACGCCCCGATCCACGAGTATACACACAGGGGCAACGGCTGCTCAGTGACCGGTGGCTACGTCTACCGCGGGGCCGATTTCCCTGAACTAGACGGCGTCTACTTCTTTGCCGACTACTGCACCGGCTTTCTGTGGGCTTCGTGGCAAGATGCCGATGGTGAGCAGCAGATGGAACGAGTGCTTGAGACGGGGCTGACGGTGTCGTCCTTTGGTGTGGACGAAAACGGCGAACTCTATCTCATTGACTACAGCGGTGAAATTCAGCGGCTGGTTGTGCAGTAACTTTCACTGTGCAGTAACTTTCACTGTGCAGTAACTTTCACTGTGCAGTAACTTTCACTGCAATCAAAAAGGCCGGCGGAACATGTTCCGCCGGCCTTTTTTCTATTCACCCTTTAAACTTCACCCTTCAAACTATGTTACGCCCGTTCCACCGAGATCGGCTGGCGGCGGATCTTGTAACTGCCTGCCTTGGCCAGCACCTGATCCACAAACTGCTCGGGGATGTCGACCAGGGTGTGCTCCTGGCGGATGGCGATGGCGCCGATGACGTTGCCGGGAATGTTGGCGTGGAAGGCAATCGTGCCCACAATGTCGCCAGGACGGATGCCCTGGGTTTTGCCCACATTGACATTCAGCCGTACCATGCCTTTTTCGCGTGATTCTGTTGCCCAGCGTCGATCATTGCTGTCACCGTTACTACTGCCACTGCGTCGGGCCGCCGGGCGCTCTTGGCGATGGCCCGGCTTGCTGCGTCCTTCGTGCACTTCGCTAATGTGTGCAATCGGAACCTGCGCTTCTTCTCCGCGCGCCAGTTTGAGGGCGGCGGCGGCGATTTCCAGCGCATCGTGGCCGGCGGCGACCAGCTCTTCGATCATCTGCTGTTCGCGCAGGTAGTGTCCTCGATCCAACTGTCGTGTTAACCTGCCCAACAGTTGTACTTCGCGGTGACGTTCGATCTCCTCCACCGTGGGGAGGGCGCCCTTGGTCACACTCTGTTTGCTGAAGCCTTCGATGCGGCGCAGCATCCACTGTTCCTGAGGCGTCACCAACGAGATGGCGACGCCGCTTTTGCCGGCGCGCCCGGTGCGCCCAATGCGATGGACGTAGACTTCCGGATCCTGGGGCAGATCGAAGTTGAAGACGTGGGAAACGTCGTCGATGTCGAGGCCGCGGGCCGCCACATCGGTGGCCACAAGCACTTTGACCTGGTTCTGGCGGAAGCGGGCCAGCACGCCTTCGCGTGCTTCTTGGCTCAAATCGCCGTTGAGGACCTCGGCCGGGTAGCCGCGGGTGGTCAGTTCGTTGGCCAATTCGCCGGTGCCGGCGCGTGTCTTGGCAAAGACGAGGCCACGGGTGACCGGCTCGACTTCAAAGAGACGGGTGAGCGCCGAAAGTTTGTCTTTGTGCTGGACGAGATAGTAGCGCTGTGTGATGGCTTCTACCGTCATCTGTTTGCGTTCAACGGCGATGGACTGCGGATTGCGCAGGTAGCGGTCGGCCAGTCGTCGAATTTCGGGCGGTAGCGTGGCCGAGAAGAGCGCCGTCTGCCGCGAGGACGGTGTCTCTTTGAGGATCGTCTCAATGTCTTCTACAAAGCCCATGCTCAGCATCTCGTCCGCTTCATCGAGGACAAGGTATTGGACGCTGCTCAGATCGAGCGCGCCCTGTGTGATCAGATCGATCATGCGGCCCGGGGTGCCCACGATCACATCCACACCTTTGCGGATGCGGCCAATCTGGCGGGCATAAGGCTGCCCACCGTAGACGGCAAGGACGCGTACGCCCAGGTGGCGGCCCATGTCGAAGATGGCCTGCGCCACCTGCATCGCTAGCTCACGCGTCGGCGCCATGACCAGCCCTTGGGGCGCGGATTGTCCTGGTTCCAGGCCGTGTAGCATAGGCAGGGCAAACGCGGCGGTTTTGCCGGTGCCGGTTTGAGCCTGACCGATGACATCGTGTCCTTCAAGCAGCACGGGGATGACAGCAGATTGAATGGGGGTTGGTTCGATGTAGCCCAAATCGGCTACAGCCTGTACCAACTGTGGGTGCAGACTTAACTGCGAAAAAGCGTTGTTCATTTGTCTCCTACTTGCGGTTGGTAATTAGTGATTAGAGAGTGGTGATGGGGCTTCGGAATCTGGTAGCGAATTTACGCCTCAGCGTGTTCGACAAGGATTATGTTCCTCCATTCGGTTCCGAATGAACAAACCTAATCACCAATCCCTAATCGCCAATCCCATCTCTATGCCGGTTGCGTTCACAGCCGGCCCTGTCCGCAAGTAGCGAGCCCTCTGTGGCAACAAAAAACCCGACCCACGTGGCCGGGCGACCGTCTGATAGCGTTGTCGGCGTTCTATTTCCGCCTGAGTGCTATGCAACTGGACCAGTATATCACAGGTTGCACCAAATGTGAAGAATTGGATCTGCTTTTTTGCATTCATCTTTGGAGTTGGTAAGATGTTCTTAATCAGCTTTAACCGTCTCCACCCAAAGCCACTCACCTATCGAGTTACCTCTATGCGCACACAGATCGGTACGGATCTCCCCTTTGCACCGCCGCCCGGCCCGCGTCCACTACCGGTAATCGGCAATGTACTGCGTTTCGGCAACGACAAGAACATCCTCTTTCATTTCATCGATCTGTGGAACGAATATGGCGACGTGGCCCACGTCAAACTGGGCTCGCTGCACGTCTACGTGGTGGCCGATCCGGAGCACGTTCATCATGTGCTGGTGAAAAACCCCAACAATTACATCAAAGGCACCGGCTATACAGGCTTTCGCCTATTGGTCGGCCAGGGGCTGGTGACCAGCGACGGCGATCTGTGGTGGCGGCAGCGGCGTCTGATGCAGCCGTCGTTCACACCCAAGTCGATTGTGCACTATTTCGACATGATGGTGGAGACCACAGCGCGCATGTTGGATCGATGGGAGAATCCTACCCCCTCGCCGGCCCTCGCCGCAAGTGCTGCCCCCAACTCGCCTTACACCCACAGCCAGCAAAGTGGGAACACCCTTGTCATGGACGACGAGATGACGCGTCTGACCATGAGCATCATCAGCAAGGCGATTTTCGGCGTCGACCTGGGCGAGGAATCGGGTGAGGTGAGCGATGCTTTCCACGAAGCCTTTGCCTTTGTCACTGAGCGGACGATGAGCGCCTTTGCCTTGCCCATGTCGGTGCCGCTTCCCAAACATCGTCAGTTTGCACGTAGTTTACAGGTTATCGACGATTTCGTAGGGCGGCAGATCGCGAAAGGGCGTCAGCAGGAAAGCAATACATTGCTCTCCATCCTCTTGCGCGCCCGCGATGAAGAGACTGGCACCGCCATGAACGAAAAACAGTTGCGCGACGAGGTGGTGACGCTCTTCCTGGCCGGCTTTGAGACGACGGCGCGCAGCCTGACGTGGGGCTGGTACCTGCTCTCTCGTCACCCCCAGGTGATGGAACAACTGCGCGCCGAAGTGGACACTGTCTTCGGTGGGCGGCGGCCTACGCTGGATGATCTCTTCCGGCTCAACTATACCCGTCGTGTTGTAGACGAAACGCTGCGCCTCTATCCGCCTACAGCATTGTTAGGGCGCCAAATTGTGGCCGACGATGTCATTGGCGGTTACCGCGTCCCCGCCGGGGGGATCGTGATGCTCGCCCCTTACCTGACCCACCGCTTGCCCACCGTCTGGCCTGATCCTGAGCGCTTCGATCCGGATCGTTTTTTGCCTGAAGCGGTGGCACAACGTCCTAAATCGGCTTACGTCCCCTTTATCAGTGGGCCGCGTGTCTGCCTGGGCAACAACTTTGCCCTCATGGAAATGACGTTGGCCTTTGCCATGGCCGCGCAGCGTTACTGTTTGATCGCCACGACCGATACTGAGATCAGCGCTGCCTTTCGTGGTTCCACCTGCCCATCACAGCCGCTCGCTTTGCAACTACTTTCCCGAGCGTGAGTATTGTACATTGCTTAGGCTGTTGTCTAGATTCTTTACAATTTCCTTGCATATGTGTGACAATTGGCTTATGTAGACGCATCGCCATCCTGTCGATGATTCATTCACCGCAACTCTGCCTGTGAATGAATCTAGTTTCGCGCTGTCGCTGCGAAAGGATGGTAACAGAATGGTTTCATCTCGCCCCGCGCTGTCTTTGGCGGCTGTTGTACAATTGCGCCATTGGAAGACCCGTACCAAGTTTGCCCTGCTTGTGATCGCAATCGCATTGATCACCGTTTCCTCTATCACCGCTTTCAATTTTTACCAAACGCAGCGCACCACCCTCAACGCACTTGCGATCACCCATCAGCGCGAGTCTTTGTTAATCGCCGACCGTGTGGGGCAGATGCTCCAAGCCAACCTCAATACGTTGCGCTTTCTGGCGCTTTCTCCTGATCTGGTAACACTTTCTGTGACTGCCAATCAGGAGTTCGCCCAACTCCCCAACGGCGAAGACGAAATCACCCGCATCGACACGGCATGGACAACCGGCGCCGAAGACGTGAGCAATCTCGTCAATACACTGTTGACCAATCAAACGAGTCTTTACTTCAACAAAGCACAGGTCTACTACCCCGAACAGGTGGAAATCTTCGCCACCGATCGTCAGGGGCGTAATATCGCCATGACGGCGCGCACAGGCGACTACTTCCAGGCGGACGAGGGGTGGTGGCAGGCGGCTTACGCCGATGGTAAGGGTGCTACTTACATCGGGCCGATTGAGTACGACGAATCCAGCGGTACATGGTCGTTGAATCTGGGCGTGGCCATTCGCAACCCGAATAGCCAGACAGTGATTGGTGTCTTACGTAGCACACTCGACGTGACCAAAATGATGCAGGAACTGGATACACAACGGGACGATCGAGGCACGCAACTGGCGATTGTTAGTGGGGATGATCATCTCGTGTATGAAACTTCAAGAGAACTGCTAGGCCAGCCTATTGATCCACAGATTTTAGACAGGTTGAATGAAAACGGACAAGTTGTCCACGCTATGGCAGATTGGCTGGAGCGTCGCTCTTTTGTTGTGGCGTACCCAATGGGCGGCGAGGTCAGCGATCAAATGGCGTGGACGTTATTGATGAGTACGCCGCGGCAGGCCATCGACAGGCAGATTTTGGTCGATCTCGCACCAGGCTTTGGTGTCGGCTTGTTGACTGCACTGCTGGTGAGCGTCATCGGCGTCTGGCTTTCGACAACCATTACCCAGCCTCTGCTCGCCATTACGCGGCAGGCGCAACGTCTCTCCGCCGGTGACATGTCCACAAATGAAGACAACGTCGTAATGGCGCGCTATTGCGAACAGCAGGACGAAATCGGCGAGTTGGCCCGCACCTTCCGCTCGGTGACGGCTTACCTGGCCGACATGGCCGGCTATGCCGGCGAGATTGCCGGCGGTCGTTTGTCTGTTGCTGTGCAAACCAGGGGCACCGGCGACACTTTGGGCAACGCCTTTGTCCAGATGGTTGTTCAGCTTTCGGCGCTCATCGGGAATGTGCAACAAAGCGCAACAGAGGCGGCCATTGCCAGCCAACAACTGAATTCCACTGCTGAACATGTGGGCAGTGCAGCTCAGCAGATTGCGGCAACCATTGCCACCAGTGCACAGGCAAGTGAAGAACAAGTGAACAGTGTGGAATCGGTGCGCAATAACATCCACCGTCAGGGCTCGGCAATTGAAAACATTGCCAACCGCATGGGCGGGCAGGCCGAAGCGACCCTGCGCGTCGGCCACATGCTAACAACGCAGCTTACACCCGCCATTGAGCAGGTCTCCGCCAGCACTGAGCGTAGCAACATTGCCGTGCATCAAGCGTCTGAGGCCATTAAACTTGGATCCTCAACAGTGCAAGAGACCATCACCGGTATCGAAGCCATTGCGGCCTCGGCCCAGACGGTCGGCACTCGTGTGGCCGAGATGGAGCACCGTTCGCAGGAGATCGGCTTCATTGTACAGACCATTAATGAGATCGCAGAACGTACCAACCTGCTGGCGCTGAATGCCGCCATCGAAGCGGCACGTGCTGGAGAGCATGGGCGTGGGTTCGCCGTGGTGGCCGACGAAGTGCGCAAACTCGCCGAGCAGTCGTCTAGATCAACGCAGGAGATCACGTCGATTATTCGCTCTGTGCAAACCGCCGCCGCCGATGCTGCCAACGCCATGCAGAAGAGTGCAGGCGAAGTGCAACTGGGCATGGACAACGCCATGAAGACAGACGCCGTCTTTAAGCAGATCAATGGCGCAGTGGCGCAGGTAGATCAAGAAGTCGCTCCATTGATGCAAGCCATTGATGCCATGCAGCGTAGTGGCCGTGCACTTACCGAAATGATGGAGCGCATGGACGAGATCGTTCACGAGAATACCGCCGAGGTCGAATCCATCCGCGCTGGCAGCCGCACCATGTTAGAACGCATCGATTTTGTCAGCGAGGCGGCGCACACCAACAGTCAGGCCACCAGCCAGACTGCTCAGGTGGCCCAGGAAGTTAGCGCTCAGGCGGAAGAGGCGGTGGCGTCGGCAGAGAGTTTGGCGCAGATGGCGCAGCATCTGATGGACGTTGTAGGCAGTTTTGAACTTGACGGTTCTGATGTGAGCAAGACTGCGCTCGAAACCGACTGGTCATCGTCTTCCCTGGTGCACATCGGCTCTCGCCGCCAAGCAGCATCTGCGCAGTGGGGCGTGCGCGAGCACCACACAGCCAACACAGAAGAGAGCGAGTTGTTGGCCGAAATGGTGGCGTAATCCAACAGTTGTCCGGGTAAAAAAGCGTGGGGATTTACACGATCGTCATGTGTAAATCCCCACGCTTTTTTGTTGCTTTGTCGCTGGATCCTAACGGACAACTACGGGCAGGTAGATGTTTTGTAGTCCAACCGTCACAGAGACGGTTGCTGTGGTACTGTTTGTGCCGTCGGAGACTGTGTAGTCGAAGCTGTCGCTGCCTACGAAGCCGGGATTGGGCGTGTAGGTGATGCTACGTTGGCTGTGAGTCACCATGCCATATCTTGCCTGCCCTACGCTGGTGATGACAAGGTTGCTGCCCAGATCATTCGCCAGTACATTCAGTGTAATCGCTCGGCCCGTAGAGATTGTGAAGTTGTCGTCGGTGGATTGGAGTGTGTCGCCAGGCAGGTTGCCGTTGCGGCAGCCGTCTAGCGTGGCTTCTCGATCCAGATCCGAAGTTCGGTCTTTGTCGTCGGGCACGAGGTAATCGAGTACAGGGAAGCGGTGCCGGTAACCGATGCTTGATTCTTCGCTGATCTCGTAATAGTAGGGTTGGAAGCGGTAGGTGCAATTCTCCACCCACTGCATCCCCGCACCATCGTAGGCCGCGGGGAAGCCGGTCATCTGCCCGCCCATGTCAAACGTATTCCCCCAGGATGTTGACTGCACATACTCTCGGCCCACACTGTCGGTGTACTCTTCACCATAGCCGGCCTGCAATTGGGCTACGATGCCTACTTCCACGTCGATTTCTGCGCCGATGCTGGTGCTGTTCACAATCTCTTTGGCGGTGACGGTTTGGGTGATCTGCTCCTGGCTTAGTGCCCACTCCAGGATGGTGCTCCCTCGTGTCACAGTCAGGGCGTTCAGCATGCCATTTTGTCGCCCGTCCCAGAGTAGATTGCCGCGTACCTGTACCCATTGGTATTTGTCATCTTCGGCCTTGTGGTAGGGGTTGTAGAGTAGCACCTCGAAAGCGCCGTCTTCGGCCATTGTGTCGCGCAGGTCGAGTGGATAGCGATCCGGCTCGACGTGGTTCGGCCCAAAGACCTGTACCTCGGCCAACGACAGTTTCGCCGTCCCTGCTATCTGGATGCGGACATAACGCCCCTCAATGGGAACCCCGGTGCCCTGCTGCGTGAGGAAGGTGGTCACCGGGCCGATGGGTGAATCGGCGGGGGTGCCGAAACCGAGATTTGCCGGCGTGTAGTGGCGAACGCCCGGTGCATTGATCAGGTTGGCTGGATCTTCGTGGCCGCTGAGAGTACGGAAGTCGCTGTTGGAAACAAATACGTGCACATTCGTGTGGCCTGCTGCACTCCAAAGGCGGATCTTGTCGATCTGCTGGACTGATCCCAGATCCACCTGCCACCACGGGTTGGCCTGTTCGTCTGTCTGCGCAACGGTGCCGCTGATGTAGCTGCCGCTGACGATCTGGTTGTCTACGGCCAAGGGGGCTGTGGCGTTGTTGCTCGATTGGGCGGTGGCCTCGCCGCGGAAGATGGTCAGGCTGGTCCAATCGCGCACAACAGGTATCCACTCGGTGTCGGCATTGTGGTTTGCGTCCCAACTGTTCAGTTCGCTGCCCTGGAGGAGGATTGCATTGGGCAAGGCCAGATACTCGCAGAAGCGCAGCGATGCTTCCTCTGTCGGTACAAATTGGTTGCCTTCGGCAATGCCGTAGCTGTAGCAGTTGTACTCTGCCTGTTCGTAGACGAGCGCGTGGTTGCTCCAACTGCGCCCCACAGTGGTGGTGGTGCCGGTGAGGATGCCGGTTGTCCGTTTGTTGCTGGTGGCGTATTCTTTGGCTGCGGTGGCCTTGGCCGATGCACCGAAGCTAAAGACATCGAACAAGCTGAAGCCGACGCCTGCACCGGCATAGGCCGACATGGTGTGCGACCGACCGTAGGAGAGCGATTCTTCTGTCTCCGCAGACTGGCTGACGGATCGACCGATGGAACCGCCTCTGGTCGTCAGCGCGCCCTGGATGTTCCACCAGAAGGGCGGGGTGAAGATTGCTGCCGTGACCTGGTTTTCGACGACACGTGCGCATTTCCCCTGAGCGAACCCCTTGATCGAGTCGTTGTCCCAGTCACCCAGGCTTAGTTGAATGGACTGGTTGAAGGTTGCGTCAAAGCGGGCTGAATCCTTGAGCGCCAAAGCCGGCATCTGTTGCACAGGATCGTACTGCTCGCTGAGATAGATCATCTGGAAGCCGAACGGATTGTCATCATCAAAGGCTGCCACTACATCGTCCTGATTGTCGCGGTTGAGGTCGTCGACGGCCAGCGCCAGGTGATGGGCTACGTTGCGGAGTTCGGTGTTGTCCCACCAGTGGTCGGTTGTGGTCAGTTCCGGTTTGGCGGTGGTGAGATTGGTGAGCCGGATTGTCTTGATGTTCAGCCCCTGGTACATGCCGTCCATGCCGGCGCTGTAGTAGCCGACCAGGATCTCATCGCGGCGGATGCCGTTGTTGTTGAGATCGGCGTCGATGTCGCCGGTGGCCAGGGCAATATTGAAGGAGTTGGATGAACTGGACCATGTCTGCGCCTGCGCCAGGACGGCCGTCTTGGTGTCGAATTCGAAGGTGTCAATACTGATGCCGGGGGCAATGCCGGGCGCGCTGAGGTTGATGCTGTCGGTGAGCAGGACAATCGAATCCTGCGCGTCGCCGTTGAGATCGGCCATCTCCACTGCCAGATTGGCTGGGTTGCCGTTGACGGTTGTACTCAAGAAGGCGCGTACCTGGAGATTGAAGGCGGCGTTGTCGTCTGCGCCCTCGTCGACACCTGGCACATATTCGAGGAAGATGATCTGCACCGTCTGCGTGTCGTTTTGGAGGATGGCCAGAGCGATGTCGTCGTAGCCGTCGTTGTCGAGATTGCCCACGGCCACGTCGATCAACTGCGGCTGATTGCGATCCTCGGCAGTGGAACGCCAGACCGCCACCATGTCACCGATGCCACCGGTTTCCGTCCCCTGCCAGATGGAGACGGTGAGTGCGCCGCTCGCAGAGCGAGACGCAATGACCACCTGCTCCGTTTCGTTGTCCAGGCCCAACAGATCGCCCGCTGCCATCGCGCGGCGGGTGTGGTGCATGGCCTTCTCAAACTTGCTCTGCAAGGCCTGTCCATTGCTGTGGCTGACGATATGATAATGTCCTGCGGCGTCGGTGAACGCCTGCACAAACTCCGTTCTGCCGTCGCCGTTGAGATCGGCGCTGGTGGCCGCCGGCCAGGAGATGTCGTCGCGGTACTCTGCACTGTCTGTCACCAGCGCCTGCTCTTGGATCTGGCCTGTCTCTGTTAGGTCAAAGCGGTAGGCGCCCAGGCTGCCGTCGGCGATATCTTCGGCGACGAACCCGAGGAAGATCTCACGCTCTTTGCCCAGTTCGACCACGCCGCCAAATGGGCTTTCGCTGCAAGGAATGACGGCAGATGCCGTCACTTTGCCCAATTCCTGGGCGTCTGTCTCCTGCTGGGCAAGCGGCGTTGCAGATGCGGCAGCCGGAGCTACAAGTGATACGATGGTGACCATCAGGATTATTGTTAGCGTGTACAAAACAATGAAAGTGTGTCGCTGTCTTTGCCAAAACATGGGGGGTCCTTTCGGGATCAAGAGGGTTCTGCTCAGTCGGGCTGCACTGCCAGCCGCATGAAAAGGTAATGAAGCATTTCGTCGAAGGTGACAAAGTTGATCTGATCCCCAGTCTGGAGATCGTGAAGAAATGCTCGCCAATTTTGTGCATCTTGATGCCGCCAGACACGCACGATGTACGACTGGTAACTGTCCGGCTCGGGTAAATCAGGTAGGTTGGATGGGGGCATTGTGGTCTCCTTGAATGTTTTTTGTGCGTAGTTCGTGGTGCGTAGTGCGTGTACCAGTAGAGTGAGTTGGCTTTATATTGGGGGGGCGGCGGTATAAACACCGAAATGTTCCCAATGTAGCGTCAACGTACTCGATTGGTACACGCACTACGCACTAACTTGTATGATGAGGAGAATAGACGGCGGGCGTCTCACAAACGTCCCAAGGGGTTTACAAGAGGATGGATCAGCTCTTCAAGACGGCTTCGGCGGCTGCGATCACCTGCGTCAGCGGCATGGCTTCGCCCTGCGCCCAGGATTGAGCGAAATCGTCTTCGTGCATCTGCCAGCGGATCTGTTGTAGCGGCTCGACAAAGTGTTCGCCGCCAAAGGAAAGTGAGTTGGCCCCGGCCTGCTTGCGCAACGTGTCTGCTGCGCTGTAGAGACGCACCGCATCAAACAGCTTGCCCCGTTGGCCCAAGATGCGCGCTAGCCGGTGCACCAATTCGGCGATGCCCAGGCGGTCGCCGATTTCGTGGTAGTAGGCCAAGGCTTGACGATGCAGGTGCGCGGCTTCATCGAACTTGCCCTGCGCGAACATGTCGTCGCCCAGGTTGCGCAGGCAGACGGCCACCCGCTGTCTTTCGCCCAGTTCGCTGTGTAGCGCCAGCGCTTCCCGGTGCAGCGCCACGGCCTGGTCAAATTCGCCCAGGTAGCGCATCACCAGGCCCACCTGGCCGAGAAGTGTAGCGATGCCGTGTGTGTCGTTGATTTGCCGGTGTAGCGCCAGGCTTTCTTCGTAGTGGGCGCGTGCTTCGGTATATTGTTTGTCGTTGAGGTAGACGTTGCCAAGATTGCCCAGGAGGATGGCGGTGAGGTAGGTGTCACCTTTACGTCGGAAGATTTCCAGGCCCTGGCGATAGCAGGCAGCCGCCTTTTCCCAATTGCCCCGGTGTTGGCTCACCGATGCCAGTAAGTTGAGCAACCGGCCAGTGGCTTCGTCGTCTTCTGCGTGCATGGCGCGCTGCAAGCCCTCTTCGGCCAGCCGTTCCGCCTCGTCGATGTCACCTTGGGTGATAGCCATGACGCCCGCTCCGTAGAGGACAATCGCCCGCCGCACAAGATCCCCAGTCGTGTCGGGCAGCGCCAGCGCCGCCCGTGCCCAAGGACGTCCTTCGCTCTGCCGGCCACGGCGATACCAGTACGACCAGAGATTGCTGCACAATCCCAGCGCCAAAGGCGCGTCCTTGGTGCTTAGCGCAAATTGCAATGCAGCTCGGAAATTTTCCTGCTCCATTTGCAGTCGATCCAGCCAGCGCCGCTGCTGAGGACCGTCGAGAAAGTTGCCCGCGTGTGCCGCCAGGGCCAGGAAGGCGTCGGCGTGGGCGCGGCGCAGCCGTTCTGCTTCGTTGCCTGTGTTCAGCCGTTCCAGCGCGTACTCGCGGATCGTCTCCAGCATGGTGAACCGCGCCTCGCCGTTCTCGTCCTCGCTACGGTGGACGAGGCTCTGATCGAGGAGCGATTCCAGGCCGCCGAGCACGTCGAAAGTGCCGTCATCGCCGTTATCTGCGCAGACAACCTCGGCCAGTTCCAGCGTCCAGCCACCCACAAAGACAGCCAACCGCGCAAAGATCTGCTGTTCTCCCGCAGAAAGCAGGTTGAAGCTCCACTCGATGGTGGCGCGCAACGTACGGTGACGATCCGGCCAATCCCGTGCGCCGTGGGTGAGCAGCGTCAGCCGTTTGTCTAGCCGCGCCAACATCTGCTGCGGCGAGAAGAAGCGTATGCGCGCCGCCGCCAACTCGATGGCCAGGGGCAGGCCGTCCAGCCGGATGCAGATTTCGGCCACATCTTTGGCGTTTTCCGCCGTGAGCATAAAATCGGCCTGTACGGCGCGGCCGCGTTCCACAAAGAGGGCCACGGCGGGCAATTCGGCCAGCGCTGTGGACGTGGGCATCTGTTGGCGATCCGGCAGCGTCAGCGGTTGCACGGCGAACTCGCGTTCTCCGTAGATGCGTAACAGCGCCCGGCTGGTAATGAGGACATTCAACCCCGGCGCGTCGGCCAGCAGTTCCGCGACCAATGGCCCGGCATCGATCACCTGCTCAAAGTTGTCTAGCACGAGGAGCATTTGCCGTGGGCGCAAGTAGGCTTTCAGCGCATCCAGGTAGCCCTGATCCGCACCAGGACGAATGCCCAGCGTCTGGGCGATCATCGACGCCACCAATTCGGCGTTGTGGATCGGTGCAAGCTGCACCAGAAAGACGCCATGCTCGTATTCGTCTACCAGATCGGCGGCTACGGCCAGGGCGAGGCGTGTCTTGCCGATGCCGCCGGGGCCGGTGAGGGTGACCAGCCGCACAGTGAAGCGGCTGAGCAGCGCCTTCACCGCTGCGATCTCTCGGTTGCGACCAATCAGAGAGGTGGCGGCGGCGGGTAGGTTGTCACGTTGGCTGATGGGCAGAGGCGGCGCTACCTCTTGGCGCACGGCCAGCGAAGTGTGGGGGGCAAATGTCACTACTTCATCGCCCGTATGGGCCGCCTGCAGAAGAGCCTGTGTCCGTGGCAGCGGCTCCACGCCCAGTTCGTCGGCCAACAGGAGGCGGCATGCTTCATACTGCTGGGCGGCGGCGTCACGTTGACCGGCATGCAGCAGGAGTTCGATGAGCGCGCAGTGACTTTCCTCGTTGAGTGGATCGGCCTCCACCAGCGTTGTGGCTGCGCGAATGGCCTCATGGACCTTTCCGTTGTTGCGATTCGTCTCCACAATGAGTGACAGGATTTGTTGGCGAAGCTGATCCAGGTGCAAGATCTGGCGCTGCATCCATTCCTCGAAGGGGGGCGCGTCGTCCAGCGCAAAGCCATCAAAGGGAGCCGCGCGTACCAGCGCCAGTGCCTGTTCGGCAGGTGCAATCCGTTCCGTCCCCTGAGTGTGGATGGCCTGTTGCGCCAGTCGCCGAAATTCGAGGACGTCTACCCCGCACAGTTCGTGATCGAAGTGGATCTGGTCCTGGCCGTGGGTCGCGATTGGATCAATGTTGCAGCCGTCGCGCACGGTGACGCGCAGGCGCGAGAGCAGACGACGCAGATTTTGCCGTGCGCTGCTCTGATCTTCTTCGGGCCAGAGAAGGTAGGCCAATCGGTCGCGACTCGACAGTGGCTCGTCCAGCGCCAATAAGAGGAACAACGCCATCGGCTTGCGGCTCAAATCGAGTACCGTTTCCCCGCACAGCAGCGCCGGGACGCCGAAGATCGTCAGTTGTAGTGGTTTTGTTGAGGAGGATCTCATTGTCTGTCCAAAGTTAGTTCTAAGGCGAATCGTAAGAGATGTTGAACCAGTGGGGGATCGCCACAGTGCCTGAGACGGGCCAACTCTATAGGTTTTGACAGGCGATGCACCGGCCTGTGCCTGGCACTGTTCGCCCCAAGGTTGAAGTAGATCCCCCGTCATATGTTGATTGTAAGTGTTAACCTTTTGCCGTACAATTGAGAGACCAATAGGTACTATCACGTCTCTCATCGGCTCGTCATCTGGATGTCCCCACTCCTACATCGACGCCACTCTCCATCCAGATTTGTCCATCTGTGTACGCTGTAGATAGCTGCTACTCCCCGCACCTCACAGAATTGGGAAATCTTATGACTCTCTCCTCGGTACGCGTTCGCTTCCTGCTTGTGTGTGGATTTTTATGTCTGGCGTTGTCGCTGTTCGGCTTTGTTCGGGCTTTTGCCCAGTCGGATGATCCGCCAACGCCTGCCGTCGATGCTGCTGCAACCGACGCCACCTGGGCAACCTGGGATGGGTTGTCAGCGCAGGTGCAGGCAAAGGTCGATCCTCGCCTTCTGGCCGAGTTCAGGGGTGAGGTTGCGCCGGCGCACCTTGCGAGTATGCTGGAATCACCTGCCCAACGCAGTGGGGCAGTGATACAACCGACAGTGATGCAGCACACAGAGGCGCAGCCCATTGCGCAGACACGCTTTCTGGTGATCTTACATGAGCAGCCGCATGTGGACGTACCGGCGCAGGGCGTCTACGCGTCTGCTGCGGAGCAGCGCAACGCTGTGGTGAACGAACTGGCCGCGCATGCGCAGCGTTCTCAGTCTTCGCTGCGCACCCTGCTCGATGCCCGCCGCCAAGTGGGCGCGGTGACAGGCTATCAGCCCTTTACGATTGTCAATGCGATTGCGGTGGACGGCGATCTGTCCACGCTTACCACCCTTGCGCAACGCGCCGACGTGACGCGGATTGTGGCCAACTATCCACTGGTGCGCATCGACAATGACCTGCCTGCCTCTCCCGATGAAGCGCCCGCGGCCCGACAAGCGCCCGCGGCACAGACAGAGGAATACCCCTGGAACATCCCATTTACCGGCGTCAACCGTGTCTGGCTGGAATTGGGGGTGCGTGGTGAAGGCGCGGTGGTCGGCGGCTTCGACACCGGCGTTGTCTACGACCATCCGGCTCTGGTCAGTGCCTACCGCGGCTATGTGAACGCCATAACGTTTGACCACAACTACAATTGGTTTGAACCCGACGGCAAGCTTTACCCCAATGGCAACCTTGGGCCAAGCGCCAGTGATGAACCCTACGATTGCGACTACCAGACCCACGGCACCCACACCATGGGTACCATGATCGGCGACGGCGGCACGCAGGCACGAGCGATTGGGATGGCGCCGGGTGCGCGCTGGATTGCCGTGCCTGGGATCTGTGGGAATACGATGCCTGGTGTGGGCATTGCCGACGATATCGGCGGCCTCAAAGCGTTTCAATGGTTCCTCTGCCCCACCGATCTTTCTGGTGATCTGGCCACCGCCGACTGCTCGAAAGCGCCCGATGTGATCAACAACTCGTGGGGCAGCGCCAACCCGGTGGGGACGCTCTTTCAGCCTGCTTTGCAGGCGTTGCGCGCCGCAGGGACATCCGTCGTCTTTGCTGCAGGTAACACAGGGCGCGCCGCCGGCATCGGATCGCCAGCTCATCTGCCCGAAGCGCTCACTGTGGGCGCTATTGACTACAGGGCCAACATTGCCTACTTCAGCTCGCAAGGACCGTCCTTTTCTGATCTGGAGTTGAAGCCCAATCTGAGCGCACCAGGCGTCGATGTGCTCTCGTCGGTGAGCAGTCTCTACTATGGCTCGGGATCGGGGACGTCCATGGCCTCGCCTCATGTAGCGGGGTTGGTGGCGCTGCTCGTCTCTGCCGACCTCAAAGATGGTTTCCGCGACTTCACTGTGGACGAGATCGAACAATTTATTCTTTCCACTGTGGTAGACGGTGGCGATCCTGGCCCCGATTACCTCTTCGGCCAAGGCTACATCGATGCTTTCCGCTCTGTGCGTTGGGCCACCAGCGCCGGGGAATTGACAGGCGTCATCGCGGATGCACAGAGCCGCGCGCCCATCAGCGGCGTGGAAATCTACGGCGTCAACATCACCACCAGCGACGTCTTCACCGTCACCACCGACAGCCAGGGCGGCTTCTCGCTCTCCGTCCCCGCTGGGCGCTACAATCTGGCCTTGCACCATCTGCTTTACGAAAGCACGGTTGCCACCAATCAACCGGTGGTGACAGGCGCACTGCTGACCAGCAATTTCCAGATGACGGCCAAACCACGCGCCCCGCTTACCGGCGTGGTGCGCAGTGCGAATGTCGCCGTGGCTGGGGCGAGCGTCTACTTGAAGACCACGACCCCGGTGCAAACGACTTCAGGTGCGGATGGTTCCTTCCGGCTGAACGTGCCTGCGGGGCGTTACACGCTGGTTGTCGAAGCGCGTGGACACAAACATTTTGAACGTGAGGTCACTGTCTCCGCACACGGGGCAGTCGTCGATTATACGCTGACGACGGCGCCCACGATCTTGCTTGTCAATGCCGACGCCTCGGCAGGCTGGTTCTATGGCTGGCCGGTGCATCCATTTGTAGAATGGGCGCTCCAACAAAACGGTTATCTCTATGATCTTTGGGAGATCCAATACACCGATTTCTTCGACACGGCCGAATTGGTGGACGGTACACAGGCTTCGGGTGTGCCTTCGGTGACCACGCTACGCAACTACGACGTGGTGTTGTGGATGCACAGTGGTTGTAGCGGCTATGCCTACTACCACGGCTGCACCTGGGGCACACCGGCAAAGGTCAACGCCGACGGGGTGCTGGCAGAGTATCTCGACAGTGGTGGACGTTTGCTCATTTCCGGCCAAGACATCGGCCGATCAGACGGCGATCTGGGCTTCTATGATCACTACCTCAAGGCCGATCTCCAATACGATTTCGGCGCCTATGAAAATGCAACACTAGATGCCCTCTATTTTCTAGACGGGCTTTCGCTGGAAGTGACAAATGCCAGTCAATACGGCTCACCCAACAGCGTCTCGGAACTGAGCCCAGACGCAGTGGCAACCAGCGGCGGCGCTTTCCCTATTCTTGAGTACGCGTACATCGGTGAACCTGCCGCCCTGGCCGTGGCTCCCTGCAACGAAGACTACCGCGCCATCTACTTCGCGATGGGTTACGAGAATGTGGCGCCCCGTGGCGATCTGCGTAGCGACGACATGTCGGCGTTGGTGGCGCGCTCAATTGAGTGGCTCGTTGGCGCCGACACCGTCACGCTCTACCATCTCAACAGCATGGTCACAGCGCAATCCGGCGCAGCCGGTAGCCGCCAGAGCTATGCCATTGTGCTGGAAAATAACAGCGCACACCCATTGACTATCTCCGTTGCCCTTTCGGGAGCGCAGTGGCCTGCCTCTTTGAGTGGAGACAACGGGCCGCTGGGCGATTCTGTGGTCGTTGACGCGTGTGATCGGCAGCAACTTCTCCTCTCTGTGCAGATTCCCACAGACGCGCCGCTAGGCGCAACCGATACGGTGACGTTAACGTCCGTTGCCCCCGAAGCATCTATCCCCCGTCAACAGCAAGCCTTTGTCACCAGTGCGCTGCCACAGTGGCAGCGGGCAGCGCCGATGCCAACCGGGCGTCACGCCGCATCGGTGGCGACGGTAAACGGCGATGTCTATGTGGCGGGGGGGCGTAGCATCGACCCCGGCTATCTCACAAGTTTGGTGCGTTACGAACCTTGCGCCGATGTCTGGGCAACGTTGGCCCCCATGCCGGAGCCACTGGCCTATGCCGTTGCCGGCGCCATTGGCCGCCGGATCTACGTGGCCGGCGGCCTTTCGGGGACTGCATACTCGTTCCTCGACAAACTCTGGATCTACGATGTGGATAGCAACACCTGGCGCGAGGGTGCATCATTACCGCTCAAACTGATTGGGAGCGCAGCGGCGGTCTGGCGAGATCGACTGTACGTGTTTGGAGGACTGAGTGAGTACGACTACCACCCTGCGTTGCTCTATTACGATACAACGCTTGAACAGTGGATCAACGCAGGCGAGGTGCCGTTTCCCGGCTACATCTATTCGCTCAGTGCCGCTACCTGGAACGATGAGATTTACCTTGTACAGACAGGTGACCCCTGGCAGGAGATGTTCATCTTCAATCCTGCTGAAGGTACGTGGCGTAGCGCTAGTGCCCACGATATCGCTCGTTATGGTGCATCGCTTGTGGCCGAGGGCGACTATCTCTATCTCGTCGGCGGCCAATATGACACAAGTAGCGCCACGGAGCGTTATGATCCTCGCCAAGATAGATGGATAAGGCTGGCTGATCTACAATCAATCAACCGGCTCTACGCCGGCGTGGCAGCCTCGACCGACCGTTTGATCGTCTTCGGCGGCGAGTACGGTGTCCAGGAAACAGAAGTGTTGTCGCTGCGGCCTAACTACTGTGACTCCAGCGCCCGTTCGTTCCCACAGGTGACGGGTGTTGGCGCCACCTTCGATGTGGCGATTCACCTGAAAACCGGCGTCGGCCCCATCGAAAATAGCCAGTTCACGGCCCCTCTGCCTGTGGACGTTACCTTCGAGGGCTTTTACGAAAACCCTGTCGGGGCGATCTACAATGCCGCCGGTCATGCCGTGGAGTGGCAAGGATCCCTCCCCGTCAATGGGTCGAACACCGTTGTGTTCACACTGCGCAGTTCGGCAGATACCCCGCCCGATACGTGGCATACCGGCGAGGTCATCTTCAGCGGCGTAGGGTACAAGTTCACACGTGGGTGGCGTACACTGGTCTTGCAGGCCGATTTCTCGCCAAGCGTGAAAAAGGCCGGCGCATTCACCATCATCGACGGGGAGCGGATGACCTACACCATCTCGCTAAATGGTCGTACGCCCATCGGGGGCTCACTGCGCCTGACCGATACATTGCCCAACGCGCTCACGATGATTCCTGCGTCGCTATCGGCGACGCTGGGTGAGATTGTCTTTGAGCCGGCCCAAAATCTACTGACCTGGCGTGGCGTTTTGTCGAATCGTCTGACGGCTTTTCTGAACACAACCGCCACGTACCAGTGGGGCGATTCAAAGGGGGAGGGGGATGTAACGGACGTGGCGTTTGAGTGGGAAGAGATTTCGTCAACAGGAAAGATTCTTCTCAGCGGCGACAGTGGGCAGATCTGCGACGTGGCCGTCGGCTTCGATTTTCCTTTCTTCGGTGAGTTACACTCGACACTCTGTGTGGACACCAATGGCTTTGTCACCGTGGGCGGTGTCTATCAAGGCTCCTACCTCAGTTGCCCGTTCCCCAATGGATCCAGCACCGGCATAATTGCAGGGTATGCCATGGATCTTGTCGTTGAAGACGGCGTCTACGCCCAAACAGTTGGTGAATCACCTAATCGCCGGTTGATCCTCCAGTGGAAAGATGCACATCGTTTCGGCTACGATCCCAGTCCGTCGGTCGACTTTCAGATCGTTCTCTTTGAATCCGGCAATATCGATTTCCGTATCTTGCGCACACCGGCCATGCGCAACTCGTACACGGTGATAGGGGTACAGGCCACAGGCGGCGCACAGGGCGTCACCTACTCGTGCGGGAATCGTCCTCTGGAAAATGGATTGGCCGTGAAGTTCCTTGCGCCTGGCCAGAGTAGCGGCGGACCTTCTGCGCAGTTGAGTTACGCTGTCTCCCTGGTGCCGGGGACAGACGCCAATCGCGTCCTGACCAATACCGCCGTCCTGGAGACACCTGCCGGTCCACTGACACGCACCGCCGGCGTCCTGGCCAATCCAATTTACATGGACAGGTCGACGGCAACCGCCGACGTAGCCGAGGTGCTTGTGGCGCAGCCATTCAACTACCAATTCGAATTGCGCAACACAGGACGAGTAACCGCCACCCGCGCCGAACTGCGCAACACACTCCCGCCGCAGTTGACCTACCTCCCCGGTACACTTACCTGTTCCGCGGGCGCTTGTACCGTTGCCGACAACCGCGTCACCTGGCAGGGGACGGTTGCGCCGGGTGAGGGTGTGACCCTTGCCTACAGCGCCACCGTGGGGATCGACGTGCCTGATCAGACAGTTGTCACCAATACGGCCCAGATCGACGACGGCTACGGTGGCATCACAGAAATTACAGCCACCGTCCGTGCCCGTCAGGCCGAACTGGCCGGCTCGTACGTGGAGTTCGATCCGCCCATCGTTCACCCCGGCGACATGGTCACCTACACCATCTACCTGCGTAACTCCGGCGGCGCCGATGTCGGTGTCGACGCCTATCACCAACTTCCTCTAGGTGTCATCTACATGCCTGGATCACTCTGGTGCGGCACAGGCATTTGCGACATGCAAGGCGACACCATTTACTGGCGAGGATCGCTCAGCCGGCGCGTCATGGTTCCTGTGCGAATTCGTGCCCAACTAGCACCCTGGTTGACTGAAGGATCGAGTGTGATGGGCTTCTTGATACTGCAACGGCACGATCGCCCTGAACCCTACACGCTGTCGACGTATCTTTTGCTGGCGCAGCGCTCCTTCCTGAGCATCATCGCAAACCCGAATTGGCGTCTCTTCTTCCCTGAGACATACAAAACTGAGACGCTCGAAGTGATCATCCTGCCTACGCCGATTGCGCAGCCGGTACCGACACCTATCCCAACATCCATCGCTTCGCCGCTGCCAACACCGGTTCCGTAGCTGTGTTTGGGGGCGTCCCTTTGGTCGGGGCGCTGTGCAATCTTAGTAGGGGCACGCATTAGGCGGAAGCAAATGCCGTTTCATTGGCGAGTTTTCCTTCCGCTCCATGCGTGCCCTATGTGACCTGTATCGTGACTCTGGTAAAATAGAAAGCCCCAGGATTGTTTCCAATCCCGGGGCTACCTATCAACAGCATGTTCCGAGCACAGGTTCAGCTTCTCAAACGGTACACGCACTACGCATTACGCAAACACGAGTACACTGTCGCCGTGTCTAGTTTGTCGCCGTGCCTAGTTTGTCGCTGTGTTCAGCTTCGCCATCAACTGCGTTGTGGACGGTTCGGTGAGCACGCTGCCATCTGGAAAGAGAATGGTCGGCACGGAACGATGTCCATTGTTCAACTTTTCGACCAGTGCAATAGCGTCTTCGTCGTGAGTGATGTCAATTTCGACAAATTGAACTTTCAACGATTCCATCACCTTCTTGGCCCGCCAGCAGTCGGGGCACCAGGTGGTTGTGTACATGACAACTTGCGACTGCCCAGCGTTTGCAGTATGGTTCATTCGTGATCTTTCCCTTTATGTGCGGAGTTTTTCTGTGTGCAAAGTTTTTCGTTACACCTGAAAAGATACTGATTACGATAAATTCTGCTCGTCATGAGTTCAGCAGCACTTCCAAGACAGTTTACTCATCTCATCTCTGCACGTCGGTGTGCAGTGCTACAAAAAGTATAGCGAAGTCTGAGGAAACTACCAAACATGAGCGCTCTTAAGACGCCTGCAAAGGCAGCTCTGGATCGATCCGCTTTCAATGGGGTTGAATCCGACACCCATGAACTTGTGGCGGCTCTAGAAGCCGTGATCGAAGGCGAAGTCCGCTTCGATGGCTACAGCCGCATGTTGTACAGCACCGATGCCAGCCTCTACCAGATTCAACCGGTGGGCGTGGTGATCCCCAAACACAGCGACGATGTACAGGCCGCCATCGAAGTGTCGGCGCGGTTTGGTGTGCCAGTGTTGCCCCGAGGCGGCGGCAGTTCTCTGGCCGGCCAGGCGGTGGGCGCGGCGCTGGTGATTGACACCAGCAAGTACATGGATCGCATCCTGGCCGTAGACGAAGAGGCCAAAACGGTGCGTACCCAGCCGGGGATCACCGTAGGCACACTCAACCGCACCCTTGCCCCGCTCGGATTGATGCTCGGCCCCGATCCGGCCAGCGCGGATCGTGCCACCGTAGGCGGATCGGTGGGCAACAACGCAACCGGCAGCCACAGCATCCTCTACGGCATGATGGCCGATAATGTGATCGAGACTGGCGTTGTCCTCGCGGACGGGTCGCGTGCCCGCTTTGGGCCGGTGGATCCTTCCGCCCTCGCCGCACGTGGACGGGGCGATTCGCTGGAAGCGGCCATCTACCGCCAGGTGCCGCAACTCCTCTATGATGCCATGGAGCAGATCCTGACGCGCTGGCCCCGTCATTGGCGGCGTGCTTCCGGCTACAACCTGGATCGCCTCGCTGCTCCACTGTTGCCACCTGAGGAACGGCGTCGGCTCAGCTTCGACAGCCGCTTCCGCCCAGCCATCGCCGATCCTGTGCTGCTGGAACGCTTCAACCTCGCCCAACTGATGACCGGCAGCGAAGGCACCCTGGCCGCCATCACCGATATCACGTTGCAACTGACCGCACGCCCACGCAAAACCGGATTGGCAGCCGTCCACTTTGATCGGCTGCTCGACGCCTGCGCTGCCGTCCCCGACATTTTGGAGACCGATCCCAGTGCGACGGAACTGCTCGACAAGATGCTCATGGATCTGGCGCGCGCACAGCCGGAGTGGGCAAAGAAATTGCACTTCGTGGCAGGCGATCCTGAAGCCGTCCTCCTGGTGGAATATTACGGCGTCGACGAAGGTGAACTGCGCAAACGGCTGGCCGCGCTGGAAGATCACCTGCATCGCCGCGGCTGGAAGGGCGCTGTCGTCCACTTGCTCGAACCGGGCTTGCAGAACGACGTCTGGTCGGTGCGCAAGGCAGGCTTGAACATTCTCATGAGCCAACGTGGCGACTTCAAGCCCGTCCCCGGCATCGAGGACGTCTCTGTGCCGCCCGAAACGTTGCCCAGCTACCTGGGTCGCATTCTCGATTTCTGCCGTGAGGCAACGGACATCCCCTCGGTGGCCGTCTACGCCCACGCTTCGGCGGGCTGCTTGCATGTGCGCCCCTTGCTCAACATCAAGCAGGCCGGGGGCGTGGAAATGTTGCGCGCCATGGGCGAGTTTGCCTGTGATCTGGCGCTGGAATATGGCGGCACCATGAGTGGCGAGCATGGAGACGGTCTCATGCGCAGCGCGCTCAATCCGCGTCTTTTTGGCCCTGAACTTTACCAGGCCATGCGCGCCACCAAAGCCGCTTTCGACCCCGACAACCGCATGAATCCCGGCAAAATCGTAGACGCACCGCCCGTCACCGAGAGCCTGCGCTACGGCACCGACTACGCCACCATCGAGTTGAAGACTGTCTTCGATTGGGGGGCGGACGGTGGCTTTGCCCCGGCTGTGGAGATGTGCAACGGCGCTGGCGTCTGCCGCAAACTAGGCGCGGGGACGATGTGTCCTAGCTACATGGCCACCAAAGACGAACACGACACCACCCGTGCCCGTGCCAATGCTCTGCGCAACGCCCTCGCCGGCCGCATCCCCCAAGAAGAACTCTACGCGCCGGGCATGTACGACGTGATGGATCTCTGCCTGGGCTGCAAGGCGTGCAAAAGCGAGTGCCCTTCGGCGGTAGACATGGCCAAGATCAAGGCCGAATATCTTGTCCACTACTACCGACACAACGGCTTGCCCCTCTTCAACCGGCTCATGGGCCTGTTGCCACAGTTGAACGATCTGCTTTACCGCCTGGGCAAGCCCTTTGTGCCGGTGGTCAACGCCGTCCTGGCGTCGCCTGCCTTCAAACAGGTTCAACAGCGTATCGGTGTCCACCCCGACCGTACCCTGCCCAAATACGCGCCTGAACGCTTCAGCGACTGGTTCCACCGCCAGACGCCCAATCGCAATCCGCAATCCGCCATTCGCAATTCGGTGATCCTCTTCCACGACACCTGGCACGAGTACAACTACACCGAATCGGCCAAAGCCGCGGTGGAAGTCCTCAACGCCGCCGGTTATCACGTCTACCTGGCCGAAGGACGCGCCTGTTGTGGTCGTCCCCTGATCACGGGTGGGCAGGCCGACAAGGCGCGGGCGTGGGTGGATCACAATGTGGCGCTGCTGGCTCCCTATGCCGCGCAGGGGATCCCCATTGTGGGCATCGAGCCGAGCTGTATCCTCACCGTGCGCGATGAATACCTTTCGCTGGCATCAGACAAAGAGCGGGCGGCTATTTTGGCAGAAAACGCCTACACCTTCGAGGAATTTGTGGTGAGCCAGGCGGGGACAGGTCACTTCACCGACATCTGGCAAGAGACACCGGGCAACGTTTTGCTCCATGGGCACTGTCATCAGAAGGCGTTGGTGGGGAACGACGCCAGCATCGCCGCGCTCAAAGGCGCGGGGTACAGTGTAAATGTGATCCCCAGCGGCTGTTGTGGCATGGCCGGCGACTTTGGTTACGAGGTTGATCACTACGAAGTCAGCCGCGCCATTGGTGAAGATCGACTCTTGCCTGCCGTACGCGCCGCCGCCCCCGAAACGCTAATCGTCGCCAGCGGTGTCAGCTGTCGCCAGCAGATCGGTCACTTCAGCCAGCGCACGGCGATGCACATGGCAGAGGCATTGGCCGCAGCGTTGAAGCGTTGAAGCGGAAAAGCGTTGGAACGGAAAAGCGTTGAAGCGGAAAAGCGTTGGAACGGAAAAGCGTTGGAGCGGAAAAGCGTTGAAACGGAAAAGCGTTGGAACGGAAAAGCGTTGAAACGGAAAAGCGTTGGAACGGAAAAGCGTTGGAACGGAAAAGCGTTGGAACGGAAAAGCGTTGGAACGGAAAAGCGTTGGAACGGAAAAGCGTTGGAACGGAAAAGCGTTGGAACGGAAAAGCGTTGGAACGGAAAAGCGT
>WGMT01000043.1 GCA_016124945.1 bacterium | reverse complement strand
CAGGGGCGATGTTGCCTTCGTCATCCACCCAGACCAGCGAGTCGTAGAGCTGACTGGCGGCATTGGCGGCATTGCGCTCGGCGGCACGGGGCATGTAGATGGAGTTGGGCATGGTGGAAAGTGCAACCACCAATTCGGTGACAGTGTCCTCTGCGCCGGTTGCTTCTGTGGCCTGGGATTCGTTCGCGGCGACGGGCGCGCTGTCACCGCTGGTGGTGGGTGTGGTTGCAGGGACGACACAAGCTGTCAGTGCCAGCAACGCGCAGACAAGCACGATCTGCATCCAAAGTCTTCTTTGCATGGATTCTTCTCCGAATAGCTAGGAAACGTGAGTTAAGTAGGTGACTACAAGTTGTTACAAGACATGAGAATATGGCACGGTGAAAGGATGGTAGACAAGGTAAACTGAAAACCAATCGAAATAGAGTTGACGGTGGTTTAGCCAGCAGTCAGCAAAGAGAAACGTCTGGAAGTACGCCAACAGGATTGTTGCTATGGCGATGTCTAAAGCAATGCTACGTTAAAGAGATCGTAAATCCCCAAGCAATAGGATCTAATTGAGTAAGCGCTAACACACCTTACTCCACCAACGTAAAATTGGCGTAAAATTGGCGTAAAACTGGCGTAAAACAAATTCAAACTATACCTCAACTCTCCCCCGATTCGCAGAAGGGGGTAGCATACTGTGCTTTGTCAGCTCGCCACGGCAGTTGTAGCCGGCTGTGATATTGAATGCCCCACTAGCTTTTGCACTGGGACCAGATCGATGTACCGACGATGTACCACGTCTCCAATTGGCCGTCTCAGTGGCCTGCGCAACTCACACCGGTTCGAAATCTTAACAGCAGTGGGATCTAATCACCGGACACTTTCCTGGGGCTCGCTGCGCTTTCAGCAAAGCTGTACGCGGTGAACACCCGGATGCCGGTGTCGATCTCGTCACTGTGCAAAAGTTGATGGGATCCTCGGATACCAACATCAGCGCCACGACCGACGCGGTGAGGTGACCAAGCGAGTGGCGCTCAAGAAACTACATGTACCCTCTATACAACGCTTCGAGCGGGAGTGGCCTCAACCCTTCACTTCCCACAGGGTTCGGATCGGTATGGTAAACAGGCCAGGGCTGAAACCAACTGGATCAAACTGAGCAGCGGCCATCGATAAAATTGGATACTTCGCATTGGGCCCTAATCCGCTGTTCATTCATCTGTATGCGGTACAGCAATCCAAGAGCACAGCGAGGCACCACGTTAATACAAGAAATCAAGGTGTAACCGCAGCTGAATACGGGATTCCCTCAAGGCGTCTGCTCTACACCCACTCAAGTGACCACCCCCAAGATCAGGTTGAAGGCCAACGTCTCACTGTGATAGCTTAGTTCTACTGATATCTAGTGATGGGATGTGTTCTCTAATCGCCGATGTTTATTTATTGAGGTCAGCGATATCAATAATGTGGAAATCCGGGTTTGGCAATCTAGTCGAAGTCCCTACACCGTGACATACCTCACTTTGTGTTCCTTTTCCAAATTCGAACTGCTCAAAATCAAGACACATAAGAACGATTATCTTTTGAAGACTCATCTCTATCTTTCTACTCTTTGCACTGCTTTTGATACATTACAGCAACTGAGTGATTCCGTCTCCAACGCCATATGCCGCATCAGCGGAGGCGACAATGTTACTGCCTAAGACCAGGGATTCCTTAGCAGATGCTTTGATCTGGCCCATGCAGCGCACCCAAGAAGCGCTGCACTGCCTAGCGCAGCACCGTGGTTGGCTGCCCAAGGACGCGTCTGCACCATCGCAACCAGATGTGACCGAATCTACCATCGAGCAGCACGTTGACCGGACTGCCCGCTGGCTGGGCCTCGAAGCGGAAGCGGTCCGGGCAACCTACGGCGAAGCCAATCAACTGCTACATGACGCCGGACCTGCCTTGTTGCGTCTGCCTAACGCAGGTGGAACGCCCCGTTTTGTCGCCCTCCTACGCAGTGACTGGCGCTGGGTCTACCTCATTGACATCGAACACGTTGTACAACGCGTAGAACGGCAAACCGTCATCAACGTGATGTGGCGCGATCTAGCGGATCCACAGCGAACGCGCATCAAGCCGTTGCTCATCGCCGCGAAAGTAGGGGCAAGCCAACGCGCGAGGACCGAACATGCGTTGCTTTCAGAAATGATTGGACCAGGCGTGCAGCGCGGTGGCTGGCTGTTGCGCCTGCCACCGGGATCGAGCCTGCGCTTGCAGATGCTCGAAGCGCGCCTGCCCCACCAACTGAGTCTGCTCACACTTAGCTACATCGCCCAACTGCTGCTGACGGTGCTAGCTTGGTGGCTCATCGGTCGCGACGCCCTTAGTGGGGACTTCACCTGGGTACGCATCTGGGCGTGGGCGCTGGTGCTGTTGACCACACTACCCTTCCTGTTGCTCTCTTCTTACGCCCAGCGTCAGGTTACACTACGTATCGGCGAGATCTTCAAGGTGCGTCTACTCCAGGGCGCGTTGAATTTGAAGCCCGAAGCAGTCCGTCACCAAGGCACGGGGGCCTTCTTGGGGCGTGTCCTGGCCGCAGATGTGGTGGAGCAGGTGACCCTGGTAGGCAGCTTAATCACCATACTATCGGTGCTGCAACTGGCGTTGGCTGCGTTGATTTTATCATTAGGCACCGGTGGTTCGTTGCCTGCACTGCTGCTAGGGATGTCTGCGCTGCTGATTCTGCTCAGCCTGCGTTACGGACGCAGCAACGAAGCCTACAGCGAAGTCCACCGTGCTATGACCAACGATCTGGTCGAGCGCATGGTAGGACACCGCACCCGGCTGGCCCAAGACGATCCCACGCACTGGCACGACGAAGAGGATCCGCTGCTTGAGCGCTATGTGCGTCTACAAACGCGTGTAGACCAAGACGAAGGCCACCTGAGCATTCTGCCCCGCAGTTGGATAGTGGTAGGGTTGGCCGGTTTTGTCTACAGTCTGGCAACACAACAACCCGACGCTAGGCAACTTGCCATCACACTGGGCGGCATCTTGCTGGCATTAAGCGCGTTGACCAACATGACGACGGGGATGCAGAGCGTTTTTGACGTGCGTAATGCCTGGCGCGAGGTCAAAGATCTCTTCGCCGCTGCCACACAGACCAACGCCGACCCCAGGCTACAGACCGAGGTTGAACTGCCGATTTCGCGCAACGGATGCGACAACCTTGACGTTAGAGAAGCGGGTGCGCCGTCGCTACTGCATGCTGACGCCGTCAGTTTCTGCTACGATGATCGTACGCAGCCAGTTTTGCAGGATCTCAATCTGCGCATCGATGTTGGAGAACAGATCCTGCTCACTGGGCCGTCGGGTGGGGGCAAGTCAACGCTGGCGGCGCTGCTTGCCGGCCTGCGTACCCCCAACAGTGGACGGCTGAGCCTATGGGGCCACGAAGAGAACACTGTCGCTGTCGACGACTGGCGGCGGCGTGTGGTCCTCGTACCGCAGTTTCACGAAAATTACATCCTCACCGGCACGCTGGCATTCAACCTGCTTATGGGGCGTGACTGGCCGCCCATCAATGCCGACCTGCTGGAAGCGGAACATATCTGCCGTGAGATTGGGCTAGGCGATCTTATCGACCGCATGCCTGCCGGGTTGGAGCAGATGGTGGGCGAGAGCGGTTGGCGTCTTTCCCATGGAGAACGCAGCCGCGTCTTTGTGGCGCGAGCACTGCTTCAGAACCCGGATCTGCTGATCCTCGACGAGAGCTTCGGCGCACTCGATGCCGCCAACTTGCAGGCGACGTTGGCGTCGGTCCGCCGTCGCGCTGAAACCCTGATGGTCATTGCGCATCCGTGATGGTAGAAATCGATCCATGGAGCCACATGATGGAACACGAAAGGTGCGCCTTATGCCCGTGATTCTGCCTTTCATCGTCGTCGTCGTTTTTTTGTCCTTAAACAGAAACGATCATCGGCATTGGGCCAGTTTTTGCCCGGCATCTTAGAAAAAAGATGTTGAGCGTATCTCCACTTTCATTGCGCCATTCGCTCCGACCAACTGATACCACAGCAACTTTGTTTACGACGGTACGTGTGCTCCCCTGAGCCTGAACTAGACTATATGCCGACATCTTCATCTTGTAGAATCCCTGCATCCAAGTGAAGCCGCCGCCATTCGCCCTCATCGCCCCAGAGAGTGCGCTGTATGCGTCTATCTTGCTCAATCAAGGCGAAATAGCGCGATTGTGTATCCGCCAGCAGCGCTTGCGGCGTGCCATCCTCAACGATACGTCCATCTTCGAGGATGAGAACGCGCTCGAAGTCCTGGGTTTCAGTGATATCGTGGGTGATGCAGAGAAGCGTTGCGTCTTGCCACTGTCGCCGCGCATTGACAAGCAACTGCCGACGCTGTGTGCGATCCAGTCCGCGGAATGGTTCGTCGAGGATCGCCAGGCGTACGTTAGGACGCAACAAGGCACGGCCGAGACGCACACGCTGTCCTTCGCCGCCTGAAACCAAGCCGCCGCTTTCCCCCAAAACCGTATTCACGCCATCGGGTAACCGCTGTAAGATAGGATAGAGATCGGCGAGGATCAGTGCATCATCCAATGGTGCTTGCGAGGACGCTCCATAGCGCAGGTTAGCGGTGAGTGACCGATTCCATAGTTGCACCGCCGGATCCACCCAAGCTGTGGTCCGTCGCAACGCTTGCAATCGCTCCCCGGTGAGTAGATCGCCATCCACGAGGATGTCACCGGCTGTTGCTCGCTGCCAGCCCAGGAGCAGGCTCACCAGCGTCGATTTTCCTGCGCCTGATGCGCCGAGGACGGCTACATGTTCCCCCGGCGCAATGGACAAATTGAGATTAGAGAGAATGGTATGCCCCGCTGCCACCACGGTGACATTGCGAAGTGCAATCTCCGCCGGCAGAGAGGATGGTTGAAGCGCAGGAGCGGCGTTGTCTGTCAGAGGGTTTTCCTCAGGTGCGGTGAGTGGTTCAAGCAGTCGTTCAAGGTGGTTGTGCAGCGCTGAGTAGCGCTGGGCGCTGCTCACCACCGACTGCGCCAGTACCGGCAGGTTCAATGACCAGTAGAGCAACAGCAACACGCCACTTGCTTCATTGCCGCCTGCCAGGTAGGTAATGACGATCCAGATCGCGCCGATCAAACCCACCAATGCAACCAACCCCTGAAAGGTCATCTCAAGGGTGGCTAGGTTGCGCACTGCTCGCGCCCACGAAACCAACAACATCTCCTGTTCACGACGTACGGCACGTTCGGCTCTGTGGGCGCGGATCGGTGAAAGCCCAAGCAGCGCATCGAGATAGAACCGGCTCAGTGCGCTGCTGTGCGTACGCACACGTAGATCCCGTTCACCTAACAGCGGCTGACCGACGACAGTCACTCCCAATACCACCAGCAACACGGTTGCCACCATGGGGGTGCTCAGCGGAGCGATCCAGATGATCCCCGCAGCCGTGAACATCAACCGGCTGCCCTGACTCAGCAAACCGGCAAGCAGCGTGGGTACGCCATGCAGACGGCGCAAGCTGTAGGCGCGGTGCGCCATGTCTGAAATCAGGCGGCTGTGAAAGTAGCGATCCCCTAGCCGTGGGAGCTTTGTGAGTAAGGCGATACGCAGCCGATTTTCCATGCGACGGCCCAAGCGCCGCACCAACACGGTCTGAGGAAACTCCAACAACAATAGTGCCATGACAAACAAAAAAATACCTATCGTGACAGTTACAGCCTGCCCAGGCTCGTTGAACCAGTTGTTGACATCCATGAGACCGCGAAAGAGCAATGTTTCCACGGTCACCGCAATGCCGGCCAGGACAATGGTCGGGAGCAAGATCGTGGGCGTTAACAGTCCGTCGCGGCGCAGTGCATCAAAAAGCTGCGTTGCAGCGTGTTTACGCTTCCCCAACACCGCCGCCAAATCCTGGGGAAGTGGGGAATCTGCTATACCGTCGCTGCCGATTCGCGTTTCTTGTGTCGTTACATCAAGGCGCCGTGCTCTGACCGTAAGTGCTACAGCGCCGCGCAGGGACAACTGCGGCTCGGTCTCGGGCGCGCCATCACGACGGGGGGGCAACGGTTGCACCACCCAATAATGGGAAGGGATCAGCTCAATGCCCTCTGCGGGCGGCGCTATCGACTGCTGGTAAAACGCATCGACGAGTTCCCCTGCCTGTGGACTGCGCCACAGCCCACCCGCCGTCACCATTGACTCGACCAGACGCGTCGCTGCATCCAACACCGCCAGGGGACGCCAGCCGGGAGCGCTCAGTGCACCATCGAGTAGCGTCGTCGACTGCGCTTCAGGAACGCCCAACCTAAGAAGTCGTGCCCGCAGTGGACCACAGAATCCGGCTGTCCCCGCCCAGGAGCGCCAGGATGATGCCGGCAGCCTAATGCTGTGCCGGTAGATTTCCTGCATGAACTGCTTACGCGTTAGCCAACGTCGCCCCGTTGCCGGGTCCATCACCTGTACCAGCGACCCTATCACACGCCAGACCACAACGAAGTGGGTGGCACCGGTAGGTTGCAGCGTCACCACCACGGCGGGGAGCAGATCGGCCTCGGGCAGCAGGAGATGATCCAGCGGCGTCATCACCTGGCGAGCCACCATACCCAAACGCTGCGCCACGTCTTCAATGGTGTTAATGGACGTACCGTCCACGTCGGTCTGGCAAGCTTCACGCAGCCGTCCATAGTCGGCAGGCATGCCAAAGCCGTCGAGCAGACATTTCAGTGTCGCCGGTCCGCAGTCCATGGCTGACGTCTGCACGACTTCAGGTACAACGAGACGCCGACCTCGAGATAATATTGACGGTGCCTCGGTATTTATTTTCGATGACATGATGTCTTTTTATGTTCTTGTGCTATGTGTATCATCGCGATTGTGGGCTCAGACGCACCGATGGACCGTCGATCCACTGGCCGGAAGCGCGCAGGACAAGTTGCGCCGGGGAGACTTGTTCCACTTCGACGTCGACAAGCAGCGGTGTAACGACAGCGTCTACATCCGTGCGACTAAACCAGAAATCAGAGATCGCTGCGAGTTCAACAGCCAATCGATCACCGCTTGTGCTCCTTTCAACGAGCATAACTATGGCGGGTGCCGACAGATCGCCGTCATCTGGCGGTTCGGCGCGGTGGACGCGGGCGAATTGTCCCGGCTGCAAACGCGTCTGCAGCGGAAAGGTTGCGATTAGGCTGCCACTACGGTTCATGGCAATGACCTGCCCCGTGGCATAACGTGGAATCGATGCGAACAAAAACCAGACCGTCCACAACGCCAACAGAATGATAGCCACACCCAAAACGGCCAACATGGTTACTTCGCTGCCGGCCTGCAGGGCTCGGAGAGATCGCTTGAAGGGCAGCGACATGATTTAGGTGTCTCCTCCGCTACTCCAGACACAATTTCCTACACAGATGTGCAGAAGCCCTAGCTGCACAATGTCATCAGATTTCACACGCTGCCCCTTGATCATGATCGCTGTCCTTTCGTAGGAACTATCCACGTTGTGTGCTTCACCGGTAAGTCTGAAGTTGTGTACCTGGACTCTCCCCTCGGTAACGACGCTGGGCAGCGGGATCATCTTGTTGGTCTCAATCATGGTGGTGGCTGTGTTGCAGATGGCAGTGAGCGGTCTAGTGTTTTTGTCATGTCCACTGAGTCGACGTTCATTGTGCGGAGTGCAGACTCAGTGCAAGCATAAGCCGCAAGGCAGCGACCATGCAAAGTGTCACGATTCCATGCTGTCACAGCACCAGCATTACCCTGATTTCAATTAGAGGCTGGCGTTCCGACGCCACTATTTACACGAAAGAAACGTTGGTAACCAGCGTACTATTACAATTATGCGCGACCATTCTTGCCAGACATCTTCTACACTTGCGCAAGTTCTAACGGAGTAGCAAGTACATTCTTTAGCACGGATTGGAAGGCGTCTGGATCCTTTTGCGCCGCCTCACGCAGGGCGTAGTGGATGTAGGTATCTCGCTCTTTATCCGGCGTGATGAGCAAGCTCTGCGACGCCCGGGGGCTGACGCCGGCATCGATCAACTGTGTCAGCAGGTGCTCAGCAAATACCTGCTGATCCTTGCCGAAAGGCGCTTCGTTGTAGTTCAGCCAGCTCTCGAAGACGTAAATATCGTCCTGGCTGAGATCGGCCTCATAGCACGATTCTACATACTGGGCCACGATCTCTTGTAAACGGGCAGTCAATGCTACACCGTGGGCTGTCTTTTTTTCCAAAACCCAATCCAGTTCAAAGCCCATATCGAAGCAAAATTCCAGCAGCTTGTCTATGATGGCCTGGATGGCTCCATCCGGTAACTGCGCCAACCACTGCTGAAGTGTGCGATTGTCGGCAAAGCTGGCATCGGCCCAATTGCGGAAATGTTGCAAACGCCGTTTGGTCGTCGACCGTTGCTTTCGTTTGCGTTTCGCAATGGAGCGATCTGCGTTGACGCCTAGCAAAGCTACGATAATCAAAAGAAAAATCAAACTTGACAGCGACATAGTCTGCACTCTCTTTCGGTTACTCAAAAAAGGGAATTTCACATCTTTGTTTCAGGATTCATCATCTGGGTGATGACGGAGGTAGCGCCGATCTACAAGGATGGCAATAGCCGCCACAACGATAAACAAAATGATCAGGATTGGCATACAATACTCCTTTCAAGCTTAGTTTTTATCCTCGTTTTATCACGCCACGGAAGCATACGAAGGTCGGGGTGAGATCCACAGATTGCACAGATTTTATGACCTCTGTGGATCAACTGTCGGCGGTAAGCGTGACTCTGCTGAAATCGATGAAGCCCGATGGGTGGGGATCTAGTCCCTGTACGCTGCTGCGGACTGCCATCAGCACCGAACGGAAATAGGGAATCACTACAGCGCCGTCTTCAAGGAGAAATTGCTGTGCCTTGGTGTAAAGTGCCTTGCGCTGCTCGATGTCTCCTTCACTGCGGGCTTCCTCGATGAGAGCATCGAAGTCTTTGTTGCGCCAGTTGCTTTCGTTATGTGGCGACCGCGAGTGATAGGCGATGGTAAAGGTCTCGTCGATGCTGGCGCGGAAGTTCCAATTGCCCACATGAAAGGGGACTTTGCCACTGTAATCCGTCCAATAGACATCTGGCGGCACCTCGATCACTTCGATCTCGACACCGGCAGGGCGGGCGTGGTCGCGGAAGGCATTGGCCAGTTCGAGCATGCCGGGGCGAGAGGCCGACGTGATCAGCGACAGATTCAGTCCGCTGGGATAGCCGGCGTCGGCCAGCAAGCGGCGCGCTTGTTCTACGTTCTGCACCGGCAACGGCAGTTCCGCCGAGAAGGGGCTAATCGGCGCCACAGGGTGATCACTGCCGGCCACACCTCGATTCTGCAAAACCTGTCGTTGTAACTCAATGCGATCCGCACACAGTTTCAGCGCTTGACGCACGCGAACATCATTGAACGGCGCTTCCGTCGCCTGCATCACTATGGTCTGATAGCGCCCGCTGGTAACGTCCAGCACCTCGATTTGGGGATCATCAATGAAGGCAGCCAGATCTTGTAGGTTGATGTCGGGGAGAATATGCACGCCACCAGTCTTGAGTGCAGTTGCCTGCGCCGAGAACGAGGTGAAGTAGACAAACTCAAGCTCGCGCACCACAAAGCCCTCTGCATCCCAATAGTCGGCGTTGCGCAGCATACGGATCCGTTCACCGGGGACGCTCTCGACGAACTTAAAGGGACCGGCACCCACGGGCGACGCTGCCAGTTGTGCCGTGGTGATCTGGTCGGGCACGATCCCGGCCTGTGGTGCACCCAACAGGAGCGGGAATTCGGCATTTGGCGCTACCAGATGAAAGCGCACAGTGTAGTCATCAAGTGCTTCCACCGCTTCCACAACACGCAGGACAGCCAGCAATGAGGACCCGAATTGGGGATCGATTAAGCGATTGAAGGTGTAGACGACGTCGGCAGATGTCATCTCTGCGCCGTTATGAAAGGTGACGCCCTGACGTAGGGTAAAGGTCCAGGTAGAGAGTGATCGATTGGCTTCCCAGGATAGTGCCAGCAGCGGCTGCACCGTCAGCGACTGGTCGATCCAGACCAGAGCGTCGTAGATGGCGTAGGCGAAGTGGTAGGCTTCGGTGGTAGCCATGCGCGCCGGGTCAAACTGTTCTGGTGGCGTTGTAAAGGCCACACGCAAGGGTGTCAACAGGTTGGACGGGATCTCTGTTGCCTCGTCATCAGCCACCGGTGAATCCTCCGGCGCAGGCCTAGTAGGGTTTTCTGCAGGTGAACAACCGCTTAGCACAAGACCCACACTGCCGATCCATTTGAGTAGCGAGCGACGCGACACATTATGCGTTTGGGGAAATTGCCGTCTCATCGTTGTTTCTTTCAAGTTTGCTACTGGTTGACCATCGTCATCGTGTCCGACGGAGCGTAGTCTCTGGGCCATTGGGTGTTTGTATCGTATTGAACGCCGGACAGATTGGCGCTGGGCAACTCGTCTTCTTCTCGCGCCAGCAAACGCGCCTGAAGCAGATTACTCTGCTGTAGCTGTGCACCCTTCAGCGATGCGCCTAGCAGATTGGCATTGACCATGAGCGCGCTCCGCAGGTCGGCGCCGTCTAGGAGTGCACCACTTAGATTTGCGTTGGTCAAGTTTGCGTTGGCGAACTGCCCGCCGATCAGGTTCATGTTGCGCAGCGAGACGCCGTCAAGCGTCGCCCTCTCGAAAACAGCGCCGCGCAGGTTACTCCCGGTCAGGTTGCTGCCCGTGAGAATGGCGCCTGTGAGGAGGGCGCCACGCAGATCGCTGCCTGGCTCATGTGCACCGGCCGCCGCCAGATTGGCCCCCTTCATGTAAGCCCAACGCAGATCTGCCCCACGCAGGTCGGCCCCGCTGAGGTTGATGCCACGCAGATCTGCCCCACGCAGACTGCTACCCACCATCGTGGCTTTAACCAAGATAGCAGCGCGCAACTTTACGCGTGTCAGATCCATGTGAGTGAGGATCGACTCAGTTAGATTGGCACCGCTCAGATTCGCATTGTCGAGCAAGGCGCTGCTGAGGTCGGCGCCGGTGAGGTTGACGCCGATAAGAATGGCACCTCGCAGATCAGCACCGGCCAAACTCGCCTGCGAGAGATCGGCGCCGCTCAAGTCGGCGTTGCGCAGGTTGGCATTGTCCAGTTGAGCCTGAATGAGGACGGCGTTGCGCAAGTTAGCGCCCTCGAAATCGCGCCCAACTAGATTGCGTTGGTAAAGCCTTGCACCCAGGCATTCAGGTGGGCAGTTGTCTGGCAGCGGCGATCTGCACGCCGTTAGGAGCATCAGCACCACAAAGGCTAATATCGTCTGCCTGCCGCGGTGCACATTAGAAAGAACAGGCCGTAACATCACTCTGCCTCCTCTTGCATCTGCACACGCACTTCCTCTAATGCCTGCCCCAACTCAGATGCCCAGTCGAACTGCGAGAGGAATGGATCCGGTACAAGCGGCCCTTCCGACGCAAATACCTCTTCGATCTCCCCATTCCCAAGGACGACACCGATACGAGCGTGAGACGAGACATGCTGCGTTTTGGCATTAAGTGTGATTATCCCTTTCGGCGTGGCGACTTCGAGATCGCCTGCGGTAATCACGCCCCGGAGATCCGACACATCGGTTGATTGTGCTGTTTCTACCAGACTCTTCCACAGATAGACAGCGCTGTAGCCAGATGCGATGGCGTCAGTTGTGACCCTTGTATCACCGTATACACGCTTGAACGCAGTGACGAATGCAAAATTGTCCGGTGTCTGTGTCGTCTGAAAATAACTACCCACCATCAAATAGCCTTCCATGATCTCGGGGCCAATGAGGCGAATCTCTTCTTCTGTCACTGTCAGGCTCAAGATAGGCAAATCCTGTGCTGTAAAGCCTGCTTCATTAAGTTGTGTAAAGAAGTCGATATTTCCCTGACCCTGGATCGTATTGATGAGCACATCCGGTGCAACTGAGCCCAACTGCGCCATCATCTGACTGAAATCTGTGGTATCAAGCGGGAAATAGACCAAACCAGCAGCTGTCAAGTCGTAGGATTCCAGTTGGGCCTGGATGATGCGGTTGATACTTTGCGAGTAAAGCGTGTCCGAACCTACCAGTACGATTTTGCGATAGCCCTGCGCAAGCAAGTAGTCCACCGCAGGGATGACGACCTGCGATGGATCCGGACCCATATAGATGACATTGGCCGACGTCTCGAAGCCTTCGTAGGCCAACGGGTAGAAGAGCAGCAGGCCGGCTTCTTCGATCAATGGCAGCAGTGCTTTGCGCTTTTCACTGATCGATCCGCCAAAAATGACGGCTGGGGTGGCTGTCTCCAGCAGACGGGTTGCACTCTGGACGAACTGCTCAACATTACTAGCACCGCCTTCCAGGACCGGTTCCAACTTCAGGCCAAGCACACCGCCTGCTGTGTTGATTTCGTCGATGGCAAGCAACATGCCGTCGCGGATGGCGCCTTCAGCGCCCGACATTGGGCCGCTTAGTGAGAGCAACAAACCCACCTTCAGCGTGTTTTCGTCTTGTGTAGGCGTTGGTTGCGCCCCCACCAGCCGAGCGGTGATGGGCGAATCGCTCCACACCGTTTGGCTGTCGAAGCTTACACCGTCCAACTGCGCATCGAAGAGAACTCGGCTGCGCTGCAACTCGTTTAGTTCGATCAGACGCGGATCCAACGCCAAATCTTCTTTGGTTAGTGTGGCTACATCCAGTCGTACGCCACGCAGATCTACTCCCCTAAGATTGGCGCCCTTGAGGTTGGCACCGATGAGCGTGCTGCCGACGAGGCTGCTGTCGCTCAGATCGGCGGAGGCCATATCGGTGCCGATCATACTGCTGCCGGAGAGATCGACATTGGTTAGGTTGGCACCAATCAGGACAGCCAGGTTGAGCCATGCGCCACTGAGACGGCTATTGGAAAGCACCGCACCGCTCAGGTCAGCGCCACTGAGGACGGCCCCACTCAAGTTGGCGTTGACCATACGCACCCCATTCATATTGGCCAGACTCAGATCTACGGCGTTGAGCTGTGCACCGATCAGGTTGGCCCCAATCAGTTCGGCCCCAATGAAACGAGCACCGCGCAGCGTTGTCTGCGTTAGATCCACACCGGTGAGGGTGGCGCTGCTTAGATTTGCTCCGCTGATATCGGCACCGGTCAGGTTGGCACCGGCCAGATTTCCCCCGGTCAGGTCAGCGCCGACAAGGATGGCGTCCTGTAAGTCGGCACCTTCTAGATTTATCGACTGCATAACGGCGCCACTAAGATCTGCACCCACCAACTGCGCATCAGACAGATCGGCCCGGCTCAGGTTGGCCTCAAGGAAAATCGTCCCGTCCAGGTGCAGGCCGCGAAAATTACGGCCCACCAGATTGGTACCAGCGCAATCGGGCGCACAGCCAGTAGAATTACTAAATTGATAGCGTACCAGCCCCAACGCGCCTAACAAACCAATGGCAATGATCACACCGGCCACAAGCACGCGGGTGCGTAGCTGATCCCACACAAGGAAAAGGATGGCAAGGACAAACAGCAGGATCAATGCCGGCAAGAGCACAATTATCATCGTCTGCCTACCTGGTCGTACTAGTGTCTATAGGCACAGGCAGCCCTGGCTGTTGTAGGCTGTCTGTTGTGGTCACTGGCTCAGTGACTGTAAGCGTTTCCGTGGCCGTGACCGATCCATCAAGGTCGGGCAGGGGTAGGATCAACGGCGTCTCGCTGGGCACCAGCATGACTCGGATGTTAGGCGAGAGCTTGTCGATGTAGCGATAAGTGAGCAGATCTGGGTTCTGCATCAGCAAGTCGTTGATCAAGCGCAGCGCTTCAGCCTGGGCCTGGGCTTCAAATAAAATGGCGGCAGCGCGGCCTTCGGCTTCGAGCGACAGACGGTCGCGTTCACCTTCGGCCAGGTTACGAATTTGCTGCGCCTCGTACTCTGTACGTTCTAACCCTTCCAACGCCACCTGTTTCATTTCCACGGCGGTGGCGTATTCATCGGTGAAGGTGATGTCGCGAATTAAGAATTGATCCACCAACAAGCCTTTGGCGGCGAACTCTTCCTGCAAGATGCGCTCCAGCGAGATCTCCAAATCGCGGCGAGCGGAACTATTCACTTCTCGGGCCTGGAACTGGGAAACCTGGGTACGCACGAAGCCGCTGATCATCGGGCGCACAAATGCCTCGACGTAGCGTTCCTGCCAGTCGATGTGCAGGGTGACAACCTGTTCAGGGTTGATGCGGAAGATGATTGACGTGTCCAGGCGCACCTCCTGACCGTCACTGGTACGTGCTCGGATCGAGTCGTTGCCCATCACATTGCCTTCAGTGACCGACCCGGACATAGTATAGGTTTGCCAGGCAATTGAGTACTTCACCTCGGACTCCAACACTGGGATAATGAAGTGCAGACCAGAGCGCATGGGTTCGGGGCGCACACCGCTCGGCGAGACTAGCGAGATGATCACTGCCACCCGCGTTGGATCGACGAAGATGATAGAGGCACTGAGCAGTCCGATGCTGACGGGCAAAAACATCCACAACAGCACCCGCGTCGATACCACGCGAAGCATCGCAATGGCTGGTCCTTCGCTGAATAGACTGCGCACGAAGACGATGGTAACGTAGACGACGAAGAGGATCCACGTTGCGATGGAGACATATCGCAGGAGGTCGTCGATGTAGATCATTGTTGTATCAATTTTTCGACCTGAATTCTTATACGTCCTTCAGAAACGAAACTACGCGCGTAGACGCGTTCGCCCTCACTCACCTCCAGTGGCATGTTAATACCTGTGCGCAGCACCATGTTAACGGTGCCACTGCCAGCCTTCACCACACCATCCACAGGGACGAATTCGCCACGACTTGCCACAATGATGTCACCAATCTCGAGTTGGGTATAGGGTGTCTGCACTTCGATGTTCTCTCGTACAGCCCAGACGTTGCGCGGCGGATTGCCCAAAGCCTGAGCCGATAGATTGACAAGATCCTCGCTAATCTCTGATGTCGCCTGTTGGATGCCGTCCTGAATCTGTTGCCTCATGTGACGAAAAGTGTGGTGCAGCCACGAGAGCGTCGCCGCGGGAACGTAGCGTTCCGTTACCAAGCAGGTCACAATCAAAGCCGAATTGAATACTGAAGGCCGCAGTTTTCCATCCCTAAACAGAGACCGTCCACCTGCTTCGATGATGGGCACCGTGCTAAGGATAGTGAATGGCACACTGACCAGCGTCAGCGGCGGAAAGAAGTAGCCGCCAACGGCTAGCCAAAAGGCAGTGCCGGCCACAGCGCGGTGGCGTTGCGCTGTGAACTGGGCGCGTGTTGGCTCGCTATAGACGTTTGGATCCTCTGTGATGGGATCCTCTGCAGCGGATGATTCAATCGTCGCCGTGGTCGATGATCCACTGCTCCAAGTCATATCCGATTGTTTGCTGCGTTGCCACCAACGCAGCTTACCCATGGGCAGTGATTTCAGCCCAATGTAGGCGATGCTGCCGGCAACAAGTAGATTGGTGATAAACATGATTGACTCCCCAAGGATTGGAGATGCCTGGTCGGCAAGGTAGAGGTACTCCCTACTCACCTCTCCCGTGCAGTATCTACGGAGCGAGGGCCGTTGACTTCTAGACGAAGCGAGCCTGCATTGAATACACCTACAAAATGACCAATATCATCTACTCGTCAACAGTTCTCCCCACGCTTACAGGGGGATTAGAGGGGGGGATCTTTTACACCGTCGCACTCACTGTCTTTTGGCCTGCCGCTGCTGCCGCCGGATCAGCCATTTTCTGGATCTCGGCGGTGGCCTCTGCGGTTAGTAATGTCTTGAGCAAACGCATGGCGATGTCGGGGCTGCTCTCAAACGCTTCGAGAACAGCTGCGATCTGCGCCTTGCGCACGGTCTGTTGTGCAAAGAGTCCGCGCTTTTTAGCGACGGGCTTGACGATTTTATGCGCCGCTAGTTCACTGTAAATCTTCTGAATCAACGAGAATTGGCGGCGTTCCTTCGGCTTCTTCAATAGATCAAGGTAGGTGTTGTAGGCACTCACATCCTCGACGAGTTGCAGTGATGCCAGAATCGAGCGCATGTATGCGCGTACACCCTCTTCCGCAGCCTGTTTGAGCGTGGGCAACTTCTGCAAATGTGGTGAGAAGAGCCAGGTCAACTCCCAATTGAGGCTGGCGAAGTAGCCGTTCAATAGATCCAGCAACACATCGGCTTCGTCCGCAGAAAGCGTGACGATCCACCGTTGCAGATCGGGGGCAAGTGATTCATCGGCGCGGAGCCACGCGCGCAACTGACGCAACAGTAGCTGGCGCTGTCGCCGCGCCTGCCGTCGTTGTTGTATCCAGGCAACAATCAGCACAATTGCGGCCAATAGGACGATCAAAAGGCTCATCTTTACGCTCCTCGTCTTCGTTTCAGGGCTTGCGCCGACGTTGACCCTAGAGAGGGGCGTTTGGACAAACGCGGCAGTGGACCCTGTCCACGTGCTACTGTGGAGGCAGCCAAGCTTTTCCAGCCATCTTCGTCCTGAGACATCTTCTGCGCACGGTGTAGGGCAACTGGCATGGAGAGGACGCGGCTGTTGCCGATGCGTACACGGTCACGGGTCTTGGTGCGCACCAGCGTACCAAATGGATCGATACTGGTAACGCGCCCGGTCTGGTCACCGGCCAATGTCACCCAATCGCCTACACGGTAATACATAAGGAGACGGATGCGCGCATAGGCCACACCTTCGCTGACCAGATTGCCGGGAATGATGGCCGCCGCCGCCAGTGTCAGCACCAGCAGTGCCGGCCACACCACCACCATCCCAGGGTCGATAACGTCTACGACCAGAAACACCGCTCCGCCCAGGATCGCTAGTTGCAAAGGAACGGCGACGCGCCCGATCCATGCCGGTGCGATGCGCCCCAGCAAGAAGGTCAGCAAGGTGCGCAGCACACTGCTGAGCAGCACCGCCGTCCCGATGACAATCAGCGTCAACCAGGTGGTATCGATAGGCGCAGAACGCAGGATTTCCAGGATTAAGTTCATTCAGATCACCATCGATCCCTGATTCTGCGGGACTTAGGATTATGACGCCGCCGGTGTTTGGGATACAGGAGTGTCCGGGGCTGCCACGTCTTCGGCGACGGTCGGTTCTTCCTCTTGTTTAGTATGTGACTGCATATAGCTCCATCCAAACGCACCACCGGCAACGGCGCCGATGGTCAACGCCACTGCGGGATTGGCCAACGTGGCCAGCACAGCGACCAAACCTTTGGCCATAGCCGCCACGACCACGCCGCCTACGACGGCGGTACCGGCGGTGACGCCCCAAAGCTTCACATCTTCGGGCTGGTTTTCACCCACTTCACGCAGTCGCTTCAAACCAGCCTGGCTTTGCTCTTTAAATTTGTTGACCTGTTCCATGACTCACTCTCCTTTGTAGATAGACGGGAAAATCGTCGAATCGCTAGACATCGCTACTGACTTTGCTGCTTTGCCGATTGCGTAGGCGTACTACTAGGCACCGTAATATTCAGACTAAAGACTTACCCTCACTTGTTCACGCTTCTCTGCGAAGGTGCGTGCCTCGTCAATCCAACGTTCAGCATCGATCATGTGGCTGGAGCGAATGGGCGCGATAATGGCGTGAATGCGTTCGGGCGTCAACTGCGCCAGTTGTTCGAAGTACTCAATGCCTTCTTCGCGCAGACGCCGGGCAAAAACCGGCCCGATGCCATGGATCGCCTCCAGGCTGTCTGGCTCAGCCTTGATGAGAACCGGCGCTGTAGCTTCGTTCGACGCCATATTGGCTGTGACGCCGTTCCGTCGTTGCCAGACTTCGTACCCCTGCTTGAGGAAAAAACCGACGACAACACCGATGACAAAAGGTGGAATGAATAGCATTGCGCACTCCTTTGGGCTCCATGGCTGTCTTCATGTTTCTTCATGTTTCTTCGTGTTTTTTCGTGTGCTTTCGTGGATCATTAAAATTCTGGGATCTCGATTGCAGCAGAGGACGCATGGCGTTGACCAGACCGGCGCTCAACCCGGCGTAGAAGAGGCCAATCGAAGCGCCGAAACTTACCGTCCCTAAGAGCGCGCCGCCGATAATCACCACGCCCGGCACCACCGACGATAGTAGATTCCGCTGCATGTTGGTCTCAAACTGTTGGGAAATCTGGAAAAGCGTCTCCACCTGGTTGAGCGTCTGATCCATGAGGATAATCTGTGCTGTGTCGGTGGCAATGGTAGACGCGCCGCGCAGCGAAATCGAGACCTGCGCCTTTTTCAGCGCAATGGAGTCATTGATGCCGTCGCCGATGAAGCAGACAAAACGCCCTTCTGACTGCAAACGGTCAATGTGATCAGCCTTGTGTTCGGGGAGCGTCTCGGCGAAGAAGTGCTCAACGCCGATCTGCGCCGCCAATGCTCTCGTGGGGCCAGTCTGATCGCCCGAAATGATGTAGACATCGATCCCGGCGCCGCGTAGACCTTCTACAATGCGCTTGGCTTCGGGGCGGATGGTAGGGTGCAGTTCGAGCACGCCCGCTAGGTGCTCGTCCACGGCCACGTAGACTAGCGAATAGCCCTGTGCGTGGGCCGCATCCTGGATCTGGATCATCTCCGTCGGGATCTCAATGCCGGCCATCTGCATAAAGCGGTTGCTACCCACCCGCACAAAGCAGTCTTCCAGCAACACCTGAATGCCATAGCCCACTTCGTGGATAGGCGGCAGCGACAGCCCCCGTTCATGTGCAGCGTGCAGAATCGCACGCGCAATCGGATGGGTTTGCCGATGTTCGGCGGCGGCGGCGAAGCGCAGCAGTGTTTCCTCGCTGTACCCCGCGCTAGGGTAGAGTGCACCAACATGGGGCTGCTCCATGGTCAGCGTACCCGTTTTGTCGAAGACAACCGTGTCCACCTGTCTCAATCTGGTTGATCGGCTGGATCGAGCGAATGGTGACACTGTGTTCGGTCAACTGGGCTTCAAACGTCGGCACAAAAAAGGAGAGCAACGGGCAATTCATTACATGGTTGTAGGCATAGTAGAAGCGTGAGATATCAAAGCTAATGTAGCCATAGGCACGCCACTGTGTCAGCGGTAGCGTGGCCAGAATCTGAGGTATCTGCCCAAACGGATCAGTCGCCGGCGTGCGGTGTTGCCTGCCTTGATACTCAAGGGTAATGGCGTCCACATCTACGGTCAGCCGTGCTAGCGGATTTCCAGCAATGATAACGCTGTTTTGCCCACGATAGAGCAGATAATCTTCTGCGATCAAGCCCTGATTCAGGGCGTTGCGCAAAAAGGACAGCGGATCAATTGGGCGAGGAATCACATATTCGTGATAATCCTGCCTGGGCATGAATCCGTCGGCAGGCAGATGCCCAGGAGAGTTGGTCGCTTCATCATCTGCTACGGCAAAAAATGAGGTGGGAGGTTGTAAGGTCATCGTGTTACTTGTCCTTATATAATCCAAGGCGAGATTGTGCGTAGCAATGAGCAAATGGTGCACTATTTGCTCAAGCGACTCAACGCGGAAGGCTCTGTCGGGTCGTATGATTCCCCACGCAAAGACATCCGGTATTGTTTTAATACCGGATGTCCGATCCTTCTTTATCACATGAGTTACGAAGCTGTCGAGGACGTATTAGAGCTACTGCCGCTAACACTACTCACGGCATTCGAGATGCTGGTGGTCAACTGCTGCCACAACGCCGCAGCCTGATCATCTAACTCATCCCAAGAGAGGCCTGCACGTAGATCGGTACGCACAAGCAGGCCCCCGATAGTGGCATCCTGGTCGATACGCGGAGAAAATTGATCCAAATTTGTTGGTGTCATCTTACAATTCCTTTCTTTGATAGATCAGATGTCCATGTTGCAGACTACCTACATTAAGCCAAATTTGAGGATAAGACGTGTGCCAGTGAAAGCACAAGAATACCGTCCACAGGCGCTTAAGGATATCACGGCACAAAAGCGCCCTTCAACCTGATTTGTGAGTCTGTTTTTTTGTATCGCTTACAGGAGAAGATGTCAGGGGAAACCTGATATTGCAGAAAAACTGTAACTATACAGGTGCGACGCACTGGCCCAGGCGCGGACACGGCAATCGCATCTGACTTTGCCCATAGGCGTTAAGATAAGCAAGTGCCGAGGACTTTTCGCCGCAGCGAGACGGGATATCCACGCCTGGTGACACGTCCAACGTGAAGTCCCCGGCACTATCGCTCCACACTAACTTAACGCCGATGCGGTGTCCCCCCCCCGCAACTGCTCATAGACCTTCTTCACTAAATAGGACGCGACCACCTCGCGGAATCCACTGTCGTTCATGACGCGGAGGTAGATGTCTTCGTTGCCGTCGATGCTGTCGATGAAGAAGGTTTCGAGCTGTTTGCGGAAGACGGGGTCGAAGTTTTCGAGGCTGTTGACGGCGGCGGCCTGGCGCAGGGATTCGTCGGCGACGGCGACTTCGCGGACCTGATCGAAGAAGAGTTGGTCGGCGGGGCCGAATTCGGTGCCGAAGCGTTCGTTGAGCTGGGCGACGAGGGTGGAGAGGAGGACTTCTTCGTCCGCCGCGCCGGTGCCGACTTCGCGGGGACCGTAGAGTTCTTTGCCTTCGCCGATGCGCAGGTCGATGCTGCCTTCGCTGATCTGTTGGAGCCGGTAGTAGTGCAGTTGGACGTCGTCGTCGATGGTGACGCTGCGGTTGTCGCGGCGGGGCAACTTGGTGAGCAGGTAGCGGCCGTAGGTGTAGAGCTTTTCGAGGTCGGAATCCTGGTAGGGGATGACCTGGGAGAGGAAGCCGTAGAGGTTGCGGAAGCTGGCCAACTGGCTCTTGAATTCCTCTTGCTCTTCTTCGGGCAGTTCGTTGAAGCGGTCGACGGCGATGTCGATGATGGCGTTGAGCTTTTTGTGCTGGCCGGCGGTGTGTTCTTTGCGGGCGCCGAACCAGATTTCGCACCAGGCGTCGATTTCGGCGGGTTCGTAGACGCGCCAGCCGGCGAGGCGGTGGGCCAGATCGTTGAGTTGCTGGGGGTCGGAGGCTTCGCCGGCGCTGGTGACTTCGTAGAAGGGCTTGAAGGCTTCGTAGATCTCTTCGTGGCTGTTGACGAAGTCGAGGACGAAGGTGTCTTCTTTGCCGCGGGTGGTGCGGTTGAGGCGTGAGAGCGTCTGCACGGCGTGGATGCCGGACAGACGCTTGTCGACGTACATGGTGTGGAGCAGGGGCTGGTCGAAGCCGGTTTGATATTTCTCGGCCACGAGGAGGATCTGGTATTCCTCGGTGTTGAACTTGGTGGGCAGTTCGGTTTCGCTGATGCCGTTGTTCATGCCCACTTCGGTGAATTTGTGGCCAGGGTGATCGTTGAGGTGGATGTCACCTGAGAAGGCGACGAGGGTCTTGATGTCGGTGTAGCCCTGGGCTTTGAGGTAGCGGTCGAAGCCCAGTTTGTAGCGGACAGCGTGTTCGCGCGAACTGGTGACCACCATCGCTTTGGCGCGGCCGCCGATGCGGTGACGGGTGTGGGCGCGGAAGTGTTCGACGATGACTTCGACTTTCTGGGCGATGTTGTAGTCGTGCATGTCGACGAAACGGGCCAGGGCGCGGGCGGCTTTGCGTCGGGGCACTTCGGGATCGTCTTCCACCTGCTGGATCAGTTCGTAGTAGCGTTTGTAGGTGGTGTAGTTGTCCAGGACGTCGTGGATGAAGCCTTCTTCGATGGCCTGGCGCATGCTGTAGCGGTGGAAGGGCGATTTGCCGTCTTCGCCTGGCTCGTCGAAGACGGCCAGGGTTTTGTATTTGGGGGTGGCGGTGAAGGCGAAGTAGCTGAGGTTGGGCTGTTTGGTGCGTTTGAGTTGCTCAAGCAGCATGTTCTTGCGCGCCGCCTCACTCAAGGACGCGTCGCCGCCGCTCTCTTCAATGTCGAGGATCTGCTCGGCGATGGCGGCTTCGATGCCGTCGCGGTTGAGGATCTTGCGCAGTTCCATGGCCGTTTCGCCGCTCTGGGTGCTGTGGGCCTCGTCGACGATGACGGCGAAGCGCTTGCCCGCGGTGTCGATGACGACTTCCTGTTGCTTCTTGGCCAGGGTGTTGATGGCCTGGGCGATGAAGGGAAATTTCTGGATGGTGGTGATGATGATGGGCACGCCGTCGGAGAGCGCCTTGGCCAGTTGCTGCGTGTTCTCGTCGATCTTCTGCACCACGCCGCCCTTGTGCTCGAACTGGTAGATGGTCTCTTGCAACTGGCGGTCGAGGACGCGACGGTCGGTGATGACGACGACGGTGTGGAAGATCTTTTCGTCCTCGGCTTTGTGTAGGGTGGAGAGGCGATGGGCCAGCCAGGCGATGGAATTGGACTTGCCCGATCCGGCAGAGTGCTGGATCAGGTAGTTGTGGCCGGGGCCGTAAGCCCTGGCGTGGGCTTCGAGACGGCGCACGGCGCTCAACTGGTGGTAGCGGGGGAAGATCATGGTCTCTTTGACGATGTGCTTCAGCCCCTTCTCGGTGGCGACGGTGCGCTCTTCTACCTGCAAATGGAGGAAGCGGGCCAGGATGTCGAGCAGGCTGTGGCGGGTGAGGACTTCGCGCCAGAGGTAGCTGGTGCGTACGTCGCCCTCGACGGGGGGATTGCCTGCGCCATGGTTGTGGCCGCGGTTGAAGGGGAGGAAGAAGGTCTCTTTGCCCTCCAGCCGGGTGGTCATGTAGACCTGATCGGTGTCGACGGCGAAGTGAACCAGACAGCGCTGCTTGAAGGCGAAGAGCGGATCTTTGGCGTCGCGGTCTTCGCGGTATTGCTTTTGGGCGTTGGCCACGGTCTGGCCGCTCATGGCGTTCTTGAGTTCCAGGCTGGCCACTGGTAACCCGTTGATGGCCAGCACCAGATCGGGGATGGCGTTGGTGGCGGTTTTGACCTGGCGGGTGACGGTGAGGCGGTTGTGCTGGTAGCGTTCCTCGGCCTCGGGGTTCATGCCAGTGTTGGGGGCGAAGTAGGCGGCGCGCACGGTGCGCCCGAAGCATTTGAAGCCATCGCGCAGGACGGTGAGCATGCCCTTGCTATCCAACTCTTTGACCAGACTTTCGAGCAGGATCGTCTCGGCCTTCTCCTTGTTGAGGCCGTGGAACCAATCCCAGAATTTGGGCTGGCTGCGCTGTACGAAGGCGACTACTTCAGCGGGGAAGAGGGCGCTAACGGGCGCGTAGTCGGCGGGGCTGCCATGATGATAACTGCCGTGCGCCACCAGGGCATCGGCGATTTCCTGCTCGAAATTGGTTTCTTTGTGCATGGGCTATAACCAGTTCACTACTTGGAGGTTGGGGACTCGCTCAAATTCACGAATGTTTGCCGTGACCAGAGTGAGGTTCAAGGCCAGGGCATGCGCGGCGAGCAGCAGGTCATTGGGGCCGATGGGTGTACCTGACTGTTCGAGGAGTGTGCGGATCTCTGCATAGTGCGCTTCGATGGGTGACGCCAGCGGCAGCACATCAATGCGCAGGAAAATGCCATCCAGGCGCTCCTGTAGGCGCGTCGCTCTCTTCTTGCGTGCGCCGTAGCGCATCTCGCAAGCAACTACGATGCTGGTGCAGACGGACGCTTCGCCGACCCGGCTGATCTGCTGAAAGGCTGCGCCCTGGGGGTTTCTGATCAGATCCGAGATGATATTCGTATCGAGCAGATACCGGTAGCTCATAAATCGATCTCATCTAGTGGCAGTAGGTCCGCGTCCACGTCTGGGAATTCATCTTCGATGGGTTCCAGCGTGGCCAGATAGGCCAACAGCGAAGATTTCTGCGCAGGCTCTACGATCAGCCGATCTCCCTCCTTGCGAATCAAAACGTCGTCCCCGGCCAGTTCAAATTCGCGCGGGATGTAGAGCATTTGGCGACTGCCAACCCGCTCTAGATGGACAAGTTGTTCTGTTTGCATAATCGATTCCTCCTCATATTAACCGACACTGTTGACATCTTAGCGGAAACAGGGTCCGCTGCCAATCATCAGGCAAAATCTCTCACGTCGATCTTGCCGGTGACGGCGTTGGTGATCAGGGCGGCGCGGTAGTCTTTTAGCCGCACTATAACTTGCTGAACGTGCTTAATTGTTGAGTCAATAGGTGTTAATTCAGATGCTATGTACGCGCAAATTTCCGTCTGTTCCTGGCTGGACGGTAGGGGAAGTTTAATTCCACCTAGATTCTCTTTGGTTAACTTGGGCTGTGCTGCACCTGTGATCCAAGGTGCATATTCAACTGTACAGAGTAAGTGAGCCCAGTACTCAAAGGGACCTTTTAGCGGTTTTAGAATATGAGCATGATTGTTCACCCAATACTTTCCATCTGCAATAAACGCAAGCGGGGTAGAGCGAGAGAGAAGATTTGCTCCGTCTTCTGCAATCAAGACTGTAGGCTCGTCGAAGATGTAGTCCTCGACATAGTCAATTACTCCAGACGCTCCATAGTAGGGATATGTATGTTCCGACATCTTCCCTCGTTCTTCCGCGCTCAATGGGATGCGCCTTCGGTTAAGGAACTCACAAGCATATCGAAGTGACACCACCTCCCAATGCGCGGGGATCTCGCCCAGCCACTCGATGCCGGAATCGCGTAGGGGGACGGTGGGATCGAGTCCTTTGGTGACGGCCTGGCTGATGAGGGCGGTGCGCTTGTCGGCCAGGCGGGCCAGCAGCGCCTCTTTCTTGGCGATGAGCGCGTCGATCTGCGCCGTCTTGTGGTCCAGGAAGCGGGCGATGGCGTCCTGTTCGGGGAGGGGTGGGATACCCAACCGCATTTCCTTCACGAAACTATCCGGTATACGTTTCTGGCCACCAGCGCCGTACATTTCGGCTTCACCAAGTTTGCGAAAGAAATGGGAGATAGTCAGGTAAAACAGAAACTTCTGGTCCAGGTCGCCGGAAGAACGTAGAACGTGCAGTTCTGTTGTACCAAACGCAATTCCATTGGTCAGGCCGAATGCCAGTGCTCCTTTGCCATTCTCGAAACAGGGAGTAATCTTGGCAACAACAACATCCTTGTCTGCAAAGTATGTGTATCCAGAACCGATTTCACTCAATGGCTTTTCTATCTCAAGATTCAGTCCACCATACTCCCCCACAGCTTCCATTGGGACAAACGAGACCAACTCATCATCAGCTAACCGGATCTTGTTCTTGCTTGGGTTGGTGTTCAGTAGGTAGCGGAGTCGAGTAACCTGCCAATGCGCAGGGATCTCCCCCAACCACTCAACCCCACTGTCCTTGTACGCCGGATAGGCGCGCTGTGTCGTGCGAACGTCTGCGGTCATCGTGTAGCCTCGGCGGGTATCGAAGAACGGTTCGGTCATGTTGTCTCGTTTCAAGTTTCACAGACATTAACTACAGACTAGCGCTGGTTGAGTAGCGCAGCGTAGCGCTTGTACTGAGCTTGTCGAAGTGAAACCAAGCGGGTTGTACGGGATAATCTACTTTCGCAAGACCCGCTCCTTGGTTTCGTTTGGTACAGGCGTTGCGCCATAACGGCTCGCAGACTCGCCTACTCAGCCGGCGTCGCTGGTGTTGGCTGCAAACCGGCGTCGCTGGTGTTGGTGTGTTGAACGGCGTCGCTGGTGTTGATGCTCTGGGAAATAGATTGTGCGCCCACTCTTGACTAGCGCCGGTTGAGTAGCGCAGCGTATCGAAACCAAGCGGGT
>WGMT01000028.1 GCA_016124945.1 bacterium | reverse complement strand
GCAGTTTAGGCCAACTTGCGCAGCCCTTGACTCAGGTAGACAACCCGACTACACTCGGCACCGCCCCTGAGTCCGAAATATGCCCTCAGTTCCGCTCATTCATTCGCTCTTTCTTTGTCAACATATTTCAGGACTTGACATGTCGTCTGTCATCCGTCGTCTGTCATCCGTCGTCTGTCATCCAACACCAACGAGCACAAACCATGACCCACCGCACTGTCGACTTCCGCTATGCCCCACCCCGCGCGTGGACCTGTATCGGCCGCCCGGATGATCCTTTCAAGACGCTGGTCGACGAGCGAGGACGTCTGCTCTATGATTTTCATCGTCAGGGGGCGCGCTATGGCACCTTCCGCTTTGGCCGCGTGGTGTCATTTGCCGTGCACACCGCCGCGCAGCCGCTAAAAGTGACCCAACAGACCGAAAGCGCCCGCATTCCTGTGGTTGTCACACAGATTGATTACCCACACGCCACGTTGACCTTGCGTTCCTTTGGCCATCTCCACGGTGGCGGCTTGCGCACCGACATTGTTCTCTGGCAGATCGACGCTGCCACAGATCGGGCAGAGATTGTTGGTGGGCTTTGGCTGGAGATTCAGGGGCAAAATGAACGTTTTGCTCCTGCCGGGCGCGCATCCAGTTCCTTTGTCTACGCCCACGCCCCTGAAGAGATGCCCCAGTGGCGCGGCCTGAACGATCTTTTCACCGTCCACACTGACGTGGACGTGAACGAGATGGCACAGGCGCCGTTTCTGGTCTCTACGTCGCCGCTTCAGGTGGCCTCCGCCTATGATCATGGGCCGTCTTCGGGGCTGCGCAGCGAATTTGAGTTCATCCGCGTTGGCTCACCTGCGCGCGGTGCGCTCTGCTTCCCCCAGAATCACAGTCAGGTGGAAGGAATCGATCTCGCCTGGGCGGAGGCGGCTCTGACCGAAGAACGCCGCTTTTGGGCCGGCTACGAGCTGCTGCCGGGTACGCTTTCGATCCCCGACGAAGGGATCATGGAGATGGTCACCGCCTGCGCTCGTAATATTTTGCAGGCCCGCGAAATCCAGGATGGACTTCCCGAATTTCAAGTGGGGCCGACCATCTACCGCGGCCTCTGGATCATCGACGGCTACTTCTTCCTCGAAGCGGCGCAGTTCACTGGGCGGAGCGAGGATGCCTTTCGCGGTATCGACGCGTTGCTCCGGCGTGTGCGCCCCAATGGCGCCATCGAAGAACGAACCCTCGACACCAAAGACACCGGCCTCGCCCTCGCCACGATTGTGCGTCAATGCGAACTCATGGACGACAGCGCGCGTCTGCGCGAGTTGTGGCCGACGCTACGCCGCGCCGTCGACTATGTGCGTTCGCTGTACGAGGAAGCCTGTCAACTGCCAGTGGACGATCCCGCGCATGGGCTGTTGCCCGCGTCGTTCGCCAACGGCGGACTGGGCGGCATCCGCGCCGAGTATACCACTGTCCTCTGGATGATGGTGGGGGTGAAGGCGGTGGCTCGGGCAGCGACACGCCTTGGGTTGGCCGACGAGGCGGACGCGATCAACGATTTCTTTGCGCAGCTCTACACCGCTTTCCGTGAACACGCCGACCGTGATCGCCAGACCACGGCTGACGGCGTTTCCTATCTGCCCATGCTCAAAACCGGCAGCGGCACACACCACTGGATCCACAATTTCCCCAGCGATCCCCTGCCGTGGGAAGCTGTCAACGCGGGCACGGCGACCTGGGCCTTTGCCCACGCCATCTATCCTGGCCAGATCCTGGCACCGGATGACTCGCTGGTGCAGGACTTCTGCCAATTGCTCGATCAACTTGACGACAGGCAGGGCATTCCTGCGGCGACAGGATGGCTGCCTTTCGAAGCGGTGTGGAGTTATGCCGCCTCTTTCTACGCCCACGTCTGGCTTTACGCCGGTCGGCCGGACAAGGCTGTGGATTATCTTTATGCCTTTGCCAACCATGCCTCGCCGACCCGAGTCTGGCGCGAAGAACAGAGCCTGGCCCACATCGGCCTCGATCAACAGATTGGCGATATGCCCCACAACTGGGCCTCTGCCGAATTCATCCGGCTGGTGCGCAACCTACTGGTTTTCGAGCGGGGAGACACGCTGGAGTTACTCTCTGGCTTGCCATCTGAGTGGCTTGTCACTGGTAAGCGCTTAGAGGTTGCGACGCCGACGCGTTATGGGCAGGTATACTTATCGCTTGAGATTTCGGAAGAAGGACATGGAAAATTGGCTGTGGCTATCCAGTCAAACCCCGGCGTAGATCCTGCTATAGTCTGTATTTGTTTACCGATAACTGAAGCTACCAAGAAATTCTCAATCCAGATTCAAGGTAGCCTTATGGAGATAGTTGAAGCTGAACGACTGCAAATAGATGAGTGGGATCTCCAACCTGTTGAAGGTTTTCCTCGCGTGAAGATTGTGTCGAAGTCGGTATCTGGTCAATCGATGAGAAGCTAAAGATGGTGGAGGGCAGGTGTTCCAATTGCTGGGTGCGTTGTGGTGGTGCCTGTCCGACCGCTGGTAGGTGGGTTATCACATGCTCAATGATGGTGTTGGCGTAGATGAGCAGACTGTGTGGTAACCCGTATCCCTGAATGACGCGATATGTGGGATCAAATGAGAGGGCGCTGATTGTTCGCCACATCGTGGCGAACAATCAGCGCCCTCTCATTTGTCTACTTCTTGCGGGAATAAGGTGAGGGCTAGCTTACGGGCAGTTGTTTATAAAAGTGGGTCTTAGGTGAAAGACGAACTGCTCCAGCAGGCGTTACCAGAAAATTATCGGAGATCAAAAATCCCTTATCACCTTCAAGCAGTGTGCTGGGGTGGAAGGAGAGCACCATATTGGCCTCGAGCAGTGTTTCAGGCGTAAACCAAGATGAAGGACCGTCGACTTCGTCCATACCGGTGCTGTGACAGTCGGGCGTATGCTTGCCGATAACCGAGAAGCCTAATTCCTTCCAGGTTTGATTGCTGACTTCTGCGATGCGGCCAATCGGAATGCCCGGCTTGGCGACCAGCGCACACTTCTCAATAACACGCTCTTGCGCATTGAGTTGGGCCTGAAGGGGTGCAGGCAGAGGCTTGAAACTGTAAAGATTCGTCATTTCGCACCAATAACCCAGTGGGCTATTGTAGACCAACTCAAAGAGGATGATGTCGTCTTCGGTGAAGCGGCGATCAAGGGGCGTTGGAATGGTATAGGGGCGCAAGTCGAGGGAAAATTTTTGGCGACCCCAAAAGCAGCCTGCAGCCAATAATCGCTCTTGGGCTGCCGCCGCAGCGTCCCATGCCCGGACGCCGGGGCGGCATACTTCGTCAAAAACAGTGAGCGCGCTCGCCATCAGGCGACCCATGTCGTAGATTGCTTCAACCTCGAAAGCCGTTTTGATGGAACGCACTGCATCTAACTCTTTTGTCATGTCCACAAATTCATGTTCGTGCAGTTCGGCTCGAATCTGATCCCATTCCCCTACCATCCAGTTGGCGGCCACATGCTCAACCGCTATACGCTTGGTACTGCCCGACAATTCTTTCGCGATTTCAATGACGCGCGCAAAAGCATCGGCAGGCGGATTTTCCACCCACGAAGTAGTGACCTCCTGGCTGTTCCACTTCGCACCATAGGACGACGACTGGACGACTGCTGGCTCGTGGTGATCTGCACCCAGGATCACATAGGCACGACCGGCCCACATCACAAGGTTGGAAAGATACCTGGCCATGCCGTTCATGCCAGGGCCGCCGCCGGCAACGATGACCAACGCACCGATCTCCTTCTCTTTGAGCAGAGATTGGACAGCGGTAACGCGGCGAGCGATATCTTGTTCAAGTGCAAAACGTCGTAACATTCGGTCTTCTCCTTATGGCTGTGCAGGCAATAGGACTGTGCCAACTACGGTACACACCGCAGTTGACAGGATGATAACGAAAAATTCAGCTTAGAGCGGACAGTCGACATTGCGCTCTGCGGCCAGTACGCGCAGCTTGTCTACAGTGGCACTGTCGATGGGAATGCCGGTGGTGCGACGTTCCGCTTGGGTGCGGAATTCCAACTCGCCCGGCAGGTAAATCTCTCCATCGGGGTCGATGGGTTCGGCCTGTTTAATCTCGGCGATCAGTTGGGCCAGACGTGTGTTGAACTGGTCGCGGCCCATGAACATGTCTGGGTTGATGGCGAGAAAGAAATGGCCTACATCGTGATTGGTAATGTCGGTGAAGCAGCTCATGCCAAATAGTGCGCCGCTCATCACACCTGTCACGACGTCAGTAAAGAGGCTCAATCCGTACCCTTTGAACTCACCAATGGGGTATTGGGTGCCGACGATGGCATTCTCGTCGGCGGAGAAAAAGTCGGCTGGGTTTGTGCTACGCCGACCTTCGGTGGTGAGCATCCAGTTGTCGGGGATGGCTTGCCCTTCACGATGGGCCCACATCACCATGCCTCGCCCCGAGGTGGTAAGGGCCATGTCCAAGAGGATGGGGGGCGCATCGGCACGTGGGATACCGATCCCCCAGGGGTTGGTGCCCAAGACAGCTTTCTTGGCGCCCCACGGCGCCATTTCAGCGGCAGCGTTGGTCATCACTAAGCCGATCATGCCCGCCTTGGCTGCTGTCTCGGCGTGGTAGCCGGCCTGACCGAAATGGTTGCTGTGGCAGACGACCACACAGCCGACCCCCACATTTTGGGCTTTGCCGATAGCCAAATGCATGGCCTTGTCGGCCACCACATAGCCGAAGCCCTTGTGCCCATCCACATGAGCGATGGCAGGCGTCTCGTTGATGACTTCGAACTCAGCGCCAGGCTGAATGCCACCGTTCTCACATTGAATCGTCAGACGAAAAAGCTTCTCTAGGCCCTGCCCCTTGCCTGGATGCCAGCGGCCGGCGGCGGTGACAATCCCATCGGCAACGATGGCAGCCTCCTCTGTGGATGCACCTAAGCGCTGGAGATAGGCAACGGCAAACTCGATTAAGGTTTCTCTAGGGTAATAGTTGACATCAATATCGAACATGGTTGGCTTCCTCACAGTGCTGAAGAGCGTGGCGGATTGATTCGTTTCTTGCTTGCGTCTCGGGCAGGCGTTGTGCCATTGGCTCGCACTCGCCTACGCAATCGGCGTATTGGCTGCTTGAATAGTTACAAGTGAAAGCGAAATTGGTGATCCTGCTGTCATCTCTTGTAAAACTGTCTAATCGCCGACAGTCTTCAGTGCAATTGTCGACAGTTGACATCGTAATTCGCATGCGTATATACTGTCAAATGTCATGTGGATATTCAACCCATGGGAAGACGATCTGCTTTGTGAGAAGCACCGCTTGTGATAAAATGCCTTGTTGTCAATTGTCGACAATCTGCGTTTTGAGAGAGTCAAGGCTTTTTATCCAAGGAAGGAAATCCCTCATGGTGGCAAAGACGCCCCAGCTACATCCACTGCATCTGACAAATTTGAGAGATCATATTGAAGAGCAGGTTCGCATTGCGATCTGGAATGGAACCTTTAAGCCCGGCGAACGCATTGTTGAGACCCTGATCGCTGAACAGTTGAATGTCAGCCGTGCGCCTGTGCGCGAGGCTCTCTCGATTTTAGAGCACGATGGTATCCTCGTGAGCCAACCGCGCAAAGGTTACTATGTCACTGATTTCACTGACAAAGACATTGAAGAAGTCTACGAGTTTCGCCTCCTGCTAGAGGTTCACGCGTTGCAGCGAGCCATCGACCTGTTTACGCCGCAAGACCTGACTCGTTTGCAGGAGATCGTCAACGAGTTGGCGGCCGCCATCGCACGTGGGGATAGCGACGACAATGTGATATCGCTGGATTTCCTCTTCCACGAGCACATCTGTCGCTGTGCCAACCATAGCCGGCTCTTCCATGCGTGGAACAGCATGCGTTGGCAGACCATGATGCTGATTGGGATCACCTTAGATACACACAGACAGGCTTTAGACCAACCGCACATGCTACATCAACAAATCCTGAATGCGATTGTCGAAAAGGATTTTGCATGTGCACAAGGGCTCCTAACCGAACATATCAAGGACGCAGAACGACGAGCGCGGCGGGCACTACAAAAGACGGTGGCACAAAGCGACGCTGCTTAAAACCCCCCAAACCAATTCTCTGCGGTGTGTCGATAAGCTGGAATTTCATCTCTTTATCGACACACCACCTCCCCCTGTCGCTGCCGCCACGCTCTTGTCCTGTGCCACCAGTTTTTTCCATCAACTACAATTTTCTATTGGGTAGTGGCCTGATTTCAGAGACCAGGTCATCTATTTGTCACGAAGCCTGTTACACGCGCCATGCCTGAGGCTGCCGCGCGCCTTCACCTACCCATCTGCAACGACGCTGCCAATTTCCTCAGTACGACCAGGCGGTGAATTGATGCTTGCCATCAAATTTACCCACCATTTCAGACAGGAGTTGTGCGAACGATGGCTCATTCTGCAAACAAGGCAGCCACGGTCTCCGAGACTGCCGACCATCCCGGGCTGCAATCATCGACTGCTCCCCTTTCTGCTTACTCAGATACTGAGCGGACCTTTTTGCAGCTATCGCTGGCCCTTAACCGACGGGTTGGCGAGCAAAAGGGGCTGGAACCCCTGCTCTCCACCGCCACCTATGATTACGGTGTGGAGATCCCCGATTGGGATTGGGACACGTTGGGCCGAAAGTGTGAGGATCTCGTCGCAGAGATCCATGCCTGGGGCACGGACCCGGCCCATGCCCAACGTGTGCCCTTCCTGCTCGACCTGCTAGCCGCCTACGACGTGATGGTGCGTGATGGCATGGGCGATGACATCCCCTACAGTGAACGGGTGAGCACAATGCTGCAGGTGCCAGGTCATCGGGTCGATCAGGGCGTAATCGATCAGCTACAGGCGGATCTGAGCGAATTGCTGGTAGAAGCAGGCTTCCCCGACGACCCGGTAGTGGCAATGGATCACTGGCGTGAAGGGCAGGCTCTGTTTGGCCCCGCTTTGGTGGATCATGGGCATGCGCTGTTGGCCGAGGCGCAAGCGCGTACCCACGCGCGCGTCTGGCCCATGCCGGAAGGTCATCAAGTTCATCTCTTTTTTCCAACGGGATATCCCTATCGTGGCTACAGCGATTACAGTCGCGACTATCAGGGCCGTGTCTTTCTCAGCGGAGACATTCACTGGGAGTTGGCCGGGCTGCGCCATTTGATCACCCACGAGGCATTCCCGGGTCATCAGGCATTTTCAGCGACGCGTGAGGCGCGCTTCCGCGCCGGGTTGATGCCGGTGGAGGGGACACTCTACTTTAGCAACACCCCCATCACGCCGATTGTCGAGGGGCTATGTGAAATCGGGCAGGAACTGGTGGGGATGATTGAAACCATCGATGACCGCATCTATGACGCCCATAACCGTTTAAGCAAGGCAGTAGCCCTCAATCTGGCCTTCGACTGCAACGAAGATGGCATGGATGTAGAGTTAGCGGCGACGTTGTTGGCGACCAACACCTATGTGCCGCGACTCTTCGCCGAGCGCTACTGTCGTTTCTTTACCCATCCACTGTGGTGCACCTCCTATCCGCACTATTGGAACGGATCGGAGTTCATGCACGAATGTGCAACCAAGATGCAGCATGATCTGCCGGCGTTTTTCACCATGGTTTTTACCCAGCCCCACTCGGTTCGCACGCTACGCGCCGCGGTCGATGCGCATGTGGCGGGTCAGCCCAACGATCCTTCTAGCAGGAGTCGCTTGTGACAGCTTATATCATCCGGCGCGTTGTGATGACCGTGCCAACGCTGCTGATTGCAGTGACGTTGGTCTTTTTCGCTTTCCAGTTGATTCCCGGCGATGTCGCGCGCATGTTTGTTGGCGAACAAGCGCCCGAAGAAGTTGTGGAGCGCATGCGCGCCGAACTTGGGCTAGATCGCCCGGTCTTGGAACAGTATGCAACCTACCTCATGCGGTTGGCACGTGGCGACCTGGGCCAGTCTTTTATTACAGGGCGACCGGTGACTGTAGAAATCTCTACACGCTACTGGAATACGGTGAGGTTGGCGGTGGTGGCAACGGTTTTCGCCACCATCTGTGGGTTGGCAATGGGCATCCTCTCCGCTGTGCACCGAGAAGGCTTCTGGGACTATCTCTTCACCACCATTTCGATGGTAGGGATTTCCATCCCTATCTTCTGGCTTGCCTTGCTGATGATGATGCTCTTTAGCATTCAGTGGGGCATTCTGCCTACAGCCGGGCATGAGACGTGGCGACACTACATTATGCCCACCTTTACACTTGCCATCTATTCGATTGCCTTCATCACGCGCATGACGCGGTCATCGTTGCTCGATCTGTTCGGCCAGGACTTCACACGGACGGCACGCGCCAAAGGACTCTCTGAATCCGCCGTCCTTATCCAACATGTGTTGCGTAACGCGCTGATCCCGATTGTGACAGTCATTGGTCTACGTTTTGGCTACATGCTCGGTGGTGCCGTGATTACGGAGACCATCTTTGCCTGGCCCGGCATGGGGCGATTGCTGGTGACGGCCGTCGCACAGCGAGATATTCCCGTGGTGCAAGGCGTGCTGCTGGTCGTCGCCGGGACATTTATTCTGCTCAATCTAATTGTGGACATTCTATATGCTCGGCTCGATCCACGGATTCAGTATCGGTAGCCCCATCCTCTGGTTTTCCCAATAATGGATGGAACGCAGTAATTCACGATTTTAACGCGGAGTAGGCATCCTCAGATGCCGGGTAGAGCTGAACAAGCCGCATCTGAGGATGCTCTCTCCACAATTCCGAAGAGAATCGTGAAGTACTGGAACTGGAATTGTGGCATAGGGCGCACACAACTTGGAACAAAGGTGCAATGACTTCCGAACTCAAGCCTCGACCTTCTCCCCTTCTGCGCCTGATCCGTCATCATCGTTTGGCGGCAGCGGGTGCATTCATTGTTGTGATCTTTCTTCTTGTCGGGCTAGGCGCAGACTGGATTGCGCCATATGACCCCAATCGGATTTCGGTGCGCAACGCGCTACAGACGCCGAACGCGGAAAATTGGCTGGGGACCGATCACAATGGGCGCGATCTCCTGAGCCGTATTATCCACGGCGCGCGCGTTTCTATGGTGATTTCCTTCAGCGCCGTAGGGATTGCGGCGGTGATCGGCGTGCTGTTGGGTAACTTGTCGGCGTGGTATCGCTCGCTGGAGATGCCGATTATGCGCATGGTGGATGTGATGCTGTCGTTTCCAGGCATCATCACGGCGTTGGCGATTATCTCCATCTTAGGGCCCGGGCTCGAGAACGTGGTGATCGCGATTGTCATGTTCCATATTCCCCAGTTTGCACGGCTAACCCACGGGCTGGTGTTAGGCGCCAAGGAACAGGTCTATGTCTTGTCTGCTCTGGCCGTTGGATCGCGCGATTCGCGCATTATGCTGCGCCATATCCTGCCCAACATCGGCGCGCCGATTATCGTGCAGATCAGTCTGCTCATCCCAGACGCCATTATGACAACGGCGGCATTGAGCTTTTTGGGGTTGGGTGTGACGCCCCCCACAGCCGAGTGGGGCTCAATGTTGCAAGACAGTCTGCGCTGGGCGCGTTTGGCCCCCCATGTCATGGTTTTTCCCGGCCTAACACTGATGTTGGTCGTCTTTGCTTTCAATGTGTTTGGGGATGGATTGCGTGCAGCCTTGGACCCAACAGTCGGGGTGCGCTAACCGCAACGTAGCGGACGCATAGAAAGGAGGTATTCAGAAAGGCCCCAGCAAAAATGACGGGGCTGCACAGACGATTCCAACCAATACCCAACCATAGTAGATGCGAGATTGCGGGAGCGTCGAACGATGGCGGGCGAAGCACACCCCATCGGAAACGACAGAGAATTGTGCCGTACCGAAACGATGAATGACTAAGATTCTATCCTGAAATTCACAGCAAGCCCGACGAATCATCCCAATGTAAAGCGGGCGTCCTGCTGCGTACTGTAGTTTCAGGATAGAGACCAAACAAGTGAGGCTACCCAAGGGAAACCACCATGAAAATACAACGCATGACATTGTTTACATTGATTCTGGCTCTGGCCGTAGTGGTGAGCGCATGTGCGCCCGCTGCGCCGACTGCTTCCCCTGCACCGGACGCCACAACCGCCGCCGAAGAGGCCGCCCCCGCCGACGGTCCTAAGTACGGTGGGTCGTTGGAGGTGGTTGTCCCGGAGATTCTCCACCTGCATGTTGCCAGTGTCAACCAAACCGGCATTAATGAAATCAGCCAGCTCTTCTACGAGACGCTCTTTGATCTCTCTCCCGAAGGGGAAATTGTGCCGCTGTTGGTCAAGGAAGTTGATACTTCCGCTGACGGTCTGGTTCACACCTGGACGCTGCATGAGGGCGTCACCTTCCACGACGGTAGCGAGTTCAACGCCGAGGTGGTGAAGTGGAACCTGGAGCATAAAATCGAAACGCAAGGGCCACTCTACGACTTCATCCCCTTCGAGTCCATTGAAGTCGCGGATCCGCTCACCGTACGCGTAACGCTGACCATGCCCTATATTCCCATGTACAACCTGCTGGCCATTAAGACCTTTGCCATGTACAGCCCGGCACTGTATGCGGAAATTGGGGATGAAGGGCTGCGCACCCAGGCCATTGGCACAGGACCGTTCATGGTCGAAGAGTATGTGCCGAATGAGTCACTGCGCGTTGTGAAGAATCCGAACTACTGGCAGGACGGATTGCCCTATCTAGACGAGGTTGTCTTTACCGTAGTGCGTGATGCCAATACCCGCTCCGCCATGTTGGAAGCGGGCGATGCCGATGTCAGCACCAACCTGTCGCTACAAGACATTGTGCGGCTGGACTCGACACCCGGCATGAAAGTGTTGTCCGGCGTTAGCACCCGCCACTATTACATCTCCATGAACAATCTAAACCCACCGCTCGACGATGTGCGTGTGCGCCAGGCCATCAACTATGGTGTAGACCGCGAGGGCATCGCCGAATTGGTCTTCTTGGGCTATGCCACTCCCTCAGAAGCCGTGATCTTGACACCTCAAGTAAACGGCTTCTCTTCGGTGGGCCCGATGCCGTATGACCCGGAACGGGCCATTGCGTTGCTTGAAGAAGCCGGCTGGACCGATACCAATGGCGACAGCATCCGCGACAAAGACGGCAAGGAGATGAGCTTCCTCCTGCGTACACGACGTGATGCAGTGCCCGGCGACATCGCCACCGTCGAGTTGTTCCAGGGCATGATGGCCGAGATCGGCATTGAGATCAACATCGAAATCGTCGACACTGCCACCTTCCTGGCTCAGCTCAACCAGCCCATCGAGAATATCCCCTACTTCGACTTCGCCAACCTGACCTGGGGCACATTCACCGGTGATGCAGAGTATGTGCTCAAGACCTACTACGCCTGTAATGCATGGCCGCCCGTCTACTATGACTATTCCTTCTACTGCAACCCAGCGGTGGACGAACTGATCGCCAAGGGCAGTGCAGCGCCCAACCGCGAAGAACGCAATGTCTTCTACGGCGAGGCCATTCGCCTGGCGCGCGAAGATTCGCCCACAGTGCTGCTGGTTGACGGTGCAGCCACCATTGCAACCCGCGACTACGTAGAAGGTGTCTATTTGGACCCGTCCCAGACCCTCTGGCCGGTGAAATACGCCTGGCTCAACCGCTAGTCGTTTTCTGACAAAGTGGGGTGGGAGAATCAGGCTTCGGCTTGACTCTCCCACCCCAACCCGTTTGTACACATACCTAAAGGATCTGCATGGACACACGGACACGGGTTGACCTCATTATCGACGGCGGCACAATCCTAACCATGGATGAGGCCGACCGGGTCATCGAACATGGCGCAGTGGCTGTGTTGGGCGATTCGATCTTGGCGGTTGGCCCAAGCGCCGACATCCACGCGTCCTATGTGAGTGAGACTGTGCTGGATGCACGACGTAAAGCCGTCATGCCGGGGTTGGTAGACACCTACGGACATGCCGGTCATGGCCTGGTCAAAGGGATCTACCATCCGAGCCGACCCTGGCCGTCGGGCAAACTCTATTGGCACGCCACCGATGAAGCATGGTGGTACGCCGAAGGGCTGCTCTCTAACCTGGAGCGGCTGCGCTTTGGCGTCACCTGCGGGTTGACGGTAGTGGGCGCCACCCCTGCGCGCATGGACAGCCCCGTCTTTGCGCAACGACAGGCCGAGGCCGTCGAGCAGGTGGGGATACGCGGGGTCATTGGTGTGGGGCCACCCGACCCTTATGTCTCCCACCTGGAGGAACCCTGGAGCGGGACCATCTGGGACGGTGAGCGAAGTGAGCGACGCACCTTTACCCATCGTGATGCAGTCGCCAATAGTGTTGAGGTTATTGAGCAGTGGCACGGCGGCGCCCAGGGACGCGTGCAGGTGGCTCTCCACTTCCCTTATTTATTTGGCCGCCAGGCTGCACACCCACGCATCCCCTTTGTGTATAGCGATGATTGTGTGCCGACCATGATCGAAACGGCGGAGGAGATGCGAGATCTGAGCAAACGCCATGATGTGCTGCTGCATACCCATGCGTTTCGCGGCTCTCTACGCTATGGGCTGGAGAAATTTGGGCCAACCCGCGTGTACGCCCTACTCGGCCCTGATGTAGCCCTGGCCCATTGTAATGGACTGGCCGAGGACGAAATCCGCGTCTTAGGAGAAACCGGGGCCAGCATCTGTGTGGTGCCGTTTACACACGAAAATATTCTGTATGGCCCCTGTCCGGTCATTGAACTGTTGGAAGCCGGGGCAAATGTCACCATTACCACTGACGGCACGACTACTTACTCGTCGTATGATCTCTTCCCCGAGATAAGCCGAACCATGTGGACCCAATGGAACCGCTTCACGGATCAGAATGTACTACCTGCAGGCAAAGCATTACGCATGGTGACCATTGACGCAGCACGTGCTTTACGCCTGGACCATTTAATCGGCTCGCTAGAGGAAGGCAAACGAGCCGATGTGATTCTCATTGATCTGGACCAGCCCCACCTTACACCACAAACCCTGTTGCCCTACCAACTGGCCTTATATGCCAACGGGCACGACGTGGATACAGTCATTGTGGACGGCAAAATCTTAAAGCAAAACGGGCGGGTGACGGCTGTGGACGAGGCCGAGATTATCGATATGGCCCAAACACAAGCGGCGCGTGCATTTGAACGTATGGACGTGAGCGAATATCTTCACATGTCCAGAGAGTTCTGGCGCGGAACACGCTATTAACGCTTAGCGGGTGAACTGCATGTATACGCGGGTGAGAGGAAACAGAGCATAGGCGTCAAGATAAGTACTGTAAGAGCAAGTGCCGGGGACTTTTCGCCGCAGCGAGACGGCGTCTTCAAACCTGGCGTCACGTCCAACGTGAAGTCCCCGGCACTTTCGCCACCCCTGAACTTAACGCCTATGGGAAACAGAGTCAGATCAACTTTGGAAGTGATTGCACAGCAAAGAGAGGACAGCGTATGCGCGTGGGAGAATTGGTTGCAGCGCCAGGAGAGCATCGCTTCGGCTATTTGAAAGTGGGGGGGACACGTTCCGGCCTCTCTGCTGATATTCCCATCCATCTCTTTGCCGGGGTGGAACCGGGCCCGACACTATTGGTGCAAGGCGCGATCCATGGCACGGAGTTTATCGGCTCCATCGCGATCCTGGATTTCATCCAGCAGATGGACGCTACCCGTCTGCGTGGGAATGTGATCGCTGTGCCGGTGCTCAACCGGATCGGCTTTGGGTTGGGAGAACGTATCGGGCGAGTGGACGGCAAGGACATTGGGCGTTTGTTCCCAGGTAATCCTGCTGGGAGCCTTTCCGAGCGTATCGCACATGTCTACTTCAAAGAAGTTATTCAGCAGTCTCAGGTGATGCTTGACTTCCATCAAGGCGGGCTGGCGTCGTATGAGCGCTACGTCCTCTACAGCGCCGACGCCGACCCGCAAAATCCAACCGACTTGGAACAGAATCGGCGCAAGCTGGCCGTCGCCTTCGGGCTGGATGCCGCAGCCTTTTTCCCCCCAGGCACCTTTCAAGAAAATCAGTCGACTGCGCTAGAGGCAGCCGGCATCGTGCAGATCACGCCCGAATTGGGCGGTGGAACCGGTTGGCTGATGCACGGCGAAGAGAGTGTAGCCATAGGCACACGCGGGATCTGGAATGTGCTCAAAGCCATGCAGATGGTCGAAGGTGAGATGGAGGCCGACGGGCCACTCTGTACGATTTATAACGCAGGCATTGTCTTTTGGCGACCAGCGGTAAATGGGCTGTTCCTGCGCGAGCGAGATATCGGCGATGTGGTCCGCACCGGTGACTGTTACGGCCGCATTGTTGACCCCTACACAGGCGCAACCCTGGCCGAGATGCGCCATACGCGGGAAGAAGCCATCGTCATCCCAGGCGGGCGCGAATGGCCGGTCATCGGTGATACATCGGTGGGTATTCTCGGCGTTGTAGACAGGGTCGAGGATCGGCGGACCATGGATCTGCGCATCACATTGCCATCATCCGGTGGACCGGCGTGAGTGTCAGCTTGCAGGCGCACAGTCCAGTAAATCGAATCGGCCCCTAGATCCTGCCGTGTCGTCGTTATAGCGGAACCGTCATACGCAGCAAGGGGGTGATATCGTCCAGTTGGTCAAGATGGTCAACCAGGTCAAATATCTCCTCAATCTGGGCAGGGGTGAGCAGGGAACCCACCACCCGGCGGAATTTGCTATAAAGCTCGTCCGTGGTCAGCATGTTTTCCGGCTCGCCCTTGGCATACTCGATGCGTCCCTCCAGCCGTGTACCGTCCCGCAGGGTGACACGTACCACACAGCCGTTCTTTTGTGGATGGGCGGCGTCGATCTCAGGATCGACATAGGTCCGTACCAGGGGCCAAAGCCGCTGACACGCCGGCGCAGCATAAGACTCAATATCCTCACGATACCAACTTCCGCGCGCCAGGACCACGGCAACCGTCGCCGGTAGGCTATAGCCCGCGGCGTCCACATCTTCAGGATGGGGGTTGATGCGAAAGGCTGGGGTCACCGCGCTCTTGTAGGTGCCGATCTCGATCTCTGTGATCTCGTCGAGTGGGGGCTTGGCCTGGCTCAAGAGCGCTTGCGTCGCGTCCACACAAGGATGGACATGACGACAGCCGGAATGGGGCTTGAGGCCGGTGGTGGCAACCATTGAGATCTTGCCGAGCTGATCCAAATAGGTGCTATCGAAGCCGTCGCCAAAGGCATGAAAATAACCATAAGGGCCGTCTAGTGCGCCGGGAGGGCCGCGGAAGCCAAATGCAGCCAGACCGGCCGCATTGATCCCATTGCGGACACCAAAACCAGCGGTCAACCCTTCCGTGTCAGTATGCCCGGCGTCAAAGGTGTATTGCTCTGTCCCGCAGGCCATGTCCGCGGCCAAGGCAACGGCGTTGCCGATCTGTTGTGCATTCAGACCCCATGCTTTGGCTGCCACGGCGGCGGCTGCGAGGCTGCCCACTTGCCCCTTATGATCCAGGCCGCGCACCCGCTGCGGCGCCTTGACCACTGGTTGGATTGCACCAAAGACATCATAGCCGGCAGCGATAGCGCTGATGAAACTGCGCCCGTCTAGGCCTACGGCCTGCCCCACGGCAAGTGCAGTGGGTACAACCTCTGACGCCACGTGGCTGCACAAACGGTGAGAATCGCTCATACCCAAGATGCAACTCATCACCGCATTGGCCCACGCCGCGCCTTCCAGTGTCGCGCTGCGTCCGTCACCGATAAGGGTGGCGCTCAGTTGAGGAGAGGCAGGTGGATTGTTGGTGACGGCATAGGCGCTGGCGAGTTGGCCTAATGGCGTGCGGTACCCACCTAAAGTAACCCCCAAGAAATCTAAAACCACACGTCGCACACTTTGGATCGCCTCGGCAGGCAACTCCTCATAGTGGATCTGTGCCACATGCTCGGCTAAGCGCTGTAGGGCGCGGGGCTTGGCTGTGGATGGTGAGGTGGGTACAGCAACCGAGTTCATCTTATCTCCCTTGGCTCTTGACAATCAACTAGGTACTGTCACTGACGGCACGCAGCAGCGCATTGATGACAAAATCGACTTCTTCGGTGGTAAGGCTAGGGTCAATAGGCAACCCCAGCAAGCCTTCTGCAAGTTGTTCAGTCACAGGCAGGCTGGATGCGGCGAGGGCATGGTGTTGATAAACAGGTTGATAGTGGACAGGCGGTACGTAGTGCAAACCGACTTCAATCCCCTGGTCGCGCAGGGCGCTATAGACGGCATCGCGCGCAGGCACGCGCACAACATAGGAATAATAGGTCGGCTGCGCAGTGGACCGCAGCTCAGGGTGGATAATGCGTGGATCCTGGATGCCTGTAGCATAGCGATGGGCGATGGCGCGACGGCGGTCCGTCCATTCGGCCAGGTAGGGCAGTTTGACACGCACAATGGCTGCCTGGAGGAAGTCCATGGGCAAGTTATACCCTTCCACTACATGGACACCAAACATGGACTGACCAGGCAGGCTATCACGGGAACGTCCATAGCTGCGCAGGAGTTGGACATTGGCGGCGATGGCATCGTCATCGGTTGCGATGATCCCCCCGTTGCCGGCGGATCCTAGCGGTTTCTGTGAGCCAAAGCTATAGATGGCAACATGAGAAAAGAAGCCAGCCGGCTTTCCATGATCCGACGCGCCCAAAGCCAGGGTAGCATCTTCCACAATTTTGATCCCGTGTGTGTCGGCAAGGACACGCAGCCGTTTCACGTCGGCAGGATATCCATACAGATCGACCGGCAGGATGGCAACAGTGCGAGGGGTAATGTGAGCGGCCACTGCATCCACATCGAGGGTATGATCGCTTGCCAGCACGTCACAGAGGACAGGCGTCGCGCCGCAATGGGAGATGGCGGCAGTCGTCGAAAGATCAGAATTGGCGACGGTGATCACCTCGTCGCCGGGGCCGACACCACAGGCGCGCAGGGCCAGAAAGAGGCCGGCTGTGCCCGAATGAACAGCAAAGGCATGGCGACGCTGGACAAGTTGGGCGAACTCACCCTCCAACGCGCGCAGGGGCGCATTGTCAAACTGGTGCGGCTCGAACAGGACAGGTTCCAGCGCTTTCAGTATTTCATCGCGCAACTCTACATGGCTTTGATAAGCACGCGACCGCGGTACACTCCACTTGTGCATTGCAACCCCCTTACACTGGATCCCCTAGAATGGCGAGGATGGCATCATCGTGCAACATAGGCCATACGCCCCCAGCGTGGAGCATAACGCCGGCACGCGGCGCCGTGATGTCATGTAGCGTCTCACCGGAGAAGGGATGGCGCACATACCCCAGCCGCTCGCCTGCCGCAACGGACTGGCCCCGCTTGGTTTTGTCCATAAAGACCATGCCGCGCGGGGAACCATTGCGAACAATGGTGTGGGCTTGGAGCAGGGTAACATCTACCCCATCAGGTGCAGCGAGGCTCGGCATCGTGGAAAGCATGCCCAAATGTTGCAAAGCATTGAAAACGGCCAAACGGACACGCTGAGCATCCTCTACACGGAAATCGCGTAACCCCGGCCCTCCGCCGATCCAGGCCGAAACAACCGTCTTGCCATTCTGCGCGGCCACATGCGCCAAAGAGTCATCTTCAGGCTGCCCTAACAACACGTGAGGCAAACCCAAGGCCAACGCCAGATCGAGCGAGGCATCTTGCGCACCGGTGGCGTAGACCCCAGCATAACGGAAATAGCCCCAGAGAGCGCCGGTGTGGATATCGATTAGCGCATCGGCCGATTCCACCACTTCGGTATAGTAGCGGTGGAGTAGCTGCTCGCTCACCGTGCCTTCGGCGCGACCGCGACCCAGGCTGTTCAGATCTTTACCGTCCCAAACGGCTTCCACTTGTTCAAACTCAAAACCAGTTGTGTTCATTAAGGGGACGACAATCAGGGTGCCGGCAAGGTGGGCGGGATCGATCTCCGCGACTACTTTGGGCAATGTCATGGCGGGCTCGATCTCCAGTCCACTGACACCGGCCTGAATCACCAGACGCGGGCCAGGCCTGGCCCCTGCTATCACGTGCAAGGGGATCTGAACGTCAAAAACGCCCCGGGTGGGCTGACCGGCCAAGAATCCATACTCTTTTTGACCGGCTTGGATTTCAATGGTTCCAATACGCATGGCGACTGCTCCTCTAGAGTGGACGGTGGACAGGATGAGGCATTGATTGGGGAAGCGGGTACGTCAATAAAGGTGACCGTTAGAAAGTAACCGTCAGATCGGTCTCGCGCAGGTTGACGACACGGTCGACGACCCCCAGAATGCCTACGGATGTACTGCCCACAGTGGGCCAATTCTGACCGCTGGGGATCACAATCGCATCAGCCGTGTTGTAGAGATGGGCCAGTTCCTGACCGGTGTAGGGGTCTTGAATCGTGCCGTAGATCTCATCCTTCTCTACAAACTCGCCAAATTCCTTCTTGCGTACGAAGAGTCCGTCATGGGCCGGTTTCCAAAGCACCACACATGCGTTGTAGATCGTGCAATGGTCGCCGTCTGTCTCTAGCGCTCCGTCGATCATCTGCATGGCCTTGAGTGTGTTCCAGATGCCACGCTCTGCGTCGCGGATGTTCTCCATGCCGTTGGCGTACCAGCCTGTGCCCCCGCCCAACTCCGGTGTGAAATGGACCACCCCGGCGGCTTCGATGGCGTCTTCGGTCTCACCTCCGGCAAAAATACCACGCGGGAAGTACCCCGCCGCATCCAGACCAAAGGCAACCGAAAGTTTGTGCCGCTTCACCTCAATCGGATTGGGATTGGCCGGGTCACGGTCTGCCGTGAAACAGACATACCGTTCATACGCTGTGCGTCCACCGGCGTGAAAGTCAATCATCACGTTGGATTGGGCAACGACTTCGTGAAAATAGATGTGGGCTAACTGCTCGGAAAGGGTGCCGTTGGGGCGACCGGGGAATTGCTTGAGAATGTCTTTGCCGTCCATCTTCAGGCCTCGCTCTTGCAGATCGAAGCCCACGCGATTTAAGACAGGGACAGCGATGACATTGCCGCGCAGTGAGTGCGGATCAAGTTTTTGGACCACATCCAAGATGGCGGTGGTGCCATAGAGTTCGGTGCCGTGGACAGCGGCTTCGATAAGCAAAGTAGGGCCGGGTTCACTCCCTGCAAACAGATGAACCGGCACGTCAACGGTGATCCCGGAACGCGAGCGCGGGCCGGTGAGGTACCCAAACGTATGCTCGCCTGGCTGAGCGCTTAAGTTTCCTACGCGCATAACTACTGTCCTTTTGTTAGTGTGTCGTGTTTCATGCGATGGGCCGACGGGCGCGCTGAATCGGTAGGATAGCCCCATCTATGCAGATTCATACTGCTTGTGAACATAGATGTATCTGTCGACTGTATAATCGTCTGTATAATCGTCGATAGTCGTTTTGTCGACAATCGACGTTTTGTCGATGACAGTATAGTGTGCGCTAGATGGCTTGTCAATTAGAATTTGAGCATGGGGGAGAGCTATCGAAAACTTTAGATTTGGCTGTTTCGCACCATTTAGGAGGGCGAAGGCCTCGGGGGTGTATTCCTGGCCGAAGAGATCGAGATTGGCGTCGGGGTTCCGGCGCTTAACGTGTTTTTCGAAGACGAATCCCATACTGCCGGTGCCTGCGGTGGGGGCGTAGATGTATAGGACGGGCCGAAGCACTTGTCCCCATCCTGCCTGCGCCAGTGCCCGTGTCACAAGGCGGGGATCGTCCGGCGTGGGGTAGCCTACTATGCGTCTGGGTAGCGCCGATGGGTAACACCCAGTCAGGATCGACGCCCGACTGGGTGTACACTTGGGCTGAGTGACGATGCATGCTCAGCGGATGTGGCGGTGGATCGCTCACCCCACCTTGCCGCCTGTGATCCAATCGAGATCAAAGCGTGCCACGCTGGCGTAGCGTGTGTCGGTCATGCGGTCGACCATGCCGTCTTCGTAGATACAGAGGACGGCGCCATCCTCTGCCTGTGCCAGATCCGAATAGCCCGATGGCCCCGCTTCGATGATGCGGCTGTGGGTCCACGTTTCGCAGTCATCGGGGCTGAGCTTGACGGTGAGCCGCTTGCGGTCGTGGGCCAGGTTGCCGCCGGGACGCACCAGCTCGTTCTCCAGGTTGTCTGGGTTGACAAAGACGATGTAATTTGTCCCCTGCGCCGACTGTTGAGACAGCTTGAGAATGCTTGCCATGCACACCGGCTCCAGCAGCGTCTCGTCCCACTTTTCCATGCGCCAATCGTGGGCGCCATCGGGGCTGGTGACGATCAGCCTGCGGTTTTCGGGCGATTCCGAGCGCACATTGAAGAGGACGCGTCCGTTGCTCAACTGCACGGGGATGGTCTCGCTGGGATTGCGTACCTGCTCGCCGTGATAGGCAACCGTCTCGCCGCACTGCCATGTCGCGCCTTGATCGTCGCTGTAGATCGAGGCAACGATGGAGGGACGGTGGCCCAGTTTCCCCGAACCGAACTCCGTCCCTTCGCCGGTGGAGAGCCAGACCGGCACCACCAGCCGTCCATTTTCCAACTGGATGCCGTGGCCCGGCCCGGTGGCGATGACGCGCCAGGCGTAGTGTGAGCGGAAGGCGTCCATGCTGTCGGTAATTTCACGGGGAGCGCTAAAAGTAGCGCCGTCGTCGTCGCTGTGCAGGTAAAAGAGACGGGCGTAGTTGTGGCAGTAGAGCGCGTGGACCGTTCCGCTGTTGCGGTCTGCAATCAGTACAAAGTTGCTGATCGGCCCTGGCCCGTAGTCGTCGCAACTGGCTACGCACTGCGGCTCCTGCCAGGTGACACCGCCATCGAGGCTGCGGCGCAAGAGCACGTCGTTGCCGTCCCAGTCGCCGCCGCCGCCGCGGCGTGCCTCCACTGTAGCCAGGATCACGCCGTTTGGCGAGCAGAGGATGCTGGGTACGCGGTAGTTGTGGTAGCCACCATGACGCGCTTCAAAGAGATGTGTGACCTCAAACATGGGTTGTCCTTTCGGTTGTGGGTGAATGGGTGGGGCGAAACAGGCTAAAGATCGACCAGCCGGCGGAAGTCCACGCGTTCCAGATCGGCCAGCAGGTCGGCTTTCCGGTTGTCGGCCAGGGGCAGATGGGGCAGGCGGGGTTCGCCACAGTCCAAGCCGAGCAGACGCATCATTTCACACAGCGCGCCGGAGAAACCGTATTGGATCAGCACCGTGGTCACCTGGTTGGCGCGGCGTTGCAGCGTCATCGCCCCGGCCAGGTCGCCGTCCTGGAAGCGGGTGCGCATGTCGCGGTAGAGGCCCGGCATAAAGTTGAGCGTCGAGCCGATGTTGCCGGGCGCGCCCACCATCATGGCGAAGAGGCACTGTTCGTCCATCCCCGAGAAGATCGTCCACTCGGCGGCGCTTTGGTCGAGGACGCGCCCCAGTTCGTACATGTTGGGGCCTGTGTATTTGGCGCCGTGCAGGTTGGGGATACGCTGCTTGAGCTCCTGCATTAAGGCCGGCGCGTCGGTCTGTCCGCCGAAGAGGTAGGGGAAGAAGGGCAGATCGGGTACGGCTGCGGCAATCTGTTGATAGTGCGCGTAGATGCCTGTCACGCCGGTGTTGATCATGGGCAGAATCGAACTAACCCCGGCTGCGCCCACTTCCTGGCTGTGGCGGGCCAGGGCCACCGATTCACGTGTGGAGACGCTGCCCACGTGCACAATCACGGGGATGCGTCCCGCCGTCTGATCCATTACCACCTCAACCACCTGTCGGCGTTCGGCTTGAGACAGGAGCACGCCCTCGCCGGTGCTGCCACAGAGGTAAAGCCCATCGATGCGTTTGCCCAGTAGATAGTCTACGAGCTCGCGCAATACGGTCACGTTGACGCCGCCGTCGGCATCGGCTGGGGTTACCAGCGCAGGCCAGGTGCCAGAAAAGGGAGATTCCATAGGCTTTACGCTCCAGAAGGTGGGTGAGTGGAGAGGTAACGGGCGCGCATGCGCTCGGCGTTTGTGTGCTGTCCTTGCTGATCCAGCCAGTCGATCAGGCTGGGCAAGGCGTTACGGGCGTGGAATCCGCCGCCTTCAGCCAGCACCGTCCACAGTGGATCGTGGGGATGGGTGGCCGTGTTCATCATGGCGCGCTCCCACGCCAGGAGCAGCGCCGCAGCCTGTTGCACCAGGTCGGGGCACTGCGGCGCCAGATCTTCCTGCTCATGTGGATCGGCGACAACGTCGAAGAGCAGTGTGTCGGGCAGGCAGCGGTAAGCGTCGTGATAGGAGTGGATGGCGATGAAATCGTCGAAGCGCACCGCGCGCTGGCACGAGTGGGTCAACTGGCTGAGGACGAGATGGGACCGTCCATGGTGCTTGATTTTGTGTAGTTCGGCGGCGAAGCTCTCCCCGTCCCAGTTAGCGGGGACACGCCCACCGGCCAGTTCGATGACGGTGGCGGCAAGATCCACCTGGTAGTGCAGCGCGCTGTCCACGTGTCCTTGTGGCAGGCCGGGCCAGCGCACGATCAGCGGCACGTGCATGGTGACGTGATCGGCCGTGGCATGGTCCATGTAGATGTTGAGTTCGCCCAGGTTTTCGCCATGGTCCGCCGAAACGATGACGGCGGTATCGTCGAGAATGCCCAGCGCCGCCAGCTTGTGCAAAATCCGCTCGATGGCCTGATCGACGTAGCGGATGGCGATGTCGTAGCCGTCGAACATGCGCCGCGCCTGGGTCATGTCGTCGAAGCGGACGGGCTGGCGTGGGTAGGCGCCTTCGTAGTGTGAGCGTCCGTTGCGCCAGACGATGCCGTGGCGCGCCGAGTTGGGTCCATAGCTATGGGTCAGGTGCGACGCCAGCACCTCATCGGTGTACCAACTGGGCAGCGGCTCCCCGGCAAAGGGATCGCCGAGGTCTGCCGGCGCGCGGTAGGGCACGTGCACGTCCCAGAAGTTGACGTGGAGAAACCAGTTGTCATCTGCGCCGTGACGTTGCAGCCAGTCGACGGTGAGATCGGCGGTGTTGTCTGCCATTTCGTCCTGGGCCAGGCGACCGGGGCTGAGGATCTCTTGGAAACCGGCATACCACCAGTAGGCGGCATGGCGTTCACCAAACGAGCTGATGGTGGCGGTGCGCAGGCCGGCGTCACGCAAGGCTGCCGGCCAACTGCTCTGCGCCCAGGTGGAACGAAAGCCGCGTCCCTGGCCTGCGGGGAAGGGTTCGGATCTGGCGCCCCCATGGTTCACCGCGCCGGTGTGGATGCCGAATCGTCCACTAAACAGCGCCGTGCGGCTGGGCATACACGCCGCATCAGAGACGTAGACATTCTCGAAGCGTATGCCTTCGGCGGCGAGGCGGTCGATGGTAGGCGACGTTTGCCGATGGTACCCGTAGCAGCCCAGGTGATCGGGGCGCAGGCTGTCGATGTCGAAGTAGAGTATGCGCATGGTGATTAGCCCTTGATGCCGCCAATCATGACGCCCTTGACGAAGTAGCGCTGGATGAAGGGATAGACAAAGAGCACCGGCACCGTGCTGATGATGATCAGCGCCGAGCGCAAAGATGCCGCGGGTGGCGGCTGTTCGGTGAAGGCCAATTCTTCCATCCCCTGTAACGTCGTCGAGCGTAGCAGGCCACGCAGGATGATCTGCAACGGGCGCATGTCGGAACGGTCGATGTAGATCGAGGCGTCGAACCAGGCGTTCCAGTGGAAGACGGCGTAGAAGAGACCGATAGTGGCAATCGCCGGCAGCGAGAGCGGCAACACAATGCGTAACAGGATCGTAAACGGCGAAGCGCCGTCCATGATGGCCGCTTCGTAGAATTCTTCGGGCAGGCTCATGAAGAAGTTGCGCATGATCAGTAGGTTCCATGCGCTGATCAACGGTGGCAAGATCATCGACCACATCGTATTGCGCAGCCCTAGCGCATCCACCAGCAGAAAATTGGGGATCAGCCCGCCGCCGAAGACCATGGTGACAAAGACAAAAATTGTCAACGGGATGCGCCCGGGCAGTTTGCGTTGCGCCAGCACGTAAGCCATTGTAATCGTGAAGACCAGGTTCAAAAAGGTCCCCACCACCACGCGGAAAAGGGTGACACGATAGGCGTTAAGGAGCACCTGGCTGCGTCCGAACAGGATCTCATAGGCACCGAAGTCGATCTGCTCCGGAAAGAGAACATACCCACCGCGCCGAGCGAACTCCGCCTCACTGATGAACGAGGTAGACAAGACGATGACAAAGGGGAGTAAAAAGGCCAGGGTAGAAAGGGCCAGCAGCACATTAATGGTGGTCTGAACAGCCTTCTCACCACGCGAAAGTCTTAGCATACCCGTCTCCTTACCAGATGCCTGTTTGGCCCAGACGACGAGCCAGCGCATTTGCGCCCAAGATGAGCAACAACGACATCACCCCTCGGAAAAGACCGACTGCTGCTGCAAAGGAGTATTCCAGCCCCAGCAACCCTTCGCGGTAGACATAGGTGTCAATAATGTCTGACACGCCGTAAACTGCGGGTGAATAGAGCAACAGGATCTGTTCAAAACCAGCTTCTAACAGGTTGCCGATGTCAAAGATGAAGAGGATGACAATCACAAAGGCAATTGATGGCAGCGTAATGTGCCGTGCCATCTGCAGGCGACTGGCGCCATCGATGGTGGCGGCTTCGTAGAGGTGAGGATCAATGCTGGACATGGCGGCCAGGTAGATGATGCTGCTCCAGCCGATGGTTTTCCACACATGCGAACTCACTAGCAGCCCAACAAAGTAATCTGAATTGGTGAGGAAGGACCAGTTGTCCCCTGTTGTGTTGTTGAGGAATTCGGTGACCAGGCCGCCGCTGGTGCCGAACAGCGCCGAAATCAGGCCGGTGACCACCACCCACGAGATGAAGTGGGGTAGATATGAGATGGTCTGCACCAAACGTTTCAACGGTGAGTAGACCACTTCGTTGAGCATCAGGGCAAAGATGATGGGCGCGGGGAAGCCAAACAGAATCTTCAATCCGCTGATGATCAGTGTGTTCTGTACCACATCCCAGAAGAAGATGGAGCGAAAGAAGCGCTCGAAGTGCTGAACGCCCACCCAGGGCGCTTCGATGATCCCCTGGATGCCGCCGAAGGGAGAGATGTCCTTGAAGGCGATGACGATGCCTGCCATGGGGATGTAGTGAAAGATGATGAAATAGAGAATGCCAGGCAGCGCCAGCAAGTAGTAGTGGCGAAAGGCCCAGACGCGTTTCCAAAACAACCGGTTGCCGCTCCTGGCAGACGAAGACGTTGCAGACAGGCGCGTTTGAACATTCATCATGTTTTCGTTGGCCATAGGGCGATACTCGCGACGTGTAGTTGGGGCAGGCACAACCGGCGTTGGTTCGGGACGGCGTCAACCGGTAACCGATATCCGGCGGAGAGAACACGCCTACAGAGGTGCTCTCTCCGCCTTCTCTTTCATACAACTTTTGCTTACACGGATCTCTTTACTGGCCGGTCAGTGCGTTGTACTGAGCGGTGATGGCCTCGCTCCAGGTTTCGATCCCTGCACGCGAGAGTTCGTCCATGAAGGCATCCCAATCTTCCAACGGGCGTTGCCCGGTGATGAAGAGAACGATCTGTTCGTCCAACAGGCGCTGAATGTCACCGCGGGTGGGGACTTCGTCGTTGATGCGGCTGAGGTTGTAGGGGACACCTGCATCGAACGGCATCTTGGCATCGTCCAGCGAAATCAGAGCGGTGCCCAGATACTCGTTGTGCCAGGCACGTGCCGGATCGAGGACGCTGTAGCGGATCTCGACATTGAGGTTCGGCATCATGTATTCGCTGACGTAGCCGCTGTCGGCATTGCGATCCACTACGATATTGTCCCCTTCCGATTCCACGAACCACCACATCTCTTCGGGGATGCCGTAGCGGGCGATCAACTGGTTGCGCACCGAATCGGCATCATAGACCCAGTTCATGAACTGGATCACGGCGCCGGGGTTCTCCGCCTTGCGCGTGACCACATAACCGCTGGCGCTCTGAGGCGACACGGTGGCCATGTAGCCCATCGGGCCACTGATGCTGGTGCGTGTCCACTGAATGCCTTCGCAGGCGCTTTCGATCTGCGGGGTGATCAGCGTAATGCGTGAGTACCAGCCCATCCACACGCCTACGTTGCAGGTGCGGAAGAGTTCGGGGGCATCGTATTGGGTGAAGGTGTCGGCAAAGAAATAGCCGTTCTCCCACCATTCATTCATCTTTGTAATCCATTCACGAACACCGGGCTGCATGATCCAAGGCTTCACCATGTTGTCCGCCGGATCGAGCCAGTTGGACATACCGTTGGGTGTAAAGCCGCCCAGCGTCGACCACATAATGTTGGCGGAGGTGGTGCCGATCATGGCATCGGGGTTGTACTCTTTGAAGGCGGCGACGACGGCTTCCAACTCTTCCAAAGTGGTAGGCACTTCGAGGCCGAGTTCGTCGAGCCAGTCCTGGCGCACCCAGGTGATGTAGGGATTGGTGGGGGTGCTGCGCGGAATGCCCATGATCTGACCGTCGGCGTTCTTCATGATTTCCCATTGCGCTTCAGGAATCACACTGAGCAGCGCTTGACCATGCTGCGCCAACAGATCGTCGATGGGGATGATGGCTTCGGCGTAGTCGTGCCAGCCGCCCGACGTAGGCGTCTGGAACATGTCCACCGGATCGCTCGACCCCAACAGCAGGTTGATCTGATCAGCGCCGGGTTCACTGGGTACGATGACGACTGGACGTACGCCGGATTCTTCGGCGATCAGATCTTCGACACGCTGCAAGACGTCGGGGTTGCTGCCACCGGTGTCGAATTGAAGTGTTCCCGAATTGTTGAAGAGGTGGATCACCGGCTGACCGTCGCTGGCAGCGGATTGGCTGCCGGCGTCTGGCGTAGGGGATGGGGCTGCGGCACAGGCTGCCAATACCAATGTGGAGAGTAACAACAACAGAACCTGATATGCACGTACTTTGTTCATGGCTTCCTCCAAGTGTGGGTATCCGAGTGTGGGTATCCGAGTGTGGGTAGTGGATAGGTGAAACACACGACAAGTCGACTGCGATGTTGCAGGTATGGGGTTTCTCTGGTTTAGGCGGCATCCTCTGGGGTTGTGCGTGCCAGGCGTTGCTCGATGCCGGCGTAGTGTTTAAAGAGTGCTCTGCCGGCTTCTGCTTCGTCGCCGGTGCGCAACGCTTGCACAATGTCGGCGTGCAGTTGGCATGTCCACAGCGGGTTGTCGTCCCATAAGACAGGATTGTGTTGGATCGCCTTGTTCAATACCAGCCAGAAGATATCCAGCAGTTTCAGCAACGTCTGATTTTCGACTTTACGAAACAGTGCTAGATGAAAGGCGCGATCTTCGTCGGGGAAGGCCTCGCCCGCTTCGGCGCGCACGCGCATGCGTTCCACAATCTGTTCGAGAACGGTGAGTTGCTCTTCGCCCATCACCGCCAGGGCGACGCCTACCATGCCTGTTTCCAGCACGCGCCGGATTTCCAGCAATTCCACCAACTCACGCAGATCAAAAAGTAGGCTGTACTCCAGGTTGTTGAGGATCGGATCAAACGAAAAGCTACGCACGAAGACGCCACTACCGCGCCGCGCCTCGAGCACACCCAAGGACTCAAGCCCTTTAATGGCTTCGCGTACAGAGCTACGGCTGACACCCAATTGCTGCGCTAAATCATTTTCAGGCGGCAGCATGTCGTCGGGCTGTAAGTTGTTTTCGACAATGTATGTGCGAATGGCTGCCTGTACCGTGCGGTGCAAGAGCGGTGGCCGCTGAATTGGGATCAACTGCTTATCCATGAACTTAACCTTGTGAGACGACTTGCAACGTACTTGGATTGGCTCTCCGGCGCGAGCGGACGATGCCGAGGATAGGCAAACTTCGGCGTGAATTCGCCGTGCTTACGGTATCTACACCCGAAGGTGAGCGTCACATGAATTGAAAAAGCGAAAGGTTGGTGTGGGGTGAAGATTTGTATTGGTAGTATAGCCACTTGTCTGATATCTGTCAAGATGGTTTTTTCGTGCGGGCTGACCACTGCTGCCTGTTTGGGTGCTGTCACCGTCACGCGTTTCATAGTTTGGCCGAACGAGAACACACTCGACAACGGATGGCCGCCGGATAGGAGAACACTAGTCATTTGTGTATCTCTTTCACTCGCCCTACTTCGCCGCTCTCTAAGCGAACCTTGATGCCATGTGGATGGGTTGGCGAGTTGGTTAAGATCTCTTTCACCACCCCTTGCGTGAGTTTTCCCGACCGCTGGTCTTGCTTCGTGACAATAGAGACCTGAAGCACCGGTTTGATCTGAGCGCGGATCGTGCCGTTCATAAGCATTTCATCCTTTTTTCTTTGATAATCAGCTATGCATGATTCTACAGAAGTAATACATCTACGGTTTCCCGTTGTCACGGGGGCAGGCTCCTATGAAGAGCGGGAAGATTTCCTGGGTTTGATGGGGGCCCAGTTGTGATGAACTCCTTCTGTGTATAATCAAGCGGCAGGGATCGGTTATACATGGATGCCACTCAATTTCAAGGAGTAGACATGAGAAGCGAAGACTTATTTACAATGGCCCCTTCACCTGAAAGCCTGGGTATCCCTTCACAGGCGATCCTAAATTTCTTGCAGCGGATCGATGCCGAGCGCATCTGCATGCACGGGTTTCTGTTGGTTCGTCACAACAAAATTGCGGCTGAGGGATACTGGGCACCCTGGTCGGCTGAGCGCAAACACCGGATGTATTCGGTTAGCAAGAGCTTTGTCTCTTTGGCCGTGGGGATGATGATCGACGAAGGCCGGCTCACACTGGAAGACCGGGTTGCCACATACTTCCCAGACAAACTGCCCAAAAAGCTGCACCCATGGCTTGCCGATTCGACTGTGCGCGACCTGCTGATGATGGCCACCGCCCATTCGAGAACGTCCTACACACGCCACGATCCTGACTGGGTGTGGACCTTCTTTAACCGCCCTCCCTCACATCCGCCCGGCACGATCTTCTCGTATGACACTGCGGCAACTGTGGTACTCACGGCTACGGTCGAGCGCCTGGCCGGCATGCCATTTCTCGACTACATGCGCCCACGTTTCCTGGATCGGATTGGTTTCTCGGCGGACGCCTGGTGCATCCGCACGCCCGAGGGGGGATCGTGGGGCGGATCGGGCGTTATCTGTACGCTGCGCGATCTGACCAAAGTCGCACTCACCTGCCTGAACGGCGGTATGTGGGGCGGTGAAAGCGTTCTCCCAGCCGCGTACTTGAGTGCCGCAATCGCCAAGCAGATCGACAATGCGATCCAGGGGAATCATGGGTACGGCTATCAGATCTGGCGTGAAAAGGAGAACGGATTCTCGTTTCGCGGGATGGGGAGTCAGTACGCACTCTGTTTTCCCGACAAAGCGTTTCTGTTCACCTGTATTGCTGATACTCAGGGCGCACCAACCGGCAGTGCTATTCCTGCGGTGATGCAGGAGGAGATCTACCCCTACCTTGCAGACGCACCGCTGCCAGAGGACGCTGCCGCCAACCTGGCGCTCGCAGACAAAATCGCGCAGCTTACAGTCCTACCGCTCCCTGGTAATCTGGATGTAGAGGTACGCCCCAGCGTCGACGGAGCCTGGTATGTACTGGACGATAACCCCATGGGGATCACGCGCATGCGCCTCTCTTTCCAAGGCGATCAGGGGACGTGGGAATACAGCAATGGGCAGGGCGACAATCTACTGCACTTTGGCATCGGGCGCGTGCTGCCAGGCAAGTTTCCGCAACGTAGCTACTTTGGCGAACAGATCGGCTCCATTCCAGGCTTTCAATACGATTGTCTCGCCTCGGCGGCATGGATCGACGAGCAGACGCTCAATCTGGAAGTTTACATTACGGATATCTACCTGGGTGGGCTGCGTATTTCTTTCGCCTTCAAGGGCGACGAGATTAGCATCTTTATGACAAAACAAGCGGAGTGGTTCCTAGACGAATACGAAGGATTTTCCGGGGGAAAGCGCCTTTCGCACAGAAAGGAACAGCCCGATTCGTCTAAATGAGCCAACTGTTAACTGTTAATTCTGTGTTTGACAGAGTTGTGTGCTGCGTGTATTCTTTCCTCTATCCGCCAATTGGGTAGGGGTTTGCGTGGGGCGCAAGCAGATGTCGCTTCATTGGCGAGCGCTGCTTGCACCCCACGCAAACCCTTACATAACTCGAACTCGGAAAAGCCAACTAGATAGCTGTACGAGCCCCTCCTTCGCCCTTTGCTGTGTTCGCCTTCCGTGTCATTGACACAGCAGAATCGGCACGCTTGTTTAACCCCCACTACTTTATAATGCTTCGCTTGGTGGTCTACTTTCAGGCCGGCGTATAGCCGCCGCATGTCTCTCATTCAGAACGAGTCTCAATTAGAAAGGAACAGAGGATGCCAGAGCAACCGGAGTGGCGCTTTCAGCGGATTCTTAAGCCGATTGTCGATCTACCGGTCGAACACACGGTATTGGTAGGCCGCGTGTTGACAAGCAAGGGTGACGAAGTGATTGAGCACGGTTTCGTGGAAATAGCCAACGGCAAGATCGTGGCGGTAGGGGCCATTGACGAACTTGGTCACCGGGAAGGCGGCGTTGTCGAGACGGGTGGCACCATTTTGCCGGGCCTTTTTAACAACCATGCGCACCTGGGCTGGGATGGGATCCACGACCTTGCCAATCAGTCGATTCACGACACACCGGAGATTACAGCCTACAAGTGCGCAAGCAACATGCTGGTCAGTCTGCGTTCAGGCGTGACGACTGTGCGCGACTTGGGCATGAACACGTCTAATCTTTTTGCCAAACAGGCTGTAGAGCAAGGGGTCTTTCCGGGGCCGCGCCTGATTGTGTGTGGTCAAGCGATCATCCAGACAGGTGGGCACACCTTCTGGTGTTGCCGCGAGGCCAGCGGGCCAGAGGAGATGCGCCGTGCCGTGCGAGAGCAGGTACGTGCAGGCGCCGATCTGATCAAGATTATGGGTTCGCATGACCGCGTGGAGATGACCGATGATGAACTTGCTGCCGTCATCGATGAGACGCACCGCAATGGGCTGCCCATCACCGCACACGCCACCTTCGACGAGGTGATCAACCGTGTCGTCCGCTTCGGTGTGGATGTGGTTGAGCATGGCGGCAGCATGAGCGACGAAACCATTCAACTGCTGCTGGATCGCCAGGTTCCGATTGTCACCACCTTTGCGCCGCTTCTTATGCAGGCGGTGCCGGAACTTGCCCGGCAGTATGGCCTCCCCGAGTGGAAGATTGCTGAGCGGGTGAAGGCGGTAGAGCGTGGCGACCGCTGGGACGGACTCGTACGCGCAGCCAAGGCCGGTGTCACCATCGCTTTTGGTACAGACGCAGGCAGCCCGGTCGTGGGGCATGGCGTAATTGTGCCCGAGATGAAGCACATGGTTAAGTTGGGCGTGGTGCCCGATGCCTATGGCGCCATCCGCAGTGCAACGTCGGTTTCCGCTGTGCTCAACAAACTCGACGACAAATTGGGCACTTTGGAAGCCGGCAAACTGGCCGATGTCATCGTTGTAGACGGGAACCCGCTGGCAGATCTCGGCGCGCTGGAGAAGGTTAAAATGACCTACGTCGGCGGCAAACGCATGGTCTAGCCCCAACCCACACAACGAAGGAGCCTTTATGTCACCCAAACTGGTGGATCGTTTAACCTCTGAGCGGGCGCGTCAGGTGGGCGCCACGCTGTCGTTGCAGACCTCTATCCCCACCCCCGGTCTGATCACCCTGTCGGGCGGCACACCGGATTTTCCTACGCCGCCCCACATTGTGGAAGCAGGGCAGCGTGCGCTTGCCGATGGCCATACCACCTACACCGCCTGGGCCGGGCTGCCCATCCTACGTGAGGCCATTGCCGAAAAACTTCAACGTGACAACGGAATCACGGCCGATCCTGGCCGCGAGATACTCGTCACCGCAGGATCGCAGGCAGGGCTGATGTCGCTTATCCTGGCCACCTTCGATCCTGGCGATGAACTCATCGTGCCTATGCCCTTCTACGAAGAGTATGCGCGCAATCTCATGCTCGCCGGGGCCAAGCTTGTCCCTGTGATGACACGCATGGAAGACGCCTTTGAGGTCGATCCCGCAGCCATCGAGCAGGCGATTACGCCGCAGACCAAGGGCATCCTGCTGATCTCACCGTCCAATCCAACAGCGACTGTGCTGGGCAAACAGACGCTATTGCGCATTGCTGAACTTGCCACGCGCCACGACCTGCTTGTGATTTCAGATGAACTTTACGAACGTTTCGTCTACGACGACTTTCAGCACCACAGCATCGCTGCATTGCCGGGGATGTGGGAACGCACCGTGGTGATCAACGGCTTTAGCAAGTGTTACAGCATGACCGGTTGGCGTGTCGGCTATGTAGCGGCACGGCGCGAAGTGATCGAGGCCATGATCCCCATCACACACGGCATGACCATCTGTGCCCCGTCGGTGTCTCAGTGGGCCGCACTTGCCGCCTATACAGGGCCACAGGATTGGTTCGGTGATGTGCTGGCAGAATACGATCGCCGCCGTCAATGCTGGATGACCGGGCTGGCCGCCATGGGGCTGGGCTATGGACACCCACGCGGCGCTTATTACATCACCGTCGACGTGCGTCCTACCGGGCTGACGGCCAGGCAGTTTTCTGCACTGGTGCGCGAAGAAGCCGGTGTGATGATCGGCGGCGGCGGCTCCGACCCGCATAATGAGCACTTTGTACGCGGCTCGCTGACCACCTCGTTCGATAAGCTGGAGGAAGCGCTGGCCCGCATGGGGACTGTGGTCGAACGGCTACGCGTTGAGGCTGGGCAGTAAGCAACAGCGAATGAATGAGCAAAAATGAGCACATATTGCGGGGGGCAGGGGCCGAACCACTGCCCCCCGCAGTCGCGACGATGCCTGTCGTTCGGAATCATGGGTACCGTATCAAACGCTCAACTTTGTGTGGATCTCAGCATGATCGGCTAAGCGCTGTAGGGCGCGGGGCTTGGCTGTGGATGATGATGTAGGTACAGCATGACGCCGGTACGCGGCGCCGTGATGTCATGCCGCGTCTCACGGGTGAATGGATGATGCACACGTTTGCAGCGCCTTAAATGTCTGGGTATTCACGAACTTGACAAAAGATTTACATAATCCTATATTCTTTTATTCTATCCCCAAGATGAGAGTTAAGTTCGTTGTTGTAAGGCTCGGTCACCGTTCAAACAGTCTGGAGGAAGCTCATGTTCAGGTCTGGTAGACAGTTCCGACACGCATTCAATCTTAACGTAGCTGTTTCTACACGCGTTGCCCTCCTCTCTGTTCCCTGCTTGTGTTGTAGCCTCTAACCGATTCACCTCTATTGTTCTGCCTTCCTGTTTGACAATTTTCTACAATCGAATAGCTTTCTCACCAGCTACGCAGCGTTGCGTGTTTTGATGTGTTTAATCTATGTTTTCGCGTAGATATCCAGGTTGGCCATTCTCCTTGCCTGCTGTCTATTCTTTCCACCACCAAGACAAAGGATCGACTCATGCCTGCACCAAAACGTTCGTTGTTGCTTGTTCTGCTCTTCTCACTGCTGTTGCTTACTGCCTGTGCCACCGCCCCCGCCGCGGAGACAGGCTCAGCACCTGACGCTGAGGCCGCAGCTACCGAAAGTGGACCCAAAACGGGTGGGACGCTCAATCTCTCGTTCGGTGATGATTTCGTCACCTTTCACCCTTTCTTCGATGTGACCAACGCCCAGTTCAAGCCGATCTTCTTCGAAGCGCCGCTGCGCATCGGGGCGGATGCCACCTTCCAGCCCTGGCTGGCTGAATCCTGGGAAGTAAGCGAAGATGGCCTCACCGTCACTCTGAATCTGCGTCAGGGCGTCAAGTTCCACAATGGCCGCGAGTTGACCGCCGATGATGTGGTCTGGGCTGTGGAATTGGCCAAAAATACGGAGTTAGGCCATCACCTAAGCGACCGTTTTGGGACGGCTGTGGGCGCGACCGCCATCGACCCGTACACCGTCGCCATTGAGTATAGCGAGATCACCCACTCCAAACTCGACGGCATTGCCCGCCTCTACATCTTCCCACAGGAAGCCGCCGAGACCATCGAAACGATCCCGGTGGGGACAGGGCCTTTCAAGTTTGTGGAATGGATGCCCGGCGACGAACTCACCGCCGAGCGCTTTGACGACTACTGGCAAGAAGGGCTACCCTATCTCGACAGTGTGGTGATCAAACCTATCCCCGACACGCAGGCGCGCCTGCTCAACCTCAACGCCGGCAGCATTGATCTGCTGGTCGGTGTCCCCCTGGCCGACAAATCCCTGGTTGCCCGGGAATCGGGCATGGTGGTGACGGAATCACCCGCAGGTCAGGGGTTCAACGCCTTCCTGCTCAATGTCAATGCGCCACCGTTCGACAACGTAAAGGTGCGCCAGGCTGTCAACTACGCCATCGATCGCGACAAAATCGTACAGACCGCCTATCACGGCGCCGCGCAGATGACGACCCTGCCCGTTGCATCTACCTCGTGGATCTTCCCAGCGGATCTGGTTGACACCTACACTTACGATCCAGAAAAGGCCAAGGCGTTGCTCGCCGAGGCCGGTTTCCCCGATGGCTTCGAGACGCAGATTCTGATCCGCGGTACAGGCGGTTTCTTGCTCGATCAGGCGCAGGTCTTCCAGCAGGATCTGGCTGCGATTGGCATTGAAGCAGAGTTGGTGCCCACCGAATTGCCTCAATACTGGCCGCAACTCTTTGAAAGTCAGTTCTCGATTGTCTCTCACTCCACCGGCGACTCTTCCGTCGATCCCAGTGGCACTTTTGAAGGCGCTGCTTGCTGCCGCCCGTTCCGCAACTTCTTCGGCATCGAACAGGACACAGTCTGGTTCCCCGAATATCGGGATACCATCTTCGCCGCCCGCGCCGAACTCGATCAGGCCGCCCGCGCTGAACTCTACCGTCGGGCGATGGAGATCCTGTTAGAACAAGGTTGGACGATCCCAACCACCTGGAATCAGACGGTCTACGCCCACAGAGACTTCATAATAGGCTTCGGTACAGATTATGACGGTGGGCTGCTCCTGAGCGAAGTTTGGCTGGATGAGTAACACACGTCCTTAGTCCTCTGTAAACAAAATCGCAGGGTGTGTATTGTGCAGGTGGGCCGTCGGCCCACCTGCACAATACACACAACATTCTTCATTGAGTACTGAATGGCATTGGAAGATCACATGCCACGGGGAAATCATCATGTCGACCTATGCATTGCGCCGTATCTGGCAGTTGGTGCCTGTTATCTTGCTGATCTCGATTGGCGTTTTTATGATCATCCACCTGATCCCAGGCGATCCGGCGGAGATCATTGCGGGCCCTAATGCCACGGATGAACAGCTTGCGGCGTTGCGTCAACGGTACGGCCTGGATCAGCCGCTGTGGATGCAATATCTCATCTGGCTGCGTAACATCTTCAGCGGGGATCTGGGTGTGTCGTATCTGAACAACTACCCAGTGGCGCAGTTGATCGGTCAACGCATCTCGGCCACTGTCGAAGTTGCGCTGGCGGCGCTGCTCATCGGCATCTTGATCGCGTTTCCACTGGGGATCTGGGCTGCTGTGCGCCCAGGTAGTTTCGGTGATGTGCTGACGACGCTCTTTTCGGCGCTGGCCTTTGCCATGCCCGGCTACTATCTGCTCATCCTGCTGATCCTGATCTTCAGCGTGCACTGGCAGATCTTGCCGCCGTCGGGCCGTCCTGATTTCGCCGACGATCCGGTGTTGTACTTGCGCTCACTCTTCATGCCGGCGTTCACACTGGGGATCGGCGTGGCGGCGTCGTTGGTGCGCTACCTGCGCACGGCGTTGCTTGAGGTGATGAGCCAGGATTATCTACGCGCGGCCAAGGCCAAAGGGCTGAGTGAGCGGCTGATCCTGGTGCGCCATGCCCTGCCCAACGCGTTGATTCCGGTGGTGACGATCTTGGGGCTGCAACTAGGCGATCTGCTCAGCGGTGCGATTATTGTGGAATCGATCTATGCCTGGCCAGGGGTGGGGCGCTTGACCATTCAGGCCATTGAACGGCGCGACTATCAACTGTTGCAGGCGAACGTACTTTTCATTGTAATTGTTTTTCTCGTGGTCAATTTGATCACCGATCTGGCCTATGGTTGGATTGATCCCCGTATTCGTCGCAATCTGTAGCCTCACTTAAGGATTGTCCATGCTGAAGCAAGTGAAGTTGCCGACGGCTCTTCCTTCCTCAACTCAGCCCGAGGTGTTGCCCAAAAGCGAGCAACTGTTTCTGCGCGCCTTGATCCGCCATCGACTCGGATTGACAGGGTTGATAGTGACGCTGTTTATGTTGACAATTGCCTTGCTGGCTCCACTGTTGGCACCCCATGATCCATTCACAATGACCACCGTAGATCGTTTTGCCCCGCCTTCGTGGACCTATCTATTCGGCGCGGACGAATTCGGGCGCGATCTGTTCAGCCGACTTCTTTATGCCGGGCGCACTGCCTTCTTGGTGGGGACAGCCTCCGTCGCCATTGCCACCGTGATCGGGGTGACGGCGGGCCTCTTCACCGGTTACTTTGGCGGCTGGCTCGATAGCATTGTGATGCGTCTGTTTGATGCCATTCTCGCCTTTCCCACCATCTTGCTGGCAATTGTGATCCTGGCTGTGTTGGGGCCAGGCATCACCAACGCGATCCTGGCGGTTGCCATTGTGAACATCCCAGTTTTTGCCCGGTTGACACGGGCCAACGTCCTGGCTGAACGCTACAAAGACTATGTAGAAGCGGCCCGCGCAGTTGGCGTGCACCCATTGCGCATCCTCTTTCGCACGATTTTGCCCAATACATTGGCGACGGTGATTGTGCGTATGACCGAAGCTTTCGCCTCGGCGGTCTTGCTGGAATCAGCCCTCAGTTTCCTGGGGCTGGGTGTGCCGTTACCGGCTCCCTCGTGGGGATCGATGTTGAGTATTGGGCGCGGCTATATGTCCTATGCGCCCTGGTATGCCTTGGCCCCCGGTACTGCGATCATGTTGTTGGTTTTGGGTGTCTACTTGCTTGGTGATGGTTTGAACCACATCCTTGATCCTCGCCGACAGAAACGCCTCTAGGGATCGAGGCAAGTGCTTCAACTTTGTGTTTAACAGATACCGAAAGGAAAAAGAATGGCTGCATCAGAACTTCCCGACTCCACCGAAACAACTGTCGATCTGATCAACCTCCTCGCCGGGATTGATACTGATTCCCCGGCGGCGGCCCTGCGCAGAGAGCGCGCCGATGTGGCGGCTTACATCCAGGGTAGTTATGATGCCCTGCTTGCACCAGCAGAGGCGAGTGGGCTTAGCCTGACTGAACGCGCATTGGTCGCGCTGCGGGTCGCCATCCTCACCGAGAGCAGCGATCTCGTAGCCCACTACCGGCAACAACTGGTCGCGATTGGCGTCGCCGACGAGACCCTTGCTTCTGTAGCTGCCTTCCCCGCCGAGGATCGCTTCACGCCGCGGCAGGCCGCCATCCTGCGCCACACCGATCTGTTGACCCATGCCCCGGGGGACGCCACCCCCGCCGATACCACTGCGCTCCTAAGCGCCGGGTTAAGCGTAAGCGAAGTCGTGACCCTGGCCCAGTTGGTCTCGTTTCTCAGTTTCCAGATACGGTTACTGGCCGTTGCCCAACTCTTTGCGGAGGAAGCATGACACAGTCACGCGCATTCACCATTGATCCAGTTGTATGGCAGGCCTGGCTCGACACAGTCCAGCTAGACGAGGCCACGCCTGATCAACTTGCCGTGCTGGAGGAGAGTCACCCTTCGGCCAAGACATCGCCCTATTACCTGCTCCTCGTCCACGATGTGGAGGTGTTGCGCCAGCGTTCACGGCTCTTCAACGCCGTGATGTATGGAAAGCGGGGGCTGTCCCGTGCGGATCGTGAGCTGGCCAGTGTGGCTGTTTCGCGGGTCAACGGCTGTGTCTACTGTGCATCCGTCCATGCCCAGCGCTATGCCCAGTTGACCAAACAACCTGAGCTGATCACACGCATCCTCACCGAGGGTGTCGAGACTGAACTCGATCCTCGTTCTCGTGCCATCGTCGACTATTCGGTCAAGCTTACGCTCACACCACAGCAGATCGCCGCCGAGGATTTGGCCACCCTGCGCAGCGTAGGGTTGACCGAGCTAGAGATCCTCGATCTGAGCCATGTCATTGCCATGTTTGCCTGGGCGAACCGGCTAATGCAGACACTGGGTGAACCGGTTGGCTGAGTGGTGGCGATACCTTGTCCGCTTCGGGTAATTGGATTGCGCGATGGCACAGCGGACTCTTCAATGGATTGCCGTTAAACCGGTCATGGCAGAGGAGTTATCCTCTGCCATGACCGGTTTTGAGCGGGTAACTGATACCTGGATTTGCTAGTGCCGGCCGTTGACGACTGTTGTGAGCGCCTGGGGCGTAGCCCGCCACCCGTTGCTGTTGGAAACAACTTGCCGGTTTGCCGCATCTGCCGAATGCTCTTCAGCATCCGGCAGATGGAAAGTTGCAACAATTGCTTCGAGGTCGTTCGCCACTGTCGAAAGTGAGTAAATGGCCTGGCTCACTTCTTCCACCTGCGAATTGACGGCCTTGGTCATGGCGCTGATCTCTTCCACGGAAGCGCTGTTCTCTTCTGCCGAGGCAGCGACTTCTTCGGCGGCAGCGCTATTTTCTTCGGCAACACTGGCGATTTCAGCCAGCGCATGTTGAATCGGCGCATGACTGGCCGTGAGCGCAGCCGTAGCATTCAGATTCTCTTCAATAACAGTGGCTACCTGCTGCATAGCACCCTGTACCTTGCCGCTGCTATCACTCAGCGCAGCAATGGCGGTTTGCAACTGCTGCATCTGCCCACCTACCTGCGCCATGGACTCGCTGATGCCGGCCAGCGCCGTCTCTGCGTCACCCGCAGTTTGCAGCCCTTGCTGCACCTGTCGATCGTTCTCTTCCATGGCTTTCACCGCCTGATTGGCCGTGTTTTGCACCGTGGATACCAGTTCGGAAATTTCAGTTGCCGAGCGGGCCGACCGGTCGGCTAGTTTTCGCACTTCATCGGCCACCACAGCGAAGCCTTTCCCATGTTCACCGGCGCGGGCGGCTTCGATGGCGGCATTGAGAGACAACAAATTGGTGCGTTCGGCGATCTCGTTGATCACCTCTACAATGGCACCGATCTGCTGCGAGTGTTTGCCCATTTCATTGATGCGGTGGGTGACATGATCGGCTGTCTTGGCGACGGTGTTGATCCCGGCAATCGTCCTACTGACGGCCTGCGAGCCGGATTGAGCCGCCTGCATTGCGATGGTTACGGCGTGATCGCTGGCGTTGCTGGCATTCTCAACCTGCCCAATCGCGGCTGCCAACTGCCCATGAAAGATCTGATCGGCGGCGTCGATGGAAATTGTCTGTTGTTCTGAACCCTGTGCAATGCGGGTGATGACAGCATCCTGCTCTTCGACAATAGCACGGCTTTGTTCCATCACTTCGGCCTGTTGGGCTGCGCCCAGCGCTACCTGGCCGATCGTCTGTGCAACCTGTTGGGTGGTGCCTGCCATCAGATCAATCGTCTGCGTAATCTGCCGGGTTGCGTCGGCGGTCTGTTCAGAGACCTGGCCCAGTTGGCGGCTGGAGGAAATCAGGCGACGCGCGTTGGCCTGCACATTGCCCACTGTGTTGCGCAGTTGGAGGACCATCGACTTGACGGCATGGCCCAAGACGTCCTTTTCTGAAAGCGGCGCGACCTCAACGGTGAGGTTGCCCTGGGCGACCTCTCCTAATGCCGTAGCCACACTCTGTTGATAGCCGATCATGGCTGCAAATGCGTTGCCAAGCACATCTTTTTCGGATTTGGCTGTGACACGCACTGCCAGATCACCCAATGCCAATTGACCCGCGGCCGTGGCCATCTCTTGCTGATAGCCGATCATGCGTTGGAAGGCGTTGCCCAGTTTGTCTTGGGCCGACTTGGGCGCGACCTGTACGTCTAGTTCGCCTTTGGCAAGGTATGCAGCCGCATCTGCCATTCCTTGTTGATAGTCGATCATATGGCGAAAGGATGCTGCAAGCTGCCCCACTTCATTCCGGCTTTGATAGTGGACCTGCTGATCAATATCACCGGCCGCTAGATTGTCCGCAGCAATGACCATCTCCTGTAGCGGACGCGTCAGCCGACGTGCGTAGAGGTAGGTGAGCAGGCTCCCCACCGCCAGCAAGACGACGGCGGCGGCAATACTGATACCCAACATATTGGCCCGGCCATCGCTCAAAGAAGTGTGGAAAGATTGAAAGTCATCATCATATGCGCTAACCACAATCACCCAATCCCAGGGTTCATAATAGGCCAACCGAACGACTTTCGGCTTTGCCTCTGCTTCCGAGGTTTCTCTCCAGATGTAGCGGACGCTGTCCGTCGTGTAGGGCGCCAGAACGACGGCTTTTTCTACCATTGCTTGAATGAAGTAGCGACCCTCTGTATCTTGTAGCGACCAGAGGTCTTCGCCATCGCGCGAACCACCATTCGAGATGATGTAGTGCCCTCGATCCGCTCCTTGCCCACCAAGAACATAGACGTAACCGGATTCGCCGACCTTTGTTTGCTGAATTGCACTGCGCAGTGATTCGACACTCTCCTGTTTGATGCCTACATAGAGCGCACCGATGACGTCACCCTGATCATCAAATAGGGGTTGATACGCGGTGACATACCATGCATCGACGACAAAAGCGACACCTCGATAGGTTTCTCCTTGCAACAGTGTGGCAACAACGGAATTTGCACTCCCGTCCGGTTGGGTGGCCGGGATATAAGTGCCGATCGCCCGCTCGCCGTCCAATGTTTCAACATTGGTTGCAATGCGCAGCATGTCGCCACTGTCATTCATTTTCTGGAAAATCGTTGCGGTGCCACCAACCAGTTTGCTGATCTCATCGACAAGTGGGGTTTCTACAGTGAGGAGCTTGTTTTCGCGCAACTGTGCGTTGCCTAACCAGAACTGTGGAATCTCTACAGTCGTGGATTGGCGCGTGAACTGGTCAATCGCGTTCCACGCAACGGTCTCCTCGGTTACGCGTACGCCATCCATACCCTCGATGAGGTGTTGTGCAACGGCCAAATTGTGTTCGACCATCTGCCGCAAGAGTTCATCCTGCGCCTTCACATTGTTGTAGACGCCTTCTGCAATGTTGTGAAGATCCATGTCAATTATTAAATCCACGTCTTGGTTGGCTTTTGCTAAGAAAATTTGACTTTGCCAGATCATCACTAAACAAAGTACGAGGGCTGTCACTGACACACAGCCAACGCCGAGTGTGATCATCTGCGCACGCACACTTAGATTGGTGAATCTACCCATGAATGAAGTCATTTTTGCATCCCCCCTAGAACTGATACCCACAAATGATAGATGAAGCTTCAATGATTTATGCCCGTTCCATACACGTGAGGCAACAAGCGTTGCCTGGCAATATCCTGCCAGGCACAAAGCTAAACTGAGACGGCAATACTGTTGATACAAAGGTTTGATAGCTAAAATTGTACGCAGTGAGCGTCATTGTCGGCGTCAGATCGGGATGATTCTAATGACGATTTGGTAAGTGTTTTTGCGCAAAATGTACGTTAAGTTGAGATGGCTCAGCGGGTTTTTATGCGTTATGTGCCGAATGGGTGTTTCTAGCGGGGCAAAGAGCGAGGCAAAAGGAGGTAGACGAATAGGCTGCTATTGTACGCCGGCGAATATTTGAAATTGGTTAAGTCGACCTGTACCTATTGTGGGATACGAGTAAATGAATTGCTTCTCTCCTGGGGTCGCTTTTCTCCACCTGGAGACGCAGTTCATCTAGCGTTTCGGGTGCCACTTGAAGGCGAAGTTCATCCACAGCAAGTGAATACTCTAGTTGGTCTTTGGGGGTGAGATAGGGAGGCAGACGGTCGAGCCAGTTCTGGGCGAGGAAGAGCAGGTACGCAGCGCGCTCATAGTCTGCTGTAGCAAGCGCTATCAGCCCGAAATCTGCAAGAATACGTGCCGTAACCCGTGCATCTTTGATATCAATGGCAATCTGTAGACCCTCAATATCCCAGGTTACAGCTTCTTCCAACCTGCCCTGTTGCCGTAGTACTTTGCCGATTAGCAGGCTGGTTGTCGCAATGCCGAGGATACGTGCGCTCTCTTTGAACTTGGCATGGGTCGCAAGCAATTGCTGTTCGGCGGCTGGCAAATCACCTAACAGCAGAGCAATCTCCGCGCCTAGTTGCTCCTTGAAGCCGTCCCAGGAACGAACCCCAAAAGCCGAATAAACTTTATAATGGGCGTCAGCCTCTTCATAGAATCCAAAATGAAAAGCGGCAAAGGCTTTATATAGATAGCATTCGGCGATGCTCTGGGGTAATTTGTGTTCAATTGCGATTGCAAGTGCCTCATCGAGAAGATCATGGGCATCTGTGTAACGGTGTTCGGGAGGGCGATGAAACTTTGCAATCTTACACAGGATGTCGACAATGGCGCCAGGAGCATTCAGATTGCGATAGAGTGCCAGGCATTTCGAGAACCACTCTATTGTTTTCTCGTACTCAGCCTTTTCGTTAGAGCCCGAACATAACCAACCGCGCATTTCGTAAACTGATGCCAGACCTGAAGTGTCATTCAGTAGAAGGTAGATTTCTGTCCCTTCAGTCAGCAATCGTTCCGCTAATTCGACTTGTTGAAGCGCATTGGTGACTTCGACGCCTTGCGCATGTGCCAGCGCACGCGTCTTGCTTGTCGATGTCGTCCGTTCCAGGCAAGTCAGGATCCAATAACGAGCTTCTTCGAACAGACCCTTCTCACGCCAGTAGGGATAAAATCTGGTGACGCTCTCTAACGCGTCCTCTGGTTCTTGTTCGAGCTGCCAGGTTAGTGCGGCTCGTACATTTGCATATTCTTTTGAGATAGCCGAAACCCACATCTGTATGTTGTCGAAGAGATCAGGATCGCCTAGTTGATCAAGATAGTAAGCGGCGTGTCGTGTTCGCACCTGTGCCGCTTCTGTAGGAAAAAGTGCCAGCTTGTCGCCTGCATAGTGCCACAAGAGAGGGTGGAAGCTGAAAACGGTATCATCTTCTGTGTAACGTAGCAAACCGCGCCCAATAAGGGTGTGCAATGCATCCAGTACACGCCGGCGTAAATAATACGGCGGAAATAGAGCATCTCTACCACTGCTAGGAACTGGTGGTGTATTTCCGCCGGGATCTAAGAATACGTCACCCACGACAGACAACGCCGCATTCACTTGACAGCCACCCTGAAAAACTGCCAACTGCCGAAAAATACGCTGATGGGCTTCAGGCAAAGAAGTCAAGGTTGATTCGAAAACCGCCAGGAGGCTGCTATGCCGCGACGGGACATCGTGGAAAGGAGTATTCAAGGAGACAAGATTCTGTTCAATGGTGTTGACGATCTGTTTGCAGGAAAGGATGGATGTCCACGATGCAGCCAGTTCGACACCTAATGGCAGCCCATCAACCAGGTGGCAGATTTTATGGAGACAAGGCCATTCACTTTTGTTAACTTTTAGTGGGCGGCCGTTCAATCGGTGCGCAGTCTGCATAAACAGATCAATGGCGCTGTATTCACCCTCTGTGTCAATGTTGACTATCGCTTCATCGGGGAAAGTGAGGCCGGAAAGCGGCATCTGCCATTCGCCGCGAAGACCAAGGGGTGAGCGTGAGGTGACCAGGATTTTGAGTTCAGGTGCTTCGGTCAAGAAGCCGGAGATCAGGTCGAGCGCCCGATTGTCGGACGACGTCTCGTCCTGTTGTACAAGGAATTGCTCATAGTTATCCAGGATCAATAAGAGCCGCTTGCGGGCCAGGAAGCGTTTCAATTGATCGAAAGTGTCTACGTTTCCCAGAAATTCACAACCCAAGGCCGAGGCGATGGTGTCAACAAGCAAGTCCGCCGAAGTAACCGATTCAAGCGAAACCATCACCACCCCGTCCTCAAAGACATTACGCACCTCATGGGCGAACTGAGTTGCAAGCCGGGTTTTGCCGATACCGCCCAAACCCACCAAAGTAACCAATCTCAGATGTGGTGTACCCACCAACAGACCGGATAGCGTCGCAAGCTCCTCCTGTCGACCAAGGCAAGGAGTCAAATAGAGCGGGGCTAGAAACCGTGGCGCGGTCGCCGATGATATGCTCGGCAGGTCATCCATCAAGTTTGGTTGCTCGATCTGACCTGTCCCCACGTCTCCACTGCGGACATGCTCCGCCAGATCGGCGATCTCTTGGCTGACAGGAATGCCCAGTTCTTTCGTAAATAGATCACTCACGTGTCTGAAATGGCTAAGTGCTTCCAGGCGGCGGCCTTGTTGCGCCAGGAGACGGATCATCTCCTGGTGGGCGACCTCGTGCCAGGGATCAAGTCGCAGTAGCCACCCCAGTTTGTCAACAGCGGTGTCTGTCTCACCCTGTTCGGCATAGTACATTGCAAGCCGCAGGTGAGTCGCCACAATTCTCGTATGCCAGTACTCGCGTTCCTCACGTAACCATTCCTCATAGCGCGGTGCCTTGGAAACCTCAAAACCCTTCAAGAATTCACCATTAATGACTTTTAAGACTGAACTCACCTGCTGTGCTGTGGTTCCATCTATCGGCAGGGTGAAGACAGTCGCCAAGTCGTAAAGATCGACGTATGTATCGCTATCTTCACGGAAAGCGATGGTCTCGTTGTTGACGCTCAAATACTTGCCCAGTTTGGGGCGGATTCCAACCAGCAGGTTACGTAGATACCGCCGGCCAAGATTGTTCTCCGCCTCAGGCCACAATAGTTCGGCAAGTGCAGCACGGCTAAGTGGCTGTCGGGTGGCAATCAGGTAATAGAGCATTGCGTGTGCTTTGCCAGGCGCTGCAAACAACGCGCTGCCAAGAAGTATCTCGGGCATACCCAGCAGATGAACTATCAGCATTTCATTCATAGTATTTCACTTTTTGTGTTGTTACCGGTGATATAGATCTGCTGAACTGAGTACATCCATCTGGAAACATGCTGGGGATCCAATTAGAAGATTTCAAAAACTATTGATCCCCAAGGCACTTGTGGTTACACAAAGTACAGAAAGCGAATAACTTGTCTTCGTGTATCTTCATGTGACTTCGTGGATCAACATGTCTTTGAGTTTGTCTGAGTAGAGGTGCAAACGTACAACAAAGTTATCGCGTTGAATAACTGAATGCTTATTTTTATTGTACCGCATATTTCATGATTACAGGTGTGCAGAAACACATAAATTATGACGTAGCTTATGACGCCTGCCTTGTACGATGACTTTTGCCGTCTGTCGCAAATCAAAGACACTTCATCGAGGCGATTATGCAATTACTAGATCGGGACTTGCCACAGGAGCATGTGGTTGGTTGCTCAGGTATTGCCCCCACAGCAGAACGCTCAACTGACCGCAGAAGTCGTTTGCATCACCTGTTTTGGCCATCACTGGCAGGTGATCACGAAGATGGTGTGCAGAACCCTCTGTTTAGTACGGTTCTTCTATTTGTCGCAGTTGCTGCTATTGTCAACTTGATTTCTGCACCCTTCGTTTTAACCACTCATGTTGGAACCAGTGTAGAGGTCAGCCTTGCTGTTGTATTTATCGTCGTTCTTGTGCGTCATGCCGCACACCGTAAAGGAACGCATTTTGCCAGCGTATTTTTGGTCGTTGCACTAACTGGGAGCATTGCCTGGCCGGTTATGCTGCAAGGAATCCATTCAGCCGCATACAGCGCCTTCATTGTGCTCATTCTAATCGGGACAACGCTGCTTGGGCTAGGAACTGGCGCCACCATCGCCGCTGTCGCTGCGTTGATTGGTACACTCGCTATGTACCTGGAAGGCAATGGGATACTGACACCCGAGCCTTTCGATCCCTTTGTCATTTGGTTGACGCATCTCTTCTATTTTGGTACCGCCGTTGCAGTTGTGAGTATTGCGCATCGTCAGATTCAAACAAACTTGCACTGTTTACAAGAAAGTGAACAGCGTCTGACTGAGAACAATCGATTGTTGACCGAGAGCGAAGAGATGTTTAGGACCATGACGGAGAATCTGCTTGCGGCAATTTTTATCGTCGATAATGGTCGGATTGCTTACGCCAATCCGATGGCAGAAACGTTCACGGGCTATAGTCCAGCAGAACTCCAGGGGGTCCCGTTCGCCGAATTGATTCATCCAACCGTATGGCCCCAGATAAGATCTACCTTAAACAGCCTGATTACCGGAGAGCAGGCTCAAGCACGTATGCAATTCTGCACCGATTCAAGCCATGTCTCATCACGTTGGGTGGATTGCAGTAGCAGTGTCCTATCTTATAAGGGGCACTCGGCAATTCTCACAATCTGCGTAGACATTACTGAACAGATTGAGGCGAAAAACGCACTGGAAGCTGAGCGTTCCCTCCTTGCGCAGCATGTGGCTGAACGTACGGCAGATCTAACCCAGGCAAATTTGCAGCTTGCTCGAATCGCACGTCACAAAGACGAATTCCTGGCCAGTATGAGCCATGAACTGCGCACGCCGCTTAACGGTATTCTGGGTACAGCCGAAGCGATGAGCGAAGAAATCTACGGTCCGTTGAATCAGAAGCAGTTGTCTCGGTTGCGGAACATTGAAGAGAGCGGACATCATCTCCTCTCGCTCATTAACGATGTGCTTGATATGGCGAAGATAGAAGCTGGAAAATTAACATTTGAGATGGACAGTGTCGAAGTGAAAACCATTTGCGAGGCAAGTTTGCGGCTCACGCGTCAGGCGGCACTGGCGAAGCACCTAAACATCTCTGTTCATCTGGATCCCGAAGTAACTCATGTGCAAACAGATGGACGTCGCCTGAAACAGATGCTCATCAATCTGCTGAGCAATGCGATTAAGTTCACACCGGATGGCGGCGAGATCGGCCTGCGCGTTGCCCAAGACCGTAACGCCGGCGTGGTGAAGTTCACAGTATGGGACACCGGCATCGGCATCAATGTAGAACATCAGAAACGGCTATTCCAGCCCTTTGTACAGGTCGATAGCAGCCTGGCACGTCATCATGGTGGTAGTGGTCTCGGCCTTGCCATTGTGCAGAAAATGGCGCAGTTACAAGGCGGCGCCATTTCACTGAAGAGCGCGCCAAACCAAGGTAGTGAGTTTACCATTACCTTGCCTCATCCGGCAGGGAATTTTGGTGGTGGCGAGAACTGAATCCATCGTATACCGCACGGGTTGGCGTGTGGCGGAAGGAACGCTCGCCATTGAAGCGACATCTGCTTCCATCACACGCCAACCCCTACATAGATGCTCAAACCAATGATGCTCAATAAACAAGTGTACTGGGACAGTGAGACACTAAATGATATTGCCCTTGACTACATGGTTACCGATCAACGTGTTGCTAAGGAGATCATCGCTGCATTGACACAGAGAGTGATGCACGCCGAAATTCTCAGGGATATAACAGCGGCATCGGTCACCGTTACAGAATTGGCACCCCTGTTTGAGATGGCACTGGAACATCTCATTGTGGCTTTTCAATTAGACGGTGCTTTCATTAAGACATCCTCTCTGCACGTGACACGGAATCTTCACCATGGGGTAGATTTGATCCACCCTGCCGCTGCCGGACAAAAGTTGCCTGAACGTGATCACATCGCCATTTCCGACATATATACATCTCATACAGCTAATCAGGAATACAATGCGATTGGTGAGTTAGTCGGTCGTCTTGGTATGCGATCTGCTCTGTACATCGCCCTGAATGCTCACGATGTATGTATCGGTTCCATGCTGCTCTGCTCTGCGTTCCCCCGTTTTTGGTCATCCGAAGAAGTCGTTCTGGTGGAAGCTGTCTGTCACCAACTTGGGGCTACGAGCGACCGCTTACAGTATGAACGAGATCTCAGAGCGAGCCAGAAGCGTCACCAGGTTCTCTCAGAGATAATCGCCGATTACGCCTCTGTCTATCAAATGCGAGCAGATGGGCATATGGAGTTAGAGTGGGACAGAGGAACGTCGCTGCTGCACCTTGTCGGCTATACAGTTGACGAGGTGACAGCGCTGGGTGGCCCCATAAGCGTCGTAGTGCCGGAGGATCGCAAAACAGCGGCTCTAAGCTGGATGCCTGGCGGTCCGTCATCTGAAGCAGAATTTCGCGTCCAATGTAAGGATGGGCAGATTCGATGGATTCGACGCACAACACACATGGACAATGATTCGTCTGATCCGTTTATCATCGGCTACCTCTTCGAGACAATCACAGACATTACCAAACAGAAGGAAATTCAAAATCAAGCAGCAGCACTTGCCATGGAGCACGAGAGAGCACAGATCTTAAGCCGCTTCATTCAGGATGCTTCACACGAATTCCGTACGCCTTTATATATTATTAGTTTGAATGTCCATCTCCTGAAACAGACTTGCCTGGATGAAAAGCAACTCAAACGGTTGATGACAGTTTGTGAGCAAGTCAAGTTAATGAGCGGCCTCGTAGAAAGCCTACTCACACTTGCGCAGCTCGACAGTACCGAAGATCATCAAATGCAATCTGTGAACCTCGGTTTGTTGGTCAACGCTGAGGTCGAAGCACAGCAAGCAGTTGCATCCACCAAAGGCTTAACCTTTGCGTTGGATGTATGCACCGATCTACCAGAGATAAGTGGAGAGACAGAATACGTAAGTCTTGCAATCCGCCATATCTTGAACAATGCCATTCGCTATACCGAAGCAGGCGGTGTCTTCGTTCAGTTGAGCAGACAAGAAGACCAGGTCGTCGTCGAAGTACGCGACACGGGTGTGGGCATGACTCAAGAGACAAAAACGCGCATCTTTGAGCGTTTTTATCGCCTGGACGATGCACATTCAGATGTGGGGTTGGGGCTGGGCCTTCCTATTGTACAGAAGGTAATGGAGCAGCATGGTGGGGTAGTCACAGTCGACAGCAAGCTTGGTATAGGCACTGCGTTCCGCTTACACTTTCCTCTTATCCACCCTACAGGTAGTATGCCGCTCTTATCACAATTGAACATATCGACATGCAACCCAAATAACCGGATTCCACTCACGCATAGCCGTCATTTGGCACCAAGCTAACGGGCGCGATCCGCCGCGGCGGCGAGATCCCATCTGTCACCTTGCCGCCCCACCGGCTTCCCGGCATCGGGCAAGTTGACCGTCTATCGACGGCGGTTGTCCGGGAATCTGGGTATTGCTGGAAATCGGTGTAGAATTTCAAACGACAAGGAGTCGAACACGAGGCCGAACACCCAATGATCAAGGAGAAGTTGCATGACCTGGTTTGAAACCTTAACCGGCTTTGGTGAGACGTCACCAAGCTATGTGCGTCAGAACCTGATTGTTGACGGAGATACGTTGACATCTCGCGCAAATGGGAAGGTGATGGTCTACGGGCGTTTGGAGACCCCATCACTGGCCGAGCTGAGAGAGCGCGTTCGCTCTGTTGTACCTGACGGCGGCCGTATGACAGTGCGGGAGGTGGTTGCCAATGTGCAGGCATTGCACACGGATACGGCGAACGCCGATTCGCTCTTTCAGGTGGCGTCCCAGTTCAACTTGCTTGAGATGACAGGGCCGGGTGTTACACCTGAGGCGGGTGTGGGCATCTATGAAAACGATCATACGCAAGGACCGGCGTGTGCGGTTGCAGCCGGTGCCGGGACAATCTACCGAAACTACTTTGCGCCGGTCAATGGACAAATCGGCCAAACGGAGAGCAACCAGATCGACTGCCTTGCCGATTTAGGCAGCGCGCTGGGGAATACAGACAGCCGTCTCTGGCAGATGCGCAACGGCTATGCGCTGCCATCACGTAGCGGGTTAATGGAGATCGCCAATCGTCTTCAAGCTGCCGGCGAAGATCAACTCGATCAGCTTCAACAACTTCTACGCATCGGCATCCAATGGCATACACAGGTAACACGCCAGGAGTGCACCCACAAGGTCTCGCAGGTTTACTGCTCTGCCCTACCCGTCGCTTATGTCAGCCATCCCCAAGAGCTATGGGAGCCTTTTGCACGGCTGGTATTGGAAGCCGCCTATGAAGCGACCCTCTGCGTCGCTATCCTAAACTGGCGAAACACAGGCAATCATCATGTTTTCCTCACCCTGTTGGGTGGCGGTGTTTTTGGCAACAACCCCGACTGGGTCGCAGAAAGCCTGACACGCGCGCTCAATCGCTACCAGGATTGGAATCTGGATGTAGCCATCGTCAGCTATGGACGGTCCAGCGAACATGTCCAGCAGATTGTTAATCGGTTTCTCTGATTGCATCTCAGCGGGCAGGGCCGAGATCATGGGCGGGTAGGGAACATGTATCGAGTCGTTTCCCCTCTTCGGCTATGATTTGAAGGACGAAGGAGATTGCAGAATTTTGTTGTTTCGTGAAAAACTGGATCTGCTGCTACGCCTTCGGCAACAGCCCCTCATACACTGACCTCAGAACCTGCCCGACGTCGTTGCTGCTGTTGTAGCCATGAATGGCGATGCGGATTCTGCCAGCTTGTGCCATCACATGCACCCGGTTCTCTTTGCATGCAAGTGCAATCCGCTCCATTTCCGGGTGACGGAAAGAGACGATGCCCGCCCTGCTGTCTTTATCAACCGGGGTGAGCAGTTCCACGGGCAACTTGACCAGTTCTTCGATGCACTCTTCAATCAGTGGATCAGCCGCCTCAGCAATGGCGGGAACCCCGATCTCACGAAGATAAGACAATCCAGCGTGCACCGCATAGATCGCCGGGAAATTGGGCATGCCCACGGCAAAGCCGGCTGCACCTGGCCGGCTTTCGGCGCGCTCGAAGCGTTCTTCCCCAAACGGATCTTTGAGATGGAACCACCCACCCGCGGGGACAGTGAACGCGGCGGCGCTCTGCGTAGGCACACCCACCAATCCCCCACCGTGGCTGGAGAGTATCCATTTGTGCGTGCTGCTCACAATCAAATCGACGCCCCGTAGATCGAGCGGGATACGCCCCAATGCCTGTGTCACATCAGCCGCCAGCAAGGCCGGGGAATGGCGGCGTATCGTCTCCACCACAGCCGGGAGATGGAGCTTAAAGCCATTGTAGAAGCTGACCAGAGAGACCGTCACCAGTCGCGTACGTGGACTTAGCAGGGGGATCAGATCCTCGGTGTGCAGTCGCCCTGTCCGAGCCCGCCAGACTTTCACCTTGGCCGGGCTGGTAGGTTGCAGCCAGGGTGTGATCCCTGCCGGGAAGTCGAGATCGTTGATCACGACTTCATCTCCTTCTTTGAGTTGTAAAGCCAACGCCGCCAGGTTATAGGCTTCGGAACTACAGGAACAGACGGCGATCTCCTGGGCCGAGAGGCCGAAGAATTCCGCCGTCAGCGCTTTGAGGGCGTCAAGCTGGGCAAAGTGGAAGCTGCGGCCATCCATCCCCAACTGGTGATCCAGAAAATACTGGGTCAACGCCTGCTGCACACAGCGCGGAGGAATCCCTTCGGCTGCGGTGTTGAGATAGGTCATCTGGCTGAGGGTGGGGAAATCGGCTTCGCGGCTCGACTGGGTCAGCATAATGTACTCACTTTCAGCCTAAAATGACATAAAGTGACGCCAAGGATCAAAGCACAGCCATATCCGGCGGATGGTAGCCGCTTTCCAGGGCACGCCATGGTGTCCCACAAAAACGGCTGATCACCGCCCATTCCCCGGCGCTCAAGTTGCCGTGGTGGTGATAGAGGAAGCGATTCAACCCGGCAGATTCTGCCGTTTGTAGCAACATCAACAGATCACGCGCCGACATGGGATCGCCGTCATGTGGCCAGCGTCCAGTATCAACCCAGGGGACAATACGATCCGGGTCGTCGACAACAGCCAGGGCGCGCACAGTTTCTTGGGTGACGACTTTGGCGAAGAACTCAGGGGAGAGCGCGCTTTCCAGATCGTCGCGATTGGCGACGTTGGGCAATGTGAGACCAAAGAGCGAGGAGACGACAGCCAGCGCGTCTTCGTCGCGCAGCCCCGGGTTCCACTGTACAAGTGTTTCTACATAACGATAGATCGTGCCGATCATGCCGTCAAAACCGCGCTGAAAGAAGTAATGTTTGGGCAATAGCACATCAATGAATTCGGCCAGCCGCCCGAAATCGTAACCGCACAGCGGAGCAAAAGCCGCCGACCGTGGGCCCACGCCCAGCTTAATCGGCTGCGCCAGTTCGGCGTCTACGTGGGTGCGAATCGAGTGAAAGAAGGCTGTCAAAGATTCGGTGCGGAATTGCAGCCAGGCAAAGAGATCAGGATCGCTATTGAGTAGACGCGCCCCGCCGAGTAGACCGCCGGGCGCGTGTAAGGCAATGCGGGCAGGGTTAAGCGCATGGAAATTGGCAAAGAGACGATTCTTGGCGGCGACGAGGGCGGCATAGTCGTAGCCCAGTTCCTGGCAGCGGGTGGCAGCAGCCTCGGGTAGATCGTTAAAGATGTACGAGCGGTGGTTCATGTGGTGGGGCGCAATCTCGTAGCCCCACTCAGGGCCATCCATAATCGCGCCGTCGATCATGGGGTAGCGTTGCACGGTGTCGATCATGCGCGCCGTCAAGGCGCGGCGGCACGTGTCATCGATGATTGGGTTGCCCTTGGCATCGAGACCTGCCCCCGCCCACGGCTGAAAGAGCCAGACAGCCCAGCCACGGTCCTTGGCCGCCTGAAGCATTGACTCGAAGCGGCGTTGCTGCTCAATGGGCGTCACCGGATCGGTGGGCACAGCCACATCGAAGCGGCGATAGATCTGCGGATCGGGGGCAAAGGCAGCTTCCGGTTGACGGCCTGGTTCAAAGGTGGTGCCAGGCATCAGCTTAGGCTGATTGAAGAACAACGGCCCAATCACAAGACCATCCACGCCGCCTGCCGACCAGGCGTCAAAGATCCGCTCGGAATCGTCCATAACGTGTTCAATGTCGCGCATCACGTCCATCCAAAGCTTCATAGATCTACCTGCCTTTGGGGTGAAATGAGAATCGTCATTCAAACCATTGATAAGACAGTGCTTCTGCCACGGGGTTCTGTTGTACAGCCACAAACTCACAATACGAGCGGTGGATGTGACGTCGCATTACATTTTCTGCAAAGCCAGGATTGCGGCTGGCAAGCGCTTCAACGACCTCACGATGCTGGTCCACTTCCTTTTGTTTTGACGATTCTCTGCCCAGAATGCGGTTGACCAGCGAAATCTGAAACGAAATCGACCGATACATAGAGATCAGCCGTGAATGACGAGAGAGATCAACAACGTACTGATGGATCGTGGCCGAGTATTCAAGCAGCCCCGTCTCTGGGACGGAAGCATCGTGCAGTTTCTCTTCCATCTCGCCAAAATAGCGACGGAGCTGATCCACTTCTTCATCGGATGCAAGCTGTGTAGCAAAACGCATGCACATCCCCTCCAGTCCCGCCCGCACCGAGTAGATCTCGAACACGTCCTGCATGTCTAATGAACGGACAACTGGCCCTTTGTTGGGGACCAGCACGACGATCCCTTCTCCTGATAATTGTCGCAGCGCCTCGCGCACTGGGGTCTGGCTGACGCTTAATTCTTCGGCGATTTTGGTTTCCACAATACGGTCACCAGGGTTGAGGTTGCCCTGTAAAATCTGCTGTTTGAGGTAATCGACGAGGCTCTCACTCAGATTGGTTTTGCGTACAGGGCTAGTAGCTGTAGGTGTATTAAGAAGCAGCATAGAGAAATCCATTGGGTGTAAAAAACGCGCTTGACGATTCAAGATCGAATATTATAGAATCGATTCTACACAATTTTAAAGAAAAATTAAATTCTCTGTTTGCTACGTTTCTACTCAGTTTGGGCTGCATCACTGCCGCCAACGCATTGCGCTATGTCCATCCGCACCAGGACATTTCGAGCAAGCAACTCATCCTGGCCGATGCAAGTTACAAACTGTTGATATATCGTGCAGTCCAGCAATCACAATCGATTGAAGGAGAGAAACTGTGGCAAAGACCATGTTGAGCCGTCGTGAGTTCCTTGTGATGTCTTCTGTGTTGAGTGCAGGCGCTTTGGCCGCTTGTGCCGCGCCCGCCGTCACCACCCAGTCCCCATCCGTTGCAGCATCTCCGGTCAGCATCATGCATTGGGTCTATTCTACGTTGCCCATGGATCGCGACACGTTGACCAGCGTGCCGGCGGACCGTACCGAGAATGTGGTCAACTATTTCGAGTGGAGCCTCGAAAAGTGGCAAGAGATCGAACCGGACGTTGAGGTGCAGCTCGAGTATCTCCCCCATGATCAGAGCTGGTTTGCCAAGTTGGATGCTTCACTCATAGCCGGTACGCCGCCCGATGTAGTGCAAGGACCGGTCTCCGAGGCGGCAAAGTACATCCCCCTTGGCGCACTTTCTCCTGTCAACGATTATATTTCACCTGAGATCGCCGCGGATCTGCACCAGGCCGTCGTCGCTGAATCCAGTTTTGACGACAAACAATACCTGTGGCCCTGGCGTCTCTCTTTTGGCGGCGGCATTGCCATCAACGCAGGGATGTGGGAAGCCAATGGTGTGGCCGATCTGCTGCCCTCGGGCGAAACACGGCGCTGGCTGATGGACGATTTCCTGGAAGCGGCCAAGGCCAACACCACAGACGACGTCTTTGGCACCGTCCTGTGTACGGACATTCACTACCAGATCACCCAGTTTATGTTTGGTTTTGGCGCTCGTCTCTTCAACGACGACGAAACCGCCGTGATCCTCAACAGCCCCGAAGGCGTCGAAGGTCTTCAGTGGTTGGTCGATCTGGAAAAGACACACAAAGTTGCCGTGCCGGGTACGGCCATTCGCAAGGCGCAGGAAGCCGGGCAAATCTTCGTCGAAGGCAAGGCATCCACCTTCCCTTCGCAGGGATCAGGCAAAATGCCGCCGGAGTTTGTCGAACGTCCTGAAGCCAAGTGGTTCTGGGCCCCGCCGCCCAACGTACCGGGGCAGGACCCGGTTGTGATGACCAACATACACGGTCATTACGTCTTCCAGCAAAAGGACGAAAACCAGACGGCCGCCGCCCAACGCTGGACTCAGTATCTGACCCGGCCGGAGGCGTTGCAGCTTTCGTTGGATACCTTCGGCATGCCGCCTGCGCTCCAATCCTTGTGGGGCGACATTGAAGACGAGAACATGAAGGTCGGTCTACGCTTCACCGACATGATGACGACATTTGGTCGCCGTGCCAGCGCCGCAGCTATTACCTTCTCGTTGGCCCCGCGTATGCTCGAAGCGGCCTTTGCCGGTCAATTGACGCCGCAGCAGGCCCTCGATGAATTTGCCACTGAAAGCAACAAGTTGATTGCAGAAGCGATGGCTGGATAAGCTCGCGATACTGTCGATGGAACGACTCTGAATCTAAATGCTGACCTGTTGCCGGGGCTGCACAAACCCGGCAACAGGTCAGCATTTGGACGCTGTACGCATCTTCAGGAGGCTCTCTTATGCGATCACGCTTTAGCCGACGCACGATCAACAATTTCTGGGGCTATTTCTTTGTTATGCCCAGTCTGTTGACCTTTCTTATCTTTTCTCTCTACCCGATGGTGGATTCGATTATCCTGAGCTTTCAGCGCTTGCGATTGACGGGTAGAGAGTGGGTTGGGTTGTCGAACTATCAGAAGTTGCTGGACGAGACAGCATTTTTCACGATCCTCAACAATACCATCCTCTACGCGCTCTTGATTGTACCCTTCGGCGTGCTGCTCTCGCTGATCATGGCCTGGCTGATCTTTCGGCTGCCCGGTCCTGCGCAGACATTCTTCAAATCCGCCTTTTACTTGCCGGTGGTTACCTCGGGTGTGGTGTTGAGCATTGTCTGGCTCTACCTCTACGATCCTGCCTTTGGCCTGTTGAACTATTTGCTTGGTCTGGTAGGGATTGAGCCTGTGCTCTGGCTGGCTGATCCCACGTTCAGCCTGATCAGCCTTGTGATCATGTACCATGCTTCGCATTGGGGCGGCTCAATCATCATCCTCACGGCGTCGATGGGCGGCATCCCCAGAGAACTGTACGAGGCCGCTTCCATCGAAGGCGCTTCGATTGTGCGCCAGATGATTTCGATCACTGTCCCGTTGCTGAGACCGGCCCTCACCTATGTTTCGATCCTTGGCACCGTTGCTTCGCTGCAGATCTTCACTGAAATCTTTGTCATGACACGCGGCGGCCCCAACTATGCAACCACCAACATGGTCTTTTCGATCTACGAATATGGCTTCATCCGTTTCGACTTTGGGCGGGCATCGGCTGTGGCGGTGCTTCTCCTCATCGTGACTGTGAGCCTGGCGATTGCACAATTCCGTGTCCTGCGCAGCAACATCGAATACTAGGTCGCACACTAGAAAGGCAGCCCCGTGACAAGTCGTACGATCTCAGCGCCAATGCCAATGCGCAGGAATAGCCTGCTCAAACGCTTCCTGCGTGGATGGCTAGAGGCCAGCCCAGGCGAACGTGTCTTCATGGTGATCTCCTACATCGTCCTTGTGAGCTGGGCAGTGGTCAGCCTTTTCCCACTCTATTGGATGGTCAGCACCGCCGTCAAGCCGCCCACTTCGGTCATGAGCCTGCCGCCGGAATGGATTCCGCCCAGCGTTTCGCTCAACAACTTTCGAGAGGCGTTCGCCAATTCGCCGGTGGCGCGGTGGACCTTTAACAGCCTCTTAATGGCGCTTTCGGTGACGGTCTTTCAGCTTCTCTTCGCCACCATGGCCGGTTACAGCTTCGCCAAGAAACGATTTCCCGGGCGCGAAGTACTTTTCTGGATCTACGTTAGTTCGATGATGATCCCGGGCTTTGCCCTGATCATCCCGCTCTTTACGTTGATGACCCAGTTCGGGCTGGTGAACAGTTACATCGGCCTGATCGCGCCCGGTCTGTCTGCGCCGTTTGGCGTCTTTTTGATGCGCCAGTTTATCCAGACATTGCCCACGGAACTGATCGAGGCCGCCACCATCGACGGCTGCTCAGAAATCGGCGTCTTCAAGGATATTATCCTGCCCCTCTCGAAGCCGGGATTGGCGGTGTTGGGCATCTTTGTGTTTATGGGCCAGTGGAACGCCTTCCTTTGGCCATTGATCGTGATCAATTCCTCTGAAATGATGACGCTCACGGTTGGCTTTGCGCTGCTGGCGAACCGTGAATTGCGGGTGAATTACGGCGCTCTGATGGCTGCGGGCACCTACATGGCGCTGGCGCAGATCTTCGTCTTCTTTGCGTTTCAGCGTTACTTTGTGCAGGGCATTACCGTGGGTGGCATCAAGGGCTGATGCTGCCAACGTTGCTTTTCCTCCCCACTAGTGACGGCTGAAGTAAGCCACGAAAGAATGCGGAAGGAGCACGCCCACGTGCGGCTCTACACGGTAAGAGCCGCACGTGGGCGTGCTCCCTCCGCAGATGCCCAGAATATAGCGATTGATTTCGACCATCGTGTACTAGCATGTTCATCGCCATCCATTGATCACAGCAAACCGACCACAACACACAAGGAAGTAGACAGATGAGCTTTCCATACAACGGGGTTCAATACCGGCCATTGGTGACCGGGCGGCAGGGCATGGTCTCTTCGGCGCACCCACTGGCCTCGGTGGCCGGTCTGCGCACATTGATGGAAGGCGGCAACGCCATTGACGCCGCCGTCACCGTGGCTGCGTGCCTGGGCGCAACCGAGATGGGCCTTTCGGGCATCGGCGGCGTGGGCTGGATGCAGATCTACCACGCCAAAACCAACACCCACATCTGTCTCGATTACCAGGGATGGAGCCCCTACGCCGCCGAGCGCAGCGTCTTTGATGGCGCAGAACAGCTTCAACGCGGACCGAAATCGTTTATGGTGCCTGGCTCGCCCGCCGGCTGGTGCGCCGCGCTGGAACGCTTCGGCACCATGGATCGTGCCAGCGTCTTCAAGCATGTGATCGAGATCTGCGAAGAGGGACACCCGGTCACCATCCACGCTGCCAACATCGTCAACACCTACGAATCGTGGCTCAGCCCATACCCGTCGTCGATGGAATTCTTCTTCCCCGACGGCTACCCCATGCGCCCCGGTCAACTGCGCAAGCAACCAGATCTGGCGCGCACCTTCCACGCGCTGGTGGAGGGTGGCACCGACGCCTATTACAAAGGCGAAATCGCCGACAAGATCGTCAACTTCTGCCAGGCCAACGGCGGGCTGTTGACCAAACAGGATCTGGCTGATCTGACGGTGGAATGGGTGGACCCCATCAGCATCCGCTACCGCGACTTCAGCGTGTACGGTCCGCCGCCGCCGTCCAGTGCGATGCAGTGGCTGCAAACGCTGAAACTACTCGAAGGCTATGACCTGGCCGCGATGGGGCACAATTCGGTGGAACACCTACACACGCTGCTCGAACTGGAAAAGTTGGCCATCGCCGACCGTGTCCACTACAACGTGCGGCCCGGCGCGCCCATGGACGTCCTCCTTTCCGACGAATATTGCGCGGAGCGGCGCAAGCTGGTCGATCCGCACCGAGTGGCGCGCCTGGGCGGGGCGCGCTATGCCACCACCATGGAGATGGGCAACGTCAAACCAGGCGGCCTGGGCATGCGCGAAAGCACTACCCACTTCAACGTGGTAGACGCCGAAGGCAACGCCGTCTCCGCCACCCAGAGCCTGGGCGGCTTCGGCAGCGGTGTCGTCATCCCCGAAACCGGCATCCTGCTCAACGATTTCCTTTACTGGTTCGATCTCGACGCCGACAGCCCCAACGTGGTGGCCCCCCACAAGAAAGTGGAAATGTGCCTCTCGCCGGGCATGATTTGGAAGAATGACCGGGTCTTCGCCTGTATGGGCACGCCGGGCAGCCACGGCATCATGGAGACCACGCCGCAGTTCATGTCCAATTTGATGGATTTCGGCATGAGCATTCAAGCCGCCATCGAAGCGCCGCGCGTGCGCCCGATGACAGGCAATCAGGTGATCGCCGAGCGCCGCATCCCCGATGCCGTCCTCGCCGGGCTGGCCGAACGCGGTCATCTCGTCGAGCGGCTGCCCGACTTTTCGATGGCCGTGGGCGGCGCGCAGGGCATCATGATTGATCCCGACACAGGCACGTTCTCGGGTGGGGCCGATCCTCGCCGCGATGGATACGCGATCGGCTGGTAGAAAGACATTAAATTCTGGAGATTGGGGGATTAAGGGGATTCCAGAATTTTAGTGATCCACGAAGGCACACGAAGATGCACGAAGGAGAAAAGAGAGAAGGACACGGAATTCAGGATATACAGGAAGGTAGAGAGAAAGATCTTCTGACTTGCTCTGAAAATCCTGAAAATCCGCGCAATCCGCGTCATTCTCTTCTCCTTTCGTGTGCCTTCATGGATCATTTTTCTCTGGATTCGCCTAATCTCCCAATCTCTCGACCCACAGCGCAATTCATTCAGAGGAGACAACCCTGTGACCATCGGTACGATCCGCGATGACTTTCCTATGCTGGCGCACTGCACGTACTTCAACTGCGGCGGCATTGCACCGCTTTCCAAGAGCGTGGGGGCGGAATTGCTACGCATCCCCACGTCGATCATCGAGTACGGGCCGGCGCGTATGCTGGCGCGCGATGATTCTTTCATCGGCATTGAGGCGGCGCGTGCGCGGTTGGCCGCCTTCATCGGTGCTGATCCCGACGAGGTGGCGTTCACCACCCAGTTTTCCACAGCAGTCAACATCGTTGTGGAAGGGTTGGCGTGGCAGGAAGGCGATGAAGTCATTGTCACCGATCAAGAGCACCCGGCCATGCTGATCCCGCTCATGAATGTGGTACGTCGGCACGGGCTGAAGGTCAGTCGTCTACCCGTCTCCAACGACGCCGACGAAATGCTTACCCACTTTCAAGCGTTGCTCACGGATCGAACGCGGCTGGTGGCCGTGAGCCATGTGACCACAGACAGCGGTACGCGCTTGCCTGTGGCCGAAATGACACGACTGGCGCAGGCGCGCGGTAGCTACGTCCTCTTTGACGGGGCGCACTCCGTGGGGCAGTTCCCGGTGGATCTCCACGCGTTGGGGTGTGACTTCTACGCCATGGTGGGCTACAAGTGGGTGATGGGACCCTATCCTTCCGCCGCACTCTACATCCGCCGCGACCGGCTGGACGACATCGAAGTGACCTGGTGTGGCAGCAATGTCACCCAGACCGGCAGCGTCACCATGGGCGTCGAGGATTTAGACTGGATTCCTGGTGCGCGCCGCTTTGAGTACGGCGGCAGGACTTATGCCTATGATACGGCGATGGGTGCGGGGGTGGCCTATGTGGATCAACTAGGTGTCGAGGCGATTGAGGCGCGCGCCCGCCGACTCACGGCATACTTTCACGAAGGACTGAAGCGTGTGCCCGGTGCACGTGTGCGCAGCCCGCTCAAACTGGAGGAGTCCACCGGCATCGCCACTTTTTCGCTAGAAAACAAGGACGGCGTCACCGTGTCCACTGCGCTACGGGAACGGTGGAATATGATCCAAAGGGCAGCGCTGTGGGGCTCGAGTGTACGCATCTCGCTAGCGGCCTTCGTCGAGGAAAGTGACGTCGACCGGCTTGTAGAAAATATCGCGGTTCTGGCAACTGAGTCATAGTGGATCCAGACCGGCACGCCTGTTGCCGCCATTCCCCACACAGTGCAGATGATACGGCCTAGGAAACGTAGGCGCACGTAGTCAAGAAGGGGAAGCCCGTAGGCCGCTCGACTGTGGCCGTGAGCATCAAGGTTGCCGCCGCAAGCCACGGATGAAGCTTTTCGGGGCATCTGTCTCGGAAGAACGTGGCGATCACTTTATGGATCGGCAAACTCACCAATCAGCGCTATCCTGCGCCAAACCCATTATGTACTACTCTTCGTCTGGGATCGGCGCGTAGGCCAACCCCAGCGCATCTTCCGTCACCCGTTGATAGGTGCGCGCGAGTTGTTCATAGGCGTCGAGGCTGTCGGTGGGGAAGGGGGGATGGCCCAGGCGGCGTAGCAGGGCCAGTTTGATGGCCGGCGGCGCGATGTGGTGGTGCAGGTTGGAAAGCTTTTTCGAGGAACCCCAAAAGTTCTCAAGTTGGGCGGAGAGGGGCATGCTCTGGTCGGCGGCGTTGCCCAGGGAACCAATGGTGGGGTGTTGGGTTTGCTGCCCCGCCGCAGCGGGGAGCATGTCTTCGTTGTCGCTGCGGCGCTGACGCAGGGCTTGGAGCACCTGCTGGCGGTCGCGCCCGCGCAGACGGAAAAGCAGCCAGGGATCGTCATCCAGCATCTGCCCCAACAGGTAGAGGACGGCAGCCGTGTGTTTACACGGTTGCCCGCTGGATTGACATTGGTTGCAGCGGATCTCCATGTCGTAATGGCCGCCGGGGAGCAGGTTCACACCCGCCTGCTGGAAAAGCTCATCGATGTTGGTGGGCATGTCGCCGGCCAGGAGTTGCGCCACGTAGATCGCCTGACGGCTGAGCGCGTCCATCACCTGCTGCCACTGGGCGTCGGTGAGCCGGTTGGTGAGGATCTCGATTTCGCACAGGCCCAGATCACGGTCGTCCACTTGCGCGGTGATCCGGCCCATCTGCACTTCCAGCGCCTTCACCTGTCCACGGCGCGCATACGAGCGTCCGCGGCGCAGATGGGGTTCGTAGCCAAGCTGGTTGAGCAGCGCCAGCCAGCGTTCCGACCAGGCCATGTGGGTCATCCGAAGGCCTCCTCTTCCACGTCCTCTTTGCGCAGGGTCAAAATGCGGCGCAGCTCGTCGGTGTCCATTTCGGCCAGCCAATCTTCGCCGCTGCCCACAATCGACTCGGCCAGCGTCTGCTTGGTTTCGATCAACTCGTGGATGCGTTCCTCTAGCGTGCCGGCCACCACAAATTTGTAGACCTGTACACTGCGCTTCTGGCCGATACGGAAAGCGCGATCCGTGGCCTGGTTCTCCACGGCGGGGTTCCACCAGCGGTCGAAGTGGAAGACCTGATTGGCGCGGGTAAGGTTGAGCCCCACACCGCCGGCGCGCAGGCTGAGGACAAAGATGGGCGGCCCGTTCTCCTCTTCCTGGAAGGTGCGCACCATCTGATCGCGTTTGGTGGCCGGGGTGCCGCCATGTAAAAAGAGGACATCCACGCCAAAGGTCTCGTGTAGGTGCGTCTGAAGCAGATGGCCCATTTCCACAAATTGGGTGAACACGAGGGCACGGTCCCCGATACTGAGCGCCTCGTCGAGCATCTCGGTGAGGCGGCTGAGCTTGCCGCTGCGTCCTTTGAGCGGCGTCTTTTCGCCCAGGTAGTGGGCGGGATGGTTGCACACCTGCTTGAGCTTGAGCAGCAGGCTGAGGACGAGGCCGCGGCGCTGAATGCCCTCGCTCTGCTCCACACGGTCCATCGTCTGTTGCACCACATCGTTGTAGAGCGTGCCCTGTTCCTTACTCAGCGGACAGTAGACCACCATCTCGTTCTTTTCGGGCAGATCGTTGATGATGGTGGGGTCTGTCTTCAGGCGGCGCAGCAGGAAGGGCTGCACTAGGCGACGCAGTTCGCCGGCGGCGGTTTCGTCGTTGTAGCGCTCGATGGGCATGATGTACTGTTGGCGGAAGCGCTCTCGGTTGCCCAGGTAACCGGGGTTGAGGAATTCCATAATGCTCCACAGTTCGAGCAGACGGTTTTCCACAGGGGTGCCGGTGAGGGCCATGCGGTTGCGGGCGTTGATGCGGCGCACCGCCTGGCTCTGCTTTGCGCTGGGGTTCTTTATATTCTGCGCTTCGTCCAGGATGACGTCGCTCCATATCACCGTTTCCAGCATATCGATATCGCGGCGGGCGGTGCCGTAGCTTGTGATGATCAGATCGTACTCGTGGAGCGAATTGAGCAGATCTTCATTGTCGAGCCGTCCACTGCCGTGGTGGACGAGGGGACGCAGTTGCGGCGCAAAGCGTTCAATCTCATGACGCCAGTTGGCCACAACGCTGGTGGGGCAGATGAGCAGCGACGGCGGCACTGTTTCGCCCACGGCTGCGGCCATGTTGCGGTGATGCAGTAGCAGGGCGATGGCCTGAATCGTCTTGCCCAGCCCCATGTCGTCGGCCAGACAAGCGCCCAGGCCGACCCGGCGCAAATAGTCGAGCCAGCCCACACCGCGACGCTGGTAGGGGCGCAACTTGCCCACGAAGCCTTCAGGCTCCTCAATTTCGTCTACCGGTTCCTGGCTGCGGAGGCGCATGAGCACCTGATCGAGCCAACCTTCCACTTCCACTGTATCCAGGGGCAGCACATCGCTAATGGCGGTGTCCAGTTGCAGGGCGGGCAGCAATTCGGGGCCGGTCACCAGCGCTTCGCCCTCGTCGCGCATATAGGCCTGCGCCATGCGCACCGCTTGCAGCAGGTTGAGCCGTCCTTCGGGGCGATTGTTGTGAAGGAAGGAGCGCGCCGCGTCCACCTGTTCGGGGTCGAGTTCCACCCAGCGGCCACGGATGTTGATCAGGGGCGATTGGAGCGCCACAAGTTGTTCAAATTCGTCGGGGTTCAGCCCCTCGTTGCCCAGGGTGAGATCCCAGTGGAAGCGGATCAGGCTGTTGAGCGTCAACGCGCTGCTGCGTTGTGGCATGCCACCGTTGCGGCCAGGCCCGTCACGATGAGGCCCGTCACGATTGGTATCACTGCGACTGGGATCACTGTGGCCAGGATCGTCGCTGAGCAGGCGTAAGCGTAGGCCCAAGCGGGTGCGTCCTTGGGCGCGCCACCACGGCGGCAAAATCACGCCGAAGCCACTGCTCTCCAACAGCGGGCCGATCTCACGCAGGAACTGATAGGCGTCTTCGGTGGAGAGGAAGGCCATTTCGGGCCGGGGCGAGCGTAGGCTCTCCTTGATCGGCGCAAACAGACGGCTGGCCACACCTAGCCCGGCCAGTAGCCGTTCCTGTGGTTGATCAAAGCGCCGACTGTTAACACGCAACGATTGTCCTTTTTCTTGCCACACCTGTGCCGCGGGGACCATCAACTCGGGGTTGTCGCGGGCCTGCAAATAGTAGCGCAGCACCCAGATAGGCTGCCCCGCCGATAGAGGCCGTTCCTCTTGAATCTGTGCCAGCTCGCCGGCGTCGGGCGTCTCCAGTTCAAAGGCCACACGGAAATTGACGTCGGCGCTGGTGGCGTGGAGCTGTTCGATCCACGAAATCCAGTTCTGGTAGAGCTGATGGGCAGGCTGTGGCGGTAGTTGCAAGCGGGGCGTTTCGCTAAGCAGGTGGTAGACCCACTGCTTCGACGACGATGTACCCGGTTGTGGCGCAGGTGCAGTGATCCATTGGCGGATGGCCTGATCCACCAGTGCCGCGATGAACTGTTCCACGAGCAGGCCGGGCTGTGGGGCCGCTTCCAGGCTGGGTAGGTTGTAGGCACGGCAGATGGGCGGCATGGCCTCCACCAACATCTCCAGGCGGCGGCGCAGCTCAGGATCAAGCAGCGAAGGCTGCCAGATGGCCGAGAAGCGCCCGCTGCTGTCTGAGACGAGCCCAGGGATGAAATGCTGGCCGGCCAACGTTTCGAGGACGTACTTGGCGGCGTGGCTCCAAAAGAGCAGATCGTTGCCCAATCGGGCATGGCGTAGCAGAGACGTGGGCGCGGAGGCTTCGATCAGTTGCTTGTTGCCCAGGCGGGTGAGAAAGGTTAATGCCGAAACGGGGGAAAAGCCCAGCCCTGTGATCTGCCAGGGCGCCAGGCGTACCGGCGTGGCTTCTGCGCCGGCCAACGCCGTTACCCCACGCTGGAACGAGCCACGGCGTGCCACAGGCTGTCCTAACTGGCTGGGCAGCCATGCGTTTGCGTTGGTGAGCTGCCCTTCCATGTCTTCGCCCAGCGCCAGTTCGCGGATCAGTTGGCGCAGTTGCCCAACCGGCATCTGCGCCGGGTGCGAAGGCACCTTGACGGCGCGCGTCGTGTTGTCACCGCGGCGGGGATTGCTGTCCCCACCGTTGGTGTGTCCATTGTCCTGAAGATCGCGTTCACCGTCGGCAGAAATGGCGGAAGGATCGCTCTGCTCAAGCTCGGCCCAAAGGAAAAGCTGCCCGTCAGGAACTCTAGAATCAGCAGGAAGCCACGCGGCATGAATGGTTAAAGGCATACACTCTATTGTAATGCCGAACGTGGCGCGGTCCAAATTTTGAGTGGAGAAATGTGGGTGAAGTTGTGAGGATTGGGGACTGGTGATTAGGGATTAGGGACTGGGGAATTGGTTCTTGTTACCATGAATCATGGAGAATGCGCTTGTGGCCCATTGTCCTCTCATCTCGGCTTCACGATCCCAGTCCCCAGTCCCCAGTCCCCAATCACCCATTAAACTGCGGCAAATACGCCCCATGCGCCTCAATCAGATCATCCACCAGATTCGTGATCTGATCCAAATCCAACTCCGCCGCGGTGTGGGGGTCGAGGTAGGCGGCGTGGTAGACGTAGTCGCGGTTGCCGGTGAGGGCGGCTTCGACGGTGAGCGATTGAACGTTGATGTTCGTCTGCATCATGGCGGCCAGTTGGGGGGGCAGTGTGCCCACACGGGTGGGCTGGATGCCGTTGGCGTCCACCAAACAGGGGACTTCGACGCAGCAGCCTTGCGGCAAATTGTCGATGAGGCCGTGGTTGGGCACGTTGCCGTAGATCACCTGCGGTTTGCCCGTCTCCATGCTGTGGATAATCTGCGAGCCGTACTCCAGGCTGCGTTTGACGGTGAGCAGACGGCGAATGGCGCGCGCCTCGTCGTCGTCGCTGCCATCGGTGGGGGCATGATCGGCGTCGTCTTCGGTGAAGAAGCGGAAATTCTCGTCTTCGAACTTGTCGCGCAGCATGTGCCAGCCCGCGATCTGTCGCTCGCAGCGGGTGATGTACTCATCCAACGGCACATTGAACGCTTCCACCAGATCGGGGCGATCGCGCTTGATGAACCAGGGCGTATATTCGGCAAAGTGTTCGCTGGATTCGGTGACAAAGTAGCCGAACTTCTCGAAGATCTTATAGCGCACAATGTTCCAGTCAGGGATGCGCCCCTCTTCGATGACACGGCGGATGGCGGGGTAGAGATCCTGGCCCTTGTGCTCGAATTTGAGGTAGAAGGCCATGTGGTTGATGCCGCCGCAGACGTAGTCGATCTCTTCGTAGGGGACGCCGATGTCGTGGGCAAGCTGGTGGGCCGTCCCCTGTACGCTGTGACAGAGGCCCACGGTCTTGATGCTGCTGGCGCGGCTGATGGCCCAGCAGTTCATCGCCATGGGGTTCACGTATTGCAAAAAGGTGACGTCTGGGCAGAGATCTTCCATATCGTGGCACATGTCCAGCAGTACGGGGATGGTGCGTAGCCCGCGCATGATGCCGCCGATCCCCAGCGTGTCGGCAATCGTCTGGCGCAAGCCGTACTTTTTGGGGACTTCAAAGTCGACAACGGTGCTGGGTTTGTAGCCGCCCACCTGGATCATGGAGATCGCATAGTCAGCGTCGGCCAGCGCTTCACGCCGATCCAACTTCGCCTCGATGACGGGGGAGACGCCCAACGCGTCCGCGATCTTGTGCGCCACTACTTCCGATGTGCGTAGCCGCTCGGGATCAATGTCATGGAGGACGAAGTGGGCGTCTCCCGCCATTTCGGGGTAGCTGAGAATGTCGCCCATTAGATTCTTGGCGAAGACAGTGCTGCCTGCGCCGATAAAGACTACCTTGGCCATGAATGTAACTCCTGTCAGTATCGTGAATGTACTGCTGAGAAAATGAAGAATTTACTTTGAAGAATTTCACCGCAAAGGCGCAAAGAGCGCAAAGGGCAGAAGGAGAGAGTTTGTACACGGATTTCACGGATTCAAAGGATTGCTGAGAATCTTTGTCTACTCTCTTGTCTCACATTTTTTGCTTTTCTTTGCTTTTCTCTGTCTTTTCTTTGCGCCTTTGCGGTGAAATCTTTATCTGTCTCTCTGGTGCAGTTGACAGTACGCCAATCCAGGTTTGGCGCGTCGTTTGCAGCGTTCGCCGCTCTTGGTGGTGGCCTGGCAGCGTTGTGCTTCTGCCTCTGTTTCTGCTGGCGGCGCAATGGCATCGAGTAAACCTTCGGCTGTCTTCAGCGCCAGGTATTCGGCCATCAATGCTTCAACGACTTCAGCGGGATCCTGTGCCTCTCCGTCTGCCTCGTTGTCCGTCTCTCTGCCTCGTTGCTTCGTTGCCTCTTCGTCGGGCAGGTGTGCAATGTCGCGCAACGCCACAAATTCCGCCCCAAAGGCGCGCACGATCCCTTCCGGATCGGGGACAAGTCCATCGTCGGTCATCACGCCGATGGTCACTTCGTCGCCATAGCTGAGGATGCTCAACCCCATGCCGATGGAGCCGGATTGGGGCACCCAGAAGTACATCTTGTCCAGCTGGGTGCCGGCAAAGTAGAGCTTCTTGGGCGGCCCGGGCACGTTGGTGAGGATGGTGCTGGCCTTGCTGGCAAAGTATTCTTTGATCAACCCTGCCATGTCGTTGGGGAAGAGGCCCAACCCGGCGATGATCTGGTAGGTGATCACCGCTTCGGGCGTCTGCTTGATGATGTCCATGCGCCGCTTGACCTCGAAAAGTCTGTCTAGCGGATCGGCGATGCCCACAGGCAGCGAGAGGTAGACCAGGGCGAACTGGTTGCCCATCTCGATTTGCTGCGTCGCCGGGCGCACGTTAACCGGGACCATGGCGCGAATTTCCTTGCCGCTGGGATTGTCGCCGCGGCTGAGCATGTAGCTGCGCAGAGCGCCTGTCAACACCGAGACCAGTACATCGTTGACCGTCGTCCCTGTGCGCTCTTTGATGAACTTTACCTCGTCTAGCGAAACCCCTTCAGACCAGGCCACGCTTTTGGTGACGCCCAGTTTGCCCTTGAAGATGGTACGGTCGTCGCCGTTCATAAAGAGGAGCTTGCCCAGCACGCCCGCCGCTTTTCCGGCCAGCGTCGCCCCTTCTTCGGCGCGGTCGCGCAGGCGCGCCGGTTTGGCCAGGGATTCGATCCCCTCTTCCACCAGCACAGAACCCAATCCCAGTGACGTGTCAATCGCTGAGCGCGCCGTGCGCAGGAGCGAGCCAATCGGGTTCCATCCTGTGCGGCGTCGTTTTTGCGCTGGCTGCCACGAGTCTTCGGGTGTGGGGTCGGTGAGAGAGAGCATCACCCGCACCAGCGCCACGCCATCGGCGAGGCAGTGATGCAGCCGTCCTAGCAGGGCGCTGCCGCCGGCGTAGCCTTCGATGAGGTAGAACTCCCACAGCGGCTTGGACTGATCAAGTGGCGTACTGACCAGGCTACTCACCAACTCCTGTAGCGTCTCCTTGGTGCCCGGCGCGGGCAGGGCGATGCGGCGGATGTGGGCGCGCAGATCAAAGTTGGGGTCGTCCTCCCAGTAGGCGCGGCCGATCGCCCCCGGCGGCTCGACCACACGCTGCCGAAAGCGGGGAATCGTGAGAAAACGCTCTGCCAGGGTGCGCACAAAGCGCTCGTGATCCAACGGCTCTGTGAAGATCCACAGTCCGTTGATGACCATGCGGTTCTTGGGTCCATCGGCCAGCAACCAGGAACGGTCGACGCTGGTCATGGGTTCGCGGGGCATAGAAAACTCCGTTGTTGTTGGAAAGCGTGGTGCGTAGTCAATGTCATTAAGTTAAGCGACCGACACTCGAATATCCGCACGAGGGCGTGTTCACTCCGCGCTTAACTTAATGACATTGACTACGCACCACGCACCACGCTCTCAAAACACAAATCTAGAACAACCCCACAATCTGCCCCGACTCCAAATCAATATCTACATTCTCCGCCGCCGGGGCGCTGGAGAGGCCGGGCATGGTGCGCATTTCGCCTAGCAGGGGATAGATGAAGCCAGCCCCCACGCTGGCGCGCACTTCGCGGATGGGCACGGTGAAGCCGGTAGGCGCGCCCTTCAGCTTGGGATCGTGGCTCAGGCTCAGGTGTGTCTTGGCCATGCAGATGGGTAGGTTGCCGAAACCGGCCTTTTCGTACTGGCTGATCTGCCGCTCGGCCTCGTCCTCGTAGGTGACGCCGTCTGCGCCGTAGATCTCGCGGGTGATGGTCTCGATCTTGGCCTTGATCGGCTGATTCACATCATAGAGGAAGCGGAAGTCGGTCGGTTCCTCGGCGGCCTCGATGACGACTTTGGCCAGGTCCGTTGCGCCTTTGCCGCCTTCAGCCCAGTGGTTCGAGACGGCGACGCGGGCGTTCTCTTCTTGCGCCACACGGAAGATCGCCTCCACCTCACTGTCGAAGTCGGTGTGGAAGCGATTAACGCAGACGACGGGGCTGACGCCATGTTTGCGCACGTTGTCGATCTGCTTGCGCAGGTTGGCGGCGCCTTCGTAGACCTCGTCTGGGTTTTCCTTGAGCATGGCAGCGGGCAGCGGACGGCCCGGTACGATGCGGTGTTTGCCCGTGTGCAACTTCATTGCCCGCACAGTGGTCACCAGCACGGCCGCGTCGGGGCGCAGGCCGCTGTAGCGGCACTTGATGTTGAAGAACTTCTCGGCGCCGATGTCCGCCCCGAATCCGGCCTCGGTGATGAGGAAGTCGCCAGTCTTGATGCCGACAAGGTCCGCCAAAATGGAGCTATTGCCGTGGGCAATGTTCGCAAAAGGACCCGCATGCACCAGCGCCGGTGTGTTTTCCAACGTCTGGAAGAGGTTGGGCTTGATCGCTTCCTTCATCAGCACAGTCATCGCCCCCGCTGCCTTGAGCATCTCGGCGGTGACAGGTTCGCGCTTGCCGTTGACGCCGATGCTGATACGCCCTAAGCGTTCACGCATGTCGCGCAGGCTGGTGGTCAGCGCCAGGATCGCCATCACCTCGCTGGCTACGGCGATGTCGAAGCCGCTCTGATGCGGTCGTCCGTCGCTTTTGCTGCCCAGGCCCAGCACAATGTTGCGCAGTTCGCGGTCGTTCACGTCCATGACACGCCGCCAGGTAACGCTGTAGGGATCGATCTCCAGCGCGTTGCCCTGATAGATGTGGTTGTCGATCATGGCGGCCAGCAGGTTGTTGGCGGCGGTGACGGCGTGGATGTCGCCGGTCATGTGCAGGTTGAACTGCTCCATGGGCACCACCTGGCTATAGCCGCCGCCCGCGGCGCCGCCCTTGATGCCGAAGGTGGGGCCTTGCGAAGGCTGGCGGATGGCGATGGTGGCCGACTTGCCCACGTGCTGCAAGCCCTGCCCCAGGCCGACGGTGGTGGTGGATTTACCTTCGCCCAGCGGTGTGGGCGTAATTGCCGTCACCAGGATGTAGCGGGCGTTGGGGCGATCCTTGAGGGCGTCGATGGCTTCGAGTTTCACCTTGGCCATGGCGTTGCCGTAGAATTCAATGTCTTCACGGCGGAGGCCCATCTTTTCTGCGATCTCCTCAATGGGCCGCAGCTTTGCCGCCTGTGCAATGTCCAAATCGCTAGGGACCGACTGAGTCGTCATCGTCGAGAACTCCTTGGGTGAAATGGGGGGTGAGGGGAGGGGGGAAGTGAGATCAACCGATGTTTGTTCAAAGTCTGCGGTATTAAATCATCTACTCTGTACGCAGGCGAAATTCTTCGTGCAGCACTCGACGCAAAACAGACTCTGTAACAGGTTTTTCAACCGTGGAATCTAGATATTCTCTAAGAGCGTCGTTGATCAGAGTTTGATACCCTGTGCCTGCCTCTTCGGCTCTGGCGCGGAATGATTCAAGAATGCTGTCATCCAGATAAATCGTAATGCGTGTCTTGCCTTTGTTGGAGATCAGCGCGCCTCGTTTGCCTTGCGAAAAATCATATTCGTTTTTCATAGTCTCGCACCTCTCGGCGGGTTGCACGCCTTACAGAAATCAACCTAATTTCATCGCCACGCAGTGTGTAAACAACTACAAGGATTTGATTCGTGCTGCCCATGCTGACCGCAATCCATCAATTTTCATCCTCGGCAAAGGGATCGTCCAAATGTATCGCGAGATCATCGTAGAAGACACCTTCGGCGTCAGTCAAAGAAATCCCATGCTCGCGTCGGTTGCTCTTGGCTTTAGCGGGATTGTACTGAAACTTCATTTGCTTAATATATGCACGACATGCATATGGGTCAAGTTGGACAGAAGAAGCAATGAGGACACTGATTGATTGGAGAATACCTATCAAATTGTAGTTTGCACCGTGGAAAAGGTCAATCTATGAGGCATCGGCCCAGAATAGAACGCGGGTTGGCGGGTAGAGCGCCGGGTGTACTTCTAAGTCGGGGGCAGACCAAGTGTCGGGGACTTTTCGCTGCAGCGAGACAGAGGTTCCGCTCTTGTCTCCACGTCCAACGTGAAGTCCCCGGTACTTTCGCCCCAAGATTGAATTACACCCTAGAGCGCCGCGCTGATTGACACTCTATTTAAGGGTGTGTAGAATACAGGTCAACCCAAAAAATTCAACTCCACTCTTCAGGAGGTATCCAATGCGCCGACGTCTCACTTTTGGGGTTGCCCTTCTCCTGGTATCACTGCTGGTCTTGGCCGGTTGTGCGCCGCGAGCAGGCACGTCCCTCTCCGAGTCGTTTGAATCGGACGAGCTTTACGTCGATCTGCCTGCCATTGTCATCGACTTTGATGACGCCGGTCAGGCATCGTTGGGCGGGGTCGGCGTGGCCAACCTGGGCGCAGTCGCAGGGATCGACCTGTCGGCGCTCGCCTTGCCTGCCGAAACGGTCAACTTCTTCACGCTGGAAAATATTCAGCACATTCAGGTCGTCACCGGCCCTGATGGGTTGACCATCCTGGTGAACGGCTTGAAGGTGCCGTCGCTGACCTGGGACGAAGGATCGCTCGTTGCCACGGCGGACACGGTGCGTAGCCTGGGGATTGCGTTGCCCGTGCTGGATCGTATCCTGCCCCTGGTGCAACAGTTCGGCCTGGGCATTTCGTTGACCTTCCCGGTGGCTGATGGTACTGAAGCGATTGCGCTGGGCCAGGTAGCCGAAAGCGCTTCCGGTGCAGATGCAGATGCCATTGTCGAAGCCGTAGGCGGCGCTGCGCCCCGCATCAACCTGCCAGTGGTCTACGACGAGCAGGGCAACTTCACCGTCGGCGACTTGACCGGCGCTGAATGGGTTGCACTGACCGGTGTCCCGTTCGATTTGCTTCAGTTCACGCCAGACCAGATCGTGGCCATCGGCGAAGCCGGTCTCACCACGATGGCGCTGGAGACCACACCTGCGGGCCTGGTGATCTCGGTCAACGACCAGGCGCTGCCCACCCTCTCGTGGGGTGAAGGCGAGTTGCAGAACGTGCTCAGCCTGCCGGTGGTGCAGGGTCTTCTCAGTGGGGCCGGTGGCCCGTTGGGCATGGACGCCGCTACCGTCTCCGCCGCTATCGCCAACCTGTTGCCGGTGATTCAGGCGTCGGACGTGAATCTCTCGATCTTCTTCCCTGGTTCGGAGATGGGGAATTAAGTTGAGGGGACTGGTGATTAGTGACTGGGGATCGAAGGATGTAGCTGTAGCCTAGTTCGCTATGAGATCTCTGGGTGTTCGTTCACTGACCAATTAGCAAACCTAATCACAAATCCCGAATCACTTTGCATTTGGCAGGTGTGACACTTCGTCACACCTGCTTCTTTGTGTGGCGACCTGATGTCTGAGGTGATGAGGCGATGCCCATGCTCACCATTGAGGCCATGAGGTGGGGAATGCTCTTGAGCGAAAGCGACTGGGTGAGGACGACGAGTTCGATCTGATTTTCCATCTCCTGCTGAATCGAGGCGCGTTGCAGGGCCGGGTTGAAGCGCAGGTAGAACTCGGTGAAGCTGGCGATGAGCGGTTCCACCTGATCGCCGCGGGTGGCAAACTCCGTTTTGGTGACGGCGATGCGTCGGTGAATCCAGGCGGAGACGTTGGCGTCTTTGTGTAGCACCTGCCCAGGCACACCGCCGCGCATCCAGGCCAGTTCGGCACGTGGCGCGCCGTAGAAGCGTCCTTGGACGGTGAACTGGCCACCGGTGTTGCCCAACAGCGCCGCCCACGCCGTGATCGGGTTGATCATCAGCGGCGCGTCGTAGACAATCAAGAGCATCTGGAAGGGCGGCATGGGGTGGATCACCTTGGCGGCGAAACCGTCCCAGCGTGGGCGAACTTCGATGCGTTCGGGTGTGCTTTCGATTATGATGCGCAACAGCCGTTCGGTGTAGCGTCGGATGCGCAAGACGCCGCCAATCCAGCCCAAGACTAAGAGGACGACAACCACGCCAAGCACAACCCAGGGTGTGTGACCGTTGCCAAGAACCCACATTTCGATCTCGGTCCAGCGCAGATCGAGCCATTCCATTGGCGTCAATACTCCTTCAAACAGCAGATATGTGGACGCGGATTACAGAAAATACGGATAAAAGAATTCAGAGAAATGCTGTTCCACGAAGTCACACGAAGATACACGAAGCCAGAAATATGATCCACGGATTTTCAGGATTCAGAGAAGAGAAATCAAATCCTTCTGGAATTCTTATTCGTGTCTTCTGAGATCTGTCTCCACAAAGAATTTCTCCGGAGGAAGAGATGAACTTCACCAACAACGTCACCCGATTTCTCGACGGCAAGAAGATCAACTACACCGTCCACACCTACGAGTACAGCCCCGACACTCATTCCGCCGTAGACGTGGCCGACTCCATCGGCCTGCCACCGGCACAGGTCTTCAAGACATTGGTCACCCTTTCTGCTGATCCCAAAGCCAAGCCCACGCTGGTGGTGATCCCGGCGGAAGCTACCCTCGATCTCAAACAACTGGCCAAAGCCATTGGTGCCAAGAAGATGCAGATGTCCACGCGGGCGCAGGCCGAAGAAATGACCGGTCTGCTGGCGGGCGGCATCAGCCCCCTGGCCCTGATCAACCGCGGCTTCGCCGTCTACCTAGATCGCCGTGCCACCGTCTTCGAGCGCATCTACCTCAGCGCAGGGGAACGGGGGGCGCAGATTGGGATCGCGCCGGGGGATTTGGTGACATTGACGCGGGCGCGGTGGGTGGAGATGTAATGCGTAATGCGTAGACGAAACGACTCGCCAATTGGCAACCAACACGCATAACCAATTACGCATAACCAATTACGCATTACCAATTACGCATTACATCCGTCCGATCCAACACCGTCAACCGCACCCAATGTTCCCCCGCCGTCAACGCCTCCACGTACGTCCGCTCTGGCGTAACGATTTCGAGTGTGAGCAGCGCGTCGGTGATGACGTGGACGTGGTCACCGGCTTGTGGATCCTGGATTGCGCGTAGTAAAAGTGATGCCTTGCCTACATGATAGTCGGTGACGGCGATCTGGGCAAATGCGTCGGGCAGATGCCAGGTGACCAGATTGTCCGCCGCGGCGGGGACCAATCCGAGTACGCCGTCGAGGAGGAGCGGGGGGAGGTAGAGGTGGCACGCTGGATCGCGGCTGCATCCGTCCGCTGCGGTGACGGCCAGAGCGTGGGCCAGTGCGCCTTCCTGGCGGTGGTGCAGCAGTTGGATCAGCAGCAGGCAGCGGTCGATGATTGTGGGCAGGCGGTGGGGGTCCGCGGCCAGAGATTGCAGGTCAGCCAATAGGGGAAGCAGAATCTCGTCCTGTGGATCGTTGGGAGCGGCCCACAGTTGCGCCAGCCGTTGATCGAGCGGCGGCAGCAGGCTGAAGCGGGCCTGCGTCTGCGCCACGGCGTCGGCGTGTCCCCGCGGCAGAGGACAGCCCAACGCCGCACACATCCACGCCTGCGACTGCAACGCCACCATCATGCGCAGCGGATCGGCGCTGAACGGATCATCCTCCACCAGATCATGGGCCAGGACAGTTTCCAACTTCTCTGCATCTCCATCCAACGCGAAAATTGTCCATGCCAGCCAATATCCCTGTGCAACCGAGATTCCCTTGTTTGCATAGTCGTGATTGGGGGGCGCGCCGATGGGCCAGGCGCGCTGGACGTAGCGGGCGGCGAAGCGCGTCCACGCGTCGGAGGTGTGACGAAGCCGTTGCGCCAGATCGGCTTGTCCGCGCGCATAGGCGTCGGTCCACGCGGGGGAGGGCAGATCAATTTTCGGCCAGGGTGGGTTGACAGACATTTGCTCTCTCGTAACGCAACTAATCGTGCGGAGAGAGCATCCTCAGATGCGGCGTTCATCCGCTCTGCGTCGCATCTGAGGATGCTCTCTCCGCGTTTTCGTTGTTAGTGTTCTCAAGCATATCACATCAGCTTTGGAATAGAACGCGGGTTGGGCGGATCGAGTGTACTTCAGATTTTGGGCGCGCGGCGACAGTGCCAGGCATTGTCTGCCACCAACTTGAAGTACACCTGCTCCGCCCAGTCCGCGTTCTATTCTTCGCAATTCGCAACTCGCCCCGCCTCTGCTATGCTTTTCCCGAAATCGTCCGCCGTCTTCCACCCAGAAGGACCCGCACATGGACAAACCCACCTGGCAGGCCTGCATCCGTGAACACCTGGCGGCGTCGGGCACGTTGCTGCGCCGCATGACGCGGGGATGACCTACGGCGCACTCTCCGCTGCCACGCTGATGCCGCTGATCGCGACCGTGCAGGGTGGTGAATTGGCCGCGCTCTTTGGGTTGGCAAACATTGTGGGCGGTATCGGCGGCAACCTCATCGCCAACCAGATCCAATCCTGGCAGGACCGCAGCAAAATGGTCGTGTTGTGAAAGCTGAAGTCCATTGGTACGAAGCACATGGTATCGGCGCAGTGAAATGGAAGGTGAAACGTGAACTCGAACGGTAAAAGCAATCCTCAAACGATTCCAGCGTTACGCTTTGTCCGCTGTATTGCGGAGACCGGCGATGTACTCACCGTCACGCCCGACCATTACTATCGCGTCTTGCCCGATCCCGCCGAGGACAACGGCATGTTGCGCGTTGTGGACAACACCGGCGAGGATTATCTCTATCCCGCCGGTCAATTCGAAGAAGTCTCCGATCTCGCCGGCCTGCTCACGGAACTCTCCATCGGCGTCACCGTCCCCATGAAGGCGGCTCTGCAAGAAGAAGCCAACCGCCGCGGTGTCAGCGTCTCCGCCCTGGTGCGCCAAGCTGAGGCCCTCTCTCCCCCACATCCTGCCGCCCAAACTCGGCAAGCAGTGTCTCTAACATGGGCAGCAATTGGTTGACACGCCGCGCCCGGATCACCCAATCCCACATGGGTTCCAATTTCTTCCAGCCGCCGGCATAGCCTACATGACGTAACCGCCCGGCCAAGGTCGGTTTGGTACTTGCTCCCTGCCAGATTGATCCCCAGCGGTAAAATTCGCGGTAGGCACGCCAGTAGCCCTCCTCCAATACCTCGGCCCGTATCTGCATAGGACGGTAGACCACGTGGCGCGTGTCATAGAGATCCCAGTTGTGGCTGGTCAAGCGCCCGGCGGCCTGCATGCGCGTGTAGAGCGCCGTGCCTGGGTAGGGCGTGAGGATGTGAAAGGTGGCGGTCTCGATTCCCTGCTCAATCGCCCAGGCCACCGTGCGCTCGAAGACACTTTCATCGTCGTGATCCATGCCGAAGACGAAGCTGCCGTTGACCATCACACCCAGGTCGTGCAGACGCCGCACTGCTGCGCCATAATCGCGGTGAAGGTTCTGGTGCTTGCGCTGTTCGAGCAGGCTCTGCGGGTTGAGCGTTTCAAAGCCTACAAAGAGGCTGCGTAGCCCTGCCTGCACCGCCTTTTCCAGCAGCCCCGGCTTGAGGACAGATTGAACCGTCCCCGCGGCCTGCCACAACCGGCCCATGCCGGCCATGCCGTCGAAGAGCGCGCCGGCAAAGCGGGCGTCGCCGAAAAGATGATCGTCGAGGAAGTAGAGATGACGGCCCGGCAGCCGGTCGATCTCGGCCAGGGCGTCGTCTACACTTTGCGTGTAGTAACTCTTGCCACCCTCAAAGAAGGCTTCTTTGTAGCAGAAGTCGCACACATGCGGGCAGCCGCGCGAAACCACAATCGAATTCGGTACCAGATAAAGATGACGCTTGATCAGGTCACGGCGGATCGGGGGCAGCCCGGCCAGGGTGCGCACCGTCGACGTGTAGCGCTTGCCGGGGTGGCCGGCCCGAAAGTCGGCCAGGAAGCGCGGCCACGTCTCTTCGCCGGGGCCGAGGAAGAGGGTGTCGGCGTGGGCCGCGGCTTCCTCGGGCAGCGAGGTGACGTGCAGGCCGCCCAATGTCACATACGCACCGCGGGCGCGGTAGTGATCGGCCAACTCGTAAGCCCGGTTGGCCGACGTAATGTAGACTTGAATCACCACCAGATCCGGTTCGTCATTTAGATCCAGCGTTTCTACGTGCTCGTCCTGGATCGTGACCTCGTCCGTCTCGTCAAGGTAGGCGGCCAGCGTCGCCAGCCCCAAGGGGGGAAAGAGGCTGTATTTAATCGGGCGGAAGAACGGACTTTTCGCCTCGGTCAGCGCCGGGAGAATCATCTTGACTTTCATGGTGTGTGCTCCTTTGGGTGGTGGGTAGGGGAGAACACCCCCCTCTAACTCCCCGCAACGGGGGGCGGACTGTTGCCGTGTAGATGTTGTTGGTCGCGTTGTAGGGACGTTCCAATGTACGATCACTCCGTCCATGCGACAACGGCTCCCTCCCTGCCTCACTTGCTCAACAAGTCCTCAACCTCAACGATCGCGGGGAGGGTTGGGGAGGGGTTCTGCTTCCCACGCTTTCAGGCGGCTGCTTATCTCAACGCCTATGGGGGCTGGGGGACAGTTTCTGCCCACTCTAGCGCACACGCCGGCGCCAAGCCACCGCCCGCGTGCACACACAGACGCACCTGAGTGCTTGACAGATGGACGCGATACAGAGATCCTGGTAGGAGATAGTGCGTGGTGCGTATACTCGTGCACGCAGTGATACTTCACCGGGCAACATAGGCGAAACTGCACCCTAGAAATTCCCAATAAACAACCAACGTCTCATCTGGTACACGCACTACGCACTACGCACCACGCACCACGCCCCAATCAAGGATCCAACATGCCCAACACGCCCAATACCCTTACCCTCCTCCTCGTCGAAGACAACCTCCGCCTTCAGTCTGCTTTGAAGATGGGGCTGGAAGCGCTTGGCGGCTTGCAGGTGATTGGCTGTTTCGATCGCGGCGAAGACGCCCTGGAACGTTGTCTCAACGATGGCCCGCCCGATGCCGTTCTTATGGACGTGGCGCTGGCCGACGAAATGGACGGCATCGCCGCCGCCGTCGCCATTCGCCGTGAATACCCGCGCCTGCCCATCGTCTTCTACTCGATTCAAGACGACGACGCCTACTACCGCGCCTTTCGCAAGGCGGGCATCCTGAGCCACTACGCCTACGTGCGCAAATCAAACTACCTGCTGCCCGAGATGATCGCTCCGCTCTTGCGCGATGCGGTCAACGGGCGCAGTTTCGTCGATCCCGACATTGAAGCGCGCATCCACGAGGTGCGCCAACACGACGAACAAGATCCCATGAGCCTGCTCGAACCAAACGAACAGACGGTGGCGCGGCTGTTGGCGGCAGGGCTGACCAATGAACAGATTGCCGCCCGCCTCGGTTTTCGCGACAAACGCACCATTAGCCGCACCAATGGTCAAATCTACGCCACCTGGGGCCTGGCCGACAGCGCCGCCGACGAAAAGACGGCGCGCACCCGCGCCGCCATCATCGTCATGCGCGGGCGCCTGCTGCGCTGGGATGAGGACGGCATCGGCTACACACTCAACCCAGACGGCGAATGGGAGATGGACAGCCCATGAGTGGACGCTTCTGGCTGGATTGGGCCACAATTGCTTTTTCGCTTTTCAATATGATCTTGCTGATCTGGCTGGGCCTGACGGTGCTGCTCAACGCCAACCGTCGCGATTGGGGGGTCTGGTTGATGGGGGGCGGGCTGTTGATGGGTGCTGTCTTCTTTGTCAGTCACAGCGCTATCTTGGGTCAAGAACTTTCGGATAACCTGGACGGCCTTAACTTCTGGTGGCAGGCCGCCTGGTTCCCGTTGACGGTTTCGCCGATTGCCTGGTATGTGGCCGTGCTCTGGGTCAGCGGCTTTTGGGCCGCGCCCCAAAGCAGCCTCCACCTGCGCCACCGCGTCTGGCTGTGGATCATGCTCCTGTGGATGGCTGGATTGCTGGCGCTGCTGCTCATCGGCAATCTCATCCCGGCCTACGCTCAGGTGCTCCAGTTCGATCTGAGCAAGACGCTGATCCTGGGCAACATACCGCTGCTGTTGCTGCTCTTCCCCCTGTGGACGGTGACGTGCATCCTCTTGTCGATTGACGTATTGCGCAGACCGGCAGAAGTGGAAAGCAACAGCACCCGAACGGCGCGGCGGCGCGCCCTGCCCTGGTTGTTAGCCACGGCTGCGACACTGCTAGCCGTGTCGCTGGTGGTGGCCTATTTTGTGGGCAGCGTGATGACAGCCGCCACTGCGGTCGACTTGCTCGCCATCTCGATGGAGACGATTGCCGTCTACGATCTGGTGCTCTCTCTTTTGATTGCACTTTCGTCGCTTCTGCTTGGGCAGGCCATTGTCTCGTATGAAATCTTTACGGGCCGGGTGCTGCCGCGCCGCAGCTTTGTGCGTCACTGGCGCGGGGCGATTCTCCTTGCTGGGGGCTACGCCGCGGTTGTGGGGTGGACCATCGTCATTGATCTGCGCCCGATCTACAGCCTGCTCCTGGCAACGCTGCTGTTGACCTGCTTTTTTGCCCTGTACAGTTGGCGCTCGTTCTGGGATCGTGAGCAATTCGCCGCGCAGCTACGTCCTTTTGTACAAAGTCAGGAGATTTCGGCCAACCCGCTGCACCCCGCGTCATCTGCCGATGCTCTCTTCACCGTCCTTTGCCGCGACGTGCTGAAGACGGCAGATGCTCAGTTCATTCCCCTTGGCCGTGTTGCTTCGCTGGTCACCGTCGGCCTGCACTATCCGCCCGAATGCAGCGCGCCGGCTATGCCCCCGCTGCCCGAACTCGACGCCAGCATGACCTCACTGGATCGGGCGAGTTTTGCGCCTTACGCCTGGGCGATCTCGCTTTGGGATGAGCGCGAACGCATCGGTCTCCTGCTGATCGGCGAGAAACAGGACGGCGATTTGTACAGCCAGGAAGAGATGGAAACCGCACAGGTGGCAGGCGAGCGCATCGTCCAATTGCTGGCAAGTGAGCAGATGGTGTTGCGATTGGTGGCGCTTCAGCGTAGACGCACCAGCGAACAGCGGATCACCGATCTGCGCACGCGCCGTACCCTTCACGATGAGATCCTGCCTGCACTCCATCTGGCCATCTTGCAGTTGAACGGGGCCAATCAGCAGCAGCCGATACTTCAAGAGACCCTGCTTCAGGACACACTGACCACCCTGGCTGATGTCCATGCGCAGATTGCCAACCTGCTCACCCACACACAGCCTACCCCGGCCCACACACCGGATCCCTGCCGCCTGGTGACGTCCTTGCGGCTGTTGGTGGAGAGTGAGTTTGCCCAAAGTTTTGATGAGATCCAGTGGCAGGGTCTTATGCGTCAGGGGCCTACAGGTGAAGACGCCGACCCGATCACCGTTGATTCAACTGTGGGTGAAGTGATCCTGGGCGCGGTACGCGAAGCCATTCGTAATGCCGCCACCCACGGCCGCGGCGACAGGATTGAGCGGCCCCTCTCCCTTCAGCTCGGTCTCTCTGCGGAAGGAGGTTCGGCGGGCGAACTGATCCTCACGGTGGCAGACAACGGGGTGGGCATCGATGCCGGGCGAGGCATTGCCACGCCGTCTGCAGCCGGTAGCGGCAACGGCCTTGCCCTTCATCGCACACTGCTTGCCATCGTCGGCGGTTACCTCACTGTGGAATCGTCACCAGTCGGCGGAACAATCGTGAAGATTGCGATCCCGCCGCTGCGTCCGGCCTAAGGTGTGTTTTGTTTCTTGCTGTGTTCGCAAGATGGGTTACGACCGCCGATCTTGATGGGACGACCGGTGTGAATTTAAGCGGTCGTAACCCATCCTACGAGGCATCGCATGCATCGGTACTTAGCGAGAAATCCCCTAAAGCAGCGTACCTCCGTCAACGCCTCTCTTCCTCTTCCTACGCACCCAAAAACTGAAATGGAATCGTTCCTACTTTCAATTTGAGGTTATGCCTCTAAATTGATGCAATCTGTTTTGAATCAATTTTTTGTTGAATCGTTTGGGGGAGGATTATGACACAACTTGCACAGGCAAATCACTCACTCGAATTCCTAAAATTGCTGGCGCACGAGGTTCGTTGGTCTTTGCTGCTGTTGTTACAGGGCAGCGATTACCGTGTCAACGAGTTGGTGGATCGGTTGGATCGCCCAATGAACCTGGTTTCGTATCACCTCAAGCAACTGCGCAGCCAGGAACTGGTGAAAGAACGGCGTAGCAGCGCAGACGGGCGCGATGTCTATTACAGTTTGGATCTTGAAAAGCTGGGGATGCTCTTTGTGGAAGCAGGCAGGAGCATTCATCCAGGGCTGGTGGGCGACACAGGGGCGTTTGAAGCGCGCGGCATTCAGCCTGTGCGTGTGCTCTTTTTGTGTACACGCAACAGCGCCCGCTCCCAGATGGCCGAAGGCTTGCTGCGTCACCTTAGCCGAGGACGCATCGAAGCGCACAGCGCAGGCACGCATGTAGAATCGGTGCACCCACTGGCCGTTCAGGTGCTGGCTGAGCGGCAGATCGACATCAGCGGTCAGCAGTCCAAACACCTGCAAGCGTTTGTGGGGCAGCACTTTGACTACATCATCACCGTCTGTGATCGGGCGCGCGAGGAATGTCCTGTGTTTCCCGGCGACCCCGAACAGGTGCACTGGAGTTTCCCCGATCCAGCCGAAGTGGAAGGCAGCGACGAAGTGCGCCGGCAGGCATTTGCCGATGTTGCCAGAGACCTGACCACACGCATCAACTATCTGCTGTTGATCATGAACCGGCAACATCAAGTCCAAAATTAACTGCAAAATCAACAATACCAAAGGACGGACTGATGCAACAACCCAATCTTATGCGCCGTACCGTTGCCGAACTGTTCGGCACCTACGCCCTTGTCACTGCCGGCTGTGGCGCTATCGTTGTCAATTCCATGACGGGCGCGCTGGGCCATGTCGGCGTCGCGTTGACCTTTGGCCTGGTGGTGATGGTGATGATCGCCGCCACCGGTCATCTCTCCGGCGCACACTTCAACCCTGCCGTCACCATTGCCTTCGCCGTGACACGTCATTTCCCCTGGCGCGAGGTGCCGGTTTACATGGGCGGCCAGATTGCGGGGGCCAGTGCAGGGGCGGCTACTTTGCTTGTCCTCTTTGGGCCGGTGGCCAACCTGGGCGCGACGGTGCCGTCGGGCAGCGCCCTCCAATCTCTGCTACTGGAAACATTGCTCACTGCGGCGTTGATGTTTGTGATCACCGCCGTCGCCACCGACACACGCGCCGTGGGTGAACTGGCGGCGCTGGCTATTGGGTTCACCGTGGCAGTGGACGCCATGTGGGGCGGACCGATTAGCGGCGCCTCGATGAATCCTGCCCGATCGTTGGGGCCGGCGCTCTTTTCCGGCGCCTGGGATGCCCATTGGCTCTACTGGATCGGGCCGATTGTGGGCGCAATCCTGGGCGCGTCGATCTACCAGTTTATCCGCATCCCTGTGGAAGAGCCGGCGCCGATGCTGGCCGGCACCGACGCCGAAGTCGTTCATCAAAGTGCCGATTGAGCCACCTCAATATCTAACCCAACCGTTTAGGAGACCCAACTCATGTCAAAAACCAAAGTTCTCTTCCTCTGCACCGGAAATTCTGCGCGTAGTCAAATGGGCGAAGCGCTTCTGCGCAAACATGCCGACGATCTTTTCGAAGTACACAGCGCCGGGCTGGAACCCAAAGGGATCAACCCGTACACCGTGCGTGTTCTGGAAGAGATTGGCATCGACACCAGCACCCACACATCGGACACGCTGCGCAAGTACATGGGCCACATGCACTTCGGCTACCTCGTGACCGTCTGCTCCGCCGCTGAAGAGCGGTGCCCGGCGATCTTCCCCGGCGTCGCCCACCGGCTGCATTGGCCCTTTGAGGATCCGGCCGCGTTTGAAGGCAGCGACGAGGCGACAATGGCCAAGTTCCGCGAAGTACGTGATCAGATCGACGTTCGCGTTCAGGAATGGTTGGCCGAGTTGAAGGCGGAGCCGGCTCTGTAAGCGACTTTGCCCTCTTCTCCATCACCGTGTATATCCATCACCGTGTATAGACAAGCCCCCTGTTCAAAGGACAGGGGGCTTGTCTATACACAGGCATCCTTGTGTCTGGTCAGTTGGTTAGTCGAAATCCTCCTCGTCAGGTAGGCGACAATGGCTCTTTTTTGCTGCTTAATTGGATTCCACTTCCGGTGTGCGGCATCAAACGCGGCACAAAGTTAACCATGGGCCTAACAAGTTCTTTCTTACAACGTTTCTACAGGAGAATCCCCATTATGGCTCACAAGTTACCCAATGCCTACCAATCGTTCCAAGAGCAATACCCAGACGTCTTCAACGCCTACAACCAACTGGGATCTGCCGTCCACAGCCAGGGTCCGCTAGAGGAAACGACGCGCGATCTGGTGAAGTTGGCCCTCGCCATCGGCATCGGTTCCGAAGGGGCCGTCCATTCGCATACGCGCAAGGCGCTGGCGTCCGGCGCTACACCCGAAGAGATCCGCCAGGTTGTGCTGCTGTCGCTGCCCACGATTGGTTTCCCCAAAATGATGGCCGCCCTCACCTGGGTTGAAGACATCCTGAAGTAACGATACAGGTGCGATGCATTGACCAAAGGGTTCCCACATAGAGGCCGTTCCCCTGGTCAGTGTGTCGCACCTTCGCTTACCAATGCTTCTAACGTCAATTGCCAATACACCTAGTACACGATAGCTGAAATAGGCCCATGAAATCACGCGGAGGGGAGCACGCCTACGTGCGGCTCTACACGGTAAGAGCCGCACGTAGGCGTGCTCCCCTCCGCTCTCTGCTGAAATCCTGCGACTGATTTATGCCGTCGGGTACTAACGCAGGGTCAGCGGTAGATAGATCCTTTCGGTTAACCCTGCCAGTGGATCGACCAATCGCGCCACAGCAGGCTGTGGCCGCCCTCCAATCTCACCAAACGCCCCGCCTACAAGGATGCTGTCATCTGTCAGCATGGTCAGTGTATGAACGAAACCGTTGGTTGTCGGGTTGAAACTGCTGTCCGGCGTGCCGTCCTCGTTTAAGCGCGCCAGCGTCTCATACGGTTGGCCGTTTATGCGCAGAAAGAAGCCACCCACCACGATCTTGCCGTCCGGCTGCAATGTGAGCGCCCGAACGGCCCCGTCGAACCAATGAGGCCAGGTGCTCGCCTCGCAGCGAAGGAAGGTCTCATCCGGTGTGCCGTCGCCATTGATCCGGAGGAGAACGTTTGATGAATATCCCGGGCAGCCGAAGATGCCGCCAATCACGATTTTGCCGTCTGGTTGTAGGGCGATGGCCTGAACCCGATTGTTCAGCGTTGGGCGGACGGTAGTATCGAGGGTGCCGTCTACGTTCAAGCGACCGAAATAGGGCTGCAACTCACCGGCCAGGTTGACAAACGCGCCACCGACCAAGATTTTGCCGTCCGGCTGTAGCGCAAACACCTCGACGATGCTGTCGGCGCTGGGGTTGAAATCGGCGTCTACGCTGCCGTCGGCGTTCAACCGGCCAATGTTGAAGCGAGGCTGCCCGGCGATTTCGGTAAATACACCACCCACTAGAATTTTGCCGTCCGCCTGAACCGTCATAGCCCGTACCTGGCCGGGCGTGGAACCATTCAACACCCCCGGGTTGAAGCTGTCGTCCAGCGTGCCGTCGGCGTTTAGACGACCAATGGCCGACCGCGCCGCGCCGCCGAGTAGGGAAAAGTTACCACCGACCAAGATTTTGCCGTCCATCTGTACCGCCACGGCGTTGACGGTGGCATTGCCCTCGCTGGGGGCGAAGCCTGTGTCCAGGCTGCCGTCGGCATTCAGGCGGGCGACGCGGCTGCGCGGCTGCCCGGCGACTTCGGTGAATGTTCCACCCAGCACAATTTTACCGTCCGCTTGTAGCGCCAGGCTGTTGACCACATTGTTCACGCTTGGGTTGAAGGTAGGATCAGGTAGAGGCGTGGGCGCGGTCGGCAGGGTGCGCCCCAGATTTCGACGCGCTACGCCGCCCAATTGGGTGAATATCCCCCCGGCCCACACCTGCCCATCTGCCTGCGCAGCCACGGCGAAAACGACGTTATCGGCGCCGGGGTTGAACGTGCCGTCCCAGGCGCCGTCGGCGGTCACGCGGGCGATAAACATACGGTTCCGGTTGTTGATCCGGTTAAAACTACCCCCGACCACCACACGCCCGTCTGCTTGCAAGGCGATGGCGTATACACTCCGATCCGCCGTGCCCACAAAGCTGAAATCGGTAGTGCCGTCGGTGTTAAAGCGGCGCAAACCGCCGCCAAACGCGCCGCCCGCAAGCACCTTGCCATCTGGCTGCACCACAATTGCGTAAACCGCGTCGGTAATGATGGTGGGGGTGACAGGATAGTTGATCTCCAGGCTGCCATCGGCGTTGAGCCGGGCAATATTGGTGCGCGGCTGCCCGGCCACTTCAGTGAAATCGCCGCCAGCCAGGATCTTGCCGTCTGCCTGTACCGCCAGCGCGCGTACCCGCCCGTTGGCTGCTGGATCGAAACCGGCGTCGAGGCTGCCGTCGGCGTTGAGCCGGGCGATATTCTGGCGCGGCTGCCCGGCCACTTCGCTGAAGCGCCCGCCGATGACGATTTGACCGTCCGCTTGAATGAGGACGGCGTCAACTGTACCGAGGTTGGTATTCCATCGAATCACCGGGGCAGTGAAGCCGGCATCCAGGCTGCCGTCGGCGTTCAACCGCGTTACGGAGGGACTTAGGTTGTTCGCATCCATGCCCAGTAGCATCTTGCCGTCGCTTTGCAGGGCGATGGCGCGTACACTACCCAAGCGTTCCGGGGTGAAACTGCTGTCGAGGCTCCCATCCGGGTTGAAACGACTGATACGCTGCTGGGTGGACGACCCATCTATTGCGCTAAAGGCGCCGCCTACCAAAGTTTTGCCATCTGGCTGGGCGAGGATGGCATAAACGAAGTTGCTCGGTGTAGGATCGAAACCGGGATCGATGAAGGCCGCCTGCGCCGGCGTGGGCCGGCTTAGCCCTGTCAACGCCAGCCAAAAGAGGACAAAGACACGCACTGCGAACCGCGTAGAGATCGTAAACTGGGTCATCGAGACTGTTTTCTCCTTGTAACAATTGAGGCGCAACGCACTAGCCAGGAAAATGGACTGCATTTGAATCTTGCAGTGGAGCCATCGATTGTCTGACGGTATCGTGTCTGACGATATAATGAGGATGTTGACAAGGAATGAACAACGTCGTAGAGATAACATTGTAGAGATGAGGGAAAGTGCTCTTGTCCAGCCCAATTCGCCGCACCCGATTGTTGGATCAGATCGCCGCTGCACTGAGCGAGGGGCATCTCTTTATCAACGCCCCCGCCGGTTACGGCAAGACCATGCTGCTACAGAGCCTGGTGACGGAACGCCGGTACACCTACCTCATTCCCCTCACCCCCGCCGACGGCGATCCGGCTGTCCTGCGCCAACGGCTGGAACCCCTGCTCCAGGCGGAAAACACGATTCTGCTGGATGATGTCCATCACTTGCTAAACGCCGCTGCGGCCATTGACTGGCTACAGACGTACATGCGCCGTCCACAGCCCCGGTGGGTGTTGGCCGGTCGCCAATCCCTATTCCCGGCGACAGACCTGGCGCTCTATGCCAAAGTCAACTATCTCAACATGACGGATTTGGCCTTTGACGACCAGGAAGTACACGCCTGGCTTGGCCATCGCCTGCAAAGATTAGACGGCTGGCGGCAGCGACTCGAAGGATGGCCGTTGGGTGTGGGCTTGCTGAAGAATCTGGAAGATGTTGCCGATCCACGGCCCATCGCCGAAAGGCAGTTGTTCGCCTACCTGGCAGAACGGGTATTGGCCGAGTTGCCGGCTGAGTTGCAGCACTTTATGCAGACAACGGCGGTGCCCCGTACCTTTACCCACGATCTGGCCGCCTACTTACTACCGGAAAACGATCCTGCAACAGCCGTCCACACCCTATTGGCGCAAAATCTCTTCCTCTACCATGAGCACCAAGACAATCGCTATCGCTATCACGATCTGATCCGCGTCTTCTTGCGGCAGCAACTTCCCCCGGCCCAGCGCACCGCCATCATGCAAGCGTGCGTCGCCTGGCTGCACGCGCAAGGAAACAGCGTGGCAGCCATCGAACACGCCCTGGAGGGTGCACTGTGGGAGCAAGCAGCCGATCTGATCGCCCTGCCCGAAGCGTTCACGCACATCCGCGCCAAGGGTCGGTTCCTCACACATCACCGCTGGGTGAGTGCCTTACCACCGGCGATCCTGTCGGAACGTCCTTCGCTGCTCCTGCGCAATGGTGCGGCCCTCTTTCATCTGCGCGAGCGCCGCACCGAAGCATGGGCGTACCTGGAACAAGGCGTAGCCCTGGCTGTCGCCGCCAATGACACCGACATCCAGCGCCTGGGGCTGCGCTATATGGCCCTCTTTCACAGCGATGAGGGCCACAATCGGCAGGCTGCGGCGCTCTGCCGTCAGATCCTCGCTCTGCCGGATCTCGTTCCATCTCAACGTGTTGCCACGCTACAGGACATGATTGCGTTGTATGCTTATCTGGGTGAGTTCGAACAGGCAGCGCGCTGTTATCAGCAGGTGCGCAGCTTGAAGGTGACTCAACCGGGCAGCGGGGTTATTGAGCAGGTGAACTTTTCCTCTCTTGTCCTCACGGCGCGTGGACAGTGGGCCGCGGCGCTCGCCGTCCTCCGACAAGTCGCTACAGAAGTCTCGGCGGCGCAAAACCATCAGGATTTACTGCTCATCCAGCGCAATATCGGAGGCCTGTTGCTCGAACAGGGGGATTGGGCGGGGTATCAGGAGAATCTGCTGGCTGTGGCGGCGACCCGTGCTCAGATGGAGATGGTAGATGAGCGGATTCAGGCCGGCCTGCACTACGACGGCGTTTTGTCGGCGGTGGGGGAGGGACGCTTTGCCGATGCGGTTGCCATGCTCGCCGACGGCGAGAAAATACCAATCGTGCAGTCGTCGCCGCTGTTGCGTATCTTATTCGCAACGGCAACAGTTTGGCTTAGTCGCCGACAAGGTGACTATGCCGCCGCCATGCAACAGGCAGACGCCGTCCTCGCTGCTGCAACGGAGTTCCTCTACTACGAAGCGCGTCTGGGGTTAGAAAGGGACATTGCCGCCATGCTGGCTGCACTCGCCACAGGTGATCTGAGAGAATTCCAACTGTCGCCACAAACCTGCACCTTGCTTTCCCTGCGCGCCCGTGCAGATCTGATGCGGCTAAAGATGCTATTGACGATCTATCACTGGCGGCAGGGAAATCTGCGCTGGCGGCGTCTGGTGCGACGGGTGCTGGCTGCGGGAGAAGCGCCGTTGTACGCCCAGTTGCTCACAACGCGCGACCCGGAATTGGCTGCCGAATTTTGGAAAATCTTGCTGGTGGAGAAGGTGGAGACAGAAAAAAGCACCGCCGCACTGCGCGAAATCGGGCAAAGCGCTCCTTTGCTACCCCTGCTAGACCATCCGCGCGAGGACGTACGCAGCCAGGCGGCGATCCTATTGGCTCAGATCGGTCACGAGCAAGCAATGCCCCGCCTGGCAGCAGCCATTGCTACAGAATCAGACAGATCCACCCAAAAGGTGATGCAACGTGCGCTGGATAACCTGGAGTCGTTGCCCCCCCCACCCCTTTGTGTGCAGGTGATGGGTGAATTTCGCCTGCAACGGGGCGAGAGGCGCTATCGTACCGGGGATTTTCACCGTCCAATTGTGGCCCGCCTCCTTCAATATTTCGTCGTCCACGCTGAACGGTCCATTCCGCGTGACCGGATCTTAGAGGATCTGTGGCCCGAAGGTGAACCGGAGAAGACAGTGGTCACCTTGCGCACGCTCAACAGCCACCTACGCAGCCTACTCGATCCATACATGCGTCCACGCGGCCCGAACCGCTACATCGTCGTTGAGCGCGACAATTACCGCTTCGATCCCTACGGCGTCATCGACTGCGATCTCCGCCGCTTCACCACAAAAGTGGAACAGGCATTGGCCCCAAAAGATCTGGACGCCAGTCGAGTGGCATTGTTAGAAGCGATCCTGGCCGACTATGCGCCGTTGCTGCCCGAGCTACCCTACGCCGATTGGCTGTTGGAACCGCGCCGGCGGCTGGAGGATCTCTATCTGGATGGCGCGCTCCGCCTGGCTGACGGCTATCTGTCACAACGCAACTGGCAGCAGAGCCGGCGCTGGCTGCGCACTGTCCTGCACATCGCACCCTGGCTGGAACAGGCATGGCAGATGCTAATGCGTACTTACGCCCGCGAGGGCCGACGGGGATTGGCGCTGATGGCCTACCAGGAGGCAAAAATGGCGCTGGAGCGAAATCTGGGTGCTGCGCCGGGGGAGTTGACTACGTGGCTCTACGCGCGAGTCCAGGCGGATGAGCCAATTTAGGGGAACCGCTCTCCTATCCATCTGACTAGCCTTATCTTTAACCACCTACAGGTGTTGATGTGCCGGCTATATGCAATAAAATGCATATAGCGTTTGCTGCATGTATTGCATCGACCAACTGCTGAGATGTAGTTGTGAAAGTATAGTTGTGAAAGAGGAAAGCATGGTTTTTACCGACATTGTACTTTGTGAAGATACAAACTACGACGCGCATGCCGAACGTTTCAAATTGCTTGGCCACATAGAACGGCTGCGCATCCTCGACATCCTGCGCCAAGATGCCGAGTGTGTCTGTCACCTCGAAGCGGTGTTGCAGAAGCCGCAGCCCTACATTTCGCAGCAACTCCGCCTTCTGCGTGAAGCCGGCGTCATCACCGATGAACGCGAGGGGACCAACGTCTTCTATCGCCTCATCAACGAGGATGTGCGCCGGATCCTCGATCTGGTGTTGGGGCCAAGATCCGAGCACGCCCGCGTGGCACAGCCGGACCGCTGTATCTGCCCGAAATGTAATGGGTAGTAAAGGGTATATAATCATCAATTCACAGGGAGTGGATGCTTTATGACTGATTCTGTAGCAAAGCCCAAGGAAAGCTGGACCACCCAGAACCAACCTATTGCCGCCGAGAAAGAATCCGGCGGACTGGGCATCTTTGGTCGTTATCTGACTGTATGGGTGGCGCTGTGTATTGTGGCGGGCGTGGCGCTGGGGCAACTTGCGCCGATTGTGCCTGAAACGCTGAGCCGCTTTGAGTACGCCAGTGTTTCCATCCCCGTGGCCATCTTGATCTGGTTCATGATCTACCCCATGATGGTGCAGATCGACTTCTCCAGCATCCTGCGCGCCGGGCGACAACCCAAAGGACTCACCGTCACGTTGACCGTGAATTGGTTGATCAAGCCCTTTACCATGTTTGTCTTCGCCTGGCTCTTCTTCAAAGTCATCTTTGCGGCGTGGATCCCAGCGGATCTAGCGACTGAATACCTGGCCGGGGCGATCCTGCTGGGCGCAGCGCCGTGTACGGCCATGGTCTTTGTGTGGAGTTACCTCACCCGCGGTGACGCAGCCTACACGCTGGTTCAGGTTGCCGTGAACGATCTGATCATGCTCGTGGCCTTTGCCCCGATTGTGCTGCTCCTGCTGGGCATCAGTGCCATCACCGTCCCCTATGACACGGTCTTGCTGTCGGTGCTGCTCTACATCGTGGTGCCGCTGGTGGCGGGCTATCTTTCACGCGTCTACTTGATCCGCAAGAAAGGGATCGTGTGGTTTGAACAGGTCTTCCTCAAGCGCCTCAGCCCGTTGACCATCATCGGTCTGCTGCTGACGTTGATCCTGCTCTTTGCCTTCCAGGGCGAAGTGATCCTGAACAATCCGTTCCACATTGCCCTGATCGCCGTGCCGCTGATCATCCAGACCATCTTCATCTTTGCAATAGCTTACGGATGGGCAAGGCTCTGGCGGATCAACCATGAAGTCGCTGCACCGGCAGCCATGATCGGCGCTAGCAACTTCTTTGAATTGGCTGTGGCCACGGCGATTGTGCTCTTTGGCCTCAACTCCGGCGCAGCGTTGGCCACAGTGGTAGGTGTGCTGGTGGAAGTGCCGGTAATGTTGGCGCTGGTGCGGTTTGCCAATGCTACCCAACAACATTTCCCCTCGGCGCGACCTGCCTCAGTAGGATGACCCGACACCCAGTGATCTGCTGAGAATAGAACCTGGATTGAGCAGATTTGAGCGGACTACATACAGTTAGATCTGTTTGAATCCGCTCAATCCGCGTTCTATTCTGCGACCAAGGTTGAAGTTCGCAATTAGGTGCTTGACAAATCGACACTTGTCGATATAATGGACGCATGGCCATTGATTCAACAGTAACATTTGCCAAAGCAATCGCCGACGAAACACGCCAGGAGATCATGAAACTGCTCTGCTGTAAGTGGATGAGCGTCAACGATGTGGTGACGGCGTTGGACGGGCGGGTAAATCAGCCGACCGTCAGCCATCACCTCAAGTTGCTGGCCGAAGCCAATCTGGTGCATGTACGCCAGGAAGGCCGTCAACGCTTCTACACACTCAACGAGGAACAGTTCACCGTCTGCTGTGGCGCGCTGATGCGCAACTTCGCGCCCACCTATGCCGAGCAGGAGAATGGACCGATGAGCGCCGTACCCATTGACCTGAGCGACAAGTAAAGACGCAAAATTTTTTACCCAGAAACATCGACATGTGTCGATATAACCCACCAATTAAGGAATTTCCCATGAACACCACACTCCCTATCGCCGTGATTGGCGCAGGCCCGGTTGGGCTGGCCGCTGCCGCCCACCTCATCCAACGTGGAGAGACGCCCCTGGTTTTTGAAGCAGGGAATGAAATCGCCGCCGGTGTTCGATCCTGGGGACATGTCCGCCTCTTTTCGCCGTGGCGTTGGTGCCTGGACAAAGCGGCTGTGGCGCTGCTCGAAGCGCACGGCTGGCAGACGCCTGATCTGGAGCACTTGCCCACCGGCCACGAGTTGATTGATGACTATTTACTTCCCCTGGCCCAACTGCCCGCCCTGCGTACACAGATTCACCTGGGCGCGCGTGTCATCGCCGTGAGCCGCCGCCGCACCGACAAACTCAAGGACGCAGGACGGGCGGATGCGCCCTTCGTGGTTCAGGTAGAGATTGACGGCCACACGGAACGCTTCACGGTGCGGGCTGTCATCGACGCCGCCGGCACCTGGGCTACGCCCAATCCCATTGGCGCGGACGGGCTGGCTGCGCCCGGCGAAGCGGACAATGCCGCCCACATCGCCTACGGGATCCCCGATGTGCTGGGCGCGGCGCGTGGACGTTATGCGGGCAAGCGCGTGGCCGTCATCGGCGCGGGGCACTCGGCCATCAACGCCATCCTCGATCTGGCCGAACTGTACAACAGCGCACCACAAACCCACATTACCTGGGTGCTGCGTAAGGCGAATGTGGCCGCCACCTACGGCGGCGGCGAAAATGATCAACTGCCCGCACGTGGGGAGTTGGGGCTGCGCATCCAGCGCCTGGTGGAAGCCGGGGCGATTGAGGTGGTGGCGCCCTTCTTCACCACAGCAATCGAGCGCGTGGACGCCAAACTCCGGCTTGTGGGCGAAACGCCCCAGGGCGACCGCAGCCTCCTCGTCGACGAAGTGATCGGCGCAACCGGCGCACGCCCCGATCTTTCCTTTGTGCGTGAAGTGCGGCTGGATCTGGATGCCGGCGTCGAAGCGCCACGGGCGCTGGCCCCGCTCATCGATCCCAACCTGCATAGCTGTGGCACGGTGCGCCCACACGGCGAAAAAGAGCTACGTCAACCGGATGCGGGCTACTACATTGTCGGCATGAAGAGCTATGGCCGCGCCCCCACCTTCCTCATGGCCACCGGTTATGAACAGGTGCGTTCGATTGTGGCGGCGCTGGTTGGTGATTGGGAGTCTGCGGCAGAGGTTCAACTCGAACTGCCTGAGACAGGAGTCTGTACCGTCTCCGCTGCGTTTGACGGCAGTGGACTGGGAATCGGCAGTGCCTGCTGCGCCCCCCCGGCCAAGGACGCACCTGCCGTTGCGGTTGAATTGCTGCCGTTCACGATGCTGTCAACGCCTGCTACGGTGGAGAGCGACAGTTGCTGCGGCGTCACGTCCTGCTGCACCGAGGACGCGCCGGTGGCGGCCGATGCCTGCTGCACGTCGGCAAACAAAGCGGAAGTCATCGCCCTAGAGGGCACAGCGAAGGCGGGTAGCTGCTGTGGCTGAACCGGAGTCGTTACTGGGCCGGCGTGTTCCTTCGGGGGCGCGTCGGCCCACTCTTTTTTATGGCTGGATCGTGGTCGGTACACTGGCAATTACAGAGCCGATTTCCTGGGGAATCCTCTACTATGGTTTCGGCGTCATGCTTACGCCGATCCAACAGGAGATGGGCTGGTCGCACGCCGAGTTGACAGGGGCGTTTTCGCTCATGCTTCTGGTGTCAGGCATTATGGCGGTGCCGGTAGGGCGTTGGTTGGATTCACACGGTGCGCGCGGACTCATGACCCTGGGCTCGTGTCTCGCTGTGTTGGCGACGATTGGCTGGGCGCAGGTGCAGACTTTGACCGACTTCTACCTGATCTGGATGGCGATTGGGGTGGTCAGTGCTATGGTGCTCTATGAACCTGCCTTCGCTGTCACCGCCACCTGGTTTGTGCGACAACGGGCGCAGGCGTTGACGCTCCTCACGTTGGGCGGTGGGCTGGCCAGCGTGATCTTCGTGCCGTTGGCCACCTGGCTCGTTCAAGAGACGGGCTGGCGTACCAGCCTCTGGATCCTGGCTGTCATCCTCGCAGTGACAACCATCCCCCTGCACGCCCTGGTGTTGCGCCGCGGCCCTGATGCCGTCAATGCTCGGCCCGATGGCGATGTGGATCCTGTGGTCGCCGCGCCAACCGGCGCTCAATCGACATCTGTCGCGTCTGCCTCACAAGATCGGCTGCGTCCGTCTGGGGTTCCGGTCGACGTTGCCGTGCGTACGGCGGCTTTTTGGTGGCTTTCTGTGTCTTTTACCTTCTCGCTGATTGCATCGGTGGCGCTGGCTGTTCATCTCTTGCCGTTCTTGACGGGCCAGGGCTATTCCCCCGGCTTTGCTGCCCTCACCGTCAGTGTGCTGGGTGGCAGCCAGATCCCGGGCCGGTTGGTCTTTGGTCCGCTCAGTAGCCGCTTCTCGCTGCGGGTGACCACCGCTTTCCTCTTCGCCATGGTGACTGTGGGCTTGATCTTGATGCTAATCGCGCCGGCTGGTTGGTTGGTTCTGCTTGGCGCGTCCTTCTTTGGCATGGGGAGCGGCGCGAGTTCTCCGGCGCGGGCTGCGCTGGTAGGCGACTTTTTCGGCGTGGCCAATTATGGGGCGATCAACGGCACGATGACGCTGGTGTTGACCGCCGCCCGTGCCGGTGCACCGCTGGCCATGGGCGTGCTCTACACCTGGACGGGCGGGTACAACGCCGTCTTTTGGACGCTGATCGTCTGCTCTGCGCTGGCCGTTGGCTCACTTTTGGCGGCGCGCAATCCGTCCTGAATGAGATTGTTTGGAAAGGCGGCATTTCGCCGGCGCGGACATCTTGCCCTCCGGCACATTGATTCGCCTATACTTTACACAAGATTAACTTGTCGATAATCTCCTCGATCTCCGTCTTTAACGCTGACGTGAGAAACTCTCACCATACGCTTAAGATCGGTGGATCTGAGGTTGCTATGCTCTATACAGACATTACAGTGGTTGTCCCCACCCGCAATGAACGTCACAACATCCCCGCCTTCCTGGCCTCGCTACCCAGAGACATTGCTCTGGTAGTCGTTGATGCCAGCGATGATGAGACGCCTCTGCTCGTCCATCAACTTCGGCCCGAGAACACGGTGATCATCCGCGACGGGGCGCACATTGCTGCGGCTCGGCAGATCGGCGCGTCCTATGCAAAGACGCCCTGGCTGCTCTTTACCGACGCCGACGTTGTCTTCGCTGAAGATTACTTTGCGCGTGTGGGCGCGCACATCGGCGCCGAACGCCTCGCCGATGCCGTCTATGGGGCCAAACGTGCCCAAGGACGCTACGCCGGTTACTACCGCTGGTTCACGTGGGGGCAGTCGCTCTGTGATTTTGCCGGGGTGCCTGCCGTCTCCGGCTCGAATCTGTTGGTGAAGCGACAGGTGCTGCAGGAGATCGGTGGTTTCGATGCACGGCTACGTTGCAACGAAGACTCTGAGATCGGCTTTCGGCTGGCACAACGGGGGTATCGTGTGCACTTTGCGCCGGATCTCATCGTCTACGAACGGGATCACCGCCGCCTGCAACGGGGCGCCCTTCGCAAAACTGTCCACTCGCTGATGCGCTGCACGTTGCTTTACTTTCACTGCATGCCCGACCGCTGGCGCGGCCAGGACTGGGGCTACTGGGATACTTCAGAAGCGCCACGCTCAACCTCTGAACTATGGATGGGGAAATAGCCATGCGGATCGCATTCTTCACCGAGACCTTTCTGCCCAAAGTCGATGGGATCGTCAATACGCTTTGTCACCTGCTCGATTACCTGGCCCAGCGAGGACACGAAAGCCTGCTTTTTGCGCCGGAAGGCGGCCCGCCCCGCTACGCACAGACAGACGTAATCGGCTATCCCGGTACACCGTTGCCCTTTTACCCGGAGCTTAAGATCGTCTCACCCTTTACCAGCGTCGAGCAGCCGCTGCGTCGCTTCCGCCCACAGCTTGTGCATGTCTTAAACCCGGTGGCGCTGGGGGTGGCCGGCCTGAACGAAGCCAGGCGACAGCAGTTGCCCGTGGTGGCTTCGTACCACACCGATATCCCCGGTTTTGCCCGCCGCTGGGGAATGGGCGCTCTTTACGATCCGCTGGTGACGCTTTTTCGCTGGATTCACAACCAGGCCGATCTCAACCTCTGCCCCTCTGAAGCTACGCGGCGCGAACTGGCGTTTCAGGGTTATGAGCGCCTTTCCGTCTGGACACGCGGTGTCGATGTGGCTCGCTTTTCGCCGGCGCGGCGTGATCATAGCTGGCGTTTTCGTCTCTCCGGCGGCGAAGTGAACAAGCCCATCCTGCTCTATGTGGGCCGACTCTCTGCCGAAAAGCGGGTCGATTGGTTGCTCCCAGTGTTGCAAGCATTGCCCGGTGTACGCCTTGCCATTGTGGGTGACGGCCCTGCCCGGCCTATGTTGGCTGATCTTTTTGCGGATCTACCCGTTGTCTTCACCGGCTATCTAGGCGGCGACGATCTGGCCGCCGCCTACGCCGCCGCTGATCTCTTCGTCTTTCCCGGCGCCAATGAGACGTTGGGCAACGTCGTCCTTGAGGCGATGGCGTCGGGCTTGCCGGTGGTTGCGCCCAATGCCGGCGGCATCCAAGACCTGGTGCAGAACGGGCGATCCGGCTTCCTCGTGGATCCGGAATCGCAGGCGAGTATGCTGTCGGCGGTGAGTGCCCTGGTTGCAAACCCCGCCTTTGCCATAGAGATGGGCGCTATCGGTCGCGAAATCGCCACCACGCGCCGCTGGGATCGTGTCTTCGAGCGGCTTGTCGAGTCCTATGCCGCGATCATCCAGCAACGCCAACCACAGCCGGCGCGCTCGTCTTGGGTCGAGTAGCAGGTTGATCACATAGTCGGTCACAAGCGCAAGTGTCCAAAGATGGCTGTTTCGGTGCATTGCACAGAAGTCTTGTAAAGAAGCAGTGTACAGAAGCGGTCCGATGCAAAGAAAGAAGCACCATCGCATGGTTCAATGGAAAAATCCTGCCGACGTGGAGCAGACCGCCGTTCGCCCGATACAGTACAGCCACGCCGATCTGCATCTGCACACCGTCTTCAGCGACGGCCTGATGACGCCTGAAGAGACGGTTGACCTGATTGCCACGCGCACACATCTACGCGTCATCGCCATTACGGATCACGATACCGTCGAGGGCGCGGTGGTTGCGCAATCGTATGCGCAGAAGCGCAATTCCCATGTGGACGTCATTGTGGGGCAGGAGGTCACCACCGGCGAAGGGGACGTGCTGGCGCTTTTTGTGCGCCAAACCCTGCCCATGTTCGACACGGCTGCCGCTGCCATTGCCGCCATTCATGCCCAGTGCGGGCTGGCCGTGGCTGCACATCCCTTCGGCGTCGGTGTGGATTGTGTGGGTGGTTTAATCGGCAATCTACCGTTCGACGCCATCGAGGCTCGGCACGGCTGCCCGCTCAACTACTTTAACAACTGGCGTGCCCACGAGCTTAACCAGCGGTCACAGCGGCTGCCTGAACTGGGCTCCAGCGATGCCCATATCCCTCACAACGCGGGCGAAGCGTATACACGCTTTCCTGGCCACACCGCCGAAGACTTGCGCCAGGCCATCTTGAGCAATCGGGTTGTGCCGGGGGGGTGGTTGTGGACGCCGCTCAACCTGCTGCGCACGTTCGGCGTCATCGTGCAACGGGGCTGGCCCGTCTACGTGCGGGATGCCGAAGCGGTGCATCTTGAGTAGAAGCAGGCGCTTCGCTGCTGTGACTTTGATTGCCCTAATTGCAATCTTTTGGATAGTCCGTCCATGGGCGACGCCCACCTTTGCCGGACTCTTTGCCTGGTTTGATCTAGCGCGCATGCAGATCTTCCTCGCCCAATTCGGCGCGTGGACGCCTGCCGTCTCCTTTGCGCTTATGGTGTTACAGGCCGTGATTCCGCCCCTGCCCACCACCCCAATCGCCGCCGCCAACGGCATGCTCTACGGCATCTGGCCAGGCGCATTCCTTTCGTGGATCGGCGCGCTGACGGGGGCCGCCGTAAGCTATGGGATCGCCCGGCATTGGGGTGCGCCTGCGGTCACTTTCTTCTTTGGCGACAACGCTGTGAACAAGCTGGCCGCCCTCGGCGGGACGCGCCCCTTTTTGCTTGTCCTCGTGGCCCGGTTGACGCCGGTGATTTCGTTGGACATTGTGGCCTACTGGGCAGGTTTCAGCCGGATGAATTTTCTCGCGTACCTCCTCGCCAGCGCCATCGGTCAGGCCCCACACATGCTCGCCTACGCCGTACTGGGCAACGATCTGGCACAAGCGCAACTCTTTTCCTGGCGACTCTGGCTGATTGTGGTGGCCTCGATCGTCCTCTACTTTGCCGGTCGCCACTTCTTCGCCCGCTTCACCCAGCACCCCTCCACCAAAGAACAGACGTAGCTGTAGCTGTAGATTGTCAATGTCATTAAGTTAAGCGCGGAGGGAGCACGCCCACGTGCTCCCTCCGCGCTTTGCCGACGCACCTGTAGCAAAGTGCCTGTCGTTATCTTAAACAGTCACATATTGGCGGTAGGGCGAATCGATCTGAAATCCGTCGACGTTGGCCTGCTTCAACTGCTGAATGTGTTGATCTTCCAGGTGGCCAAACGAATGTTTGGGATAGCGGAAACTGTTGACGGTGGGGATGAGAAGTGCGCCGAATGTCTGTAACTTGCTAACCAACGCTACGTCGAGCACGTCGGGGTGGTCGAACCAGAACCAACCGTGCAGGTTCAGTTGCGCGCCGGCGCGTACTTCTGCTTCCTGTTGGGCGTTGGTGCGGCGTAGGACATCTGGGTGCAAGATCCGTTCCACCAGTGGATGATGTGAGATGGTCATCGAAATCTTTTGCAGATCGGCGGCGACCAATGCTGCGTTGACCTGTTCGACAAAGCGGACGGATTCGTGGCGCGCCACGTCTTTGAAATCGAGCATGACGCCCAGCCCCAACTCTGCACAGTGTGTCAACGCCGTGGCCAGCGGCAAGATCCGTTCGTCTGTGCCGCGGTAGCGCAAGGACGCGATCTCTTGCGCCGTCATCTGGCTGATATTGGCGTCGACGCCGCAATCGACGCCTACATGTCCTAGCGCGCCGATGCCGTGGTAGAAGAAAGGGACACCGTCGGCGCTGGCGCGTACATCCAACTCGACCAGGTGGTAACCTTCCTCGGCGGCGAGGCGAAGGGCGGGCAGTGAGTTTTCGGGCGCGCCCGGCGCGATGACACCGCCGCGGTGGGCAATGAGCAATGGGCGGTGAAGCTTGATCTGGTCAACGTCGCGTAGATCGGTTAGCTTGGGCAGAGACATGACGGCTCCTAACAGGCCAGTTCGTGGGTGGCAAACCATTTTGCCGCAGATGGGTAGGCGCTGAGGGTGTTGCCGCTCAGCGGCAAAGACGATGCCTCGGCAACAGACAGATTTTGACTGCACGATGTTAATGCTTGGTGTACAGGCGTTTACCGTCATGTAAACGTTGCTTGGAAAACTGCAATTTTGGGCGAAAATCAGCGTGCTCTTTAAGCAAGGCGACTTCGTTAAACAAACCTTAACTCCACGTCCACGTTCTCTTAACCCCGACCCTGTAAGAAAGAACAACGGCATTTGCCGACGTTGCCATGCCTCCTCCCCCCAGGCACGAATCGGTATTGTTTATTGTCCCCAGAGCACATTGATGTTCATCTTTTTCCTTTCACTTGGAGAGCTTACCCATGCAAAGAAGACTTTGGATGCAGATCGTGCTTGTCTGCGCGTTGCTGGCGCTAACAGCTTGTGTCGTCCCTGCAACCACACCCACCACCAGCGGTGACAGTACATCCGAATCGCAGGCCACGGATGCAACCGCTGCCGAGGACGCTATCACCGAATTGGTGGTTGCACTTTCCACCATGCCCAACTCCATCTACATGCCCCGTGCCGCCGAGCGCAATGCCGCCAATGCCGCCAGTCAGCTCTACGACTCGCTGGTCTGGGTGGATGACGAAGGCAACATCGCCCCTG
>WGMT01000004.1 GCA_016124945.1 bacterium | reverse complement strand
CCTTACTCCTTACTCCTTACTCCTTACTCCTTACTCCTTACTCCTTACTCCTTACTCCTTACTCGTTACTCATTTCTTTGACGAAATGGCGTACATCAATGGCACATACAGGCTTGCAAGGAGAGCATGATGGCCGAAATCAAGAAGATCGGGTTGATCGTGGGGCGCGAGTGGAGCTTTCCGCCGGCCTTTATTGAGGAAGTCAACCGCCGCGATGCGGGCGTCTTCGCCGAATATGTGAAGTTGGGGGGCACACAGGCCAACGAACCCTGCCCCTACGCCGTGATCATCGACCGCATTAGCCACGAGATCCCCTACTACCGCACCTACCTCAAAAATGCCATGTTGCAGGGCGCGTACTTGATCAACAACCCCTTCTGGTGGAGCGCCGACGACAAATTCTTCGGCACATCTTTGGCCGACAGGTTAGGTGTGGCGATTCCCAAGACGGTGGCGTTGCCGTCACACAGCTACATCGAAGGCGTGGTCAACGAGAGCCTGCGCAATCTCGAGTATCCCATCGACTGGGACAAACTCATCGGCCACGTCGGGCTGCCCGCCATCCTCAAGGACGCCTGGGGTGGCGGCTGGAAGCATGTCTATGTCGTACACACCAAAGAAGAGCTGCTCTACCACTACAACAAGACCGGCACCCTGTGCATGATGCTCCAGGAATTCATTGACTGGGATCAGTTTATCCGCTGCCTCTGCATCGGCCAGGAAGAGATCCTGCCCATTAAGTACGATCCTAAAGAGCGCAAGTACCATGTGGATCACCATCACCTCACGCCCGAACTGGGCAACCGCATCATCGAAGATGCCCGTACCCTCAACCGCGCCCTGGGCTATGACATGAACAGCATCGAATTTGCCGTGCGCGACGGCGTCCCCTATGCGATTGACTTCACCAACCCCGCCCCAGACATGGACGTCAACAGCCTCACGCCCCACTATTTCGAGTGGGCCGTGAAGAAGATGGCCGATCTGGCGATTTCGCGTGCGCTGAACCCGATCCCACAGCGGGAGGAGATTCGTTGGGCGCGGTTTTTGGGGTAGCGGGTAGCAGTTGGCGGTTAGCAGTTAGGGGTAGGGGACGTTGTCGTGTTGTACAGTATTCTCGTACAGAGAAAACAACGACGGAGCAAGATCGTGGCAGTGCGTAGTTATCATGACCTCATTGTCTGGCAAAAGGCAGTGGCATTCTCTGTACTCGTCTATCAAACGACGAAGATGTTTCCGTCAGTAGAGCAGTTTGGTCTCACAAACCAGTTACGAAGCGCAGCAGTTTCGATTCCTTCAAATATTGCCGAAGGGCATGCTCAGGACTCGGACGGTGTCCTGGCGCGGTATCTCAACATCGCCATTGGCTCTGCCGCCGAATTGGACACACAACTGCTCATTGCCCACAAGATCGGTTACATCGATGCAGAGAATCTGTCTCATATCCAGCAAGACCTAACTGAAATCGTCAAACTATTACGCGGTTTGCTTCGCTCAATCAGAGCGAAGTAGCATTTGTGTACATTCAGTCACGCGCAAAACTTCGCTCAGTATCTATCACTCATCATCCAATCAGATTTGTGCTTAAGGGCTGCGACATCCTGCCACCCATTCGCAGGCTCAACCAGATCTGCCCTAACTGCTAACTGCAAACGGCCAACTGCTATGAACTCCCAAGACGCAATCCACCACTACCACGATATCCTTCACCGCGACACCATGGCCCAGGATAGCTGGGACGCGCTGCTCCCCGCCCTGCACACGGACAAGCTGACCTTTGGCGAGCGTCCGCTGTGTACTGTGTTGCGTCCGCTTTTCTACAGCCCGGCAGAATGGGCGTACCTGAAACGGCAGACCACCACAGTGTTGCGCGCTTTCGACCGTCTGGGCCGCCTGATGCTAGAAGACAAGTCGCTGCGTCGCCAGGTCCACCTCACCGAGGACGAAGAGTACCTGGTTGGGCTGGATCACGGCTATGCGACACCCATCCCAACGGCGCGGCTGGACAGTTTTTATGCACGAAACGGCGACGGCTCACGCGTCCTCAACTACGTGGAATTCAACGGTGAAAGCCCAGCCGGCATGGCCTACCAGGACGTGCTGGGGGCGCGCTTCGCGCAGATCCCTGTGATGCAGGAAATGGCGAAACGCTACAACCTACGCCTGCTCGAAAGCCGCTTCGCGGCGCTGGAAACGATCTTGAGCATCTACTACGAGTGGCGCGGCAACCGTGACAAACTGCCCGACATCGCCATCGTAGACTGGGACGGCGTGCCCACCACCACCGAGTTTTACCTCTTTCTCGACTACTTTGCACAAAACGGGATCAACGCCGTCCTCTGCACGCCCGACGAGTTGACCTTCGAGCAAGGACAAATGTACGCCAGTGGTGTGGCCGTGGACTTTATCTACAAGCGTGTGCTCATCACCGAATTGTTGGAACGCTATGGGCTGAACCATCCGATTGTACAGGCGCTGGAAGCCCGCGCCGTCTGCGTAATGAACCCGTACACCTGCAAAGTATTGCACAAGAAGGCCAGCTTCGCCGTCGCCACCGACGAACGCAACGCCCACCTGCTCACGCCTGAGGAACGTGAAACGATCCTGGCGCATGTACCGTGGACACGAACAGTAGAAGAGCGCAGCACCTTCGACGTAGACGGCAACCCCATAGATCTTCTGCCCTGGGCCAGCGACAACCGCGATCATCTTGTGCTCAAGCCCAACGACGAGTACGGCGGCAAAGGTGTGATCATCGGCTGGGAGACGCCGCAAGACGCCTGGGACGCCGCCCTGCAAGATGCACTGTCTAACCCCAGCGTCGTCCAGGAGCGTGCCGTTATCGCCTACGAAGATTTCCCCACCATGGATGTGGAAGGTAACCTCGTCATCGCGCAGCGGTTGGTAGATTGCGATCCCTTCCTCTTCCGCGGTCATTCTGTCACCGGCTGCCTAACGCGGCTGAGCAGCGTCACCCTTCTCAACGTCACCGCGGGCGGTGGATCCATTGTGCCTGTGTTTGTGGTGGAGCCGAAGTAACTTTAGGAGAGATGCATGGCGTATTACAAGCAGCCGAGCTTCAACATCGGCATCGAAGAAGAGTACCAGCTCATTGATCCTGAAAGCCGGGAGTTGTTGGGCTTTCTCAGCCAGTCCATGAGCCGAGAGCAGATGCTGGTGCGCGAGCGACGCCCGGATCTGGATTTTGCCCAGCGCATCGGCACCGATTCGATTGAGGTTGGCACCCCCGTCTGCGAGGACGTGAAAAGCGCCCGCGCCGAACTGGTGCGCATCCGTTCTACACTGATGGAGCTTGGGCAGAGCTCGGGCTTCAAAGTCGCCGCCGCGGGGACCCATCCGTTCAGCCATTGGGCGTCGAGCAGTCGCGACGCCTCACCCACCCGCTACCGCGCCCTGCTCGAAGACGCGCAGATCATCTCACGCCGCCTGCTGGCCTTCGGTATGGACATCCATATCGGCGTCGAGGACCGCGATCTGGCCATCGATGTGATGACGGGCATGCGCTACCTGCTGCCCCACATCCTCTGCCTGGCCAGCAGTTCACCCTTCTGGCTGGGGCACAACACAGGGCTGAAGAGCTACCGCGCCGTCCTGCTCGATGCGCTGCCCCGCACCGGCATCCCCGGCGAATTCCGCAGCTACCACGCCTACGAGGAATATGTCGAGACGCTGATCCGCACCAACAGCATTCCCGGCCCCGGCCACATTTGGTGGGACATCCGCCCGCATCACCGTTTCCCCACACTCGAAATTCGCATCTGCGACATGATGCCCAACATCGAAGACGTCCTCGCGATGACGGCACTGGTACAGGCCATCGTCGCCTGGATGGTCGATCTACGCCAGCGCAACATGACTTTCCGCCTCTATGAGCGCATCCTTATCGCCGAGAACAAATGGCGGGCCTTGCGCTATGGGCTGGCAGGCAAGCTTATCGACTTCGGCATCGCTCAGGAAGTGGACGTGCGTGATCTCATCCGCGAGCTGCTTGAACGCATCGAACCCATTGCCGACCGTCTGGGCAGCCGCGCCGAGATTGAACACATCCACACCATGCTGGCCCGTGGATCGAGTTCAGATCTACAGGTGAAATACTGGCAAGAACACGGCCAAGACGGCAAAGCGTTGGTAGATTATCTGATCGCAGAGACGGAGAAACTGGCATGATCAAACGCCCGAATTTGAGCATCGGCATTGAGGAAGAGTACCAGGTGGTGGATCCCGAAACGGGATTGCTGCGCTCCTTCATCACCCAGTTCATCGAAGATGGCAAAGTGGTGATGGTGGAGCGGGAGATCAAGCCGGAACTGCATCAATCCATGGTTGAACTGGGCACACCCGTCTGCGAGACGCCTGCCCAGGCCAAAGAGGAACTGATCAAGCAGCGCGCCTTCATTCACCGCCTGGCCAGCGAAAAAGGACTTGCCATCATCGCCGCCGCCACCCACCCCATGAGCAAGTGGGGCGAACAGCAGGTGACGCCCTTCCCCCGCTACCTGGGGGTGATGCAAGAGATGCAGGTGCTGGCGCAGCGTCTGCTTATCTTCGGTATGCACATTCACATCGGCATCGACGACCCCGAATTCGGCATCGACGCCATGAACGTGGTGCGCTACATGCTACCCCACCTGCTGGCGCTAAGCACAAGCAGCCCATTCTGGGCAGGACGCAAGACCGGGCTGAAAAGCTACCGCGCCGTCATTTTCGAAGATTTCCCGCGCAGTGGCATCCCCGACATCTACCGATCCCATGCCGAGTACGAGCAACTGATCCGCACCCTGGTGGAAACCGGCTGCATCCCCGACGCCAGCAAAATTTGGTGGGACGTGCGTCCGCACCACAACTACCCGACGCTAGAATTCCGTGTCTGCGACATCTGCACCCGCGTCGATGAGGCCATCGCCATCGCCGCGCTCTGCCAGGCCATGATCCTCTGGCACTGGAAACTGCGTCGCCAGAATATCTCGTTCCGCGTCTACCGCAAAGAGTTGCTCGACGAAAACAAATGGCGCGCCGCCCGCCACGGCCTCGATGGCAAACTCATCGACTTCGGCAAGCAGATCGAACTACCGGCACGCTCTCTGGTGCGTGAGATGCTCGACCTCTTCGCCGAGGAAATCGACGAGCTAGGCTCCCGCGCCGAGATCGAACCGATCTACCGCATGCTACAAACCGGCACCAGCGCCGACCGTCAACTACGCGTCCACGACGCCAACGACGGCGACTTGAAGGCGGTGGTGGATCACTTGATCGCCGAGACGATTGTGGATGTGGCGTGACGATTTTCGATTGACGATTGACGATTGACGATTGACGATTGAAAGACGAGGGGCCCGTTGTCGCGACAACAGGCCCCTCGTTCGTCTTCCGTCGTTCGTCTTCCGTCGTTCGTCTTCCGTCGTTCGTCTTCCGTCGTTCGTCTTCCGTCAATCCTCACTTCCACAGCTTGACAATCTCATCCGCCTCAAAGCGAGGAAGGTCTACACGCTGTCGGTTGCGTAGGGCGTAGATGCCTTCGATGTCGGGCAGGATGCGCCCGATCACGGCGCTTTCGACGCCGATTTCGCGCCAGATGGATTGCAGCAGGTCAACATGGGCAGGGGCAGCAGTGGCAAGTAACGCCCCCGACGCAATCGTGCCCAGGGGATCGAGGCCGTAGACGGCGCACAGTTCGGCGGCAAGGGTGGGGACGGGAATGGCGTCGAGATCGACTTCGAGGCCGTTGCCTGAGGCGATGGCCAGTTCGAGCAGCCCGGTGGCCACACCCCCCTCGGTGGGATCGTGCATGGCAGTGGTGTAACGTCCTTGTGCAGCGGCCAGCGCCGGCGCCAGGACGCTGATCCCCGGTTCGTAGAGGAAGTGCGCGGCAGCGTCGATACGTTGCGCCGACCAGCCGCGCGCCAGCAGATCGGCGCGTTTTTCGCGGGCGATGATGCTCGTCCCCTCCACCGGGCAGGCGCCTGCCAGAAGGACGACGTCGCCGGGGCGGCAACCGGCGCTGCGCACGACGCGGTCACCGTCCACCTCGCCCAGCATTGTCCCCGCGAGGACAGGTTGGTTGACGGCAGCCGTGATCTCGCTGTGTCCGCCGGCGATAACAATCCCGAGTTGGCGACAGGCCAGGGCCAATTGTGCAAAGATGGTTTCAACAGTTTGGGCAGTGGTGGTGCCGTCGGGCAGGAGCAAGGTGGGGAAGTAAAAGCGTGGTGTTGCGCCTGTCACCGCCAGATCGTTGGCGCAGACATTGACGGCGTAGTAGCCGATTTCGTCGGTGGCAAAGGTAATGGGATCACTCTTGACAACGAGCAGTTTGCCCACCGAAAATCCGCCCACCGAGAAGTCGATGACGGCGGCGTCTTCGCCGATCCCTGGCCCCAGGATCAACTGCGGGTGCTGCGTGGGCAGCAATGTAAGCAGACGAGCCAGCAGCGGCGCCGGGACTTTGCCCCCAGGCAGCAGGACCGTATCGGTCGTCGACAATATGTGTTCGTTTGTTGAGTTTGGTTGTTCGCTCTGCATGATCCAGGGTCAATCTGTGGTGCCCCTGACGGTGTGGTGGGTTCAACTGTGCGGAGGACGGCTTCGTGCACAGTGCAGGAGATCCCCTTCACGCCTAGCGGATCATGCCGCAGGAGGAATCGGGCGAAATAGTGCTGCAACATTGCAGCCTTAAAAACCCAGGAATCGCCCGCCAGAGCTGATGATCAGAACCACCAACAACGCCAGCGCAAGGATAAGATCAGAGATCTGATAGTCTTGATTCTTCACCATTCGTGTTTCCGCTTTCCTGTGAAGAAGCACCGGCGGGCCGCCCGGAATCCGCTTCAAGTATCAATAAGAGGATGGCATTACAATTAGCTGAACAATTAGCTGAACAATCAACTAACTATAAATAGCGTAATGCAGATTTCTGCTAATGAGAACAACCATTTTGGCCCAGAGTTGTGCCCACTATACGCGTCCTTCAGTGCAGTAGTTGGACCATCCTCTGATCGTGTTTGTACAGAACTCAGACCGTTTTCGTACGGCGTTGCCGACCGTTGCCGATTGTACGATCCGCTCACAGGAAGTGAAATGCGCAATATAACTAAGGTACTGTGCAGCCAATCACAGCGAGCAACAGAATATCAATCCACACAGAATATCAATCCACGATGTGGACGGGCATTCCGATGTAGGCAAGGTTGAAAAGTGTTAAGGCATCTTCATCGAGCAACATGGCGCAGCCAAAGGTCGCAGGCTGGCCGACCAGGGTATCCCACAGTTTCTCGCCCGTCGACCATTCAACAGGAATACCGTGGATGCCATTTTCAAAGGCGCCTACGTCATAGAGGCCCAGCCAGTAGGGCATATCTAGTCGGTAGGCGCTGCTTTTGGCGATTTCAAACTTACTCTGAATGGGGAAAGTCCCGGTGCGGGTCACCCATTCCCCTTGCCCAGTGCTACACTTCCATTCGTGGCGTACTTGATCCCCCTGGATGACCCAGCAACGCTGACGGCTGATGCTAATCACAAACTCCGTGCCTGAGCGAGGAGTGGGCGGCATCCGTCGGTTCAGAATCGGTGGCCCGTAGGGGATGCGTACTTCCAGGCCGGCATAGAGCGTACTTGTGTCGGGCAGGCCGTTGTAACGGACCAACGCTTGTGGTGTGCTGTTGAACTGCTGGGCCAGTTCGCTAGGGGTTTCACCGACGCGTACCGTGTGGTAGTAGAAGCCCGACAGTGCAGGGCCGATCTTGGGCGCTGACTGGCTGCTGCCGGAGGCTGGAATCGCAAGTTCCTGACCTGGTTGAATTAGGTCGGGATTGCTGATACGGTTCAACGTCATCAGGGTGTTGAGGGTGGTTTCATGTCGTTGGGCAATCAGCCCCAGGCTGTCGCCAAGCTGTACTGTGTAGCGGATTGGGTCGGCCGAGAAGCGTAATTCGTCCAGCGTTGCGGGCAGAATCATCTGCTGCCCGGCGCGAAGCGAGGCCCCAGAAGACAACTGGTTAATAGCCTGCAATGCCGTGACATCAACATCATAGCGCAATGCGATGCGGGCGAGTGTGTCTCCTGTGCGGACGGTATAGGTTGGGTTGAGTGTGGTGATGGGCACAGGCAAGTGTACAGGCGCGCTGGTTGCGGCATCGGCGTTTTCCGCCACCGGATTGGCTTCGTCTTCAGCCACGACAGAATCAATCGCAACAGGTGCAGCCTCAACAGGTTCAGTTTCGTTTTCTGTTGTCCTATCAACCGGCGGTTCGCCTTCTGATTCCGACTGCGTAGGCGTTGGTGTCGGCGCGGCAGGGATTCGGAGACGTTGCCCAACGAAAATAGCGTCGGCATTGGCGATGCCGTTGAGGCGCATTACAGCATCCATGGCAACGCCGTAGGACTGTGCAATTTCACTCAGCGTCTCACCTGCTTGAACAGTATGAACCTGTGTATCTGTCTCCTGAGCAGAGACACGATCAACCAGCAGTACACCTGCAAAACCTAGGCTGAATAGGATGATACCGGTGAGAAGCCAACCGAACATTCTGCGCAACAATAGGCGCACCGTGCCCCTAGGCATACGAACGAGTTGTTGCATATGAATCTTCCACCGTTGTTGAACCGAGGACACAGTCACTAAGATTTGGTTGCTATTAAAGGAGGATAGGAAACCTATCAGAAGGGTTGTTTCTTGTGCAAAGGCTAATCGCTTTGTCTTTCACTGTCAAACTAGCACAACCATGCCCATTGCAAATGTGCAGCAGTCTTGCCCCCTTCCCAAAAGTCTTTCCTGCAGATTGAGATGCACCCCAACGTTGTCTGGTGAATTGCAGCGGCTTATTTGCGTATGCTATGATAGTAACATGCAGTGGAATCAGCTTACATGAGTACGCTGCAGCGCATTTGCTTTCACCGTTGTGTCTCCCGGATTTGGTTGAACTGCTATGCTACAGCCTCAAAGTTACCCCAAAATGATAGGACAATCTCTGGTCTTCGAACCAGAGCCGGCCGTGGTCATGGTCGATGACGACAATCCTTGGATTGAAGGTCTCTTTTTCACTCTGGTGATTGGTTTTGTTGTGGCCACGGCACAGGTGATTGGCGGCTATCTGCTCACGGCAAGCCTGCCTGCACCGACGGCAATGCTCGAAACCATTCTACAAGTCGTGAGGCAGAACCGTCCTATCGGTATGAGCCCTACCGAGTTAATGGCGCTAGAAGATGGTATCCGCCTATGGTGGCCCTGGATTACGGGGCTCAATCATTATGGGAGTGGCTGGGCGCGTCTGCTCACGTTGGTGGTTACACCGCTAACCTTCATTGTGCAGTGGGCGCTGTATGGGTTGCTCTGTCACATAATGGCCAAGGCGTTGGGCGGTACAGGTTCCATCAGCCAGACACTGGGCGTCACGGCGCTGGGAATGGCGCCGCGCATCTTGTTGGTTGTCACAGGTGTCCCTTTTGCATCAGTGGGTTACCTCTTGTTACAAGTGTGGGGCGTGTTAATTGCCTACCGCGGGTTGGAAGTGGCGCACGATTTGGGGGTGCGTAAAGCAGCTACAGTGGCGCTCTTCCCTGTTTTTCTGTTGGCAGTGGTTTCTATTGCAGTGGCCGGATTTGGTATTGCCTTTGTTGCCTGGGTGGGAGGTATGCCGTGAACTGGCGTGATTGGTTGCCCGCCCCACAGCAGATGAGTGACGCCGCTCAGATGCGTCCTGGCGCGTACACACGTACAACGATGCAGCAGACACTGGGCATGGTGGTTCTCTTAGGGCTATTGGCCGGAATTATCCCATTCATTGTCAACTGGGTCACTGCGGCCCGCATGGACGCTGCGCTGCCTCTGGCTGAGGCAGCACGTGCCAGCATCCAATTCGATAGGACATTGCCCGATTTCTTTATTGGGCCTGCTGGTGTCAACCCCGCCATTTGGATGGAGCTATATCCGACTCTAGCCGGTCTGCCGCAGCCATTGCCCGGCTGGATCGTGGGCGGGTTAAGTGCGCTGGGTGCGTGGCTGTCGCTTCCGCTCCACTGGCTTGGGCTCTGGATTGTCTACGGCGCAATGGTGATGGTGGCAAACAAAGCGTTGGGTGCAACCTGTACGCTACAACGGTTCTACGCTGCCACTGGTTTCGCCGCAGTGCCCCTGCTGTTGACAGGACTGTCGCCGGTGGCCTGTCTGGGGGCGTTGGCTACGGTGGCGGGTGTGCTATGGGCTGCGGCTATTTACATCCGCGCCAATCAAAATGTGACGGGTCTTCCTCTCCTCCACTCAGGGATGGCGGCACTTTTGCCGGCGCTTGTGGTGATCTTTGGGGCGCTGTTGGTGGTAGCTATTTCGTTCGGCACATTACTTTTGAGTGTGATGTAAGTTATTCGTTTTCCCCGTTACAGAACCCTTCCATTTTTTGACACTGTTTTTACGGCTATGCTACCATCGTCTTAGATGAGTGTAATTCTACATACAAATCCCCACAGTTGACACAAAGCTCAACGATTTTTATTCACCACACACACAGTGCGAGGATTGCCCATGTATCCTGAAAGCGAGATTCTCTTCCCGTATCGTGCGATTTCCCCTTTACGCAAGGAGCGAGGCGCCGAATGGCAGGAGTTGGTTGATCAGGTGTCGAACCAGAGAGATGGGAACGAAGACACCCTCGCTTTTTCGTTAATGATGATCCGCCTGTGCGATTGCCTGAACTGCGATCAAAGCAGCTACAAAGCATCGTTAGGCTGTATCGCCTGCGCCCGCCGCACCGTCGCAGCGGAAAAGACATCTGACTTGATGTTGCGCCAATCTTTCGAGCAGACACGGCAGGAGATCCGGCAACACCTGAGCCTGCGCTAGTGATTTTCTGTGGCATTATCGACTGCAGAAAGTAAAAACGTCTTCACCTAAGGGGTGAGGACGTTTTTTATCGGCGGCAATTCGCATTCATGAATCTGCGGCAAAAAGCAGAAATGAACCTCAGCGCGCACTGTGATCTTCTATGGCGTCGCGTCGATTGTAGCAACCGGCAACGCAAAAACCTTTACCCAATCGAATTTGGCGGCTACGGTGCCACGGCTACGGGTCCCCCCGCCTAAAGCAATGTCACCGCCGGGCAATCTCGGCTCGGTGACGGTGTAGAGCAGATCGCCATTGACGTAGAAGCGGAGATGGGTGCCGTCATCTTCCACCGCAAGATAGTTGATCTGCCCGTCGCGGTGGATGACCGGCGATGGCGTCCACGGCTGTAGGATCTGCCAGATCTCGTGCTTTTGCAGTTGCACCTGATACGCGCCATATGCATCGACGGAGAAGAGGTAGAAATTGCGCTCGTTGGCGTAACGCGCCAGGATCGCCCCATAGCCGAGGGGGGCAGCGTCTTCGTCGGCAGCAACAGTGGCGGCCATAGCGCCATTGCCAATCGTCAATGCTGTTTCCAGACGAAAGGTGCTCACATTGATCAAGCCTAATGTAGACCAGGTGAGGTTGCCCGGTTGCTCAACTTGAATACGGTAAGCACCATTGGCAAAACTCGAAGCCCATTGGCCGTCTACGCGCCCGGTGCCGAGATCCAACTGTGGTCGCGTAAAGTCATCATCAAGGATTAGCCGCGGCATTGCCGCTAAGGACGCAGCGCCACGAGTTGGGGAAACCGTATCATAGAGCATCCATACCGTCGCCGCCCCCACAAGCAACAGCAAGAAGACCAGCAGCCAGCCGGGATTGCCCGTCGTCCTCTCTTCAGGCGGAAGCTGAATCTCGCGCTGCGCCGTCGATCGACGAGGATTGAGACCAATGGCTTCACGTTTCCGGGCGCGTTCTTCTTCGGGTGAGAGCGATGTTGTCATGTTGATTTGAACGTAGCTAAGTTGGTTGACGATGATGCCGCTGAGGACAGCGGGACGACATACTAGGTGAAGTTCGTTATGAAGTTGGTTACAACCTACAACATCTCCCCTACCAGCGGACGCCGAGTAGGTTGATCAGTGCACCCAGGCAGCCGGGCGTTGCCTTTGTATTATTGGCCGCGGAGGCAGATCCGGTTGACAATGATCCATCTGCCGGCAGCACTTCTGAAGCAGGCGTTGGAATCGGGTCAGGGATAGTAGACTCAGGCCCAACAGACGTAGAGACGGCCAGCGCCGCACGGACGGCAGCCAGTGCGTCGACGCGTCCTGTGCCCTGGGCATTGGCCGGCTTACCCAGATCAACGGCTGTATCCATCAAAATCCACTTGACATCGTCGGGCAAGAGCGAGCGATTGGCCGACCAGATCAGGGCACAGATACCGGCAACATGTGGGGCCGCCATGCTACTACCTGTGACAATTGTATAGAAATCATTGATCGGCGCCCCAAAAGCACTACCGCTGGCCAGCGCGGCTGTCACATTGCTGCCTGGTGCCACGATTTCAGGTTTGGTGCGCCCGTCTGCAGTAGGGCCGCGTCCGCTGTAGTCGGCGATGTCACCGCCGTCAATGGTAGCACCGACAGTAATGACACGATCTGCTGCGCCTGGGCTGCCGATGGTGTAGGCAACCGGGCCCCCGTTGCCGGCTGCCACGACCACAATCTTCCCTTCTTCCACCACTGCATTCAAGATGGTACAGAGTGCGTCGCTGCCGTCGCTGCTGTCTTCGGTACTGAGCGAAAGCACAAAGACATCAGCACCCTTGTCAAGAGCCCACTCGACGCCGGCCATCACATCGCTCATACGTCCATTGCCTCGATCATCAAGGACCTTGGCGGCCATAATCAAAGCCTTGGGCGCTACCCCACGGTAAAGCCCATCAGAGACGGCGCCGGAGCCGGCCGCAATCGAGGAGATATGGGTGCCATGTCCATACGCATCGATGACAGAACCGACCCCTGTAAAGTCTTCAACAAAGCGAAGACGGCCCGTGAAATCAGGGTGATTTATATCAATGCCGGTATCTAACACACAAATGGAGACACCCTCACCCTCGACGCCGAGTTCTGTCCACACCTGTTGCACATTGATGCTACTCATCGAGGAATCCAGCACCGCATATACTTTTTCATCGTACCAGACTTCTGCAACTTCATCCATTTCGGCCAATTCGTCAAGTTCATCTAGCTTAACCGACATGGCAATGGCGGGGATCAAGGAATAACCCTTGCGCATGCTCTGGGCTGTCAGTTGTGGAGAGTGACCATGAAAATCCGCCATGCTGTGGCCAGAATGAAACTTGACGATAATCGGGATCTGTTGGCCATGAATTGACGCTTCCGCCGCGACGCGACGCGTGCGCGTGCTAACTTTCCCAGAGGACATGGACGTAATCTCCTTTTAACTTGGGTGTAACATGCCCGTGCGTGGGGGGTGGAAGCGGCGAAGAATAGGTCGATGGGTTTGAGGCAATATAAATTATACGCAACTGTTCAGCTTCAGGTGCAATGCGTCAATTGTATGGGATGCGCACCGGCCGATCCGGCTCGACGGCAATCAACCACGGGCAATCAAGCAAATCGAACAGCGCATCACCTGCGCCTGTCACCACAAAAGAAGGTATCAGACGGATGCACCTGCGCACCACAAAGCCGGCTTCTTCAATCTGCTTTTGCTGATCTTCACTCACCTCAGAGACGCGCAAGATCAGATCGTAAGAAGCGTGGGGAGATGCTTCTATCATCCGGCGCAATGTATCAGGGCATTTCTCAACCAGTTCTACTGTCATATTTAAATTATAACACTTACAGATAGTCGGAGCAAGCAGATCGGTGGGAACCGATGTAGTTCAAACTTGGGCGAACAGTGCCTGGCACGGGCGAGTGATTTGCCCGTCAAAGTATGCGAGCATGGCCCGTGCCAGGCACTGTGGCGAGCGCACCCCCAATTTGAGTTACACCCAGATGGCACCGGTAGGAAAACGGCCAAGCCATACTGCCATAGTGATTGGATTCGAACCATCGGCTCTGGTATACTGGAAAAATCAGAACTATTCCAGTATTGTTCGGCGAGGACGCTCTTGATCAATGATATCGGGTTTGCCACCTGGACGCTTGGAGACACACCGCTGGTTGATTCTCTGCCCCAGCTAGCCAAAATGGGATACACGGGTATTGAACTAATTGGCGATTCAGCGCGTATGCATGCGGTGGATGTACGTTTACTAAGCGAAGAGTTTGGCCTGTCCGTCTTATCCGTGGTGGCGATGAACGAGATCGATCTAGCGCACCCACTGCACTCTATGCGTCAGGAAAGCGTCGAGATGACGCGCAGTTTGATCGAATATTGCGCCGAGTTGGGTTGCCCGAAGCTGGTTTTACGCGAGAAACCAGGACGAATGCGACCGATTGTGGGGCGGCTGAAGGAGTGGAATATGCTCCAGCAGTCATGGCGGGCGCTGGTCCATAGTGCAGCGTCGATTGGCGTTCAACTATCGTTCTTGCCGGTAAATCGCTACGAAGGATTTCTCGTCAACAGCGCTTTAGATGCCCTTGCCTTACTGGGCGGTGTAAATCCCCAAGGCAGCGTAGCGCTCAATACTTATCACATGATCCTCGAAGAGCAGGGGTTCCGCTCTACCTTTGAAGAAGTTGGGCGGCGTCTTGGGCTTTTCTATGCGGTGGAGAGCAACCGGCGCTCGTTGGGCGAAGGGCACATTGACTGGCTCGAAGTCTGCCTTTCGCTACAGGCAATTGAGTATCAAGGGCCGATTGTGATTGAGTGTCAGGCAACAGGGGCAGATCCGTTTCTGCCCGTCGGGCGTTCTCCTAACTGGGTGGATGAAGTCTTCGGTTTTGCGGAACAGTCGATTCAGAATTTGCGAGTGGCGTTGGCGGCCTGCCGCTAACTTGTCAACGGGCGGTGCTGCCCATTTCTATATCTTCTACGGACAGCTAGGCTGACCTTTTTGTGCGACGATCTGGAGTGTCTTGTGAGTAAACAGTACTACGGGGGACAGGCAGTCATCGAAGGGGTGATGATGCGCGGCCGCAAGTCGATGGCGGTTGCCGTGCGGAATCCGCAAGGTGAGATCGTGCTCCATGAGGAGCCGCTTACAGCCAAAATTTACACCAGCAAGTGGGGGCAATGGCCCATTGTGCGTGGGCTAACCCTGCTTTGGGATGCCCTGGGCTTGGGCATGCGGGCGCTGATGTGGAGCGCCGACGTTGCCGTGCAAGAAGAAAAAGATGAAAAGCCGATTGAATTTACAGGTCCTGTGGCGTGGACCACCATCGCCGGCAGCCTTGCCTTTGCCTTCGGCCTGTTCTTCCTAGTGCCCACGCTGACAAGCCAGTGGGTGGCAGGCTTTTTTAACGACCATGCCTTCGTCGATGCAGCGACGGAGGGGGTGATTCAGATTCTTATGTTCGTTGCCTATCTTTGGGCAATTGGGCAGATGTCAGACATTCGCCGGGTATTCGGCTATCATGGCGCTGAGCATAAGACAATCAATGCCTACGAAGCAGGCGAATTGCTTACTGTTGAAAATGTACAGAAGTACAGTGTACAACACACACGTTGTGGCACCAGTTTCTTACTCTACGTGCTAGTGATCAGTATCTTCCTCTTTGCGCCGTTGACTTTTTCTTGGGTTGAGCAGACCTGGTTGGCGGTGCTGCTGCGTTTTGTCTCCCGGTTGATGCTGATACCGGTGGTGGCGGGCATTGCCTATGAGATCATTCGCTTCAGCGCTGCCCATGATCAACACCCAGTCATGCGCGCAATGATCACCCCAGGCCTGTGGCTACAGAAGCTCACCACCCGCGAACCCGACGATCAAATGGTGGCTTGCGCCATTGCTGCATTGGAACCCGTCTTGGCGGCGGATGGGATTACCAATGTTGTAGTGCAACCCATTGAAGCCCCGCAACAGACGGCAGCAACCGTACCGGCAACCGTAGGAGATTAAGTAGATTAGGGATTAGGGATCGGCATTTGTGGTATCGGTCAAACGCCGTTCCCTAATCTCTTAGGTCGTCTACAACCTTCGTCACATCCTCTACAGAGACGCTGTCCCCACTTTTAAGTTGACGTCCTCGCCGCGTTTCGACCTCGCCGTTCACCAACACGACACCAGCCTGGATCATCTGCTTAGCATCGCCCCCCGAAAAAGCAAACCCCTCCCGCTTGAGGAATTGATCGAGTTTGATAGTCGGTTCCATATCTATTTCTCCAGACTTTAATATAGGTTTTATGTACTATAGGCAGTTGGCGAAGCAAAACATATGCTGATTACTAGATATTCGTACTGTTAACAGGTGCGAACACAACTACCTTCGACAACATCAGTCTATCACGGTCTGAATGTATCGAGATACTGAATGTATCGAGGTAGACAGACATTTGTTCTGAATGGCGCTATTATAGGTCTAGTGATTTCGTGCATAACCTAGAAGACAAGGTAAAATCCTCATGTTTAGCGTCTCTTCAACCGAGTTCATGGCTTTTGTCTCCATGCGCAGAAGAGGAATCAAAGAGCAGCAGAAGACGCCACGCGAAAAAGTCCTGCGTCCGGAACAACTGTTCAACACCGTCAAGAAGGAACTTCGACATCTGGCAACCTGCCCAGCATGTGATGTAGTGGTGGCGGCAGATCTACTTGATCAGCGCAGTGGACTTTGCCCTCACTGCCATGCGGAGTCACAGCTCCGACGTTAGTCGCCAGGTTGTGTGTTCACAAGTGAGCGCATGTATCTCACTGCGCCTTATAGTGAGAGTGATGTGCATAGGCCCAATGTCCTACTTATCGGTAACGCTATCGCTGTGTAAACTGAAGCCATGACAACAACTCTGTTTGCAAACAAACGCAGCGAACTAAGACAATCTGAAATTGGACAATCCATGGTTGAGTTTGCCCTGGTGGTGCCTTTCTTGATATTGGTGACACTGGGCGTTGTAGACCTGGGACGGGTTATCTTCTTGAACACAATGTTCAGTGCAGCCGTACAAGAAGGGGCACGCATTGGTGCAGTTACGCCGAATTTCACACGAATTCAAAGCGCAGTAGAAGAAGAGCTGGTTGGTGTACCGGTTGGTGATGTGATTATCTCGATTGAACGCACCGATGTGTACACTGAGGTTGGCATCGAGTATGTCTTCGTTCCGGTAACGCCGCTGCTTTCTAAAATTGTCGGCGCCGAAGGATTGACGCTTGAACGGGCAGCGCGCATGCAGTTGCTAGGCGTCTTCCCCTAGTTGAAGGCAATCCAGATCAGATGTGTACACAATATCTACATACACCTAAAACTGCACCGTTAAGCAGCGCTATACAAAAAGAGATAGGCGAGAGGAGCAATCCTCTCGCCTATCTCTTTTTGTATAAACACAGCAGGTAGATAGACGATGCTCAGTCAATCAGCCCGGCGGCCATTGTGCCTAACCTCGTCCCTGGGATAATTTTACCGCCAAGTACAACACTTCGTTCAAAGTAGCCACGGATTTCACTACCCGTCCCACGAATAACAACGCCGGTTATGCGAAATTTAGCAAAGCCGGTAACAGTGTAACGAAGATTGGTGCCCACCCCTGTGATTTCATCTGGATCGTAGAAAAAGACATCGATGATGTCACCAACCTTGCTGTTCAAGCTGCCACGTACCGCGCTGATCGATACACCCGTTTTACCTGGGATCTGATCACCAATGGTGATAATTCCACTGTTTGAGGTGTCGTCGATGTTGGCGCGTAACACAGAACTGCTCTGCGATTGGCCGGCCCAATGCACCCAGCCGAAATTACCCCCCGGGCCGGTTTCCCCCACCCAGATGTTTACTTCCTGATCCAAAACCCACAAATTCTGATCGACGGCAAACGGCAACAGGCTACCGTTTTGGGCTTGTCGGCCATATTGGGCATTGGTAGCCGCCGTTACGGGGATCTCGGTAAGACCGAAGATCGCTGTAAAAGCTGGGATATACCTCGTGCGTGCTGTCACTTCGGCACGATCGCCGGTCAGCGTGTACTCAGAAAGAGCCACATCCGCGCCATTGGAAAGCAATGTTTGGTTGATCCGATCAATGGCGGCAACGTCGCCATTGCCTAGGGCGAGTTCACGTGTAGCAGCCAGGGCAGCCGTATCCGATGCAGTTTGCATCTGACGGTAACGTGCATAGCCCATTCCCATATCAATAACCAGGCCAAGCATGCCGATAAACATAACCATAAAGAGCGCTGCCAGCACCATCGATTGTCCACTATCGTCTTTGAGCAAGCGTAGCCGAGTACGAATATCTCCTCGGCTCAGGGCACGGGCAGCTACCACTAGCCAGAACGGGGGGTTTGACAAGAATTTTGATCTCTGAGCCATCGCGCTCTTTCTCCTATTCAACGTCACATCACAGTGAGCTTTCAATTTCATAACATAGCCAAACAGAACTACTTGCCTTATATCCATTTTATAGAAAGCTCTAGTTTGGCATACATGGAATAAGTACTATGGTCACTAGAATTAGCGTACTATTTCGCTGTCCATCACATAGGCGTAAGCTAAGAATAGGAACCGTATAACATGAGCCTGTACCACTGTGCCTTATGTCCTAGTCCGTTGTTCTTTCGTGCCGCCGATGTTTTTGTCGTGTATTTCTTGTTCACTCAGCGTTTGGAACGCGCTATTCAGAAAGATTCGCCATATGAAAATATTCACCCGCCTCCGCTGGTCAATACATGTAGGATTGTTCAGCCTGATCTGCGGCGTCTTGCTGGCGATGTCTGTGGCGACGCAGGTCGTTTACGCAGATGAGCCCTGGCAGACGCAAACACTTCAGGGGCAGATCGTGTCTCTGAACGGATCGATTTTGGCGTTACAAACGTCGGATGGATCTGTCTATGAAATTGTGATGGAACCCTATGCCCAGGTCGTGGCAGCCAAAAGCGCCGTACAGCGAGAGGCTACTTTGGCCGTAGGTCAGCAGGTAACAGTACGCGCCATGAGAGATGAAACCGGCGAAATTCACACCGGCTATGTGCGTATTGCGTCTGAAACTTTGTCGGCGGCGCCTTCTGGGCCGATGGGCGAAGTGGTTTCGACGAATGCCTTAGCGCCCCGCTGTGGCACCGGCAGCAGCGACTGGCCCATGTTAGGCCAAAATGCCGCCCACAGTTTCAACAACAGTGCAGAACAGAAACTGTGGCCGCCGCTCAATATGTACTGGAGTTATCCCGGTCAATGGAACCTGAGTATTCCGGCTGTTGTAGGCGATGTTGCCTACATCGGCGCATACGACGGTATCTATGCGTTACACCTGGGTGTACAGCAGGTGCTCTGGGCACACCGCACAGATTCTTTCGGCGGTACGCTCATCGGCGACAACGATCTCTCCAGCCCGGCTGTTGTGGACAACCGCGTCTACTTCGGCACCTGGGCCGGTTATGTCTACTCGTTGGATAGGCAGAGCGGCCAGGTTATGTGGGGCACGAGCATCATCCCCCGTACCTACTGGCCCACCGTCCACTCACCGGTCATATCCGGGAACCAACTCTTCATCACCGCCGAGTACTGGGATGTTGCTAACTTGCGTTGGCGGCAATCCGTCTACGCGCTGGATCGCACCAATGGTTCGATTCTTTGGCAGAGGGACATTTCGCTCAAGGAAGAGCAAGTTGGCGTCATCTCCGATCCAGTCTACGCAGATGGACGTGTTTTCGTAGCCAGTACGGTTGACGGCGTCTACGCGCTGGATGCAGCCACCGGCGCCGTCCTGTGGCAGCAGCCAGCCCCACCGGAGACCAACACGGCGCTTGTCAACTTCGATGGCTACCTCCATGTAGAAGGTGGTCGCGTCTTTGTGCTCTATAATTTAGGGGAGTATGCCGAATACAAGGATCGCCTCTACGCATTTGACGTAACGACAGGCACGGTCGTATGGCAGTATGACCCACCGGAACCGGCGACGCTGTTTGGTTCATCGCTCATGCTCAAAGACGGCGCTATCTACGGCTTCGTCCTGGCGGCAGGTGACACGGCGAACAAATATCTCGTCGGCGTCAATACCGCTACCGGCCAAGAAGTGACACGTGTTCAGTACACCGATAACGGAGACGATGCCGGTTGGTGGTGGCTGGCAGGCGCCAATGGGCTAACCTATCGCGTTTCTGCTGCAGTCGGTCTTGTCGCGTTCGACATCGACCAAGGCGGCCAAATGCTCTGGCAGTATACGCCACAGACATCGGTCGAAATCCCGCCGGTGCCGGCCAACGGCCGCCTGCTCATGATCGATGTAAAGTCTAATCTCTACGTCTTCTCAACGAGTTGTGAAGAGGCAACGCCGACGCCCACGCCATCACCAACGGCGACCAACACGGCGACATCGACGCCAACCTTTACCCCAACACCCACACCGACACCCACCTTCACCCCCACACCCTTCTGTGTGGACGAACCGTGGTCGGTCAGCTTGAATGGGTTGCCGGCAGGTACTGTCCTCAACGATCAGGTCCCCGGCCTGATTATTTGGGCACAGAACAACCGCAACAACCACCCACATAAAGCGATCATTTTCGATAGCAGTCACCCAACGGGCGGCGACTATGATCTGGGTACGCCTAACGAAGAGTTTGGCGGCCCCGGCGTAGGATCTGGCGGGCGTTCAGGCCAGCCATTCCCCAACAATATTCCGCTGGGTAACGTGGTGATCATTGCCGAGAACGATGTAGACGCCAACGGCGACGGACTCGTCGACGACCCAGACGACGAAGGCGCAGGCGGCAAGCTCTTCTTCCAGTTCACCGATCCTCAGGATCTTGATACCCTGCACGTGGTAGATGTGGACGGCGGCGAAATTGGCGGTTACATTCGTCTCTACGACCCTGCCAACACCCTGCTGGACACAGTCGATATCGTCTCTACCGGCGACAACGGTGTGCAGGAAGTGGACGTGAAGGTACGCAATGTAAAGCGTATCGAAGTCGAGCTTAGGGGCTCCGGCAGTGTTCATGCCTTCAAAACCTGTGAGATCATTGCACCGCCCACACCAACACCTACGGCTCCGCCCACGTTGACACCGACGCCGGCCGTAACGCCGGATCCGGAACAACTACCCGATCCAGATGCCTGCTATGGTGTCGCCGACAGCACCTCCACCCGCAATGACGGCTCACAACTGGACACGCTGACCTTCCTCAACCGGCTGACCGGTGCAACGTCATCGGTAAACGGGCAGATTGGTAACACCGGCACCTATAACATCGAAGCGATTGCCTTCCAACCCGGCAGTTTGGTCCTCTACGCTGCCGATGGCGGACAACTCGGTAGACTGAACCTCCGCACAGGCCTCTTCACGAAAACATCAGCGACTTTCGGTTCCGGCAAAGGCTATGTCAACGGTCAGACACAGCTTTCCACCATTACCATGAGCGATATAGACAGCTTGAGCTTCAATTCGCTCACCAATGATCTGTACGGCACCCATCGCCGCAGTGGACGTGACCTGCTCTTCCGTATTGATGTGAGCAGCGGTCGCCTTGTGCCGAATTCGTTCCCTGATCCCCACCGGGCAGGGCAGTACGTCGATTTTGTCGAAGTTGGTTCCATCGGCAACCTCGACGACGTTGATGACATTGCCTTCGACCCCATCACCGGGACACTCTACGGCGCCATCAACGAAGGCAGCAGCACCGCCGTCAAACTGGTGACCATCGACCTGGCCAGCGGCGCCGTCACCGCGATCGGTGATGTCATCGACAACCTCGGACGCATGGTCCAAGATGTGGAAGGGCTAAGCTTCTTCAACGATGGTGCGCTCTATGCCTCCACCGGTAAAAGTGGCCCCACCACCAACGGACTTTACCTGGTAGATAAGTACACCGCCGAAGCTTCGCTCATCGGTCAGTTTACCGAACCGTTGCGCGACTTCGAAGGCTCAGACTGCTTGACCTCGCTAGGTGTACCACCCACACCAGCGCCGCCGCCACCGCCGCCTACGCCGACGCCCAACGCTACGCCCGACGTCAACCAGTTGCCCAATCCCGATGCATGTTATGGTGTCGCCGACAGCACCGTCTCCTCAAATGACGGCAGCCAGTTGGATACGTTGACTTTCTTAAACCGACTCACCGGCGCAACACAATCGGTGAACGGCAAAATTGGCAACACGGGCACCTATAACATCGAGTCGATTGCCTTCCAGCCCCAAAGCATGGCCCTCTATGCGGCAAACGGCAGCCGGTTGGGTAAACTCAACCTCAACACAGGCGCTTTTACGGCTATCGGCCAGGGCTTCGGCACGGCGCGCGGCTACACGAATGGCAGCACGCGCATTGGCTCGATCAATCTCACAGACATTGACGGCCTCAGTTTCAACCCAGTAAACTATGACCTCTACGGCACCCACCGCCGTAGCGGCAAAGATCTGCTCTTCCGCATCAATATCGCTACCGGTGGCTTCGTGCCCAACGCATTCCCAGATCCATATCAACCAGGCCAGTTTGTCGATTTTGTTGAGGTCGATTCTGTGGGCAACCTCGACGATGTCGACGACATCGCCTTTGATCCTATCTCGGGTGCGCTCTACGGTGCCATCAACGAAGGCAGCAGCACGCCGAGCAAGCTCGTGGTCATCGACGAAACCAGTGGCGACATCATCGTCCTTGGCGACTTTGTCGATTCAGGCAACCGCATGGTACAGGACATTGAAGGGCTCAGCTTCTTCAACGACGGCGAACTCTATGCCACCACAGGCAAGAGCGGCCCCACCACCAACGGTCTCTACCGCGTCGACAAGTTCACCGGTGTGGTGACCCTGGTTGGTCAATTCACCGAGCCGCTGCGCGACTTCGAAGGATCCGACTGCTTAACGGCAAGCGGTTATGTAGCACCGGCACAGCCGTCCCCTGAACTTTGCTATGTTCCTGCACCAAGCAGTTGCCAACTCTACCCAATTGCGCTACACAACCAGTCACTTCAGGGCATTGCCGCAGGCCAAAGGCTGATAGATATCTACAACGGTGCACAGCCCGGCAACTTCGGTTGGCTCACCTGGCAAGGAAGCCCCAACGTGCCTTCGCTAGTCACCAGCCTCACGGCACCCGGCGACAGCAGCACCTATGTGAATCCTTACCAGGCCAGCGATCGCTCGATCTCCATTGGCGACTGGGTGCAAGGATCGCCAGGTGTGGCCAATGCAAGCAATGTACGCGCAGCTCTCGATTCGCTGATGAGTCGCGACATCGTGGTGCCTGTTTGGGATCAGGCGCAAGGACAGGGCAACAACGCTAACTACCGTGTTGCCAACTTCGCCCGAGTCCGCATTACCGACTACAGCTTACCCAATCAGAATCGCATCTCGGCCACCTTCCTGGGCTATGCAGAGTGCGGCGCGAATTCTGCACCGCCTGCCGGCGTACCCATGTGCGCCCCACCGCCAACACCCACGCCATCGCCCACACCGGCAGTTGTGGGGGCAAGGAATCACTCGATCTCCTTCGTTGGGGTCCGCTACGATTACCCACAGGCAGGGCAATCGACCTGGTATTACACGGTAACTTCAGGCCGTCGACCATCCCTCCGCCACATAACCTTCGACCTGAACCTGACACAGGAGGGAGGGCCGCACCAGGTAGTAGGCGGCACCAACGGCGCCGGTATCTGGGTAGCCAATCAGAACGACAGACAAGTTGGTACGGGCGATCCATTCATCGGCTTCGACAACCGGCTCAACATGACCGGCTTACAGTTTGGCAAGTCGTTTGACGACCGAGAATCACGCAACTACTACTTCACCCTGAACAAGAACTACTCGGTGGGGCAGATTCAGGCCGGCGTTAGAGACAGCAGGGGGCAGTCCGCAGTCACGATCTTCGGCCCCGGCACGGCAGTGATCCCCACGCCGACGCCCACGCCGACAATGACATCGACGCCGCTTCCGTCGGTAACGCCGATCCCGTCCAGCACGCCGACACGGCTTCCATCGACGCCGATGTCCGGCTCGATTGATGGCTGCGCCATCGAACCGCTGGGCATTGCAAGCAACTACAACTTCTTCTTACTGAACGATCTGTATCGTTCCTACACCGACGCTCAAGGACGTGTCGCCGTCGGCCGCAATGCAGTGCTTACCGGCTTTGGTGTCGGCGTTTCGTTGCCTAATTCCAATGGAAACCGCGACGACCTCATCGTTGGCGGCAATCTGAATTACAACAACGGGCAGGTACACCGCGGCAGTATCGTCTACGGTGGCGGTGCCGTGATCCAGCAGAATGTCGGCATTCCTAACGGCAGTGCGCGCCAGAGTCAGGTCATCGATTTCGCAATGGCGAAAAACGACCTGCAACAGATCTCCAGCCAACTGGCGCAGATGCCGGCCAACGGCACGGTCAGCTTCCAATCCGGCATCCTCACCCTGACCGGTGCAAACAGCAAGCAGAACGTCTTTGCTGTCAACGGGGCGCAACTCAGCACAGCCAACACCCTGCGCATTAACGTCCCTGTCGGCGCAACGGCGTTGATCAACGTCAGCGGGGCAACGGTGAACTTCCAGTTCATGGGCATGTTCATCAACAACAACAATAGTGAAACACCGCCGGGGCAGGATCGCGTGCTCTTCAACTTCCACCAGGCCACCACACTCAATGTCAGTGGCATGGGGGTGAAGGGTAGCATCCTGGCGCCGCTGGCCATTGCCAACTTCAGCAACGGTCACATCAACGGCACCTTCATCGCCCTGTCGATGGCCAACGGCTACGGAGAAGGGCATCACCATCCATTCATCGGTTGTGTGCCCGGCCTCAACCCGACGCCGACGCCGACACCGCTACCGACAAATACACCGGTAGCAACCCATACGCCGACGCCGACACAGACACCAACCTTCACACCGACGCCGACGCCGACCCAGACGCCGACCTTCACGCCGACGGCTACGCCGACCTTCACACCGGCCAGCACTTCGGATGGGAGTCCTGTTCCGGTTGGTCCTGCTGAATTCTGTGTTGGGCCCAATCCGATCACCTTCCAGAACTTCCCGGCAGGTACGATCATGACCGAACAGATCGGAGGCGTCTCGATTCGGGCCGAGAATGCACGCTCCGGCCATCCTGATCTGGCGATCATCTTCGATGGCAGCAACCCCACAGGAGGTGACTTCGACCTGGGTTCGCCACACGAAGACTTCGGTGGCCCGGGTAAGGGCATCGGAGGCCGTAGAGGCCAGGCCGGCGAGAACAGCGCAGCCCTTGGCAAAATCCTGATCATCGCCGAGAACGACATCGATACCAATGGCGATGGCCTCATCGATAATCCAGATGATGAGGCACAAGGTGGGCGCTTCTACTTCGAATTCACCGAGCCGCAGGACATTACATCGATCTACATGATCGATGTGGAGACCGGTGGTGGAATCGTACGCGCCTTCAATGCCAACAGTGAACTCATTACCAGCGTCACGATTACGTCGCTAGGCGACAACGCTGTGCAAGAGGTCTTCCTTGACGCAGTAGACGTACACTGGATTGAGGTCGAGGTTGCCTCATCGGGCGCGATCTATGGCCTCTGCCCAACGTCAAACGATCCACCCTCACAGCCGCCTCACACAGAGAATCCACGTGTGAATCACGGCCTGCAAGCGCTCTACACCTTCAACGAAGGTCGCGGCGATGTGATCTATGACGTCTCCGGCGTGGGTACGGCCATGAACCTGGTGATCGCCGATCCAAGCCAGGTGCAGTGGATCGATGGTGGGTTGGACATTAACGGTTCCACGCTCATTGCCACCGAAGGGCCGGCAACCAAGCTGATCAATGCAGTGAGTTGGAACAGCGCCTTCACCTTCGAAGCTTGGGTTTTACCGTCTACAATCGATGGGGTGATCGCCACCCTGTCGAAAGACAGTTCCGATCGCAACTTCTCGTTCTGGCAGCAAACCGGCAGCTACCACATGGCACTGAAGACGAGCGCCACCAATCTGGCAGGCACGCCCGCACTCTCGTCTCCCGAGAATAGTGTGGGTGCGCAACTGGTGCAACTCGTCTACACCCGTGAAGCATCAGGCGAAAGTCGGCTCTTCATCAACGGCGTGCCGGTGGCGCAAGACATTGTTGGCGGCCTGATCACCAACTGGGACAACGCCTTCAAGTTGGTCATTGCCAACGACGTTGTCGGCAACTCGCCGTGGGATGGGCAGTATCACCTGATGGCGATCTACAACCGGGCGCTCTCGCTGGGTGAGATCTACCAGAACCTCGATGCAGGCGTCTACGATGCCGACATCGGTACACCGATTGTCATGGAGTCGAACCCCACGGCATTGGTCGCTGATGGCCACAGCACAAGCAATCTCACTGTGACTGTGCAAGATGCCTTTGGTAGGCCGCTGGCCAACAAACTGGTCTCCTTCCAAACGACGCTAGGCTCCATCAGCCCTGTCACCGTGACGACAGATGCCCAGGGACGTGCACAGACGGCACTCACCGCCGGCCTCCAACTCGGTCGCGCCAAAATTACGGCGCTCACCGATGTCTCGCGCGGCACGGCTTATGTCACCATCGTAGAGGGTGCCAGTATCGTCATCTCACCCAGTGCGGGCAATACCTTGCTCTATCTGGCGCCAGATGGCAACGGCAGCACCAAGATCGAGATACCGGCCGGTTCTGTCAGCACCGAAACGAGTCTACACTACGCAGCGATGACAACCGTCAACGCCTGGCAGCCCAACTTCGCCTTCGGTGGTCGCGGCTTTAGCCTCGATGCATACCAGGGTGGTGAACCACTGGATCACTTCATCTTCGACAAACCGATCCGGGTGACCATCCAGTACACCAACGACGAAGTCAAAAATTTGGACGAAGAGGAACTGATTCTCCCCTTCTGGGACGGCGAGTTGTGGGTCGATGCGGCCACAAGTTGTACGCCGACATCTGAATACACGTACAACCCGGCAGAGAACACCTTCTCGGTTGAGATCTGCCATCTTACAGAGTTCAGTATGTTCGGCTTGCCAACCAGCGACTTCTTCCTCTACCTGCCTTCTACACTACGCAACAACCGTGGCGGAGAGGGGCCCGATTCGATGCAGAAGCTCTACTTGCCGGCAATTGAGCGGTAAATAGCGCAAAACCCTCGGGTACAGAGTTAAACAAAAAGCACCCAGCTATGGCTGGGTGCTTTTTGCTAGGACTTCCGCAGTCCAAGGGTGTAAGGGCGCAATCGATTGCGCAGTCATTAAGTGAAGCCGTCTGAATGCGATTGAGGGATTCGAGATTAGACGATTGACGCAGAAGTTCAATCGTCTAATCTCGAATCCCCCGATTGATCTGCATACTTCCTGCCATTGTGTTAGGAGCCGTCACACAATAGCAGGAAGTGGTCATCGCCATACTGTAGCCAGGATGGAGAAGCACCAAGACAAAAAACTGCCAGGCATCAACGAGCCGGCAGTTTATGCAACAGGAATGGGTTGATAATGTAACGCTGTCACCAGAAGACGATCATTTCGGTGTCTGCGCTAAGAAGAATCGACTCGAACGACAATACGGCCAGAATCAGGGGCATACGGTAGTTCACCTGCACAATAATGTGGTTTTCGGCTGGGAAGCCACGCCCTTGATACTCGATGATCACCCCCGCCTGATCTCGATTGAGCCCGCCCCGCTCCAACTCGTCCATGGCCACTTGAGTGAGCACAGCCGTTTCTAAATCGGTGGCGGCACCACGCATGGCTACTTCTCGGCTGGCATTCAGAATCACCACGTAAGCCTGTACCGAGCGCCCCACGTCGAAGATACCAGCCAGCACCAACACAAGGATCGGTAACACAAAAGCTAGTTCCACCATACTCTGGCCGGTTTCACCAAGCGATTTGCCAAATTCAGGAAAACGCTTTTGCCGACGGAAGTGGTAAACAAGGTTCATATGCACGAGCAGTTCCTATTCTTCACAGTCAATTTTCGTAATATTTTTGTAATTATCACAAAATCCTGGTTTACAGAGGTAATTATTTCCAAGAAATCATATATTTGATGGGATCATATCAATGTCATTGCATTTCCTCAATAGGAAAGAAGATAGATTGATAGTCCCGCAGTCCTCTTTAGCAATACGTAAGCTACCGTTTTTTGGGAAAAATCGGCACATACAGGACGAGAGTACCATTGTTGACAAGGAAAGAGCGATTTACACTGGTGTCATAAGGCGAAGTTGACCTGTTCAAGAGTTCAATAGAAAAGGCCAACAACCTGCAAAGAATTTTCTCATCGGCTCAATTTTGGTTTTTATCCTAGGAGGATACTGTGAACACGCTAACTTACGCTTATCTTTACACCGCAAACATGTTTACGTCGGACGAAGAAGGTCAGGGCATGGCGGAATATGGCTTGATCCTGGCGTTGGTCTCAATCGCCGTACTGGTCACGCTTGGCCTATTGGGTACCCAGTTGAACACGAAATTCCAAGAAGTTGTCACGGCTTTGGGTGGGGGCGGTTGATCCCAAGCTCGGCAGTTGCAGACAAACAGAAATACATTCGTCGACAATAGAATAGCGAAGTTCAGCAAAAAGGGAGCCATCGGTTCCCTTTTTGCTTTCTCAATCTTCAAACCGGTGCAAAGAAGCGCCCTTTTTCTGCCGCGAACGCGCAATTCGGAAACACAAGTACTATTGAGATATCTGGGCTATATCTGTAAATTTTATATAGGTAATTTTTGTTTTTTAAGTAATCTTCGCGAGGTGAACCAGTGACGCAACGTCGAGGTTGGATATGGCTCTTTGCAGGCATCGTGATGGCGCTGATCGCCGGCCTGCTTACCTTTCGAACCATCAATGAAGTCAGCAATGGTGCAGAGTCAGAACGTTCAGACAGCGCCCCAACCATTCCGGTACTGGTGGCGGTGCAGAACATCCCCTCACGCCAGCTTATTGATCAGTCGATGGTACAGATCCAAAGGGTCCCTGTGCTTTTGGCGCCCGAAGGACACATGCAGTCAACTGAGGATGTACTCTTTAAGATGTCGAATGTGCCCATTGTTGCAGGGGAAATCATGCTGCGCCAACGGCTAACCGATCCTACCGATCCAGAATCGCCGGTACTCTACCAGATTAGCGACAACGAAGTGCTGATTTCTGTGCCTGCATCAGCAATGCTTGGTCAAATCGGTATGTTGGCAGTCGGCGATCACATCGACATCGCCTACACCGTCTCATATGATTTCAATGTCGCCAACGAAGAAGAAGAGACCACCAATGCGCAACCTGCGACCACCTTTTTGAGTTTACAAAACTTAGAGGTCATGGGCCTGCTACGCAAACAACCTCCGGCCGATGACACAACAGCATTGTTAGGGCCAGATGCAGTATTGCTTGCTGTAACTCCTCAAGATGCATTGGTGTTAAAGCACTTAATCGACATCGGTGCACCGATGGACATCTTCCTACGTGCGCCAGGCAATGAGGCGCTTTCACCAGTCATTCCAGTGGATGCCCAGTACCTGGTTGATCGCTTCCAATTGCAGATTGACACAGGCCAGGGCCTTGTCACCACAGAAGCATTTAGCCGCACCAATCCCTTAGACATCGCGGCTGAGATTACGAGCGCAGTTGAACAGATCAATGCAGCAACGCAAGCGCCGCTGAACAACACAGACGGCCAGTAACCTGGCTACACATGAGATCAGTGGCGCAGACCAAGACAATACCGCTCCCTCTGCTCAAGAGTCTCTCTACTCAACAGTGGAGCGTATAGATAAAGTGTATAGACAAAAGGATGGACCATGGGAACAGCGAAGAACAATGAGACGATCCAGGCATTGGTGCTAACCGATCGTGCAGAAAGTGTTAACCGCTTACAGAGTATCCTTTCAACCGACAAGCGGTTTTCTGTGCGTTTTGTAAACACCGCGCAGGACGCCCTCAAAGTGCTAGCCCAAGACGCGCCACGTGTCATCGCTGTGGATGACACGATCAAGGATGTCACCCCCCTTGAAGCCATTCGCAAACTGACGTTGCTTTCTCCGCTGACGCCAATCGTTGCGCTTGCCGATGACCGAGCCGTCGCCTACGTCCGTGAGGCGATGTTGGCCGGCGCACGGGCGTTCATTCTCAAGCCTTTTAGCGAGTCTGACGTCTTCACAACGCTGAGTCAACTCGTTGAAATCGAAACGCTGCGCCAAGACAGTATTGTCAATCGGCAGACTGGTGGACATCGCAATCAGACAATTTTGTTCATCAGCCCCAAAGGGGGCGCAGGATGCACGACCCTGGCTGTCAACACAGCCGTCATGATTCGGCAAATGACAAATGGCAGTGTTGCGCTCGTTGATGGACATGGCAGCCTAGGTGATCTAGAAACAGTACTCAACTTAAACGCTCAGTTTACATGCAGCGATTTAATGGCACAGGGCGCAAGCATGGATCTTGACCTGATCACCGGCATGATGGTGTCACACAAGAGTGGCCTGCATGTTTTGGTGAGTGGGCGCAACCTTGAAGAACAAATGTCTGCCAACGTGGAGCAGTTTGAAAAACTGCTCTCGATTATTGCCGGCGAGTACAACTACGTTGTCATCGACGGCGGCGCCATTATCGAAGAACAGACCAGTGTGGCATTAAGCCTGGCCGACAAGGTACTACTGGTTGTAACACCTGAGATGACTGCGCTCCACCGCACATCTCTTTTCCTCAGAGCGGCTGACGAAAGCAGTTTCCCGCGCGAAAAGCTCTACTTGGTTGTAAACCGAGACGGCATCAAAGGAGGGCTCACCGCAGACGACGTAGGAAACCATCTCAATATGCAGGTGATTGCGACCATCACCGAAGACATGGGATTGGTCACCTACTCGTTGAACCGAGGTGTTCCACTTGTGCAAAGTGATCCTCGTAGCGCGGTCGCTCGTAGCATGGAAAAACTTACCAAACAGATGATCCCCGATCAGAAACAGAACACGAAACAGGCGGAAAAAGGTCTATTCAAACGGCTTTCCACAATCATTCAAGGGAGCACAGCGTAAAAATGGCAAGTGTTCCATCTGCATGGATCGAACTTACTTTCCCCTTGGTGTGGGGTGTTGTCTACGGAAGCACCGTTAACTGGCTGGCTGGTAGCCTACCCAATGGTTTCCCCGCCCATGCTTTTGATCTGCGCTATGTGCTTTCTCAGCAGCAGCGCAGGCGCTGGGTCTTTGGTGCGGCCGTTGTGCTCTTTACATACGCCTTTTGGGTGGTCAGCCAAGCGACATCACAGGAGCCGACCAAATCACTGCCGTTGCTTTTCTTCTACCTGGCGCTGTTCTTGCTCATAACGGTAATTGATATTGAACACCGGCGTGTGCCCAATCTCGTGATTGGGCCCGCCGCAGGGGTGGCGTTAATTGCCGCAATGGTACAGTCACCAGAAACACTCTTGAGTGCTGTGATTGGTGGTGGCATTGGTTTTGGCTGCTTCCTGCTGATTGGCCTGACCCGTCCGGGAGCAATGGGGGGCGGCGACATCAAACTTGCCGGCTTGATCGGTCTTGTTACGGGGGCTGCATATACGCCTGTTGCGCTTGTCGTTGGGGTTTTGGCTGGGGGCATCGGCGCGGCAATCTTCCTTGGTGCCAAACGTGTGCAACGCAAGGGAAGCATTGCGTACGCGCCATATCTATGCTTCGGCGCTGTGATCGCACTACTACATGGTGCCGAAATCGTTGCATGGTATCTGAGGTAGTGGGCCGGCCATTTTACCGAATCGCTGTGTTCTTGGTTGTGGGCAGGAGGTGTGATCCGTGGTACTCATCATTACATTGCTGATCATGGCTGGGGTTGTCGTGATCTTTGTTGGCATTTTTCTAACACTCGGCCCTGACAATGCGCTGGAAGATCGACTTGCCGTCAATGCCATGCTGGCTGACGCCGAACTCGATTCATCGCAGGATAAACTCAAACAGCGCATGAATGAGCAGTTTGTACGCGGCAAATGGGGGGAAAATCTAAACCTGGCGCTCTTTCAAGCCGGCCTCAAGTTAACTGCCGTAGAATTCGTGGCAATAAACTTCGGCCTGACCGTTGTTTTCTTCTTGGTTGGATGGCTGATTGGTGGCAACCTTTATGCTGGCCTTGGTTTAGGGCTTCTTGCTGCATTTATTCCACGTATGTGGCTCAAGCGTCGAAAAGAAAAGCGCCTTGGTCTTTTTCAAGATCAACTGCCCGATGTGTTGAATTTATTGGTTGGTAGCCTGCGTTCCGGCTATGGTCTTATGCAAGCACTCCGTCTTGTTTCACAAGAAATGCCCAGCCCAAGCAGTGAAGAGTATGAACGCGTTACACAGGAAATTGCTTTCGGTGTTTCCACCACCAAAGCACTTGGCCGCCTGGTCGAGCGCATGGAAAGCTCGGATCTAGCGATGGTAGTTGCCGCGATCCAAGTACAGCATGAAGTGGGCGGCAACTTAGGCGAAATTTTAGCAACCATTGCCGGTACCATTCGCGAACGGATTCAGATTCAGGGCGAGGTACGTGCCATCACAAGTATGCAGCGGGCTACAGGATACCTACTCGCCGGTCTACCGTTTATTTTGGGCGTGATCCTGTTGCTCTTTAACGCCGACTATATGATGCGTGTCTTTGTTTTTCCATGGTTTTGTATTCCTGGCTTTGCCGTCTTCAGTGTACTGATGGGGCTGTTCATGATCTCGAGAATGGTGAAGTCCCTTGAAGTATAGAAAGCCGAACCAACTATGAACATTCAAGCACTGATCGAACTATTCCTATCTGCGATAGAATCTGCCCAAACATCCGTTGCTACCTCCCTCTATGCTGCAATTTTCGTTGGCATCGCCTTCTTGTTGGTAGGTTTTGGCCTCTTCCGTGAATACAGATATTGGGAAATCCAAAAGCGCCTACGTGCAGTAAAGGCATCAACCACTAGCAACACAACTGAAGGCATTGAGTTGGAAAGCTTTTCAGAGCGTGTGCTTATTCCAATGGGGCGTTCTGCACTGGCGGGTCTGGGCCGCATGACACCGGGCAGCAACCTTGAAACGCTACGCCAACAGCTTGTGATGGCAGGCAATCCCAACAATCTCGTGGTTATCGACTTACTGGGAATGAAGATGCTCACAGGTATCCTTGGTGCCCTGCTGGCTGGTCTGTACACCTTTGTTGTGGCGAAAATGCCCATGATTTCTGTAATTTCCTTCAGTCTTTGCGGCTTCCTTATTGCAACCTATATTCCAAACTTCTGGCTCAAAGGAAAGATTAAGAAACGACGCGAAGAGATGCGCCGTGCACTCCCTAACGCCCTTGACATGTTGACCACAATGGTCGATGCGGGGCTTGGCTTTGAAATGGCACTGCTTCGACTATCGGATCGCTGGCACAACGCGCTGACACAAGAATTCGAACGCATGCTCAATGAGATGAACATGGGTGTACGCCGCGTAGAAGCACTACGTAACCTGGCCGAGCGCAACGACATCGACGAGCTACGCACCTTCGTCGCTGTCTTGATCCAGGCAGATAGCCTCGGCATTTCAGTAGCCGAAATCTTACACACACAAAGCGAACAGATGCGTCTACGGCGGCGTCAGTGGATCCAGGAACAGGCGAATCAACTGCCAATCAAGATGTTGCCCATTATCGCGATGTTTATTCTACCCGCCCTTTTTGCTGTAATCCTGGGGCCTGCCATCCCTGTATTGGTAGACACCTTTTCAGGTCTCTAGCACAGAACAATGTTCATGACACATTCCCACTTGGGCAATGTTGCTCCATAGAAATCCGCAGAAGTACCGACTAGATTCCGCTCTTATTTACAGATTGGCTGAGCATCCTAAGTCTCAGGATAGGTTATTCCCGGAAAGCGATAAAGAACCATGACTGTAGACACTTCCGCCTGGCGAGATCCTCGTTACCAAGAAGCAGCGCGGCATGTACAAGAAGGCGCCTGGAAAGCCGCGCTAGAAAAACTCAGTGAGTTACAAAAAGATTATCCTGACTACGCCGAGATCCAGTACTTGATCGACAGTACTCAGATAAAGATAGATCTGGAGCAAAAGCCCGTTACCGGCCGTTCTACACTCATGGTGGCACTCACCAAGCGACGACGGCTGACCCTGATTGCGGTTGCCGTACTGGTGCTGGCTGTGCTTGTGGGCGGCTGGTATGGTTACCAACGTTGGGTAGAGCCAATGCAGATTTCACAACGCTTTCAAAGAGAACTGACCACCTCTTTGACACAGGCGGAATTGGCAATGTCGAATGGCGTTTACGCCGAGGCAGTTACGATCTTTGAGAAAGTTTTGCAGATGGAACCCCAGAACCAATCTGCCCTAAGCGGCCTCAACGAAAGCCAAAGACAGATTCATCTCAACGAGCAGTATGTAGAAGGTGTAAGCTTGCATAAAAGCGGCGACACTACGTCTGCACTTGCCATCTACAAAGAACTCCTCACTCAAGAACCCGACTATAAAGATGTTCCTGAGCGCATAGCAGAGATCGGCGCAATGACCCGTATCGAAGACATATTTGCTGAGGCAGAACTCGCCTATCAAAATCGTGACTGGTCAAATGCCATTTTGTTGTATAATCAAATCCGTGAACAATCTGCGGTCTACAAACTACAGGTTGTTGAGCAGAACCTATTCAATAGTTACAGCCAATCGGCCACTGAGCAATTGGCACAGACAGGGCTCTCGTCACCAGAAATTGACCAGATTGCAGAACTCTACCGCCGGGCACTCAGCCTGCGCCCACGGGATGCACTGGTGCAGGGGAATCTTAGCCTGATTGGCAACTATCAACAGGCCAAGGCCTTCATGGCTCAACAACGCTTTGATCAGGCCATTCCAACGCTTCTTGCATTACACATTGGTGCGCCAAATTTCTTAGGTGGCGACGGCAGCAAAGCGCTCTTTGACTCATACCTGGGGTATGGTGCACAATTTGAAACACTGGGTGATCTACCGAACGCATTGTTCCAATACAACGCAGCCGCAGCATTGCCCATAGACGGCTCCATCGAAGCACGATTGCGGGCACTGAAGGTAGAAGTGGCGATGCGGCCTACGCCCACCCCCACACCCACCATCACGCCAACGCCCACCCCAGATCCCTTTGTAGCGATCATGGGAATGATGACGCCGACGCCGTCACCGTTGGAACAATTTACAGGCTGGATCGCATTCAAAAGTGATCGTCCTGGTTCACGCAGTGGTTTCTGGGTGATGCAGCCAGATGGCAGCCAGCAAACCCCTGTTAACGATCCAACCGACCTCTACAACGCAATGAAGATTCAGGCTACATGGTCGCCCGACAACCAACGCCGTATCTGGGTCGAAGACGACGGTAGCGAAAAATCGGTGGCAATCTACATGTGGCGGTACGATGTGCCGACCCACTGGCGAGACGCCCGAGTTGAACTTCTGAACAACAGCGGCATCAACTACCAGGCCAGCTTTTCACCAGACGGCCAAAGTGTTGTATACACGTCTCAACGCGGTTCAGGGCCCACCGACGGCGAATATGGGTTGTGGGGAGACGAAATCTTTATCTTCCAGTTCGCGGATTTCAATGCAAGCGGCTATGTAAAACCACAGCGCCTGACTCACAACGAATGGGAATGGGACAAACACCCAACCTTCAGCCCTGACGGCCGGACCATTGCATTCTGGAGCAACCGAATCAGCGGACGAGCCCAAATCTGGGCCATGAACACAGACGGCACAATTCAACGCAACTTAAGCAATAACGAATGGAACGATTGGGATCCCGTTTGGATCCTCCCTCGACGTGATGTGCCTGTACTCAAAGATCAAAACGCAGTCGAACTCTTCGATCCAGACAAGTACAAGGCTGATGAGTAACAAAGTAGGCGGGCATGGGACTCTTTAACCGGACACCTTCTCAACCGACGCGGCGCGTACCGGTGCCGCAGGCATACAACACTGTTGCACCGGTACAATCTCCGGCACCACCGGTTCAGACACCCGCGCCTCGCGCACCAGAGAGTCACCCGACCCCTGCCCCGCCCCAGCGAAGCAGCAGCGGGCGAGACAAAGAACTGCCTTCCGCCTTCGTCATCTTACGCGACAGGGTTCAGCAAGAGTTGATCCGCGACGCCAACCTCCATACTGAGCGCATCAGTATGGAGGACGGCCGCATTCTCATTGAGCCGATTTTCGCTCGTTCAATCACAGAATCAGGGCTGGTGTTAAGCCGTGTCGAACGCCAACACTTTTTCGACCTGATCCTCGCCGATATTCTCGGCTTTGGCCCAATTCAACCCTTGCTCGACGACGAAAGCGTCTCCGAAGTGATGGTCAACGGCCCCGCTCAAGTTTATGTAGAACGAGGCGGCAAACTAACACTCAGCGAAGTCAAATTCCAAGACAATGCACACGTTCAACGCATCATCGAACGCATCCTCGCCCCTCTGGGTCGCCGTGTCGACGAAAGCAGCCCCATGGTCGACGCCCGTCTGCCCGACGGCAGCCGCGTTAACGCCATCATCCCCCCCCTTGCCATTGACGGCCCCAGCGTCACGATTCGTAAATTCAGCAAAAAGCCGCTTACCGTCGAAGATCTTGTCCGCTTTGGCAGCTTCACCGAAGACTTCGCCAAGTTCGTCGAAGCAGCCGTCATCTCCCACCTCAACATCATTGTCAGCGGCGGCACCGGTTCGGGGAAGACCACACTACTCAACGTGCTCAGTAGCTTCATCCCAGCCACAGACCGCATCGTCACCATTGAAGACAGCGCCGAACTGCAACTGCGGCAAGACCACGTCGTGCGCCTGGAAACACGCCCGCCCAACATCGAAGGCAAAGGCGCCATTACCATTCGCGATCTGGTAACCAACAGCCTGCGTATGCGCCCCGACCGCCTGGTCATCGGTGAGTGCCGCGGCGGCGAAGCGTTGGACATGCTCCAGGCCATGAACACCGGCCACGATGGTTCCATGTCCACCGCACACAGCAACTCACCGCGCGACACCCTGAGCCGCCTCGAAACCATGGTGCTCATGGCCGGTATGGATCTACCACTGCGCGCCATTCGCCAACAGATTGCCGCCGCCGTTGACGTCATCGTTCACATCGAACGCATGCGCGACGGCACACGCCGCCTCGTCTACTGCACCGAAGTGCTCGGCATGGAAGGCGAGACGATTCTCACCCAAGACATCTTCCGCTTCGAAGAAGAGGGCGTCGACGAAAAAGGCAAAATCATCGGCCAACTGCGCACCACCGGCATTCGCCCCAAAGTGCTCGAACGGATGAAGGCCGACCAGGTCAACCTCCCGGCCGATCTCTTCGCCGGCAACCTCAACCGGCGGCGACGCACTTAGCCGCTTCTGTGTTTGCACGCTCTCACATTGCAGATGTGGAGAACAAAGTTGGCTGTTTCACTGAGTGTATTCAACCCACGAGCACAGACCCACCTCGTCACCGACGGCACCGTCGCCGACAACTTCTGGGCCCGTTTCATCGGGCTGATCGGTCGCAAAGAATTACTCAACGGCGACGGACTGCTCATCGATCCCTGTGGCAGCATCCACTGCATGTTCATGTGCATCCCCATTGACGTAGTCTACCTCGACAAAGAAAATTGTGTCGTCGGCATCGATCACGCCCTGCGCCCCTGGCGTACGGGTAGCTTTTATCGTGGCGCAAAACGCGTTATCGAACTTCCCGCCGGGGCTGCCAACAGCACCAACACCCAGGTCGGCGATCAACTTCACGTTAATATCCACCCGAACTAAAACCTCTCCTGTGCGTTCCCCGGTGAATCAGGTATAATAAAGATCGCACCTATTCACCCAACCCAACGCACACGCCATGACACAGCCCAACATCGTCTACCTGCACTCCCACGACACAGGACGATTCATCCAGCCCTACGGCCATGCTGTGGCCACGCCAAATTTGCAGCGCCTGGCCGAAGACGGCGTCCTCTTTCGGCAGGCATTTTGCGCTGCGCCCACCTGTTCGCCTAGTCGCGCCGCCCTGCTCACCGGCCAATCCGCCCACAGCAGCGGCATGCTCGGCCTCGCCCACCGTGGCTTCAGCCTCAACGACTACAGCCAGCATTTGATCCACACCCTACACGCCGTGGGCTACACTTCTGTTTTGGGAGGAATGCAACACGTCGCCGCCCACGCAGAAACCATCGGCTATCAGCAAATTCTCACCACGCTAAGCAGCCAGGTGGCGGACGTTTCACCCGCCGTCAAAGGATTCTTGGCGGGGTCGCCCATGCAGCCCTTCTTCCTCGACGTCGGCTTTTTCGAGACGCACCGCGAATTCCCTGATTCTACACCTGAGGATGACGCCCGCTACACCCAACCCGCGCCGGGCCTGCCCGACACAGCCGACACCCGCGCCGACATGGCCGCCTACCACGCCAGCGCCCGCATCCTCGACGACGGTGTTGGCACCGTCCTCGCTGCATTGGACGAGCACGGGCTGGCCGACAACACGCTGATTATTTCCACCACCGATCACGGCATCGCCTTCCCTGGCCACAAATGCAACCTCACCGACCGCGGCATCGGCGTTTCGCTGATCCTACGTGGCCCCGGCGACCTGCGCGGCGGCAAGGTGATCGACGGCATGGTCTCGCACATCGACATCTTCCCCTCGATCTGCGATCTTTTGGGAATCGAACGCCCATCCTGGCTGCAAGGAGAGTCCATCCTTCCCCTCATCGGGGGCGAAGTGGACGAAGTCAACGAGGCCATCTTCGCCGAGGTCACCTACCACGCCGCCTACGAACCGCAGCGTGCCGTGCGTACCCCACGCTACAAGTACATCCGCCGCTACGGGGACCATCGCACGCCCGTGTTGCCCAACGTCGACGACAGCCCCAGCAAAGACATCTGGCTGTCCCACGGCTGGGCGGATCATAAAATCGACCAAGAACAACTCTACGATCTCGTCTTCGATCCGGCAGAACGCCAAAACCTGGCCACAGATCCCGGCCACGCCGCCGTCCTCGCCGACCTGCGCGTGCGCCTGGCAACCTGGATGCAAGAAACCAATGATCCTCTCCTGCAAGGAGTTGTCCCCGCGCCATGTGGGGCGAAGGTCAATGACGCGTCGGGGCTGTCGCCGCGCGAGGAACCGCGAGAGGTCGACGACGGACGACAGACGACGGACGATAGAAGCGCGTAGAGGATGTCGCTTGCCCTAAGTTACAACTGAGGGTAACGCGACGGTAGAAAATTCGAAAGGACGTTCAACGACCTTAACGTCCGTAGTCCGTCGTCCGTCCTCCGTCGACTGTCGTCAATCACAAAGGAGCCACCATGACCCAAAACCCAATTCGCGTCGCCGTCATCGGCGCAGGACGCAATACACGAGACAAGCACATTCCCGGTCTGCGTGCACAGGACAACGTCGAGATCGTCGGCGTCTGCAACCGCAGCATCGAATCATCGCAGCGCGCCGCCAACGAACTGGGCATCCCTAAAGCCTACGCCGAGTGGACCGACGTCATCGCCGATCCAGCGGTGGATGCCGTGGTTATCGGTACGTGGCCGTATATGCACGCCAGCGCCACCATTGCTGCGCTCCAGGCGGGTAAGCATGTCATGTGCGAGGCGCGCATGGCCATGAACGCTTCTGAAGCGCATCAGATGTGGGCGGTGGCGCGTGCCCATCCGCAGCAGATCGCCCAGATCGTCCCTTCGCCCATGACGCTGCGCGTGGATCGTATGATCCAAAAGATGTTGGCCGACGGCTACCTGGGCGACGTCCTCGCGGTGGATGTGGTGGCCGGCGGCGATTTCCTCGATCCCACTGCGCCCCTGCACTGGCGCCAGGACAGCGACCTCAGCGGCCTCAACATCATGGGCATGGGCATCTGGTACGAAGCCGTCATGCGTTGGGTGGGCACGGCCAAGACGGTAATGGCGTCGGGGCAGACCTATGTTAAAATGCGCCCAACCGAAGAGGGTCGTTTGAAGGCTGTGCGCGTCCCCGAGCACGTGGACATCATCGGCGAGATGGTGTGCGGGGCGCAGTTTCACATGCAGATCTCGTCGGTCACCGGGCTGGCGGGTGCGCCGCGGGCCACGCTCTACGGCAGCCAGGCCACGCTGCAATTCACCCAGAACAAACTCTTGGGCGGCAAAAAGGGCGACGCGTCCCTGTCCGAAGTTGAAATTCCAACTGATCTCCAGGGCGGCTGGCGCGTCGAAGAAGAATTCATCAACGCCATCCGCGGGTGCGAAGCCATCACCCACACCTCCTTCGAAGACGGCGTCAAGTACATGGAATTTACGGAGGCGGTGGCGGAGAGTTTGGCGGCGGGGAAGTTGGTAACGCTGCCGGTTTGAAGTCTTGAGATTCATGGAGATTAAGCGATTGGGCGATTAAGAGGTTTCAGATCCTTGTCCTAGAATCTGAAATCTCTTAATCGCCCAATCGCCCAATCTCTTTTTCTGCTATCCACCCACACTCGTCAAGGATCACACCATGAAACTCGAACACGTCGCCATCAACGTTGAAGATGTCAAGGCAGCGGCCCAATGGTGGGTCGAAAACCTGGGCATGAAGGTCATCCGCGCCGGGGACGTCCCCCCGTACATGACATTCATCAGTGACGGCCAGGGCAGTATGCTCGAACTCTATAGCAACAAAGACGTTCCCCTGCCCGATTACGCCAACATGCACCCCGGCATTCTGCACTTCGCCTTCTACGTGGACGACAACATCGAAGCACGCCGCGACGCCCTCGTCGCCGCCGGCGCCACCGTCGTGGGCGACATCACCGAAACCCCTGCCGGCGACAAACTGCTCTTCCTGCGCGACCCGTGGAATGTGCCGTTGCAGTTCGTGCAGCGCAAAGTGCCGATGGCGTAAGAAGTGTTGCGTGATTCGTGTTGCGTGGGTTGAGGAACATCTGCCTTTGCTTGGATGTTGTCGTGTTTAACGATAGTGCGTAGTCCGTTTACGCACTACGCTTGAAAACGAAACCGTTCAAGTTGAGGAATCAACACACTCTACCCTCGCAACACGCAACGCGAAAAGGAGTCCGGCCATGGGCCTACACGCACCGACCATCCCCCACGTAGATCGAAAACAACCCAGTGAGCCGCAACGCCTGCTGATTTCGGTGAACCAGTTTCACCAGATGGGCGAAGCGGGTATTCTCTGCGCCAAGGATCGGCTCGAACTACTCGATGGGGTTTTGTACGATAGGGCGTCGATTAGCAGCCTTCACGCCGCCTGTGTCAACCGGTTGACGGCTCTATCTGTGCGCGGCGCACCGAATGCGATTGTGCACCCGCAAAATCCAATCCAGCTTGACGACTATTCTCAGCCACAACCCGATGTGGCCGTGCTCCACTTCCGCGAAGACTACTACGCCGCCGCCCATCCCGGTCCTGGGGACGTTTACCTGCTGATCGAAGTAGCGTACACATCGCAGACCTATGATCGCGAATTGAAGCTGCCTCTCTACGCCCGCGCCGATGTGCCCGAAGTCTGGCTCGTCGATGTCGAAGCCGATCAGATCGACGTCTTCAGCCGTCCGCATGCGCAGGGATACCGTGAAGCGCGTCATTTCTGGCGGGGAGACCAGGTTTCGCCGCTCTCTTTCCCTGATTTGACGCTTTCTGTCGATGAAATTTTAGGCCGACAACAAAATGACGCAGATTGATCTGACCCTTCCGCCCCAAACCAAGACTTTCCTCTCCGCCGGTGAGGACGCGGTGACGCCTGCTGCCTTTCACATCATGATGAAGCCGCGCGGCGCCATCTGTAATTTGGACTGCGAGTACTGTTACTTCCTCTCCAAAGAGTTTATGTACCCCGGCAGTCGCTTCCGCATGGCCGATGATTTGCTGGAAGCGTACACCAAACAGTACATCGAGGCGCAGCGCGTGCCCGAGGTGACCTTCGCCTGGCAGGGTGGCGAACCGACGCTCATGGGCCTCGATTTCTTTAAGCGCGCCGTCGAATTGCAGCAGAAGTACAAAAAGCCGGGGATGCACGTCCACAACGCGTTGCAGACCAACGGCACGCTGCTCGACGACGACTGGTGTCGCTTCTTCCACGAGAACGACTTTTTGATCGGCCTCAGTGTGGACGGTCCTCGCCAACTGCACGACGCCTACCGCGTGGACAAAGGCGGCAAGCCCACCTTCGACAGGGTGATGGCGGGCATGCACCTGATGCAGCACCACAAGGTGGAATTTAACATTTTGACCACCGTCCACGCCGCCAATGCCGACCACCCGCTAGAGGTCTACCGCTTCCTGCGCGACCAAGCCAAGACGCAGTTCATGCAGTTCATCCCCATCGTCGAGCGCGACAACGACACCGGCTACCAGGAAGGCGACAACCCCACCAATCGCTCCGTCACCGCGGAGCAGTATGGGCGCTTCCTCATCGGCATCTTCGACGAATGGGTGCGCCACGATGTGGGTCAGGTCTTCGTACAGATTTTCGACGTCGCCCTCGCCGCGTGGACGGGCAACCGCCCCGGCCTTTGTATCTTCGAGGAGACGTGCGGCAGCGCCCTGGCGATGGAACACAACGGCGATCTCTTTAGCTGTGATCACTTCGTCGAACCCAACTACCGCCTGGGCAACATCCAGGAAATTCCGCTGATCGAGATGGTCGCATCCGCCCAGCAGCGCAAATTCGGCCAGGACAAACGCGACACGCTGCCCCAATACTGCCTCGACTGCGAAGTGCGCTTCGTCTGCAACGGCGGCTGCCCCAAAGATCGTTTCATCCTCACGCCCGACGGTGATCCCGGTCTCAACTACCTGTGCGCGGGCTTTCGCGCCTTCTTCAACCACGTGGATCATCCCATGCGCCTCATGGCCGAGGAACTGCGTCACCGTCGCGCCCCGGCCAACGTCATGCGCATCCTCGCCGAAGAAGAAGCCGCCCGCCGCCGCCAATTCGCCGGCGTCGGCCGCAACGATCCCTGCCCTTGTGGCAGTGGGCGGAAGTTTAAGCAATGTCATGGAAGGAATAGTGCGTAGTGCGTAGTGCGTAGATCGTCGACGATCTACGCACTACGCACTACGCACTATCCTTTACACGATATCTTCTCCAGTGAAAAGGACGTACTTTCCCCAATGACTTCCCATTCCTCCCGCCGCTTCGCCCTCCTGGCCGAGCGTGACATTAACAAAGAAACCTACGTCGAGCCGTGGCCCGAAGCCGGTCTCCAGGTGGTGGACAGTCCTTTCGATCCGCAGCCGAGTTTGCGCATCGAGGACGGTTGCGTCTCGGAAATGGACGGCAAGCCGCGCGCCGATTTCGACATGCTCGATCTCTTCATCGCCGACCGCGCCCTTGATCTTGCGGTAGCCGAGGAGGCAATGGCGACGCCGTCCCGCGAATTGGCGCGCATGTTGGTGGACATCAACGTCTCCGCCGGTGCGGTGCGGCGGTTGGTGGTGGGCTGCACGCCTGCCAAACTATGCGACGTCATGCGCCACATGAACGTGCTGGAAATGATGATGGGGCTGACCAAGATGCGCGTGCGCCGCACACCTGCCAACCAGGCCCACGTCACCAATTGGCGCGAGAACCCGGCGCTGCTCGCCGCCGACGCCGCTGAGGCCGGCCTGCGTGGCTTCGCCGAAGTGGAAACCACGGTGCGCGTCGCCCGCGCTGCGCCCTTCAACGCGCTCTCCGTCCTCGTGGGCACGCAGACAGGACGGGGCGGCGTGCTCACCCAGTGTGCCGTGGAAGAGGCGCTGGGCCTGCGATTGGGCATCAAGGGCATGACGTCCTATGCCGAGACGTTGTCGATCTACGGCAGCGAACGCTCGTTTGTCGACGGCGACGACACGCCCTGGTCGAAGGCGTTCTTGGCGGCGTCCTATGCCTCACGCGGCATCAAAATTCGTTTCACGTCGGGCACCGGATCCGAGGCGCTGATGGGCTACGCCGAAGGACGCTCCATGCTCTACCTCGAAGCGCGCTGTCTGCTCGTCACCAAAGGCGCGGGCAGCCAGGGCGTGCAGAACGGCTCGATCTCGTGCATCGCCCTGCCCGAAGCGCTGCCCGGCGGCGTGCGCGCCGTCCTCGCCGAAAATTTGATGGCGGCGATGCTGGGGCTCGAAGTCGCATCCGGCAATGACGCCCTGGCCTCCCATTCCGCCATCCGCAAAACGGCCAAACTCATGCTCCAATTTATCCCCGGCACCGATTTCATCACGTCGGGCTATAGCGCCGTGCCCAAGCGCGACAACATGTTCGGCGGCGGCAACTACGATGCCGAAGACTTCGACGATTGGACGGTGATCCAGCGCGACATGCAGATCAACGCCGGGATTCGTCCTGTAGGCGAGGACGAGACGCTGGCGATCCGGCGCAAAGCGGCGCAGGCGATCCAGGCGGTCTACGCCGAACTGGGCTTCCCGCCCATCACCGACGAAGAGGTGGACGCTGCCGCCGTCGCCCACAGCAGTGACGACATGCCCGAACGCGATCTCGTGGCCGACATCACCGCCGCCGACACCTTCCTGGCCGGTGACGCCAATCTGCTCACCGTGGTGCGCGCCCTGCACGCCCGCGGCTTCGAGGACGTGGCAGCCAACATCCTCGAAATGGGGCGCCGGCGTGTGGCGGGCGACTACCTCCAGCCCGCCGGCATCTTCGACCGCGACTTCCGTGTGCGCAGCGCGCTCAACGACGTCAACGATTACGCCGGTCCTGGCACCGGCTACCGCCTCACCGGCGAGGACTGGGACGCCATCCAGCGCATTCCCCAGGCCAAACCGCCCCACGATTTCATCAACGCCCAGGTAGGCGATCCCCTGCGCACACTGGTGGAAATCGGCGCGGCGCGGGTGGGCACCAACCCCGACGAAATCGTCGTCGCCGTTGGCCCGGCCTTCGGCAAAGGGCTGATCAAGACCATCGGCGAGCTGCCCCACGACCGCGTGCTGGAGTCGCTCCTCACCGGCGTGGCCGAGGAAGGGCTTGTGGCACGTATCGTCAAGGTGCACCACAGCGCGGACTGCGCGGCTCTGGGTCACGTGGGCGCGCAACTGAGCGGATCGGGCATTGCCGTGGGCATCCAGTCGCGCGGCACCACCGTGATCCAGAAAAAGGGGCTGGCCCCGCTCAACAACCTGGAACTCTTCCCCCAGTCGCCCAGCCTCACCCTGGAGATCTACCAGAAGATTGGCCGCAACGCCGCCCGCTACGCCAAAGGGCTGGCCCCGCTGCCCGTCGCCGTCAAAGTGGACAACACCGCCCGGCTGCGCCTGATCGTCAAGACCACGCTGCTCCATCGTCGCGAAACGGAGGATGTCCGCGAGCAGCCGCCGACGGAGGTGATCTTTGACTGGGAACCGGATGTGTAGCGGAGCAGTTAGCAGTTGGCGGTTAGCAGTTAGGGCAGCGCGATGACGAGATGATGGGGAGGTGTAGGATGGCGCAGGATGTGGCCGAGGTGCTGACGTTGGACGAAATCAAGGCGATTTTGGGCGAGCATTTGCCTGATTTGACGCGGCGTTATCATCTCAAGAGCTTGGGCGTCTTCGGGTCCTATGTGCGGGGGGAGCAACGGACCGGCAGCGATGTGGATCTGCTGGTGGAGTTTGTACAATCTCCGGACATTTTTGGGTTCATGACTTTAGAGGAAGAGCTAAGTTCGATCCTTGGCCATAAAGTGGATCTGGTCACAAAGCCATCGCTACATGGTCAAATTGGCGCTCGAATTCTTCAAGAGGTCGTCACGTTATGACTTCGCCACGCGATACGATTCAATTTCTGCGTGATATCGAGCAAATGATGATCCACATTCAAGACTTCGTCACTGGTATGACTCTTGACCTGTTTAGCACTGATATCAAGACGTATTTTGCTGTCGTGAGAGCATTGGAGGTCATCGGTGAAGCGGCGAAGCAAGTTCCAAGCGAGATCCGAGAGCGCCATCCTGACGTGCCTTGGAAGCAAATGGCAGGTATGCGAGATCATCTGATTCATGGTTATTTCGGCATTGATGCCAACATTGCATGGGAAACAGCGACGAAAATGATTCCAGACCTTCTTCCGCTGATTGAAAATGCAGTTTCCGAAGAAGAGCAGAAAGAAAAGAAAGGTACAGAATCATCCGATGAGTGATTCGACTTACCCCCTTGGTGAAAACGCCGCCGAATCCCTGCGCGCCGCCAGTGGACGTCCATTCGGTGAAATCTCTCTGGACGCGGCCGTCTCTGGCGAGTTGACGGCGGACGATCTGCGCATCGACGCGGGGACGCTGCGCCGACAGGCCGAACTGGCGCGACAGGGTGGCTACCCCGACCTGGCCGCCAACCTGGAACGCGCCGCCGAGCTGACCGCCGTCCCCAACGAGACATTGCTGGCGATGTACAATCAGCTTCGTCCTCACCGGTGTAGTTTCGAGGAACTGCAATCCCTTGCCCGCACCCTACGCGAGGAATACAAAGCGCCCGTCAACGCGGCGTTTGTGGAAGAGGCGGCGGTGGTTTATCGGCAGCGAGGGCTGTTGAAGCGAGAATGAGATTGGGCGAGTAAGTGATTGGGAGATTGGGGGGGGGACTCGAAGAGTACGCACCCTCGTTGTGAGGAAGTGATCTCGAATCCAACGTCCTGCGGTTGGTAACCGCAGCTACGACAAACGAGACGACTCACGTATGTCGTAGGTCACGCTACCAGTCCTGCGGTTGGTAACCGCAGCTACGACAAACGAGACGACTCACGTATGTCGTAGGTCACGCTACCAGCGTGACGAGCATGCTCAACGCGCTCATTCACAGAATCACCCCCGCACCTTTTCATCTGCAAAGGAAAAATCCATTGAAAGCCATTCAAATCTCCCAAGAGCAAACACCCCGCCTTATCTGGGCAGAAACCGACGATCCCACAATCCAGGCGGACGAAGTGCTCGTAGACGTGCACGCCACGGCGCTGAATCGGGCGGACCTGGCGCAGGCCGCGGGGAATTATCCGCCGCCGCCCGGCGCGTCGCCGATCCTGGGGCTGGACATGGCCGGCATCGTCGCCGAAGTGGGCGCGGACGTGACCAACTGGCAGCGCGGGGACAAGGTCTGCGCGCTGCTGGCGGGCGGCGGGTACGCCGAGAAGGTGGCCGTCCCCGCGGCGATGCTGATGCCGATCCCCGCCGGGTGGGATTTTGAGACGGCGGCAGCCATGCCTGAAGTCTACCTCACCGCCTTCCTCAACATTTTCATGGAAGCCGGCTTTCAACCGGGCGAGACGGTGTTGATCCACGGTGGAGCCAGCGGTGTCGGCACGGCGGCGATCCAACTGGTGAAGGCGGCGGGTGCGACGGTCATCGCCACGGCGGGCAAGCCCGACAAGGTGCAGGTCTGTCGCGATCTGGGCGCGGATCTGGCCGTCAACTACAACGAGGACGATTTCGTCGCCGCCACCCAGGATTTCACCGACGGCGCCGGCGTAGACGTGATCCTCGACATGGTGGGTGCGTCCTATCTGGCGCGCAACATCAGCCTGCTCAAGATCAAAGGACGGCTCGTCTTCATCGCCACGTTGGGCGGCTCTGTGGCCGAGATCAACATCGGCCAACTCATGGGCAAGCGCGCCCGTCTCATCGGGTCGGTGCTGCGGGCGCGTCCTGTGGCCGAAAAGAACGAGATCGTGCGGCGCTTCCGTGCGCAGTTCTGGTCCCACTTTGAGGACGGCTCGATGAAACCGATCATCGGCAGCGTCTATCCTGTGCAAGAGGCGCAGGCCGCGCATGACGCCATGCGCGCGTATGAGAATATCGGGAAGATCGTCTTGAAAGTAAGGTGATATGTGAGAAACAGAGTATCGTCGATCGCTGGATGCGCACAATCGTTTGCGTGTGCGGTTCGTTGTTGAACAAGGGATGGTTGTCCATTTTACCGTGCAGCTCGAATGCCGTTGGACAACGGAGTGGCTTCCGGTTGTTCGCTATGACAGCGCGCATGGGTTTGCACATCGTGATACAATGCACCCACATCGTGACGCAATCAAAGAGGCGCTTGATCTTCGAAACTTCGATGAAGCACTCACGTTTGCGATAGAAGATCTATCGCGTCACTGGCGACGGTATCGGCAGAGGTACGAAAGATGGCAGACCAATCGATGAGCAATTCCACAATTGTCGACCGCAACATTCAACTCACCGGCGAGATCACCCGTTACTTCCTCCAAAACCCCGCGGTTTTGGAACAATTGCCTGCACAATTCGAGTTGATCCTCCTTCCCGAGGACGATCCTGATCTCGTGCAGTACAGCCTTCAACTGCTGCACGACGCAGGCGGCGACGGCGATCCGGTGGTTTTTGTGCGCTTTGCCTCCAGTCGACGTCCTCTGCTCGAACAAAACAAGCCGGAGTTTTACGTTCCTCTGGCGGCATAACCTCCAGGAAATGGCATGAACAACAAACCTAAAGAAAATTTCTTCGTCGGCCTGTGGCGGTTGCTGGCAGGCCGGCGTCTTTTGATGGGGGCGTCGGTGCTGAGTGGACTCGTCTTCGCGGCGACGACGTTGATCCCGCCGCTCTTGATCCGTCAACTCATTGCCTGGATCACCGAGGGCGGCGGCTCGTCCGCGGCGCTGTTGACCATCACCGGCATGCTGGGCGTGGTCTACCTGGCGCGAGGAACGGCGCGCTATGCCTACGGCCAGTTTTCGCACATTGTCGCCTACGCCGTGATGGCCGACCTGATGGTGCGCACCTACAGCCACCTGCAACGGCTGTCGCATCGCTTCCACAACCGGCAGCGCACAGGAGAAATGAGTGCCCGCGCCGTTAACGACATTGAGACGCTGGAAGACTTCCTCGCCCACGGCGTGCCCGAAATGGTGCTGGCCCTCATCGTGCCGGTGACGATGCTAATCGTGCTGATGACGATCAACACGTCGCTGGCGTTGTTGGTCCTGGCGCCGCTGCCGATTGCCGGCTTCTTCGTCTACCGTTTCATGCGCCAGATCCGCTCCACGTGGCGCAACGTGCGCGGGGAGATCGGCAAGCTCGTGGCCCAATTCCAGGACAACCTCTCCGGCATGAGCGAGATCAAGTCGTTCGGCCAGGAAGCGGCGCAGGCCGGGTTGATTCGCAACCACGCCTTCGCCTACCGTGACAACATCACACAGGCCAACCGTATTTCGCTCCTCCCCGCGGGGATCATCGAGATCACCGGCGGCATTGGTTCGTTGCTGGCCATCTGGTTCGGCGGTAGCTACGCCCTGAGCGGTGGCATGAGCGTGGCCGATCTCTTCGTCTTCATCGTCTATTTGGGGCACATCTACCAGCCCATTTTGCGACTGGCCGACATCGGCGACACGCTGCAAAAGGCTGTCGCCAGTTTGGATCGGGTCAACGAGTTGTTGGACGAAGAACCCGAAATCGTCAGCCCGGCCAACGCCATCACGCCCAAATCGCCGCGGTGGACACTCCAGTTCGACGACGTCTCTTTCGCCTACAACGACGATGGTCCTGTGCTGGAGGGGATCAACTTCGAGATCGGCGAGGGCCAGATGGTGGCGCTGGTCGGCCCCACCGGCGCGGGGAAGAGCACGATCAGCAAGCTCGTCCCCCGCTTTTACGAGCCGCAGCGGGGCAGCATCCGCCTGGATGGACACGATCTGCGCACGCTCGATCTCGATTTCATCCGCCGCAACGTGGCGATGGTGATGCAGGATGTCTTCCTCTTCCACGGCACGGTGCGCCAGAACATCCTCTTCGGCAACCCCGGCGCTAGTGACGAAGCCATGTTCGCCGCCGCGGACGCCGCCAACGCCCACGAGTTCATTGTGCAACTGCCGCAAGGATACGATACGCTGATCGGCGAACGGGGCGTGCGCCTTTCTGGTGGGCAGAAGCAGCGGTTGAGCATCGCCCGCGCCCTGCTCAAGGACGCGCCCATCCTCGTGCTCGATGAAGCCACCTCTGCCGTGGACACCGAGACCGAGTGGCAGATCCAGCAGGCGCTCAACCGGCTGACGCAGAACCGCACCACCCTCGTCATCGCCCACCGGCTCTCCACGATCCGCCACGCCGACACCATCCTCGTCCTCGAAGACGGTCGCATCAGCGAAGCCGGTAGCCACGACCAACTCGTTGCCCAAAACGGACGCTACGCCCGCATGGTCCAGGCGCAGAGTCTAGCGCAGCATTGGGAGATTGGGTTGGAAGAAGAGACGCTGACGGCGTAGAATTTACGATTTGCGATTGTCGTGTTGAGCACGTTAATTTTGCATTGGTAGGTAGATTCCATGCCGCAGAAACGTTCCTCGTCGACCCACGAACTGACGCTGGCTGAGGTGACAGACCATTTGTCACAAAAAGAAGCTGTCGAAGGAGTCATCTTGGTCGGCTCCGCCATCAAAGACGCGCTGACGCCCGCCAGTGACTATGATCTGGTGATCGTCCTCAGACAGGCGCCGGTGCCGCTGCATGTGGGCGTCACCTCCATCGAGGGGCGATTCACCGATCTGGTCTTTCACACAACGGCGCAATTGGAACAATTCTTGGCGGCAACAGAACCGCTCGCCTTTGCCAATTGGGTAGGGCGTCTCGTAGGGTGGTTGGAAGTTGGCAAGATCCTTTTTGACCGCAACGGTCTGTTACAACAAGCGCAGACAAAGGCGCATAGCGGTACATGGATTCAGGACGATACTGCCGACGACGCTTTTCACGCATGGAACGGCGTCAACTACAACCTTGCGGTGGCGCGGCGGCTATTTGCGTCCGAGGATCCGCTCTATTGGCAGACGCTCGATCTGCGCATGGCGCTCTATGCGCCCGCCGATCTCTTCTTCAACTACTTCCGCGCTCGCAGCCTGCGTTGGGATGGCGACAAGTGGGCCATCCGCTACCTGAACGAGCACGATCCAGACTATCTCATCCTGTTTCAACGGTTTATGAACGAACAGGATCGAACGCAGAAGTTTCAGATGTATCAGCAACTTGCCGTGCGTACACTGGAACCAGTTGGTGATCTGTGGACAGAAGGCGATACCGTCATCATGCCCGATGCCAAGATCGTGACAACGGAAATGGAGCAGCAAGCGTTGACGTTTTGGGAGCATCTGATACAACAGGAGCAGTAGTTCACGATTTTGACGCGGAGTAGGCATCCTCAGATGCCGGGTAGACCGGAAAAAGCCGCATCTGAGGATGCTCTCTCCGCTGTTTCGCAGAGAATCGTGAACTACTGGGGAATTGAAGATTGTCAACTCAAAATCAAGGAGACCACCTTATGACCGCCGTCATCAACCAAGAAGATCGCCTTGCCGCCGCCATCGCCCATCTGCCGCGGGTAAAGCTGGGGTACATGAACACGCCCATCGAGGCGCTGCCACGCCTGAGCGCGGCGTTGGGCGGTCCGCCGATTTACATCAAGCGCGATGACCTCACCGGGCTGGCCTTCGGCGGCAACAAGACGCGCATGCTGGAGTTCAGCATGGCCGACGCTCTGGCCGCGGGCGCCGACACGGTGGTGACGGGCGCGGCGGTGCAGTCGAACTACTGCCGCCAGATCGCAGGGGCCTGCGCAAAGCTAGGACTGGAACTGCACCTGATCCTGCGCCCGGAACGTGAATTCGACCGGGATCACATCAGCGGCAACAACCTGGTGCAGCGGTTGCTGGGCGCGCACGTCACGACGCTGCCCGACAACGACCGCACCAAGCAGCAGGCCATCATCCGCGCCAAGATCGAGGAACTACGCAGCCAGGGCCGCAATGTCTACTGGCCGCGGCAGGCCGATGTGGTGGATCTCGACGCCATCTCCTACGCCGAAAGCGCGCTGGAGATCGTGCGCCAATGTCGCGAACTGGGGATCGCCCCCCGCTTCCTCTACGCCGCCGCGCTGGACACAACGCAGGCCGGTCTCGTGCTGGGGATGAAGGCGTCGGGTAGCAAGATCCACGTCAAGGGGATCTGTCCTTTCGACGGCGACGACATGCCCAACCGCATGATCGAGATGGCGCGTATGGCCAACCAGGCCGCCGAACGCCTCGATCTCGATGTCAACTTCAGCGTGGACGAGTTCGACAACGACGCTTCTTACGTGGGCGAGCGCTACGGCGTCCCCACCCAGGCGGGGCTAGACGCCATCGGCCTTGTCGCCCGCACCGAGGGCATCCTGCTCGATCCGGTCTACACCGGCAAGGCCGTCTCCGCGCTCTTCGATCAGATCCGCCGTGGGTTGCTCGATCCCAACGAACCGGTCCTCTTTTTACACACAGGTGGCGCGCCGGCGATCTTCGGGTATACTGAAGAGATTGTGAATGGATTGGGTCTGTAGGCGGAATAGAACGCGGCGGAATAGAACGCGGATTGAGCGGATTGGGCAGATCCAAGCGGATTCTTCCAGAGAAATCCGTTTTAATCCGCCCAATCCGCTCAATCCGCGTTCTATCGAATGGCTTTTAGTTGGCATCACCGCATGGAGAACACAACCATGTTCGAGATCAACCAAGCGCGCTTCCTGCGCACCCTCGAAGAGATGGGACAGATCGGGCTGCTGCCCGACGCAGCAGGCGGCGGACGGAACCGCTATCCCTTCTCGGCGGCGGACAGGGCAGCGCGGGACTATTTCCGCTACGAGGCCCAGGACTCTGGCCTGACGGTGACGCTCGACGCTGCCGCCAATCTGTCGGCGCGGCTCGATTGCGGCGATCCCAGCGCGCAAACTGTGCTCATCGGCTCGCACCTGGACACGGTGCCCCACGGCGGCGCGTATGACGGCGCGTTCGGTGTACTGGCCGGGCTGGAAGTGCTGCGTACACTCAAGGAACAGAACATTCCGCTGGTTTGCAACGTCGAAGTAATCGACTTCACCGACGAGGAAGGACGCTTCGGTCACTTCTTCGGCAGCGGCGCGTTGACCGGTCAACTCAGCGACGCACACATCGAGACCTTCCTACGCAACGCCGCCGCTCATTCCGCGGACCTGGCGCTCATGCGCGAAATTGTCCCCGGCGGGTTGACGTTGGACGCAATCCGCTCGTTGCGGCGCGCTCCGTCCTCGCTGGCGGGCTATGTGGAGCTCCACATTGAGCAAGGGCCGCGGCTGGAAGAAGCACACGTCCCCATCGGCGTGGTCAGCGCGATTTTTGGGCGACGGTCGTGGGAGGTCACATTTCACGGGCGGCCCGATCACGCGGGGACAACGCCGCTGCCCATGCGCTCAGACGCGCTGGTGTCCGCGGCCCGCTTCATCGTCCGCGCACAAGAGATCGTCGCCGGTGATTTCCCCGACGCGGTGGTCACCTGTGGCAATGTGATCGTGTCACCGGGCGTCTCCAACGTCGTCCCCAACAAGACGATGGTCGAGATCGAATTCCGCGCCGCCACAGCCAAGGAATTGGACCAGATCGAAGCCCGGCTGGAGCACCTGCGCAATGAGGTGACGCTACACACCCGCACCACCTCAACACGTCGGGTGGGTTCCGAGACGGTCCCCACGCCCATGGACGGCGACATCCAGGGCGCAATTCGGGCGGCGGCGGAGCGCTGCGGCTACCCGACGCTCGATCTGCCCTCCGGCGCAGGACACGATGCGATGCTGCTGGCCAATGTGACGCCGGCGGCGATGTTGTTTGTCCCTTCGCACAATGGGCGCAGCCACTGCCCCGACGAACACACCGATCCGGATGACCTGGTGGCTGGGGCAAATGTTCTTTTGCACACGATCTTAACGTTAGCAGGATAATAACGAACTTGGAAGATCCCCTCTTTCCTTATCTAGTTATGCTGGGCATTGGCCTGATCACCGGTGTCACCACCGGGTTAACTGGGGCTAGCGGCGTTGCCGTGATCGTGCCCTTGCTTTCGATTGTGATGGGCTTTGACGTTCATGAAGCGATTGCCACAAGCCTTGTGGTAGATGTCATCGCGTCGTTGGTGATTGCATATACCTACTATCGTCATGGCCATCTGCGCGTAGGATCAGGCGCGTGGATCGCCCTGGGATCTGTTTTCGGCGCGCAAGTGGGTGCGCTGATCGCCGCCTACATCCCCGAAACGGATCTCGGCGCAGGATTCGGACTGTCGTTGATTGCCACCGGCGCATTTATGTGGAAACGGCGTAGTCAGGGACTGCTACCACAGTTGAATCCCGACGGTGTCTGGGCGCTGGCCCATCCGCTGAAAGAGGTGCTGGCCGCCATCGGGTTGGGCCTTCTGATTGGCATCGCCACAGGGATCACGGGGGCGGGCGGGGGATTGATGATCCTGCTTGTGCTGGTATTGGTCCTCAGCTTCTCGATGCACGATGCCATCGGCACGTCGACGTTGATCATGGCCTTCACGGCGACGTCGGGCGCGGTGGGCTACGCCTTTCAAGGTGACATCAATTTAATCAATGGTGTCATCGCGGGAGCAGGTGCAGCCGTAGGTGGAGCGGTCAGCGCATTGGTGGCCAATCACATCGCCGACCGCATGCTGCGCAAAGTGGTGAGCCTCTTTTTTCTTGGGCTGGGCGTGGTTATGACGATAGTCTACTTTACGAGCAGTGGAGTTTCGTTAATCGAGATGTAAAGCTACACCTGTTTTCGACGCAACGTCTCGGGGACCAATGTCCCCAGCATGGCTGCGGCCAACAGCCCCACACCGGCAATCGTAAACGTTGCCAGCGAAAGCCCCAGCACGTCCGCCACTGCGCCCACCACCACCGGTCCACCTGCACTGCCGCCATCACCGATAAGCCGCCATACGCCGAGGAATTCGCCACGCGAGTCCGCGGGTGCGAGGTCTGCGCCCAATGTCATCATTGTGCCTGAGCCGAGGCCGTTGCCCAGGCCAATCACCGACGTCGCCAGCAGTAGCGTGCCGAAACTCGCAGTAAAGGGGATCAGCGCCATGCCGATTGCCTGAATCGCGAAGGACGGCACATAGGCGTACTTGCGCCCGAAGCGGTCCATGACGTAGCCGGCCACGAAGAAGAGACTCATGTCCACAGCGGCGGAGACGCCGATGACGAAGCCCACCTGATCCACGCTTAACCCCAGTACATCGGCGGCGTAGAGCGGAATCACAATGTTGCGCCCCGAGCGGATCATCTGCGCAAAGAGTTGTCCTGAACCGGCGGTGACAAGCGAACGAAAGTGCTCGCGGATCATTGAACCTGTGTGGGCGAAGTGTTCGCGCAGCGTCCCTCGCTCAGGCGGCACGTAACCACGTCGTTCCACGAAACGCAGTGGGAAGATCAGCGCCACCAACCCCACCACCGCAAAAACCACAAACGGCACACGCAGCCCAAATGCCGCCCCAATTGCACCACCCAACAACGGACCGGCAAAGGTGCCGATGCGGTTGATGCCACCGAAGATGGCAATCGCCCTGCCGCGACCGGCAGAGGGCGCTGCGTCGGCCAGGTAGGCATGGCGGGCGATGTTCCACATGGCGTGCCCCAACCCCACACAGAAGCCGTAGAAGAGCAGTTCCCATGCGCTCTGCGCCCAACTGAAGGCCAGCGTCGAAACCACCATCGCTGTGATGCCGATGAGCATCGAGCGTTTGCGTCCTAGCCGCCCGATCAAGATCCCCGCGGGCAGGTCGCCCACCAGTGTGCCAAACCCCTCACTGGCAAGCACCAACCCGACCAGCGCATACGAAACATCGAACGAAGCCGCATAAAGCGGCAACACCGGCACCAACAGTCCACGGCAAAAAGCCAACAAAAACGTGGGAATGTAAATTGAATAGAGGATGGTCGAATCGCGCAAAAGAAACTCCCTGGGGGAAATGGACGACGGACGACGGACGACGGACGACCGACGACCGACGACGGACAAACGTCAAGTCGCTTGTCACAACAGATGAAACTTGACGCTTACGCAACGTCTTGGATGACGCAAGCTGTATTGTTACCGATCGTCGGTCCGTCTACTCTGGCTGGTGGAAGATTGCCTTCAATGCCGGGTACAACGCCCCGTACCGTTGATATGCTGCTTCGTAGATGGCGACTTGCTCGGGTTGAGGACGGGTGCTACCGGTGATCTGGATGGTGGCGGCGCAGGCGCTTTCCACGTCGGGCCAGATGCCCGCGCCGACGGCGGCGAGGAGGGCGGCGCCATAGGCTGCACCTTCGCTGGTGTTGACGGTGACCAGCTCCGTGTTGAAGACGTCGGCCAGGATCTGCCGCCAGATCGGGCTGCGTGCGCCGCCACCTGCTACGCGGACCTGTTCGATCTGCCCGAGGCCGGCGTTGCGCATCAATTCGAAGCTGTCGCGCAGCCCAAAAGCCACGCCTTCGAGGACGGCGCGGGTCATGTGTGCTTTGGTATGGCGCACGGTCAACCCCACAAACGCGCCCCGCGCCAGGGGATCAGGGTGAGGCGTCCGCTCGCCGGTGAGGTAGGGGAGGAAGAGCAGTCCTTCGCTGCCCGCGGTGATGTCTACAGCAGGAGCCAGGAGATCGTCGTAGCTCGTGCCAGGTGCCAACGTATCTCGATACCAGCGCAAGCTGCCCGCGGCAGAGAGCATCACGCCCATCAAATGCCACTTTTGGGGGACGGAATGGCAGAAGGCGTGCAAGCGCCCCTCCGGCTCAATAAAGGGTTTGTCGGTAGTGGCGAAGACGACACCCGACGTGCCCAACGCCAGCGAGACAACACCTTCGCTGACCGCACCTGTGCCCACAGCGCCTGCCGCCTGGTCGCCGCCGCCCGCCATCACCGGCGTCCCCGCGCGGAGACCGGTGGCCTCTGCCGCGGCGGCGTTGATGTGGCCTGTGATGGCCGGTCCTTCGTGGGTGGGGGGCAGCCAGTCAGCGGGAATATCCAACGCGTCCAGCACCGCGGGCGACCAATCGCGCTCGGCCAGATCAAAGAGGATCGTCCCCGCGGCGCCTGCCTTGTCGGTGGCGTAGTCGCCGGTGAGTTGGAAGCGCACATAGTCTTTGGGCAGGAGGATGTGACGCGCCCGCGCGTAGATCTCCGGCTCGTTTTGCGCCACCCACAAGATCTTGGGCGCGGTGAAACCGGTCAGCGCATCATTGCCTGTGACGGCGATAAGACGGTCTTTGCCCAGGCGGGCGCGGATCTCATCGCACTGGGCGGCTGTGCGTTGGTCGTTCCACAAAATCGACGGACGCAGCACCTGGCCTGCTTCGTCGAGCAACACAAGGCCGTGCATCTGCCCTGTCAGGCCGACGCCGACAACGTCCGCCGGGTCGATGCCCGATGCCGCCAGCACGCTGCGGATGCTCTGCACCGTGCCGTGCCACCACAGGTCGGGGTCCTGTTCACTCCACAGTGGATGGGGCGTGGCGTATTCGTATTCCGTTGCCGCCACCGCCACAATCGCGCCGGTTTCGTCAATGAGCAAGGCTTTGGTGGCTGTGGTGGACGAATCGATCCCAATCACGTATGGCATAGCGCCTCCAGCATAGAAGATGGATGATTACAGATCGTCTTCTGAGATTCCGAGTTCGCGTAAACGTGCGGCTAGACGTTCTGCACGCTTGCGTTCTTCCTCGGCGCGTTGCTGTTCTTGTTCTGCACGCTGTTGTTCCTGTTCTGCACGCAGTTCTAAACGCTGCTGCTCGGCTTCGAAATATTGTTTGGCAACCTGATACTGATAAAAAACGAAGTCTTGATACAACGGATCGTTTGCCAATTCAAACAACGTGGGCCGTCTCAGCAGATCGGCAATGCGAAACTGAAATCCTGGCAGCACTTGAGAGCGGATCACGCCGTCCGGTGAGGGTGGAATCGGCTCATAGCGGCCATTGTCGTTGAGGCGATAGAATCTTAGGTTCCGTTCATCTGTGTGCAGGATATAGTATTCTCGAATACCCATCTCTTCGTACTCGGCATACTTGACCACCAGATCTCGCTCTTTCTCGCTGCGCAAGGAATCGCTTAACGCCTCGACAGCTAGATCATAGACACCTTGATAGCTCCGATCCTGATCAACCAGAGGCCGCAGGTTATCGTTGAGGACAACGGCTAGATCTGGCTTGCGGATCGCCGTTTTGTACGGAAGTGATAAACGCACGGCAAACTCCAACATCACAGACTTGGCGATTGGATTTGCCTCCAGGTAGGAGTAAAGCAGAATCGCAAACCACTGGTAGATGGAAATGGTGGCGACATCGGACACAGGCTTCTCCTCCAGAATGCCGTCATTCCATTCATAGTTGAAGTCTGGATGATGAAAATAATGTTCCCAATAGTCCTCTTCCGACACCCACTTGCCTGCTTCTGAGATTGGCTCTTCAAAGGTGTGACCATTGGGCAGATCGGTTTGTTCCCTGTCGGCACTGTCGACTCGATAGGAGGAATGGGCTTCGGATAGGCGATCTTTGCGCGGGTCGTCTTTCATGTATGTACCCTTTCAGCCGGAGAAAAGATCATTGCTTTCTCTCTGGAAGAGATGCTAACACGGGGGGGGGAGTGCGTCAATCGAAGGCCCAACACAATGTATGTGAGGATGGAAACGAAGTGAGTGTAAGAGATTAGGCGATTGGGGGATTAAGATTTTAGATCGTGTCTACGATCTAAAATCTTAATCCCCCAATCTCTTAATCCTTCGCTAACGCACACCCAGAATCAGATCCACCACCAACTGATCCAGCCGCTCGTAGGGCTTGCCGCGATTGCCCAGTTCGACGCGATCGAATTGACGGGCTTTGAGCTGGGCGGCTGCTTCGGCGGAGTACTTGCTCACCTGGCTTTCGCCGCCGTGGATTTCGGCCAGCAACGCCTGGATCTCCTTGTCTTCACGGAACTGGCGCGCCTTCTCTTTGAGGACAAGGTAGCTGCGCATACAGCCACGGGCGAAGGCTTTCACGTCCTCGTAGTCGGAGGTGCGGTAGGCGTGGGCGTCGAAGTGGCGGGGGTTGTCGTAGCCCACGTCTTCGAGGAATTTCACCAGGAAGAAGGCCTGCTTAATGTTGTGCGAGCCAAAGCGGAAGTCCTGATCGTAGCGGGCGAAATTCTGGTCGTTGAGGTCGATGTGGAAGAGCTTGCCGGCGTCGTAGGCCTGGGCCACAGCATGCATAAAGTTGAGGCCGGCCATGTGCTCATGCGCCATCTCGGGGTTGACGCCCACCATTTCAGGATGGTCAAGGGTTTCGATGAAGGCCAGCATGTGGCCGGTGGTGGAGGGGAAGATGTCCCCGCGCGGCTCGTTGGGCTTGGCTTCCAGGGCGAAGCGTAGGCCATAGCCATGATCCATCACATACTCGCTGAGGAAATTGAGCGCCTCGCGGAACCACTTGAGCGCGTCCAGTGGGTTCTTAGCGGCGTCGGTTTCCGTCCCTTCGCGCCCGCCCCAGAAGACGTAGGTTTCGGCGCCCAATTCCGCGCCCAGGTCGATGGCGTTCATCGTCTTTTGCAAGGCGTAGGCCCGTACATCGGGATCGTTGCTGGTGAAAGCACCGTCGCGGAAGGCTGGATCGGTGAAGAGATTGGTGGTGGCCATGGGCACGACAACGCCGGTCTCATCCAGCGCCTTTTTGAAATCGGCCACAATCTTGTCCCGTTGCTGTGGCGTGGCGTCGATAGGGACGAGATCATTGTCATGGAAGTTGACGCCCCAGGCGCCGACTTCGGCGAGCATGTGGACGATTTCCACGGGCGAAATGGGGGCGCGCACTGGTTCACCGAACGGGTCGCGGCCGACGTTGCCGACGGTCCACAGGCCGAACGAGAATTTGTCCGCGGCGGAGGGGGTGAAGTTGGTCATGAAAAGCTCCTTGGTGGGGAAGAGATTGAGGAATTAGGCGATTAAGCGATTCGGGGATTTCAGATCGTGTACACGATCTGAAATCCCCGAATCGCTTAATCGCCAAGTCTGTAAAAACGAATTGCGTTTTCACGCAGAACCTTCTGCTGTTCGCCGGGCGCAAGCTCGGCGATAAAAGCCGACGCCGTCTCGAACCAGTGTCGATAGGACGCAGCCAGCGTCGCCACGGGCCAGTCGCCGCCAAACATGACGCGATCCACGCCGAAGACGTCGAAAATGTGAGCAGCATAGGGACGCAGATCGGCGGCTGTCCACGCATCGGGGTCCGCTTCAGTGACCATGCCCGACAGCTTGCAGTAGACATTGGGGAAGGCCGCCAGTTCGCGGATATAGGTGGCCCACGGTTCCAGGACGCCGTTGCGAATGTCGGGTTTGCCGATGTGATCGAGGACAAACGAAACGTCGGGGCACTGCGCCACCAGCGTCACGGCGTCGGCAGCTTGGGGGTGGAAGATACAGATGTCGAAACTAAAGCCGAACTCGGTCACAATTTGCACGCCGCGCACGAAATCGGGTTGAGTGGCGAAACCCAGTCCTTCCCCCTGGATCAGGCGGCGGATCCCCTTGACCAGCGGGTATTGCTTCAACCGTTCCAGTTGAGGACGCACCGCTTCACCTTGCTCCAAACTAGCCGCGGCAACGATACCGGAAATGCGCGGTTCAACAGTTTGCGCCAGTTGTGTCACCCAGGCCGCCTCTTCAATGGCCTGTTCCGGCGCGCAATCGGCCTGCACGAAGACAATCTGTTCCAAGCCCAGGTCGGCGGAGGCGTCCTCTAAATTGTGGGGCAAGAAAGGACGGTTGATGGCGGGCACACTCTCCAGCCAGGGATAGCGCAACACTGCTGCGTCCCAGTAGTGGACATGGGTGTCGATGTAGCCGGTTGTCTCAGTCATGGTGGAAGACCTCCTCCATTTTGGCCCACCATTCACCTTCGGCAGCGCTTTCGATGGGTTGTTGGCACGGATCGGTTAACTTCCACCACGCCTGTGTCACCGGATCCGCCGCCATGGCGGCCATGTCGGCGGCGTAGTCGTCGCCCACATATTCAAAATAGCTAAAAAGGTAGCCGTCGCGCAGAAAAATCGAGTAGTTTCGGATGTTACAGTCGGTAATTTTCTGCAAAACCTGGGGCCAGGTGTTGGCGTGCAGGTGTTTGTAGGCGTCCAACATCTCCGGTTTCACCTGAATAACCATGCCATATCGTTTCATCCGCAGCTCCTTGGGCAGTGGGATTGGGGTGCCGAGAAATCCGTCTGTGGGGAAGGCGGAGAGGGTTCCACCGTCACTTATTTTAGCGCAAGGTGTGTGAAAGAGGAAGATAGGGTGAGGGGGTGACAAGGTGATCGCTTCATTGGTGAGATTTCGTGATCACACGATGATGAGATGATGGGAAATGTGCTCATCCCATCATCCCATCATCACCCTGCCGCGCTCAGGCGGTCGAAGAAGCGTTCACCTTGTCACCCCCTCACCTTGTCACCCCCTCACCTTGTCACCCTTTCACTTTCCGCTGATTCTGCGGCTGTGCTAAACTGCAAGAGAACTTACAATTGCTTTGTCTCTGCAAAGGAGCGTATCGCATGACGCAGACTCTTGTTTCCCCTGAATTGGTAGATCGGCTGGCGCAGGCAATTGGCGCGCGACTCTACCCTCACTCTATCGCCCAAGATCAAGACGTTGTCTACGCCATGGTCAACGTAGACGCAGAACGTTATCTGGCCATCTTCGTGCCGGAAGGTGTCGGCGCGCCCACTGAATTTGAAGGCGAATCCACCCAGGTTGAAGATGAGGGCACATGGACGCTGCTCCGCTGCCCACGCACGCCTGCCAACATCAATGCGCTGCGGGCGCGCTTCGAGTGGCTGCGTCCTGTGCCGTTGGGGACGCAGACGTCGTTCGGCTTTGGTGACCGAATCGGATTGGCAACGTCGGGGCACGTCCAATCGGCGCGGGGAGCCGGTGTAGCGCCCATCTTCACACAGCAGTCGGTACGCGAGAACACACGCATTGGTCGCACACCGCAACAGGTGATGGACGATGCCACCTGGGGCGTCTTTCAGGAGGGCTGGCGACTTCCCTGGGGTGCAGATGCCGACCACGTGAAGGTGGTGGAGAGCCTGCCCGATTTTGTGGCCGCCGGCTACACCTTTTACACCATTGATCCCAGCGATCATGTGGACAACGACGCCGAAAGTGACGATGTGGTTACGCTGCGCAAGAAAGTTGCTGCGCTGCCGTTGGATCAACTGTCTATCACCGCCACCGAACTGGCCGATCTCTATGCCGGGCAGACGGTGAACCTGGGCGACAAGTCTCTGGTCTTCAGCCAGGAAAAGATGTTGCGCGCCGCCGCCAAGTATGGACGGGCCATCGCCCACGCCCGTACCGTTGCTTCTGCCCTCACAGCGCAGATGGGCGGGCGTCCCTTTGAGTTGGAATTCTCGGTCGACGAAACCGACACCCCTACCTCTCCCCACGAACATTACTACATTGCAGCCGAATTGCACCGGCTGAACATTCCGGTGGTGAGCCTGGCGCCCCGCTTTGTGGGCAAGTTCGAAAAGGGCATCGACTACATCGGCGACCTCGACGAGTTCTCGGCCGCGCTGGCCTGGGACATTGCCATTATGAAGCACTTCGGCGACTACAAGATCAGCGTCCACACCGGGTCGGACAAGTTTAGCATCTACCCGATTGTGGCCCACGCTGCGCAAGGACGTGTTCACGTGAAGACAGCGGGGACGAGCTACCTGGAAGCGCTACGCGTCATTGCCGCCGAGGACGTCGCCTTCTTCCGCGAGATCCTCGACTTCTCCCGCGACCACTTCGAGAAGGATCGTAAAAGCTACTACCTTTCTTGCGACGCGAGCAAAGTCCACCCTGCGAACAGCTACAGCGACGCCGAACTGGTGGATCTCCTCAATCAGGTGGATTCGCGGCAGGTATTGCACGTCACCTTCGGATCGGTGCTCGATCACTACGGCGACCGTCTCAAAACTTTCCTGCGCAACCACGAAGCGGCGTACGAGGCTGTTTTGGTGACACATTTTGGTAAGCATCTAGCGCCACTGGCAGCGTGACGGAGGACGACGGTCGTCTGTCGTCCGTCGTCTGTCGTCCGTCGTCAAAACCACACACACGAAAGCACACAACATGAACACAACTGATCTCTTCTCACTCCAAGGCAAGGTCGCCATTGTCACCGGCGGCACGGGGGTGCTGGGTGGTGCCATTGCGCGAGGATTGGCCGGTGCCGGTGCGCAGGTGGCGATCCTGGGGCGGCGAGCCGAACAGGCCGAAGCCGTGGCGCAGGAAATCGTAGACGCGGGTGGGAAGGCGATGGCTACCCCCGCCGACGTCCTTGCGCGCGAGAGCCTGGAGACTGTACGACAACAGGTACTATCAAATTGGGGCCGCATTGACATACTGGTCAACGCGGCAGGGGGCAATATGCCTGGCGCCACCATTGTGGGCGAGCGCACCTTCTTCAACATGGATATCTCGGCCTTGGATTCAGTGATGGGGTTGAACTTCACCGGCTCGGTATTACCTAGTCAGGTCTTTGGCGCAGCGATGGTGGAAGCGGGCAGCGGCTCGATTATCAATATTTCGTCTATGGCGGCGGCAAAGGTATTGACGCGGGTCATGGGCTACAGCGCGGCCAAGGCAGCCATCGACAACTTCACCCGCTGGTTGGCCACGGAGTTGGCGTTGAAGTACCAGGCACCGCTACGTGTCAACGCGATTGCGCCCGGCTTCTTCATTGGTGAACAGAACCGCGATCTGCTCCTTCAACCCGACGGCAGCCTCACCGCACGAGGACAACAGATCGTCAACCATACCCCAATGGGCCGGTTCGGCGAACCCGACGAACTGGTGGGTACGGCAGTGTGGCTTGCCGGCGACGCATCTCGCTTTGTCACCGGCATTGTTGTGCCGGTGGACGGCGGATTCTCGGCGTTCAGTGGCGTATAGCCACATACAATTGGCAGAATAGAACGCAGATGGCGCCGATCGCCGCGGATTTCCAGCAACATAGCTGAAGATCCGTTAAAATCCGCCTAATCCGCGCCATCCGCGTTCTATCGCCGACGCATTCGTCAGGGTCATTTATTTAGTTGTCATCCTTAAGTAGATTGTGATAAAATTCTCTGATTGCTTAAAATCAATTATTCCGTGCTGCCTATGATTTTTACTGTTCACCCAACGTAGATTACCTAGCTCATGAGATCGACCAAAGCACCCGTAAAGCGCATTAAAAGTGAGATCCCCGATATCGTTATCGGCCGATTGCCAGTCTACTTGCGGACGCTCAACCTATTGGCAAGCGAAGGGCGCGAAGTCACTTCGAGCCAGGAATTGGGTGAGCATCTTGGGATTAGTTCAGCACAAATCCGCAAAGATCTCAGCCACTTCGGCGAGTTCGGCAAACAAGGGACAGGCTATAACATCCCCTATCTGTGTAAGCAGCTCCAGAAGATCCTCAATGTGGATAAAGTCTGGTCGGTGGTGCTGGTTGGGGCAGGTTCACTGGGCAACGCCATTGCCAACTATAACGGCTTCGAGAGCAGAGGATTCCGCATCTCCGCCATCTTCGACGAGGATCCGCAAAAAATCGGCAACGAAGTGGGGACGATTGTCGTCGAGTCGATCAATGGCCTGGCCGAGAGAATCAAAGAATTAGACGCACACATTGCCGTCATTGCCGTACCGGTACAGGCAGCGCAACGGGTGGCCGACTACCTGATCGAATCGGGGATTGCCAGCATCCTCTGCTATGCGCCAATCACGCTCTCGGTGCCCGCCAATGTGCGCGTGGAATACATCGATCCAGTCATCCACTTCCAGCATATGACCTACTATTTGGGGTGATCAGAGCGGATCTTTACGTGGCAGGCCGCGTTGACGGGGGTACGCTTGCGGGGTACGATTTGTCTTTTTTATAAGAAGTATGCGACGTTCTTCTGTTAGAAACGGCACCGACACTGGTGCAAAGCGAGATGTTTCGCCTCCTAACTTCGCAATTGCCTTTTGCGCCTCAATAAATTCCGCTGATGCGCTGGGTCCTTTGTAGGCCATTACAAATCCACCTTGCCGAACAAATGGCAACAGGTATTCCACTAGGGTGTTCAGCCGTGCAACGGCTCGCGCCATCACCAAATCAAACTGCTCACGGTAAGCAGTTTGTAGAGCGAACTCTTCGGCGCGCCCCTGAACAACGTCTACATCGGCTAAATTCAACGCCTGTACGACTTCCTTTAGAAAAGTCACCTTCTTGCCGGTACCATCTAACAATGTCAACCGGAGCGAAGGCCAGACGATCTTCAAAGGAATACCTGGAAAGCCCGCGCCTGACCCCACATCGATGGCATTCAGAACAATCGACGGCGGTACAGAGGTCTTCAATTCTTCGGCAATCAATAGAAGCCCAACTATACTGTCTAGAAAGTGCTTTGTCTGCACACCTTCCAAGTCTTCAATTGCCGTGAGGTTGATGCGCTGGTTCCACTCTACCAGCAGTTCAAAATAGTGCTGAAACTGTGTACGTTGTTGTTCCGTTAAGGGTATTCCCAGTCTAACGGCACCTTCAGCCACCAGATCCATCCGTCTCTGCTCCTTTGCTGCGCAGGTCGATTTTGCCTCATTGTACCACAGGAAAACAGCTTTTTAAGCTTTGCCTACCCAAGTCAAGCTGCGGTTTTGACAGCCTTTCCTGTGACACTTTATAATTTTGTTTAAAGTTCTCATAAAAATTATGTTCCTATACCTTTTTTGAGCCCAACGATAGAGAGTCGATGAAAACTTTCTGCGGATTAACCACTGACGGGATGCTTGATTATTTAGCAAGCATCTACAGACTCGACCAACAAGAGCATAAAGTAACCACCAGTGCCTTAGCTGAAAAGATGCACGTTTCGGCTGCCGCTGTAAGCAGTATGTTAAAGCGACTGGAAGAAGCAGCACTGATTGAACGTTCCGGCGCGGATGGGGTTACGTTGACCGATCAAGGTCAGTTGGCAGCATTGCAATTGATCCGCCGCCATCGCTTACTCGAAGTCTTCCTGGTCGAAGTAATGCAGTTTAGTTGGGATCAGGTAGAGTCTGAAGCACATCGGCTGGAACATGCCGTCAGCGCTGCCTTTGAGGAACGCATGGATGCGCTTTGTGGTTACCCAACCCACTGTCCTCACGGTGATCCCATCCCTACAAAGGATGGCGCAATGCCTGAGGATCTGACCGTCGCCCTGATCAACATGACCGAGGGGCAACAAGGACAGATCCGCCGCGTTGCCACCAACGATGCCAGAATACTACGTTATTTGACCAGACTTGGCCTCACACCGGGTCAGCATGTACGCCTGGTAGAAATTGCACCATTCAACGGCCCTGTTTCGATTGAACGACTGGCATCACAGAATGGGCACGGGCTCGAACCACTCGATCAGCAGATTTTGGGCCATGAACTGGCCCGGCTTCTTTACATTGAGCCACAATTTGAAGGTGTGCCATCAACATTATGAGCACCCTTACTGTAAGTTCTCCAGAACACATTAGAGTGCAGTTTTCAGAGTATGCCACACCCATAAAGGTTTTTTGATGGAGACCAAGCGATATCGTGCCGCCGGCGGGGTTGTTGTGCAGCAGGGAATCGTGCCTGGTTTAGAGTCGAAACAGATCTATGTGCTGGTGCTAGATCGGCCTGTGCGAAATGAAGTGCGCCTGCCGAAAGGGCACATCGAAAGCGGCGAAAGCGACGAGACGGCTGCGCTACGCGAGACAGTCGAAGAAGCGGGATTTGTCGATCTCAAAGTGCTTGCCGACCTTGGTGATCAAATAGTGGCGTATGACCATAAGGACACACACTACATTCGTGAGGAACGCTATTTTCTGATGCAGCTGTGCTCTAATGCCCAGCGCCCGCAGACGGAAGAAGATGCAGCACAGTTCCATGTGCGATGGGTGTGCTTTGCAGATGCCATCTTACAACTCACTTTCAACGCCGAAAAACTTTGGATGCAGCGGGCGCAGCTCGCCCTCCAAAACCATATGCCCATCACTGAGTAACAAAGCCAATTGAAAAAAGCCGAGGAGAATCTCCTCGGCTTTTTCAGTTACATACCTGGGGTACTGCCAGATGTCATGCTGGGCAGAGAGCGTGGACTGCGTCTACGGCAATCGACCGTTCAACGCACAAATGCGCACTAGGTTCGATACCGGTAGACAACACGTCCCCGCGTCAGATCATAGGGGCTCATTTCCACCTTGACCCGATCACCAAGCAGTACCCGGATGTAGTACTTTCGCATTTTCCCGGAGAGATAAGCCAGCACTTCGTGGCCATTCTCCAATTCCACTCGGAACGTTGCATTGGGAAGCGTTTCTGTGATCTTCCCGTCGAACGTGACTGTTTCCTCTGCCATACATCTCCATTCAGTGTTGGGTTAACATAAACACCGGTGTTTCTGGAACACCTCTTAATTAGCTATCCGGTCGCGTGGTAACACGGCGGGCTTTGCGGATTGCCTTCTGCTTCTTAATACGTCGGATTTCACTCTTCGACGTAAACCATCGCTTCTGCCGAACAATTGGCAGGATGCGTGCTTCAGCCACAGCCTTGCGGAAGCGGCGCAGCAGACTCTCTTGGGATTCCCCTGGTCGGAGTTCTACACTCATCGAAATCACCCCCTTTCACGGCGATGTTAATGGTACCTGGGATTCGACATCGCACGAAGGGATTGCTCTACACGCGACTGCCGGACACTGGACACAAGAAACCTGCCAGCGTGCCTCCGACGAAAAATTCGGCTCGGACAGGGTACCGTCTGACAGGTTCTTAATTATACGTTAGAACAGCACTGTAAGCAAAAAGCAACCTGTTTGGCGGGCAAACAGTTGTTTTTCAGCACTCAGTAGCCCAAACCAGGCGTCTATTCTTTCGACTCTATCTCAGCTTGAGCTTCATCAACTGTATGATCAGCTTCAAGTGCACGATCAGATTCAAGTTCGTTTACGCTTGATTCTTCACTATCTGAAGGCTCGCCTTCGGTTTCAATCAAATCCTGACCGACGAGTTCGTCGGCCTGGCGGCGGCTAAGACCGATACGTTGGCGGTCTGCATCCACTCGTAGAATCTTGACTGCGACTCGGTTACCAGGTTCTACGGTGCGCAATGGTTCAGCCACAGCAATATCGGCCAGTTCGCTAATATGGATCAAGCCTTCTACACCAGGTTCCAACTGGGCAAATGCGCCAAAGTCGACTACCCGAGTAATGTTCACGAGTACGGTCTGACCAGGTTTGTAGCGTTCTTCAATGCTCTCCCACGGATTCGGCAGCAACTGTTTACGGCTTAGCGCAATCCGGCTGCGATCTGAATCAAGACGCAAGATTTCAACCTGGATAATATCACCCACCTTGAGTACATCACGGGGGTGGCTCACCGGGGTCCATCCGATTTCGCTTACGTGTAACAGACCGTCAGCGCCACCGATATCGACAAAGGCGCCGAACGGACGCAGGCTGCGCACTTCGCCCTGCACCACATCGCCGACCTTCAGCTCTTCGAACAGCTCGTTCTTGCGCTGTGAGCGGTACTCACGTTCAGCGTAACGATGCGAGAGCACAAGCCGACGACGTCGACGTTCCACTTCGATGACCTTAGAGGGCAAGGTCTGACCGATCATCTCTTCGAGTTGATCGTTGCGTTCGTCTTCATTCATATTGCGAGGCAACCCAACTACGTGAGAGGCAGGGATAAAGCCACGCAGATGACCAAATGTCACCAGCAAGCCGCCCTTGTTGTAACCGACGACCTCATAGGTGTCAATCTCACCGCTTTCAAGCAGTTTTTCAGCAGTCAGCCAATCTTGTTTTTGTAGCGCATCGGCGATACTGAGAATCAACATCCCTTCATCGGTGGTTAATTTGCTAACCACCACCGGGACAGTATCCCCCTCGCTTAGACCCTTCACATAATCGCCCTCAAGGCGCGCCAGGTCTGACTGCGGGACAACGCCGTCGCGCTTTGCACCAACATTTACCAGCAGCTCGTGAGGACGGATTTCAACGATCATACCTTCACGCAGATCACCGCGTTCCGGCAGGCTTAAATCGTCTTCGCCGGCAAGGTATTGTTCAAATAACTCACGATCGGCAGCGCTTTGATCATCGTTAAAATCAAAGCGGTCCAACCCTTCGCTATAGCGTTCTGACTCAATCATCGTGCTTCTTCCAAAGGTGGATTTGGGTTTGATAACGTCCGGTGCAATCCGGGAGAGTTAGCACCTGGCAACGTTTATGGCCTCAACTCTAGCCCCAAAACTCCGCCGCAAGTAGCCCGGTTCTAAGTGTTTTGTCACAAAACATTGCGAAGAGCGGAGTAAACATACAGTTATTGTTATGCGTAAGGGGATTATAGCAGTCGGACTAGGGGGCGTCAAGGCGAATTTATTACAATTGAGTAGGCATTACCTGTCAACGCATTAAGATTGATGTAATGGATTTATCGATCTAGCTGATTTCGGTCTTTTCGTTGCCAGGGTCATTGCTACGCAACTGCACAATTGCCTTACGGATCCGTTGCCAAATTTGTTCAAGCATAGGCACAGATTCGGCCTCGGCGGTGCGATCGGCGTACTGTATTTGCACAAACTGTTCGGTGATCGTCTTTACAGGTTCGTCGGGATCTTGAATTGCAGATTCAAGTCGCGGCGCGTAGCGAGTCGGCGTTTCGCCAGGATGCCGGGCGATGCCACTTTCTTGCGCTTCTTGCAACATCGAAAGATAGATGTAACGCACCCGTTGTGAAGGATCCATGTCACTGCGGAACAAACCACGCAGCGGGTGGCGCCAATCAAATCCAGGGCGCTTTGCGGCTTCGGTGTCGTCGTCGCCAGGCAGGGTCGAGGTACGCCACTTGCCAAACGCCTGCCACAACATCATCCACGATAAGCGCAACCTTTGCCACCAAGCATGCAACCAACCGAATTGAACACCTTTTCCACTTAAATAGATGTAGGCGGCGTAGCCAAGGAGCAGCGCCATGATGATCCAGAAGAAAGCGCCGCCAAGCCAGGGAGCGACTTCCATTTGTGGCTGAGTGGCCTCAACCGACGGGGGAGCGAATGGTTCGACGGCAGGCGGCGCTGTCTCTTCGCCGCCACTTGGCATAAAGGCCATGAAAAGACCGATCAACAAGCCAACCACCGAATAGACGAGAAAATAGATGACATTGAGAATCGCCATCAGGATACGCGCCAACCAAAAGGTGCCACCCAATGGCAGTAATGCCGCCGTGATCCCCATGACGGCAATTAGACCGACAACGTAAACAGGCCAGTTACGCGAGATGCTCGTCGTTGCGTTGATCTCCTCAATCTGCCACTGGGCACGCAGAATAGCGAGCCGACCGATGGCAATCAATACGAGGCCTACGAGAAAATAGACAATCCCACTGCCGATCACCGCGCCAGGAATGGCCTGACGCGCGATGGCGAAGAGGCCATTGCTGCTGGGGCCGAACTGACTACCTGCCGTTAAAAGCAGCATAAACATGCCGCCGAAGATCCAAAATTCGGTGAAACGGTTGAGCATGCTGCGCCGGTCGGAGCGGACGCGCGAGTCGTAGACGGCGCGGTAGCGATCGGGCAGGCGTTCGGTAAGCTCGTCGGGTTTGAGCGCCATTTCGAGAAACTGTCCTGTGACGGCAGCGGCCATGCCCCACGAGATTAGGATCAAGAGGAGCGCCACAACGTAGCTGCTACTGAGGAGGCTCCCCAGCGGCTGGTAGATGATCTCGTTGAGCGTCGGCCAGCCGTCGATGACTGTCCACAGCAGGGCGCGGGCAGTAAAGAGGAGAAGCCCTAGTTCGGCGGCACGGTAGGCGAAGGTGCGCCGGTCTCGTTGATCAGGGCGGATCAGCAGGGTGGTGGTGTAGCTGCCGACGGTGGCGCTGACCACGCCAAGGAAGGTGAGCAAATGACCGTGGGTGATGGGCATCCCCGGCAAAATGTGACGCAGAAAACCGACCAGGGCGACGTCGATACAGCCAACCAATAGCGTGATCAACAAGGGTCGAAAAAGGGAACTCTGCCAGATTTCGTCGTAGCGCAGGGGAATGCGCCCGTCGAGAGGCGCGGCGTTATTTTCTCCCTGAGGAGCAGGATTAGCAGTGGGCATAGCGTCGGGGGGGGTCGACATGGTTACACTCCGGCTACAGGCGCTTGTTGCAGGCGCGTTAGATCTGATTCCCAGATGATTTCGTAGGCGGTGATACCCAGCGCTTCAGCCCGGGCGCGGATCTCTTGGTAGTCGGCGTGATGCACGCAAATAAGCACCAACACGGTGATCCCGCGCCGGTAGAGCGAGTGCAACGACCAGATCAACTGTTCGCTGAGGCGCGGCGTCACGACGATCAACGTCGTTCCCCAGGTGAGTGAGGTGGCATGGTTGAGCAGCCACGATTCAAGGCCAACGTTGGGGGGATCTTCGACGGCGGCGGTGCCGTTTTCGGGCAGAGTTTTGCGCAGTTGGATACGCGCCAGGATTTCGAGGATGGCCATGAGGTGGCCGCGTCCTGTCTGGCTGTGGATGGGCTGCACTTCGTTTTCGCTCAGTGGATCCCACCCGTTCGAGAAGAGACCGACAGATTGGCGGTTCTCAGCCAGGTGACTTGCCAGGGAAGCCGCCACCACAATCGCCCATTCACTGGCACTGTAGCGTTCGCGCGCCGGGAAGGCTTCTTCGTTGAGGTCGAGCACCACGGTGGTGTCCAGCGCGATGGACGGCTGGAACTTCTTCACCAGCAAGGTGTTCTCGTGGGCGCTGGCGCGCCAGTGGATGTGACGCATGCTGTCGCCACTGTCGTAGGGACGCACGCCACCGATGCGGGTGGGGTCCGCGAAGATTCGCTGGCGTGTCTTCACCGTGCCGAAGGGGAGATGGCTGGGCAGGCCTAACTGTGGCAATGTCAACACCTGTGGGTAAACGGTGAGGTGGGTGGGGGTACTTTCCTGCCAGGCGCTTTCGGCGAACCCGAAGAGGTCACCGGTGTAGAGGCGCAGCGGACCGACATTGTAGTAGCCGCGGCGCTGGCAGTGCAGGCGGAAGGTATGCTGTGCCTGTGAGCGCCCACCGACACTGAGTACCGTCTTGTACGATGCGCTGCCCTGGAGTTCGATGGGCACACTTTCGTGGAGACGCAGCCAGGGCACAGGGAGGCGGCTCTTGTTGGTGATGACGATTTCCACGTCTACATCTTCGCCGGTAAAGGCTTTGGGGTTGAGGCGACGGCTGACGGTGATGCGGCTGAGGCTGCGTCGTACCCACCAATGGCTGAAGAGCCACACCCCACCCACGACGTAGATCAGATAGTAGATCCAGTCCATGCGCAGGAAGATGGCGATGCCAAACAGGAAGAGGAGGAGGAAGAAGAAATCGACCATTGTTTAGGGCATTGCCCCCAAATTTACCGGCACCTGTTCGAGCAGACCGGCGACGATCTGTTCGGCGCTGCGTCCGCGCAGGGCGCTGTCGGGGCGGACGATACAGCGGTGGGGCAGCACCAGCGGGGCTAGTGCCTGTACATCGTCGGGGAGGACGTAGTCGCGTCCTTGCAGGGCGGCGCGGGCCTGGGCGCTGCGGAAGAGGGCCAGTGATCCACGAGGGCTGGCACCCAACGCCAGATCGGTGTGTGTCCTTGTGGCGTGGACGAGGGCCACGATGTAGTCGCGCACACTCTCGGAAACGGTAATCGTCCACAGTTCCTCGGCTAGTTTGGGCGCGTCCAGCCCGTCGACGACGCTGCTGAGCGTTTCGATGGGGTGACGACGTCCTAAATTTTGAAGCATGGCACTTTCTTCAGCGCTGGAGAGATAGCCCAAGCTGAGTTTGAAGAGGAAGCGATCTAACTGCGCTTCGGGCAGTGGAAAGGTGCCTTCGTATTCCACAGGGTTCTGGGTAGCCAGCACCAGAAAGGGACGGGGCAGGATACGGGTTTCACCGTCTGCCGTAATCTGGCGTTCGCCCATTGCTTCGAGCAAGGCGGCCTGGGTACGTGGCGTGGCGCGGTTGATCTCGTCGGCCAGCAGAATATGGGTAAACGCTGGGCCGGGCCGAAACTCGAACTGGCGCGTCTCCTGATTGAAGATGCTGACGCCGGTGATGTCGCTGGGCAGCAAGTCGGGCGTACATTGCAGACGGCGGAAATCGACACCCAGGCTCATAGCCAGGGAGCGGGCCAGCATCGTCTTGCCCACGCCGGGCACATCTTCGAGGAGGACGTGTCCTTCGCAGAGGAGGGCAATGACGAGCGACTCCACCACCGTCCGCTTGCCGACAATGACCTGCTCAACATTTTCCTGAATGCGTTGGGCGAATTCCTGAACGCGCTGCATGGGCGACCGCTTTTCTAGAGGAGGAAGGGGACGGGTTGATGGCCTGATTGTACCGCAAAAGCAGTTGGTCACCTAACGCGGATTGGTCGTCACCAGTGCCAGGCACGGGCCAGACTCTTTTTGTGCTGACGTGGATCCGCTGGCCCGTGCCTGGCACTGGTGCGACGCCGGTCTGAAATTGGGTGCGCTTTTGACGGTCTTGGCGGTTTGTGCTATCGTATCCTGGTTCAAATCAGAACATTTTGCCCCCGTAGCTCAGAGGATAGAGCAGAGGTTTCCTAAACCTTTGGTCGTGGGTTCGACTCCCGCCGGGGGCGCACACTTGCCCGTTTCTCTCTGGTAGAGATGCCTTCTACCACGAGAGGAGCGGCTTTTTTATGCACTTCGACCAGAGTACCCCATCCGGTACCAGTACACCTGCGTTGGATGAGCGCGGGCTGGCCAGTCACAGCCAGCACGCAGCAGCGCGCGCCATCAAGACCTTCTGCAATTTCTGTGTCAACGAAGAGTGGATCGACACGTCGCCCATGAAGCGCGTGCGCATGCCGCGCGTCGAAGAGGAGATTCACCCAGCGCTGGAGCCGGAAGAGGTCCAGAAGTTGCTCGACGCGTCGCAAAATGAGCGGGACAAAGCGATCATCCTTTGTTTGCTGGACACCGGCTGCCGGGCCAACGAGTTCCTGTCCTGGACCGGCGGTGACCTCGATGTGGAGCAGGGCACTGTCAAGGTGCTGGGCAAGAACCGCAAGGAACGGCTTGTCTACCTGGGGGCAAGGTCGCTGAAGCAACTGCTGCGCTACTTCATCGAACGTGGCCGCCCTGATCCGGCAGAGCCGCTCTGGGTCACCGTGCGCGACACCTCCGAGCCGATGACCTACAACGCGCTGCGGTTGATGTTCCGGCGCTTGAGCGAGGAAACCGGCATCAAGGACGTCACCCCGCATCGCTTCCGCCGCACCTTCGCCCTGTGGAGCCTGCGCAATGGCATGTCGATCTATGAGCTGCGCAAATTGATGGGTCACGCCGACCTGACGGTGCTTCAGCGCTACCTGGCACTGGTGGAAAGCGACCTGGCGCAGGCGCACCAGCGGCACGGCGCGGTGGACAACATGCTGCGCAAGTCTCAACCACACTGACGCGAAAACCGCCCCAGAAACGCCCATCGCCCTAGCCGGCGGGCTAGAGCGATGGCAATGCGGCGGGCATTTGGGTGAAACAACTTCGTGGGCAACACAGCGGGCCAGCCGGTTGCCTGTCATTTCATATAGGAGTTTAACATGAGCGCGAGTGCTTTTCAAGACGTCCTCGCGCAGATTCACAACGTGCCGCACGAATTGCAGGTGCGCCGCCAGTGGATCTGCTACCGCGCCGTCCCCTCGAAGAAGCGGGCGGGGAAGACGGACAAGTTGCCCTGTTCGCCCTTCAGCGGTGAAGTCATCAACGCGCATGATCCTGCGCAGTGGGCCGACTTCTCACAGGCGGTGGATTACGTGCGCAGCCATCCCCAGCAGGTGAGTGGCGTCGGCTTCGTCCTCACGGCGGAGGACCCGTTTGTGGGCATCGACCTCGACAACTGCGTCCGCCGCGGGGAGATCAAACCGTGGGCAATGGAGATTGTCAACAAGCTGATCACCCTGATGTCACGGGTCGACGCTGAGTTCGATCCGCTGTGGCGCGGGGACGCCTCGCGCTACGGCGGTGATCGTGCCGCCGACGCTGCGCTCTGCCGCAAACTCGCCTACTACACCCAGGGCGACGCCCAGCGCATGGATCGTCTTTTCCGCGTCGGTGGACTGATGCGCGACAAATGGGACGAACGGCGTGGTAGCGACACTTACGGCAGCAACACCATCGCCTACGCCATCCAGAAGAGCAAAGCAAGCGGGAAGGTGCCGCCCTTCGCTTGAACGAACGCTCCATTTTTCGCTTTGCGTCAGTCCGCATGACTGTATGTCAGGCTCGCCGATACAGGCTCACATCTGTCTTGGAGAAGTCGTCGCCCTTAAACAGCAAAGGTTCTCTTGTGATGCGCGCTAGCGCGTAGGCAAAACAATCTCCAAAATTCAGCCCGGCCGGGTGCCTGCCTTTGCCGAAATCGATGTAAGCCTGTCGAGCAATTTGTACTTGTTCTAGCGTGACAGGATCGATCACAATACCTGCAGGACGGATGAAGGCGTCTAACTGACGACTCGCTTCTGCATCACCATGCATATCTACGTTGATCGCAGCTTCGAGGAAGTTTGCCGCCGACATCCGACTGACCTGTGCAGCGGCAATTGCTTCTGCAAAGTCGGCAGCGTCTTCCTCCTGGTACAAAATTGCAAGCACAGCGGATGTGTCTACGATCATTGCGGCAACCCGCGTTCGTCATACAGCATCTCTCCATGCTGAACTGCGGTTGCATGGCTGTGTAGATGGGCTGCACACCGTCGACCGAGCTCCATCAGTTCTTGTGCTCGCACTTCCTTTTCCATCGATCTTCGCTGTTCATCAAGCGCGGCGGACAAGGCGTCAATGACAACTGCGGTCATGCTCTTGCCAGTCAAACCGGCAAGTTCTGCCGCTAATTCATGGGCTTCTCTGCTTTTAATATTCAGAGCCAAGATGACCACATCCTTTCTACAATGGTAGACAAACTGTCTCTCCTTGTAGAATAACTTCACGCCCCTGACCCTGTCAAGTCGATCTGTAGATGGTTCTCTGCCTCCTCTGGCTTCACGGAATCCTCCAAGAAAAAACTACGTTCGTGATTGATGTCTACAGAAAGCGCTCCTCGCAAAGATTGAACAGGCACTACTGGAAACTCATACGCAAACGAACATCCTCCAGATCCTCAAGCAGTGTTTGGCGAAGTGTGTCACCGTCTGGATCATCAGGGATGGTGTCGAGGAGGGCAAGGGCGTCGTGCAACACTTCGCTTGCTCGCTGCGGTCGGTTCATGCCGAGGTAGGTCAGGGCGAGTACGTCCATGACGTTGATGACTGAGCGCGTGTTGCCCAATTTCTGCCAGAGATGACTGGCTTGAAGGCAGTAGGACTCTGCGACTTGCCAATGCTCATGCGTTTGATGTTCAATCGCCAGATTTGTGTAGAGCCGGGCCAGACGCAGGTCATCGTGCAAAAGACGAAAGATCCGCTCTGCCTGTCCGTAGGCGGCGAGCGCAGATTCAGTCTCGCCTTTCAAGGAATAGGCGATGCCCAGGTTCATGTAGGTGCCGGATTTGTGCAAGGGATCGGGGTTTTCTTCCAATAGAAGCAAGGCGGTTTCGTAACACTGAATGGCTTCATCGAGACGACCTTGCATGTGGAGGGCTGGGCCAAGATTACGCAGACTGAGTGCAATCCGATAGGGATCTTGCGTCTTTTCCCAGATGCTCACCGCTGCCCGGAGATGGGTCTCGGCTTCGCCCCACTGGCGTTTGTCATAGGCGATAGTGCCCAGGGTGAACTCACGATCTGCGCGTTCTGGATCGTCGCGTTCGAGCAGAGAAAGTGCCTGGGCGACCAATGCTTCTGCGTTGGGGAAGTCTCTGCGTAGACGGTGAATGTAGGCGCAGCGCGTGAGCGAGCGGGCCGTGTTCCGTTGGTCCGCCTGCTGTGCGAATATCTCAGCGCTCTGCTTGTACGCTACAGCCGCTTCCAGGAAGCGGCTGCATACCTCGTGCAACATCCCCAGGTGATAGCGCAGCGCCGCCTCTGTTTTGGGGTCTTGAAAGCGCACGCTGGCGGCAATGCCGTGATCCAGATAAGGATGCCAATCGTCTCGATGCCCGGCTTTTTCCATCCGGTGTGCCATGTTCAGCAGTATGTTACGCAGGCCGGGCCAGACGTTCTTCATGTCATAAGCAAAGCTGATGGTGTGCAATACCTGATTCAGTAGAGCTGCTGGGATAGTTGCATTGTTTTCCAACGCGTCAAGTCGAAGGGCGACAACGTGAACACTCCGTTCAATGCCGCCGATGAAGCGCCTTGCGTAGGCGGGGGCATCCTCTACTCTTGCCATAGCACCACCTGTTTGAGGAGGAAGGTGCGGGTGAGGCTGTGGATGGTGTAGGTGCTTTCGTGCAACCCCTTGCGCCGATGATCGACCAGGTTGCGCTGGATCAACGTCGTCAAGGATCGGCGCAGGGACGGCGTATGCAGCCCACTGACGGCTTCAATGAATTCAAGATCCGCGCCATCCTCCGCCACAAGCGGCATGCAGAGGAAAAGCTGCCGGGCGTCCTCGTCCAATGCATCCCAGGCACTGCGGTAGCAGTGTGGGCAGCAGGGAATGGAGATCCTCAACGGTTTCGAGGTTGTCGACCACAAGCAGGTGCGGTTGTGCTTGCAATCGCTTTTGCAGGAGCGTCGTCACCTGCTCAGACGAAAACGGAGCCGGCAACGCGTCGCCCAGCAGTTGACGCGCCAATCCTTCGATCAGCGCCTCCGCCGTCAATGCGGCGCGGGGGATGGAGGTGATGGCGCCGTCCAATTGCAGATAGTCGCGTTTAGCCGTGACCCAGCCGAAATCGGCAAAATGACCGGCGTCAAAGGCGCGGCGCAACAGCGCGTCGGCCAGCGCCGTCTTACCGATGCCGCCGATGCCCTGCAACAGCACAATCTGCGGTGTGTTGTCCTTGGCCAGCAGTTCGAGCAGGTGATCGATCTGCCTGTTGACGCCGAAGAGTGTCTGGTAACTTGGCGCTTCCAGTCGCGCCAAAAAGCGCTGCTGATGTTTCTGCACAGCAACTTCTTCCTCGGCGGCCAGGAGCCGCGCCAGTTGCCCCACAGCATCGGCCTGCCGTCGGTAAAGCGTGGCTTCAGAAATGTCCAATTGACGCGCGACCTGATAGCTGGACAGGTCGTCCACGTAGCGCAGGCGCAAGACGGCGGCTTGCTCAGCATTGTGCACAGCCAGTTGTTCGATCAGGCGCAGTAGGAGTTGTTGGACGGATTCACGCGGTGAGTATCCTGCACGGGCGAGATGTTGCACCAATCACAGGTCAGACAACGCGCTCACAGACGCTGGATCGCGCCACTGTCGCAGCGCGTCATAGACAGGCGTGTAGAGGGGATGGTCTTCAGTCACAGAGTATCACTTTCACATTTTTTCAACGAAGACGGCACTGCCAGGGCGTGTGAAAGACAAAAGAGGGAACACTACAGATATCTTACTCGGTGACCAGCGGCATTGGCAAGCGTTTAAGCAATTGCCTATCCACCCAGAAAATTCTATACTGAGACAGACGTCTATTCACGCTGCCAACGTTTCAATGTATCCAGCCCGAACCACAACTGCACCCACACCGACTGCCTCCCACCCACCTTGCAGTTGACCCAACTTGCCATGACCTGCACCCTGCATCTCGCCCCAACCAACAACAGTGCGCTGGCCCACCTGCGCGCCGAAATCACACACCGCAAGGACGGCGACGCGCTGGCACCTGTCCACCTGCTCCTGCCCAGTGGACAGGTCATCACTCGCCTGCGCCGTGATCTGGGCGACAGCATCAACGTCCGCTCGTTGCAGTTCTACGGGCTGGCGCGGGCGGTGCTCAACGCCGCGCACGCGGACCGCGTCCACGAGATCAAGGACACGGCCATCCGTCGGCTGGTCCATCACCTGCTGCGGCAGATGGCAGACAATGGGGAACTTTCGAGCTTTGCGCAGGTGTGGCACAAACCTGGCTTTACCGACGTAGTCATCGGCTGGCTGCGCGAGATGAAGAGCCAGGGCATCACCCCCGAAGCGGTGACGGCCGAGGCCGCCCGCAGCGGCAGTGACCGCGATCGCCAGCTTGCCCTGCTCTACAGCCGCTATCAATCGTTCTTGCAGACGAACCACCTCTCCGACGCCGACGGTCTGCTCTGGCTCGCCGCTGAGGTGTTGGATCAGGAGCCGACCTGCTTCAACCAGGACGGTCCGCTCTTCGTTTATGGGTTCGACCAATTTACGCCGGTGCAGTTGAAGCTGCTGGCCGGGCTTGTCCCCTGTTTCGAGCAGACCCACGTCTATCTGCTGTGGGATGGCCAACGCAGCCAGGGCGACCTCGCCATGATCCGCCTGTCCATGACCCGTGACCGCCTGCAAAACGCGCTCCACCCCATCGTGCAACACCTGTCCGCATCCCCGCGCCAGGACAGCATCGGCCATCTGTACAGGACACTCTTCGCGCAGTCGCCCGTCACCGCGCCGACGGCGGACGATCTTGTCCTCGTCGAAGCGCCATCGCGCGAGGAAGAGGTGCGCATCACCCTGCGGCGGGCCAAGCAGCTCATCCTCGACGGCGTGGCTGCCGACGAGATCGCCATCCTTGCGCCCAAGCCCGGCCTCTACCGGCGGCTGGTTGAGACTGTGGCCGAAGAATACGGTGTCCCCGTAGCCGTGGAAGCGATGCTGGGCACCAATCCGGCGGTGGCGGCGCTGCTCAACGTCCTGCGCCTCAGCCCTAAATTCCCCTGGCGGCAGACCTTCGACTGCCTACGTTCGCCCTATTTTGACGTCTCGCCGTGGCTCAGCGCGGAGCAGATCGACCTGCTGGATCGGCTCACGCGTGAGCGTCCTGTGGTGGCAGGGATAGAGCAGTGGCAGTACGCCCTACAACCCGCCGACGTGGACGGTTCACCCGACGTCGAGGACGAAGATCGCAGCGGTCGTCCCCTGGTGGCAACGCTGCCCGAAGAGACGCTGGACGCCATCCGCCAGGGCATGGACGCACTCTTCCATCACCTGACGCCGCCCGAACGAGACGTGCATGCCGGTTATGTGTTGTGGATTCAGTCGGCGATTTTGGGGTTGGTCGTCGAGGAGGAAGGAGAAGATGCCGCCGAGTCGGGTCCACCATCGCCTTCCCTGGCCATGGCGGAACGCTGCACGGTCGGTCCTCATGCCGAACGGGACACGGCGGCGCTGGCCCGTCTACTTCACAGCCTGCGCCAGATCGTCGAAGCCACGGATCTGGTGGACACCGAAGAGAGCGTGGATTGGTCGGCCTTCCGCACCGATTTGATGCACATCCTCCCTGCCGTGCCCACCTTCCCTGATGCCGGCGTGGCGCACGTCCGCTTTGACACGTTGGAAAGTGGACGCGGCTTGACGCCGTCCTACCTTTTTGTGCTGGGCCTGAGCGAGGGTGAATTCCCCACGCCACCCGCGGCGGATGTCCTTTATGCGCCGCAGGAACGGGATACGTCTGCGCTGCCGCTGCGTCGTTTCCTCGCTGGTGAGGACGCCTCGCTCTGGTGGCAGACGGTGAGCAATGTTGGCCGACGGCTGACGCTGCTGCGTCCCTGGCTCGACGATGGCGGCGCGCCCTGGCCCGCGTCACCCTACTGGCAGGCCGTCCTCGACTGCTTCATAGGCTTAAAGCCGGACAAAGTCGCCGTCTCCCAGCAGTTGAACCCCGAAGATGCCGCCGGCCTGGCCGAGTTGAGCATCACACTGGCTACGCACGGCGCGGCGCAGATTCCCACAGAGTTGGGGGATGGCTGGCAACTGGCGCAACGGGCGCACGCTTTGCAGGTCACCCGCAACGGCTGGCGCACACCGGGGCGCTTTGAAGGCGTCATCGTGGACGCACAATTGCGCGCGCACCTGGCTGAGCGTTACCGCGCCGACCATGTCTGGAGCGCGTCGCGGCTCAATCGCTACAGCAGTTGTCCTTTTGGCTTCTTCGTGCAGCAGGTGCTCAAGCTCGAACCGCGGCCCGACCCCGAGGAAGGCTTCGACGTGCGTCAACGTGGCACCCTGCTCCACGCCATCCTCGAACAGCTTCACCGCCGCCTCACCGCCGACGGGCTTCACCTGTCCGCGGAGACCGCAGAACAGGCGCTTGCACTGCTTGCCTCAACCTGCGACGACGCCTTCGCTCACGCGCCGCGCCGATACAGCTTCCGTCCTGGCCCGCTCTGGCAACAGGAACAGGAAGAAATCCGCCGTCAACTTGAGGCGCTGGTGCGCTGGGAATGTAACCCAAACGAGAACGATTCCAGCTTCAAACCCTTCGCCCAGGAACTCGCCTTCGGCATCGGCGGCGAACACCCGGCGGTGACACTCGCCGACGCCACAGGACGTTCCCTTCGGCTGCGCGGCGTCATCGACCGCATCGATCACGACGGCAATGGCTCTGTGCGCATCGTCGACTACAAAAGTGGCAGCACGACTTACAGCAAAACCGACATTGTTGAGGGGCGTTCCGTCCAAACTGCGCTCTACACCCTGGCTGCCGAACAACTTCTGGGCAACGTCAAAGTTGTCGAAAGCGTCTACCTGCACATTCCAAGCCGTGAGAAAAGCGGCAAGATCGAACGCAACAACCCCAAAATCAACGCCGACGAAATCCTGGCCGGTGCGCTCAAAGCCGTCAACGACGCCGCCGAACACATCCGCGCCGGGCGCTTCCCCAACGCCCCCAGCAAAATGGACGGCCAAAGCGGCAAATGCGCCCGCTGGTGCGATCTCAGCGACCTCTGCCAGGTGACGCGCAAGAGTGTGCGCAAGGGGAGGGAGATGATGGAGAAGAGCTTGATGGGGTGAGGGGGTGACAAGGTGAAGGGGTGACAAGGTGAAGGGGTGACAAGGTGATCGCCTCATTGGCGGATCGGCCTGTCTTAACGACGATGGGATGATGAAGCCTCGTCGATTTCACCCCATCATCCCATCATTACGCAACTCCGAAATCTCACCAATAACACGATCACCTTGTCACCTTGTCACCTTGTCACCTTGTCATCGAAATCGAACTATGCCCACTCCCACCGTCCAACAACAGACCGCCATCACCACTGTAGACCGCGCCCTCGTCGTCGAAGCCGGCGCGGGGACGGGCAAGACGTGGGTGCTGGTGGAACGCTATCTGCACCTGTTGGCGCTACACCCCGACTGGCCCATCGAGAGCATCGTGGCCATCACCTTCACCGAGAAGGCGGCGCGGGAGATGCGCAACCGCATCCGCGGCGGCGTGGAAGCGCGCGCCCGACGGCATCCGCACGACGTCCACTGGCAGGAACGCCGCCGTCGTCTCGACCAGATCCAGGTGAGCACGATCCACAGCCTGTGCGCCCGCATCCTGCGCGAAAACGCCATCGCCGCCACCCTCGACCCCAAGTTTGACGTGCTCGATGAGGCCGCCGCCACCCTGCTGGCCGAGGAAGCCATCCGCCAGACTTTGGCCGACCTGAGCCAGGACGCAGACCATCCCGCACTCGCACTCTTCGCCAGCCTCTCCGTCTTCGACGTGAAGAATACGATGGCCGAGTTGCTGTCCCGCCGCGGCACAGTGGAACAGCTATTCGACAAATTGGAAGACAAAGCGTCGCTGCTCGACAAGTGGGAAACGGCTGTGGGAAAGATGCTGGCGCAGCGTTGGCAGCAGACGGTTGCCCAGAACCCTGACCTGGCCGAAGCGCTGGACGACCTGCCTTCTGTGCCGATTGTGGACGCGTCGGATCTGCTGGCCGGGGCGGTGCGTCTGGCCCAGGACGGTTGCCGTCATATCGACAGGGGTGACTTCGCCCAGGCCGTCGCCTGCTTCGCTCAGATCAACCGGTCCGGCGGCAAAGCAGCGAACTGGGGCGGCGCCGATGGCAAGAAGATGGTGTCTGCCATGTTGGCTGCGGTGCAGCAACTGGGCAAGGATTGGGTAAAAGCAGGCGTTACCGAGCCCGTGGGTGTCCTGGATGAAGCCGCCGCCGACAACCTCCAGGCCTGGCGCTCCCTCTGGCAGACGCTCACCGCCGCCTACGACCGGCTCAAAGACGAGCAACATGTCCTCGACTTTGACGATCTGGAGCGGCACACCGTGCGCCTGCTGAAGCAGGACCCGCAAAGCGACCGTCTACACGCTTTCCTCGACGGCATCCACCACGTCATGGTCGACGAGTTCCAGGACACCAATCCCATCCAGCGCCAGATTGTCTATGCTCTGGCCCCATTGGAAATGAGCGGACGGCTCTTCGTGGTGGGCGACGCCAAACAGAGCATCTACCGCTTCCGCCAGGCCCAGGTGAGCATCTTCAACCAGACCGCACAGGACGTTCTCGCCGCCACCGGATACGATGCGCAGCCGCTCAACCAGTCGTTCCGCACCCACCAGGAACTGGTCAACGGCTTCAACCACCTGTTTGATCACGTCCTCCAGCCCTTGAACGGCGCACGTCATCAAGACTATGAAGCCTTACCGGGGCCGCTGACCGCTCAACGCGCCGCCTTCCCCGATGCGCCACCCATCGAACTGTGGATCCTGCCCAAAGAAGATGATGACGGCAAGATCAATGCCGAGGAAGGCCGTCGCTGGGAAGCCAGTTTGTTGGCGGATCGGCTGCTAGCGCTCAAGGACAGCCACACTCAGATCTGGGGCAAAGAGACGGGCAAACACCGTCCTTTCGAGTTCCGTGACGCTGCCATCCTCTTCCGCGCCACCACCAGCCTGCCGCTCTACGAAGAAGTCTTCAAGCAGAAAGAGCTGCCCTACCTCACCATCAGCGGCCGCGGCTACTACGACCGGCCCGAAGTGCAGCACCTGCTGTCGCTGCTTGCGGCGCTGTACAACCCCGCCGACGATTTCAACCTGGCCGCAGTGCTGCGGTCACCGCTCTTCGGCCTGAGCGACGAGACACTCTTCCGTCTGCGCTGTTTTGACGCCGCCGGCCAACCCATGAAGGATGTGCGTCCACTGCGGGCGGCGCTATCCGATCCACCACTCCGCGAGCAGGCGACCTGGGACCAGGACGACGTCGTGCGCCACGCCGGGACGGTCCTTGAAGAACTGTGGGCACAGCGCGGGCGCGCGGACGTCTGGCAACTGTTGCGCCTGGCCGTGGACAGCACCGGCTACGCCACCGCGCTGGCCCTGCTCGACCGTGACGGCATCGGCGGCGGACGTCAACTGAGCAATGTGCAGAAGTTCCTGTCCATGGCACGGGAGAGCGGCGGGGCCAACCTGTCGGACTTTCTGCGTCGGGTCAACGATCTGCGCGCAGCAGAGGCACGCGAAGGCGAAGCGCTGGGCCGTGAACCCGAAAGCGGCGCCGTGCAGTTGATGTCGATCCACGCCAGCAAGGGGCTGGAATTCCCCGTGGTGGCCGTGGCCGATCTCGGTCGCGAGCCGCGCAACAACCGCAGCGACTACATCCTCCACGACCCCATGATTGGGCTGGTGTGCAAAGTACGCGACGACAACGGCGAGTGGCAGACGCCGGCCAGCTACAACTGGGGCCGTTGGCAGATCGAGCAGATGGAAGCCGCCGAGGACAAGCGTCTGCTCTACGTGGCCTGCACCCGCGCCGCCGATCAGCTCATCCTCTCGGGCCGAGACGGCGCCAAAGGCAGTTGGATGGCGCAACTGCTCACCGCCTGGGCCATCGCCGCTGCCGGTGACGAAACCGAAACCTGGCACAGCGCCACCGTTGACCCGGCTTGCGATCCCTTCCGCATCACAATTCACCGCCCCACCGCGCGCCCCGACCTGGATCAGAACACCACCACATCGCCCAAACCCACCCACGACGGCCTCGTCCATGCGGTAGCGTTGAGCCGTCCATTGCCGCCCGTGCCAGTGAGCGAAGCCCGCACCGTCACCCGCTTCTTGCGTGAGGCGGCGCAGGCTGATGCGGTGGAAGATGGGGGACTCGCCTTACGCCCGGCGGTGCGCCCACGGACAGGGCCACAGCCGTTCTATCCTGTGCCGCGTTACGTCGTCGGCAACATCGTGCACCGTGCGCTGGCCGATTGGTCCGTCCTGGCGCTGGCTGCCAGTGATCTGCACACCGTCCTCACGGGCATTGCGCGCAGCCTCGGCGTCGCCGATCCGCGCAGCGCCGCCGACGCTGCCGCCCGCGCCGGTCGTCTCCTGGCCAACCTCAAGGCTGGCCCACTCTACCGCCAGATCGACAGCGCGTCACGACGGCTGCACGAGATCCCCTTTACACTGTCCACAACGCAGGGGGTGCTCAACGGCGTCATCGACCTGCTCTTCGAAGACGCGACCGGTTGGCATCTCCTCGACTGGAAGACAGAGTGGGCGCGGATAGACGAGGCGGAGGTCAAAGCCGCAGAATTCTTGCCGCAGTTGGCGATCTATCACCACGCTGCTCAGCGGATTTTGGGTGTCTCGCCGAGGACGGGGGTCTGTTTGCTGGCAGCGGGCGCGTCGGTCCATTGGTTTGAGGAGGGGGTGTTGGCGGAGTATTCATCATCAAGAATAAGATGAAGGTTGTCGCGCAGCGCCCGTCGTCCTTCCTGTGTGTTGGATGGCCAACTCATCACATTTAACAAAAAAGTATTTCCATCAGATTGGCCCACTTTTTGATTGCGCAACAGGCAGTTTGGGCGCTTCCCTGGGGTTTTCATCCAGTGCAAAACACCAGGATCAAAGGCATCTTGTGTTCGCTTGATCACTTCTTCAAATGCATCAGCAACTTGTTCGTGTGATAGCCGAACAGTCATGTGAATTCCTCCTTATGTAGAAAAGCTGCACACGAATACAACTTTCTACTTCGCTGCATTTGAGTCTACCTTGAGAAAAGTCACTTCAAATGCCTTACAGGCCCGGTACTGCTGCAATCGATTTGCGAAGTCGAATGCGTCGTTCATTTCGTAGCGCTGGAAAATATCGAGGCCACGGTCCAAGGAGATCTTCCAGCCATGATCCGTGACGATATGACGGGCGTGGATCGCGTCGTCGTAGCCCCAAGTGAATTGGACGCCTAAGGACGCAGCAGCGACTTGGATGCGCTCGAAGTGTTCGAGTTGCAGGTCGCGACTGCCATAATCGCTGCCGGTGACCAGGTGCACAGCAACTTCGTCGTCTTCGTCTTTGTGTTTGACGATGGTTTCCAACAGTTCCATGAAGTTGCGCACCTGGTAAAACGTGCGAATGTAGGGATCGGTCACGACGATGCGGTTGGCGCCTTCGAGGTAAAGACCGAATAGATTGTCGTAGCTAACGCCCTTCTGGTTTTCGTGGAAGGTGAGATGCTTCTCTTGCAGCGCCGATGGCGGTTCTTCAAGAGGGGGTGATGGAGCATCGGGCTGAGAATGCTGCTTTGGCTCGACTGCATCGCCGATGATCTCTGGGTGGCGATCCGTGTGGTAGTGCCGAGGATAGGCGGTCTCTTCCAGGGTCTTGACATCCAACAGCTTGCCTGCGCCGTTGCGATAACCGAAGGTGACCTCGGCATAGGTGGGGTCGATGCGCATGAGCTGATCTTTGACCCGTTTGCGCCCTTCAATGGCGAAGCGCAGGATCTCTTCGGTTTCGTCCTGGGTGGCTTCCTGGTGTGGGAAGAGGATCTTCATCAAACCGGAGAAAGTCTTCTGGATGCCGGTGCGGTCGCGCGTGGAGATCTCTTCGAGCAGTTTGAAGTGCTCGGTGTAGAGATGCGAATAGTCGTGATTGCGCAGGTTGCGCAGGATTTCGGCCAGGTAGTCGACCACAAAACCGTAGCCTTCAGAGAACATCTCGCCGCGAATGATGTCCACCTCCCAGCCGGGAATGTAGAAGTGGAGACGATCCAGGAAGGCGGAATCGTGGTACTGGGGCGGCAGATCGTCGAAAAGATCGGCGTGGCGCAGCATGTAGGGGACGGTGTGCTGTGTGTTGCCTACAAAGACCATAGAAGCTTCCGCGCCCAGGGTCTCGATGCCGCGCGAAAAAGACTTGTTGGCCATGTAGTTTTTGAGGATGTCGACCAAGGCCTTGTCGGCGCGCTTGGTTTTGCCGGCGAACTCATCGAAGGCGACGGTGTCCCAATACCCCACCAGGCCGATGCGGCCGCTGGCATTGTTGACAAAGAGCTTGGCCACCGTCACTTCACCGCCGGAGATGAGGATGCCATGCGGCGAAAATTCGGAGTAGATGTGCGACTTGCCTGTGCCTTTGGGTCCCAGTTCGATGAGGTTGTAGTTGCGTTCGCAGTAGGGGATCAGCCGCACCAGTTGCATAAGCTTGCTGCGTCGCCCAAAGAATTCGGGGTTGAAGCCGATGCTTTGGATGAGCAGGTCGATCCATTCCTCGGTGCTGAATTGACGGCGCACACTGGTGTAACCATCGAAATCGAAGTTGGAGAGCTGGATCGGCTTGAGCGATTCCAGGATCCAGGGGCTGACGTTTTTGTCTTCGGTGTGGAGGTATTCAAGATCGGCGATGCACCAGACACCGCTTACCAGCAGTTTGGGGTGACGCTTGACGGTGTCGGCGTCGACGATGACGCCCTTGATGCCAAGATTGGCGAAGGTCGCCTCGTAGAGATCCCGCTTGTCGTTGAGATCGACGCTGACTTTGTCGATGACCTTGTACCGTCCCCGCTCGCGGATCGTGGAGCGCACCAGCCCCGCCTCGTTGCGGTGGACATAATGACGGCGCAGGATCTCTTTCACTGTCTCAACGCCGGATTGGATGCTGGCTTCGTCGGATGTGGCGCAGTACTGCCCCAGCAGGTACTCCAGGACATACGACGGCACAATGGCGTTGCCCTTGACCAGTTTAACCAGATCCTTGCGCACGACAAGGCCGGGGAAGAGTTCGTTGATCTTGGTGTCGAGTGGATTCATAGTTTATAAATCAAAATCGCTGGTGAATGACCGGCGCAACATGTAGCGCGCGGAGCGGTATTCTCGATAGTGGGAGGTGTCGGCCACCTGTTCATCCAGGCGCAGGATCACTTCCTGGTTGTTGGCGGCGTCAGCCTCACGCGTGAGGACAAATTGCACGCGCACTTCACGCAGACGGGCGTTGTCGGATATGCTGTCGAAGGTGAGTTCGTGTTGATCGGAGATGAGCGCGCCGCCGTTGGTGTAGATGCCGGCACGCAGACGGCGCGCCTGCACCTTCTCGGTGACCGGCTCTAGTTGATAGAAGGCGACGGTCAATTGCCCCGCGGAGATGACGGAGTTCGTCCCGCGTAGGATGTCAACGTCGACGCTGGTGACGTCGCTCTGGCGCTTTTTGTTGATCATCACCACAGGCACAATCACCTCTTGCAGCGTGCAGCCCCCGTGAACGTAACGACTGCCCGCGCCACGCTGTCGCAGCCGATTGATGGACTTAGGCAATAAGATCTCCAGATCGCCGATGAGACCGACCTCGGCAGCCTGAAACTTCTTGAAGCCGGCCGTCGCAGACAGCCCACGCCCCAGCACAAAGCGACGATTGTGGAAGATGATCTCCCGCCCCTGAGCCTCTGCGCCGGCAAAGTCGCTCTCTTCCAGGTCGCGATGTTGGTAAAGGAAGCCGTGATCAGCGGTGACTATCATGTTGGTGACGTTGGCGTTGCTCAGCTTTTTGACGATTAAGACCAATTCTTCCAACGCTTTTTCGACAGCTTCGAAGACCTGTTCTTCGCTGTCGCGCTTGTCGCCGGTGGCATCGATGCGGTTCTGGTAGATGTAGACAACTTCGTGGTCGCGGAAGAGGGCGCGGCTGTCGTCGCGGTTCATGCGCAGGAAGTCGTCGCCGCCCACCGCTGTGGCGCGGCCAGGCAGGGCGCGATCCAGGATCTTCTTGCGGTTTTCCATGCCCTGGGAGCTGTTGCCGTCGACCAATACCAGGTCGCCGTTTACGATGGTGAGGCTTTCGTTGGGCAGAAGGGCCGCCATGCCCAACTGGGTGTAGCTGGGCAACTGCGTCAGCGCCGGGGAGAGTTCGGCGTCGTAGCGATCTTCCTGGCGGATCAGGCGCAGCAGCTCTTCGCCAATTTCGTAGCGCAGGGCATCGGAGATGACGACGAAGATCTTGTTGCCGCGTGCCAGAAAAGGACGCACCTTCTGCTCGAAGAAGTCACGCTGGGCCAAGACGGGCGCCGCCTCCCAACGGGCGGCGACATCGACCCATGGCTGCCACAGATCGTTGACCTTGAGCACATAGTTGTTGATGTAGAAGTTCTCCACACGTTCCGTCAGCGCCGCAAGCAGGGTGGGCAGGCCGGATTGGGTGGCGTGGTAGATGAACTTGCGGTAGTGCTGATCAAGCTGATACCAGACCCGGCTGTACTGTTCAACGCCGTGGGCGAGCGACCGAATGGTGAGATCGACGGTGTCGAGCAGGTGCAGAAAGGCGACGCCATGTTCGACGGCTTCGTAGGGATGCTGATAGCGGTCGAACCAGTGGCTCTGGCGGCGGCGGCGGATGAAGTTGGCACATTCGGCTGCGGGCAAGGTCCGGTCGGTCACCGCCAGCACCAGATCGCTGAGGATCTTACGGTCGATGATTTCAAAATAGTCGAGGTCCACAAGCGACCGGTAGTCGCGTCCGGTCAGATCCTGTTGGATGTCCAGGTCCTCGGCGGCCTGGGTAGAGAGCGCTTCAAAGGTTTCGTGGTGACGCACGCTGTCTTTCCAACGTTTGAGGAAGACGACGGCGTCCCCTGTGAGGCGGGGCGCGCCGGCGACCAACGGTGTCTCCTGTGCCGGGCGACCCGATGCTCCGCTACGTGCAGTGGCTTCACCCAGCGCCAGGGCATAACCGGCGCCGAAGAGAACCAGCATAAAATCGCGCAGGCCGGGTTTGGCGGCGCGATAGCCGTAGGTGCGCCCCACCTCTTCCCACAGGAAGTCGTCAAGCGCGCTGCGCCCGATGAGCTTGATCTTTTCGTCTTTGCCTGCGGCCAGATCGGCCAGGAGCGCTTCGAGGATCTCATCCAATCGCGCTTCAGTGGCAGCGCAGACGGCCAGCATTTTAAGGCGGATCCGGCGTTCGCTGTCATCGGCGGCGAGCATCGCTTTCAGCGCCTCACGTCGCCGCGTCGACGCGAAAAATTCGGTATGCGGCGCAACGAGGTTGACAAACTCCAACCCCAGCCCCAGTTCAGTGAGCCAGAGCGCCGATTGATCGGCGGAGAAGTGACCGTGGGCCAGTTCGACATCGAGCAACCAGTTGTCCATAGGTTGCGGCCGTGGGCCGGCGTGGTAGATCAGGAATTTCTGCTCGGGCTCCTGGCGCAGGATGCGGTATTTGACGCCGAACTGGTTGTCGGCGATTTCGATCTTTTCGATGTTGGGTAGGGTCAACCCATCATATTCGCCGCGCAGTTCGTTCTTTTCGTCGTACCAAAAAACAATGCGGTGGCGGTCGAAGATTCGGGTGAGGGCCTGGGCGATTTGAGTCATGGGCAGTTTTCGGTGGTCAGTAGGGGCATGGGGTGCAGCACCCCGTGCCCCTACGCAGATTGGAATTACCGTGTTGTGCCAGATGTCGCTGTCAAGGGAATCGAGGCCGCGCCGCATCGTTCGCCGACTCGGCTATTTTTATCCAACTCCCCACACAGACGGCTGCGGTGACGGCCCTTTTTCTTGTCCTGGCATGGGATTTAGGGGCCGCGAAGGCAATCACGCCCGCCGAATGAATTCGGCGTCTGATACGGGAAACCGGCTGAAGCCGGTTCTGGGAACACGATTTATCGTGTTTCCTATATCAGCCGGCGGTTTCAACCGCTGGTTCGTTGTTGCCCGTTTGCTAGTTGTTACCATACCACATTTTCATCTGTCCAGCCGTCGTTGTCGTAGCTGGAGAAGATGGCCGCATCCAGGACACAGGGTAGCAGGCCAGCCTGTTGGCAGATCGATTGGATGCCGTTGGAGACGAAGTTGAAGTAGTCGGGATCGCTCAGGGCGGCGGCGGTGAGTTTCACAGGAAAGCCGAACTGATTCAGCCAGCGGGTGATGCGGCTGTCGATAGGAATCTCGTAGCGGCTGAGGCCAAGTCCTTGCAGCAGGTTACGGGATTGTTTGGGGCCAAAGCCGGTGTAGTGCAAACGAATGAAATCGGCAGCTTTGCGTTCAGCCTCGGCGTTGCGCTGTAGGATCAGTTCGGCCAGCACCGATTGGGTGTGCAGCCAGCGCTCCTCTTGGAGTTGAGCAAGGTTGGCTGATAAATATTCCGGGATACGCTGGGTGAAGCGAATGCCGCCGAAGGTTTGCAACACCCGCTGCGCCGCGACATCCGGTTCTGTCTGCGCCCGTAGAAATGAGAGCGAAAGCGGAAACGGTTTTGTATTGAGCAGACGTGAGACCGGGCTTTGTGGACCGGAACGCTGTTGCGATGTAAGCAGGCAGCCGACCGATACCTCCCAGAAATGTTCCGGCGAGACGTTGTGCGGTGGATTTTCGACATTTTTCTCAATGCGAAAGCGCACGAAAGGGGTGTCCTTGTGCGCGTGGACAAAACGTTGGAGTGCATCGATTTCGGTTGGGTCGATCTGCCAGATGAGTTTCAAGGGTTGATGTTGTGTCAAGATGCTAACCGGCTAAACCTTGCTGTTCCCTACGGAAAAGGATAGCGTCGATTGGATCCGGCGGTTCAATCGGATAATGTTCCCGCTCGTATCGCTCAACAAGCATTGAGAGGCGTTCTAGTTCTTCTTCCTCAGGTGAACCGGGTTTGGCATCCATCAATCTTGTTAAATGGGCCAGAGCTGCTTCGTATTCCGCTTCTGTCTTCAAAGTTTTTGCTTCCATTGAATGGTCTCCACATCAAGCCAATTGTCTTTGTTAGGCTGGACGCACAATTCAATCCGCACTCATGGGTGCCTGAGCCGTTTGAGGCTGTCCAAGAGCATGGATTAGGGCTGTCAGCGGCTCTCGAATTTGGGTGAAGAACGTCCACACGATTTCGCTGAGTTCGTGAATTACCACGTTGGGTTCAGCGGCGAAGCGCGTTAGAAACGGGTCTCTGCGCAGTCCCACATCCGAATCTTGATAGTTTAACCACCATGTAGAATTTTTCGCCAGTGTGTTATTTAACTTGAGTGCTTGCCGCAAGTTGGTCACTTCTGGTAACGAGGGTATCTCCTGTTGCCACTGTGACCATCTTAGCCCGTAAATGAGAGGACAACCCCACTGCTGTTTACTGGCTTCGACTGCCACAGCTAGATGTAAAACGCCTTTGGTAACAGAAATGTAGTCGATGCTGCACCTGGCCCAAGCTTTGAGCAGATCCTTGTCGGCTGTGAGGGCGATCCGCCAATCAGAGGCAACATCGGACGACCTTTGTCGCCTTTCCATTTCGTCTCGGTACATGTGCCAGAAGCGGATCTGCAAGTGATCTCTGACCTTTTCCACCCGGCGCGCCACTTCTAGGGCAGTGGGCAGATTTTCGGGCTGGGCGAGGAATTCGACGACGCTTTGTTCGTAATCCACAGGGCGACTCTCTTTCACAAGGAGCGAATCAGGTCGAGATATTGGGTGAGTACGATGTGCAGGCGGGGCGCTTCCACCCCCGTCAAGGACGCTTCGAGCCAGGGCACAAGATGATCACGGTAGGAAAGACGCTGGTAGCCGAAGTCGCCGTTGCTGTAGGCGCGGTGACCGTGGGGCGTGAGGAACAACAACGCCTGCTGCGGGTATTGGCGCTGCAGCAAGATCAGCCATTCACTATAGCGCGCCAGTTGCTCGGGCTGTTCTGCCGCCCAGATCTTGTTTTCGATGACGATCAAATAGCCCTGTTGCGGCGAACGAATGACAAGATCGAGGTTGCCGTGAACCGTGTGCTCTTCCGCGCTCACCTGCCACTGGTTGGGCACAAGCGGCAGCGGTGGGATGGGAAAGCGCTCCAGGTGATCGTAGCAGTGACGCAAGAACCCTTCGAGGAAGTGCGCGCCCTGCGCGTGGCTGCCGTGCGGACTGAGCAGGTTGGCCAGCAGCGCCGAATGGGTGCGCACTTCGTCGTGGTGGACGCTCAGGATGTGAAAAATGTTGAAGTTGGCCGCGGTTTGGCGTTGGGCAACAGCCGCGGCGGCTTTGCGTTCGTCGATGCCGGTTTGGATGCGGCGGAAATCGGCGCGGAAACGGTCGAAGTCACGATTTTGGCACTCGTCGACGAAGGTGCGGTATCGGTTGATGAAGTTGGCAAGCTCCTCGACAGTTTCGTGGGGCACTCTATCTCCTGGGATGCTCAAGTCCGGCAATCACACCCGCCGAATGTTGAAGGTTAATAAAATAATCTGGTAACCCGGCGGTTGAAACCGCCGGCTGGTAGGGAAAACACGATAAATCGTGTTCCCAGAACCGGCTGAAGCTCGGTCTCTGCTACCCACTCAACCCCGTGATCTTCTTCAACGCGCCGCCCAATTTGTTGTAATTGACCTTCACGCCGTCGTCCAGATCGATTTCGACCTGGCGGGTGGCCAGCGGGTAGAGGACGTCGTCTTCGTACTCTTGCAATTCGGCGAGGACTTTGTCGATTTTGTCGATCTCTTTGAGCGCGGCGGTTTTGTCGCGGGCGGCGGCCCCGGCGCTGATGCTGACGGCTTCGAGGTGACGTTTGCGGGCGTTGAGTTTGGCGCGCAATTCACGCAGATAGTCGTTGAGGACGACGGAGACGGTGTGCGGGCGGTAGCGGTGCATGTAGACGAGGGCGTTGAAGCTGCCCTTCGCCGACGAGAAGAGCCAGTAGATGGGCCGTTTCTGGTAGCGGCGCACGTGATCGTCGTAGAAGTCGCGCAGGAAGTAGCTGCGCACGTCGCGGCCCAGCGCCTCTTCTACAAAACGCAGGTTGTCGCTGTAGTGGTCTTCGCCAAAGGTGACACGCAGGAAATGCTTGAAGCGCTCACTGATGTCGTCGGCAAACCAATCGCCATCGAGGACGGGGATGACGTTGTCGTTATCAGGCATAAGCGTAGGGGCATGGGGTGGGGCGGACGGCGCATTTCTCGCGACAGGATGCGATCTCCCCGCCCCACCCCGTGCCCCTACCCCCTGATTCGCCAGGATGAGGCCGGGTTTGTCGAGGGAGTAGCGGCCGAAGAGACAGCCGACGGCGTAGGAGATGAATTCGCGCACGGTGTCGGCGAGGAGACGCTGCTCCAGCCCCAGGCGCTGGGACGGGGTGACGTCCACACCGGCATGGGCGGCCAGCTCGTCGGCGATGGCTTCGAGTTGACGACAGACGACGGACGACTGACGACGCAGTCCCTCCCACTGACTACTGTCCACTGCCGACTGACCACCGTATCTGTAGTAGGGATTGCAGGTGAGCGTAATCTCGGCCAGGGGCACCTCGGGGGTGAGTTCGGCTTGCAGGCCGTAAGCGTCGATGAAGATGCGGTTGTTTTCGGTTTCGAGGCGCTGCATTTCGAGGGTGTTGTGGCGCCAATGGGCGCGCAGCGCGGCGTAGGTGGCGGCCAGCGTTTCGCCGCGGAACTCGGCGCGCAGCAGGGGCAGGTCGGTGAAGTCCCAGGAGGTTTCGTAGGCGTCCCAGTCGGATTTCGTGGAGTTGATCAGTACACGGGTGTTCTGTTTTATACTTGGGTGAATTTCGTCAATCGCTGGCAGGGGGAGTGCCATGACATCTCCAACTTGCGTATTAATTGTCGGGTTTATTCCCCCAAGCAAGTGACGGGCGACAGATGAGTTGAGATATGCTAAAACAGGTTCAATTTCATACTCCTGATCTGGCAGAACAAAAAGTGTAGGTGACGCCGCATCATACTCGGTATAGTTGCTTTTGATGCGGAAACTTGTTGTAGCCGATGTAATCTTTGACCAGCACAACCCCTCACTTTGCAGATATTGTTTCGCTGGCAGGCCTCCCTTTTCCTCATAGAAAGCAATGGCATCGGTCGACCAATCGGCCACGAAAATTTCATGGCCAAAGTACTTCCGAAACTCGCCTCCCTTTACGATTCGTTGCCACCGTATGTTGTTGTATGAAACTTCCCAGGTAAACCTCAAATATTTGGTTCCATCATGTGTTTTGAGACGACCGCCAGATACGAAGGCACTACTAACCTTTGGACGATCAAAAATCACAAAGTGTCCGAGCCAATACGCGATAGGACTCCCCGGGATCTTCTTGAAGTCCACTGCGGCGGCGCGGTAAAAGTCAGTTTTCAGTGGTCGGTTTTTTGTTGCCAGAGATGAGCGGAACATCTCGGCTTTTTCGGCTTCGCTGTTGCCATCGATCAAGCGCAAGTAAGCGCCTTTGTACGTTGGGTGTTTGGCCCTTTCCAGCACAAAGGCTGTGGTTGAGACAACTTCGCCGCCGATTGTGTCGAAGGCGCGTGCGCCCAGGTGCGCCATCGAGAGAATGGTGTCCCGCTCCAGTAGTTTTTCGCGCAGCTTTTCGTAAGAAGAGAGAAACATCCAACTCTGCATGGTGATCATGGCCACCATGCCGTTGTGTTGCGCCAGTTCCAGGTTGCGTTCGATGAACATGGCAAAGAGATCGGCTTTGCTGTCTGGGTATTCCTTCTGCGCGAAATTCTTCAATTCCTCGTTGGCATTCCCACCCCCCATATACGGCGGGTTCGCCACCACCACATGATACTTCCGCGCCAGATACTCGGCCTGGTCTAACGCCTGGCGCATCTGGTCGCGCACGGTCTGCCGGGTCCAATCGAGTTGCCCGGCGGGGGCGGCGTCCAATGCCGTGCGGGCGGCGCGGATCTGGTCCGCGCCCAATTGGGGGCGCAGCAGCGAGCCGAAGTTGTCGGCGTGGGGGAAGAGGGTGAGGTCGTGCAGCAGTAGGGGCACGAGGTGGGGCGGGGAGATCGCGTCCTGTTGTAAGGAAGATATCGCCCGCCCCACCTCATGCCCGTACGCGGGATGATCCTGCCCCACCTCATGCCCGTACGCGGGATGATCCTGCCCCACCTCATGCCCGTACGCGGGATGATCCTGCCCCACCTCATGCCCGTACGCGGGATGATCTTGCCCCACCTCATGCCCGTACGCGGGATGATCCTGCCCCACCTCATGCCCGTACGCGGGATGATCTTGCCCCACCTCATGCCCGTACGCGGGATGATCCTGCCCCACCTCATGCCCGTACTGTGCGGCCACCGCTTCTGCCAGGAGATCGATCTCCGGCTTCACTTCCTTTTCGGTGAGGGGGATGGGGTGGAGGACGCAGATGTTGGGTTTGATGCTGTCGCGGGTGGAGCGGGAGAGGAAGCGGCGGTCTTTGGCGCGGGCTTTCATGGTAAGGGCGAAGGCGGCCAGGGCGGCGGCGCGTTCGTCGATCTCCATGCCGTAGAGGTTTTTCGTAAGGATCAGCCGCGGGATGTCGCTGGGCTGGTAACCTTCCTCTTCGTAGATGGCGTAGAGCAGGTCGAACGCATAGGTGAGCATGTGGCCGGAGCCGGCGGCAGGGTCGCAGAGGCGGATCTCTTCGGGGGAGGCGATCGGTAGGGGCACGAGGTGGGGCGGGGAGATCGCATCCTGTTGTGACGACGATGCCGCCCGCCCCACCTCATGCCCGTACGTGAGGCGATCCTGCCCCACCTCATGCCCGTACGCGTGGTGATCCTTCCCCGCCTCATGCCCGGACGTTTCGGGCGCGATGTAGTACTCCATCCGTTCAACCAGACGCGAGCCGGGGCGATTGAGCATCCACAGGCGGCCCAGGGAATTTTCCACCAGATAGCGGACGATCCAGTGGGGGGTGAAGAGTTGGGTGGCGGCGGGGATGTCGGCGGCTTTGATTTTGGCTTTGCTGCCGATCACCTGATCCTTTTTTTCGGAGATGTAGAACTGGTAGAGCCAGCCGATCACTTCGACGTCGGTACAGGCGTCGGCGGTGAGGGCGTCGCGCACGGCCTGCACAATCGAACTCTGCGAGAGCAGGTCCTCGGGCATGAGGAGTTCGGTGTAGTGGTCGATAGTCTCAAAGAGGAAGGGCATGCTTGCGTGGTAGGCGTTGCAGGCGCCCACGAGCAGCAGGCGGTAGGCTTCGGTCTGGGCATCGGCGGAGGGGGTGCGTCCGTTGAGCAGATCGAAGACAGCCTGGGCGTCGACATAGGCTTCCACGTCGGCGGCGATGACGCCGGCCTTGGCCTCTTGCAGGATCTCGGGCTGCGTGTTCCCCTGGGCGGGGGAGAGGACGCCGGTGCGGGTGTAGCGGTTCACGTCCATGTAGCGGAGGGCGCAGAAGCGATTGAACCAGGTATAGGCCACCCGTTCCACCACGCTCTGCTTGCCGTGTTGTTTCACCTGCCGCTGCAGATCCTCGACCGTCCGCGCGTTGGCGCGCAGGTCAGCGCTGTCGGTGGTGAGCACTCGGTCCAACCGGGCAGCGATCTGGCTGTGCAAGCGACGGCGAGCGTCCTGGGCAAAGCGTTCGAGGGAGCGTGTGTTCATAGATTGATCCTATTCATCGGTCGGGGCATGGGGGGCGGCGGGGATCACGTGTTTGCAACACGAAACGCTCGTCCGCCGCCTCCCGTGCCCGTTGTCAGCGATATCATTGTCTCGTTGGGCGGGCACCGTCGGGGCATGGGGGGCGGCGGGGATCGCGTGTCTGTAACACGGATCTTTCATCCGCCGCCTCCCGTGCCCGTTGTCGACGATATCATTGTCGCGTTGGGCGGGCACCGTCGGGGCATGGGGTGAAATGGCAATGTATGTTGACGCAATGTCGCTATTCTCTCTGCCATTCCACCCCATGCCCCTACGGATGCCATGTTTGGTTAAACTGATTTGGGGGGGCGGCTGGATGTAGTTGATCTTCGTGCCAGCGGGCTGGATTGGTTTCAATATAATGACGGATACGCTGCAATTCGGTATCGTTGCGAACAATTCGATCGTAGAAATTGCGCTGCCACAAAGGCGGATTCGGAATCAGTTTCTGATGGCCGGCCTTTTGCGTCACAGCACCTTTGTAGACCCCGATAAGGGTCGACAGCGATCCTGCAATCGCATCGCCGAACTTGCGCTTTTTGTCCTCGACTTGTTGGTTGTCAACCGTAGGCGGTTGCGTCAGCCAGAGCAAAACGTGAACGTGATTGGGCATGATCACAAATCGGTCCAACATTGTTTCTGGATGTCGGTCTGCAAACTCGTGCCAGGCTGCATGGGCGATCTGCCCCAATTGGTTCAGAATCATGCTCTGTTCAGTGACCTGACCAAAGAGACTACGGCCTTGATGGGCGCAGATCGTCACAAAGTAGGCCCCTGTGTTGGTGTAATCGTATTTGGGGTGTCGCAGTGAATTACGGCGTCGGTAGCCTTGTGGCGTGCTTGGCATTCTCTATCTCCGCTACGTCAGTCAGGGCACGGGGTGCGGCACCCCATGCCCCTACACCTGCACCCGTTTTCCATCTGCGATCACCTGCATCAACGCCTGCTTGAGCGCGGACAAGTAAGCGTCTACATCGGCTTCGTCAGCGAGCCAGGCTCTGTCGAAGGAGACGGGCAGCGCCTGTTTCGATACGTATTCGATGCGCGGTTCGACGATGGGGGCGGCAGGGCCGTTGTGGTTGTCTTCGGCGACGCCTGGCTGCGGTTCGACGGCGGGCGCGGCCCACAGCGTCATTTTCAGCAGTTGGCGTTGGTACTCGTTGATGTCGAAGCGCTGCACGGTGTCCTTGATCACGGCGACCAGCGTGGTGCGCTCCAGCGTGCGTTTGAGTTCGTCGAAAGGACGCTTCAATTCGTCCTGTTGCGCTGTGCTGAGATCGCCGAATTCGCTCATGGCGGCTAGCCGCGCCCAGCGCTCGTCGACGGCGTTGAGCATCTTCGTGCGTTCGGCGCGCACCACGGCGTCCACCTTGGCCTGGGTGGCGTCGAGGAAACTCTTCACCTGCTGCATCTTGTTGCCCGTGTAGCAGGTGGGGTCGGCCAGCAAGCGGCGCATGGCGGAGACTTCGTCGCCGTCCACGTAGGAGAGGTTGGCTTCCTGATTCGTGAGAAAACGCTGGGCGCTGTCGAAGATCTGGCGCTGTCCACCGGCCATGAACTGGCGCAGTGGCGCGATGACCTGTTCCTTGTCGTCGAAGAGCGCGTCCTCGTGCTGTGCCAGGTCGGTGAAGTAGAAGGCCGACGGCTGCTGCATCAACGCCGCCAGCCGCGCCAGCGGGCGATCCAGCACAGCCAGGAAGGGATACCCGTTGCCGTTGCGCAGTTGGGTCAGCTCCGCGTGCAGGGTTTGGAAAGCGCGCGCCGTCTCCTGGGCCAGGGCCTTGGCTTCACCGGCAGTGGGCGGACCGTCGAAGAATTCGGCGTAGAAGTCTCGCAACTGGCGCACCTGCCCTGCCGTGAACTCCACCTGCGGCTCCAGGATAAGGTTGCCGTAGCCATGGGTGTTGCGCAGGGCGCGCGCCACGGCGTTGTCGTCGAGCAACGCGCCGTCCTGTTTTACTTCCACGCGGCCGCGGGCGATGAGTTTGGCCAGCGTGCACTGAATGGCGGCCAGGTACCAGCCGTAGGGCTTGCGTTCGAAGCGGTTTACCAACGTCGTCATCGTTGTGCGAACGCCGCTGCGCACATTAGATTCGATGAAAGCGCGCATCTCCGTTTCCGCTTCGCTGACGGTGGCGTCGTCGTTGCCGAAGAGTGTGTTGGCCTGCTCCAGAGAGCGGCCGATGTCCGCCTCGCTGTATTGCACCCCACGCAGCATGCGCAGGTTGGGATAGGTACGCACCAGCAGTTCGTGGAATCCCTTCACCACCCGTGTTTGGGGTTCGCTGCTCCCGGTTTCCACCTCCTGCCCGTTGACCACCAATTTGGCCTCAGCCATCATCTCGGCCACCAGCTTGCCCAACGCCGTCTTGCGTTCCTGATTTTGTGACGACTTGCCCTCCAAAATGCGTTTGACGCTGGCCTGCTGCGCCGTCGAATAGTTCTGGCGGATGTACTTTTCGGTGCGTTTGTACAGGGTCAAATCGCGCACCAACCGGTCGTTGGGGGGGAGGAGGACGAGCAGTTCGTCGCGTCCCATGGCCTGGGCGCGCAGGATCGGTTCATTGCCGGCGTGTTCGTGGAAGGGGCTGATCACGTGGATCGCCAACTCGTAGTCACGTCCACTAAGGCGGTCATCCAACTTGCGGGCGAAGGGATAGTCCTGGCTGTTCTCGTCGTAGCGGATCTTGCGGTGTTTGATCACCATATCGAAGACAAAGGTCGCCAGTTCGTCGGCCACGGCGTCGGTCTCGATCTCCGTGTTCTTGATCTCCTGCTCCACATCCTTCTCTTCGTCGGTAAGGAACTCGTATTCCTCGCCATTGCGCTGGATGTAGGTCTGCTGTTCGAGCAGATTGAGCGCTTCTTCCACCTGTCTACGCAGCGCGGGCAGATCGACGTCAAAGCCGGGGTACATGAGCACGGTCAGGTTGCGCAGCGTCGCCTTGAATTCCTTCACATATTTCACCAGGAAGAGCGCTTTGAGCACCTGCACTGCGAACGGACTGTCGAGATGCTGTTCCGCCGTGATCACCGAACGCTGGATCTGGGCTTTGAGCGCTGTGCGGATGCCCTCGAACATGAGATCGAAAGTGGCAAGTTGGCCGATCTGGTGGTTGGCAATGCGTTTGGCTACCTCCTGAAAGACGCCCAACATTGAGCGTTCGCCCACCGAACTATGCCTGCCCTCGAAGGCGTTATGCAGCGACAGATTTTGAATCGCCGCCTGGAAGAGCGGGAATTGGTAGGGGATGAAGGGGTAGCTGTGAATGAAATGATCACGATCCCGAAAATTGCGGTAGCTCTGCCCACCGTCGGCGAAGTCGAAGAGTGTCTTGAAATTGTTCTGCTGCACCGCGTAGACGTCGGCCAGCAGATCGATGCCTCTATCATTTTTGAGCAGCAAGCGTTTGCGGATCACCTCTTCCACATCGGCGCTGGTGAGCTTCATGCGGTTGGCAAAGCGCGCCTGGATCTTGGAGAAGTCGTTGCTCTGCTGCCGTCCCATCTCACCTACGACGCTGTTCATGTCCTCTTGCGCGGTGACGAGGAGCCAGGCGCGTCCGCGTGATTTGGTGGCCAGGCTTTCGGCAATGGTCTGCAAATTGGTCATCAACTTCACATTATCGGCGATGTACTGGCCCACCTCGTCCACCAGGAAGTTGAGGCGGAAGTCGGGGCCGTGGCGGCTGATGTAGTCGTTGACCTGATCGGCGAAGTCCTCGATAGAGACCTTGTACTGCTGGCGATACTTGTCCAGGATGCCGGCGGCGGCGTCGTTGCCTGCGTTGGTCACCTGGGCATAGGCGGCGGCGATGTTGCGTCCTTCGAGCAGCGCCTGTTCGCGTCCTGATTCCCAGGGCAGGCCGGTCTGTTGGGCATAGGCCTCTTTGAAGGCGTCGTAGAGATCGCGGCTGTCCAGATCACGCTCAAACTGGGCGATGTGTCCCTGTTTGCCGTAGTAGCCGCACATCTCGTCGAAGACCTTCACAAAGACGGCCAGCAACGCGTCGATCTGCTTCTTGCTGATGACGTCGGCCTTCTGATCGATGTTAAAGAGAATGCTTTGGGAGGGGATTGCCACCGCCCGCTGCAAGTCGGCGCGCAGGATCTGATTGTCACCGCACTTGGGCAGGAACAACTCAAGCGCCGTGCTCCCTTCCACGGTTCGATTTTCCAGGAGTAGGGCCAGCATCTTGAGCAGATGCGACTTGCCCGAGCCAAAGAAGCCCGAAATCCATACCCCATTGGCGCCCGCGTAGTGCGTATAGGCGGCCAGAAAGTCTTCCAGCCGCTTCGCCACCTCGTTGGTGAGGACGTACTCCTCAATTTCGAGGCGCAGGCTCTTATCGTCGTCGGCCTTGATCACGCCCTCGATGGGGCGGTCAATGGGTTTGGCAAAGATCGAAGCTAAGGTCATGGAATTCCCTCTAAAATTGTCTTCAAACTTCCACGTGGAAGATGTTGAACGCCCGGTAGTATTTGTCATCGTGCAGGAGGCCAAAGAGATCCAACGAAGCGCCGGCTTCCAGCGAATGGGTGTACTTGCCCGGGAAGAACATCAGCGTAGGGTGGTCTGTGGCCGTGCTTTGCAGGTTGTTGAGCACGTTGTGCGAGCGAATGTAGGGGTAGATTTCGCCCACCCCTGTGATAAAGAGCACATCACAGCGCTGTTGATCCAGGATTCGGGCCATGGCCGGAATCAGGTGTTCTTCGGGATCGAGGACGCCCTGGAGCAATTCCTTGAAGGCTTCCCGGTCTGCTGTGGTTTCGGCTTCGAGCACACGTTCCCAGATGCCCCGCTCACGCAGCAGCGTCACACAGAGATGGTAGAGATCAATTTCCACCACGGCGATGCCGTCCTGGGCCAGACGTCTCGCCAACTGATGAATGTGTTTCCCCATGGCGACGGCGTCCTGGGGCGGGTAGGGGCAGATAAAAAAGGGCACTTCGTTGCCCAATCCCTGCATCTTCAAGAAACGTTCGCTACGCACCACCCGAAGCAGGTGTTCATAGCGTTGTGTGGGGGTAAGTTCCTCTGCGTTAAGCATACCTGGCTGTCCACTCTCTAACATCGACATCGCTACTCAGGAAGACAAGCAAGTCCGCAGGATTGTCCTGCACGATTACTTCGATTAGCCGTGGCGAAAGCATCAGCGGCTGCATGAACCCTTCTGCCGAAAGCAGACCCGCTTCTCGCATCGTCTTAAAGACAACCTGGCGCTGCTTTCCTTGCGTTGAGGGGGCCACCTGTTCCACTTCGGGATGCCATTCGGCTTTGTGGTGGAAGAAGCGTTCGTAGTCCTCGTAGGTCAACACACGGTTCAATCCCAGGAGTTTTTCGCGCACAACGTCCACCACAAAGTCATAGATGAAGCGATAGCGCCGACAGATCGCCAACCAGGCCAGGGCGATTTGTTCCGCGCGGTCGCCGTCGATGAGAAGGGTCAATTCATTATCTGTCAAAAGGCGTAAACGAGATGCCACTTCCCGATAAATGCGCCTGGATGCATTGAGTGTACGCATCTGTAGCCGGTTTTCTTCGATGGCAATCATACGAACCCTATCCCAATCCCCTTCTGTGCGGTATAGCTGGGCGACGGTAGTAGATTCGTTGAGCAGCAAGGTGCCCGTGGTGAACGACATGCTATATTTTGTTGGTGCTTGCATAGGTGACATAGGTGTCTTGTTCGCTTTGGTGACTGTCACCGGTCTTCGATGTGCTCGAATCCGCAAGGGAATAAGGGTACGCTGAACCGACCAACGAGGAAGATTCACCGCTGCTGAGACGATCCTGCAACCACAGCGCGACGAACAGACCGGAGGTAACATTGAAATGGGGAAGTGAATGTTCGGTCTGCCTGATGCTGTACTAGGCTGGCGTACAGTATATCTTGTTAAATTTAAGGATACAAGCCCGTGGGTCATATCTTCGGCACGAGATGCGCATGGTTGAGTCACAACCCAAAGTGACAGCCGCGGCAGGTGAGGGCTGCTTGTTCGGGTCAACTGCACGAGGGTGCATGGCGGGGTGTGTTGGGCGCAGTTGGGGAAGTAGGTTGTTTGTAGAGACTGCCTGCGCCGGTGAAGCAGTATTGACGCTTGTTTAGTATACGGATTTCTTTATGAATGGAAACGGTGCGTTTTGCCGAATGTGCTCTTTGGTAGAAGCTATTCCAATCCACAAAAATGGCGAGGTAAAGCGCGATATTTCAGATTTGATCAACTGCGTCGCCTACAGACATGAACGAATCATCTTGACTTCTCGTGGAAAGCCGAAGGCGGTTCTTGTTAGTGTAACTGTTGTCTGGTTAGAACAGCTTTGCCTCTTGACAAACGCGGGGCGTGCGCGTATGTTTTCCCTGAATGAACATTCATTCATTTTGGTGAACAACGATTCACATTCATTTGTCCAGGGCAGAATGCATGGGGCAACAATGCCTCAGCATTAAGAAGGCTTTTTACGGGTGGATCGGCGGAATCGTTGATGGGTGATGGTGGTGAGCGATAGTGTGGCCGGCTTGAGTACGGTGATTTACAGCCAACTTAGGAGGAAATTTGATGACCGACCCTATTCAGCAACAGTTGATCAACGCCCGCAAAAAACAGATCCTCGACGCGGCAGCGGCTGTTTTCGCCGAGAAAGGCTTCCATCCCACGACGATCCGCGACATTGCCAAACATGCCGGCATCGCCGATGGCACCATCTACAACTATTTCGAGAACAAGTCGATGCTGTTGATCGGCATCTTCGAGCAGATGCGTGAAACCATTATCGCCCAACAGGTGCCACCGCCTGCGGATCTGGATGCAAAAAGCTTCGTGCAGGCATTCCTCCAGCACCCACTCAACGCCCTCAAAGCGGACAATTTCGCGCTCATCCGCATTGTCCTCGCCGAGATGATGGTGAACGACGAGCTGCGCATACGCTACCATCAGCAGATCCTCGAACCGACGCTGGCACCGGCCGAAGCCTACCTGCAAGAACAGGTGAACCAGGGTAAGCTCCACATCGCCGACGTCAAACTGACTGTGCGCGCCCTCGCGTCGATGATTATGGGGTTGATACTTGAGTACACCATGGGCGACGACACCCTCATCGACCAGTGGGATCAACTGCCCGCCACCCTTGCCAATTTGATTCTATATGGGATTAAGGACAAAAAATGAAGATTTCCGTGGTCGCTTCCGGTACACGTGGCGATGTGCAGCCTTACCTCGCCCTGAGCAAAGGGCTGCAAGACGCCGGCCTCAGCGTGCGTCTGCTCGCCAGTGAGAATTTTGAAACGCTGGTGCAAGAGGCGGGCGTGGCCTTTGCGTCCACAGGCATAGGCGCGGAGGAACGCATCCAGAGCGAGGAATGGCGCAACGTCATCGAAGGGGGCAACTTCCTCAAGGTGTTGGGCAAAATGCAGGCTGAGATGAAGAACGCCGCCGCCGAACTTGCGCCCCAACTGCCGCCGTTGCTGGCCGACAGCGATCTGATCATCAGCGGCATGGCCGGGTTGGGCGGCGCGTTTTCGGTGGCCGAGCATTACAAGATTCCGGTGATTCAAGCATATGTGGTGCCCTTCTCGCCCACCCTGGCATTCGCCACGCCACTGGTGCCCTGGCTGCCGTTAGGACAACTGCTCAACCGGCCGTCGTTTCACCTCACCCGCCAGATGTTCTGGCAGAGCACCAAAGTGGCCGACGCCGAGACGCGCAAAGTATTGGGCATGCCCAAACCGTCCTTTTGGGGACCTTTCGGCGATCTAGCGCGTAGCCCTGCGCCTGTCCTCTACGGCTACAGCCACCATGTCCTCCCCCGCCCCCAAGACTGGCAGCCGCAGATCTACGTCACCGGTTACTGGTTCCTCGACGAAGGGGAGGGCTGGCAGCCCCCCGCTGATCTACTGCATTTCCTTGCTGCGGGGGATGCACCCGTTTACATCGGTTTTGGCAGCATGATCAGCCGCAATCCAGAGGAAGCGGCTCGTATTGCGTTGGAGGCTCTGGCGCAGTCAGGGCAACGCGGTGTGCTGGCGGCGGGGTGGGGCGGGTTGAACGTAGCCGATGTGCCCGACACAGTACACCTGATCTCGTCGCTGCCGCATAGCTGGCTCTTTCCGCGCATGGCCGCCGTCGTCCACCACGGCGGCGCGGGGACAACTGCCGCCGGTCTGCGCGCTGGTGTGCCGTCCATTGTCACGCCGTTTGGCATGGATCAACCCTTTTGGGGCCAGCGCATCGCCGGCATGGGTGTCGGTCCACAGCCTATCCCGCGCAAAAAGCTCACTGCCGAGCGCCTGGCTGCCGCCATCAGCGAGACAGTAGAGAACCAGTCCATGCGCGAGCGCGCCACCGCACTGGGCGAAGCGATCCGCCGCGAGGATGGAGTCGGGCAGGCTGTGGCGGAGGTGACGCGGTATTGCGAGAAGACGAAAGACGGAGGACGAAGGTTCAGACCGTTGCCGCTGCGACTAGAGCGTAAAATAGAACGCGGATAAAGTGGATTAGGCGGATATGAGCGGATTTTCTGCAAGTTTACAGAAAATCCGCTCATATCCGCCCAATCTAATATTCTATCTAGGTGCAAGTACGCATCAAAGCGCTCAACGCCTCAACCCATACACGCACTACGCACTACAAATCCTCTTCCCCCTCAATTCCCCCGGCAGGTAACTCAATATTCACCACCTGGCCCTGCTCGTCGATGACGATACGGAAGCCGAGCATGCCCAGCCATTGCCGCGCCTCAGAGGGAATGACCTGCCCTACGTTGTCGTCCATCTTGTCGATAGACGATTCTACGGCAGCCTTGGTAAAGAGATCATCTTGCCCCATCATCTGCATGACGCCATCCACAGCGATGTCGCGGTTGGCATCGACCTGTCCTTTGATGAAGGCGAGTACCTGGCGATCGACCTTGCCGGCGTCAATATGACGCAGAAAGCCGTCGTCGTCTACCACGTAACAGGCATCTTCACCTACCAGCTTCACAGGCGCCGGATTGCCGCGCTGGTCTATGACCAATCCTTCAAACATTGCTGATTTTGCCATGATTCTCCGATCCTAACCGATGGGCATTACCCCAAGAGTGTCGATTTGCTGCGCAGAAATTCGAGGCTACGCTGGACGCTGGCGGGCGGGTCTTTGGGCAGATCGTGCTCAACGACGTACCACTCTGCGCCGGCGGCGCGGGCGGCAGGCAGAAGAACGTCCCAGTTCAGCGTGCCGTAGCCCACGTCGGCCAGCCCCATTTGGTCTTCATTTTGGCCGGCAGCCGCCAGATCCTTGACATGTACGCGCGGACAGCGCCCCGTGTACTGTTTCAAGATCGCTTCGGCGTCCGCGCCGCCCTTCGTCACCCAGGCCAGATCCGGTTCGAGGAAGAGATAGTCGGGGCTGGTCTCTTCCATCATCCAATCCACCACCCGCTTGCCGTCGATCTCGGCCATTTCCCACCAGTGGTTGTGATAGCCGATGCGCAGGTCGGCGTCGATGCAGCGACGACCCAATTCCGCCAGTTCACGTGCCAGGCCCACCCAGGCGTCTACGGTGTTGGCCTCGCGTACATCCTGCGGCGGGGCCGGTACGATGAGGTACGAGTTGCCGATGACTTGGTGAAAATTCATTACCTTGTCAATGTCCTCGCGCATGGCCTGTATGGACACATGCGCCGACACAGCCTTTACGCCGTGCTGGGCCAAAATGTCGCGGGCTTCTTCGGCGGGCATGGAGAGCCCCACCAATTCCACACCAGGGTAGCCCATCTCGGCCACGGTGGCGATCTGCGTGGCAAAATCACTGGAGAAGTGGCGCAGGCTGTACAACTGTACTGCGACGGGAACCGATTTGCCGGTTGTCATCTGAATCTGTCCTTTAACTGTGGGGTATCGATAATGGATTCTCAGCTATTGGGCGTCTGGCCCAGCCGTTCGGCCAGACCAGTGTAGCGTGCCGCCACCTGATTGTTGCGCACAGCCATTGCCAGTGCCTTCGTCTGCCCTACCAGCACCACCAGCCGCCGGGCACGAGTAATGGCTGTATAGAGCAGGTTGCGTTGCAACATCATGTAGTGGCTTGTGAGCAGCGGGATCACAACGGCGGGGTATTCGCTGCCCTGGCTCTTGTGCACACTCACCGCCCAGGCATGGGCAAGTTCATCCAACTCAATAAAATTATAACAGACAGCCCGCCCATCGAAGGTGACAGTCACCTCCTGTTCAACAGGATCGAGGGTGGTGATGGTTCCCATGTCGCCGTTGTAGACTTCTTTGTCGTAGTTGTTGCGCAGTTGCATCACCCGATCCCCGGCACGGTAGACACGGCTCCCCAAGAAGCGCTGCGGCTGGTCACCGCGTTGGGGGTTGAGCGCGGCCTGTAAGGCCTCGTTGAGTGATCCAACCCCCACCACACCCCGGTGCATCGGGCTCAACACCTGAATGTCTTCGCTGGGGATGCCGAATTTGCGTGGGATGCGTGTCTGCACCAGTTCCACACAGAGTTGGGCCGCTCGCTCAGGCTCATCGGTGCGAAAGAAGAAGAAATCCGAAGCGCCCTCATTGTCGATAGTGGGCATGTCGCCGTGGTTGATGCGGTGGGCGTTGCGGATGATGTAGCTTTCTGCCGCCTGCCGAAAGATCGTCTCCAGCCGGATCACGGCGGCGCGATTGCTCGATCCTGTCTCGGCGTGGAGGGTGGCAATGGCGGCGATGACGTCTTCGAGTACGCTGCCCGCACCAACACTGGGGAGTTGGTCCACATCGCCCACCAAGAGCAGGTGCATCCCTGGGGCCAGCGCCTTGAGCAGATGGTTCATGAGGATCAGGTCGAGCATCGACGCCTCGTCCACTACCAACAGATCCGCATCCAACGGCGAATTTTCGTTTCGTTTAAAGGCAATACCCTCGCCAGGCTGAAACTCAAGCAGGCGGTGGATGGTCTTTGCCTCGCGGCCGGTCGTTTCTGATAACCTTTTGGCGGCTCGTCCTGTAGGCGCGGCCAATAGGACGGTACAACCTGCCGCCTCGCATAACTGCAATACCGTGCGCAAGGACGTGGTCTTCCCAGTGCCGGGGCCGCCGGTAAGGATCGTGAGCCGATGAGTCAAGGCAGCGCGTATGGCCTGCTGTTGCTGTTCGGCCAGGGCAAAGCCACTCTCCCGGCGTAGGACGTCGAAACTGTGTGTCCACTGCCAGCGTTGAAACGCGCCCAACCGGCTTTCCTCACCCGAAAAGAGCAGATGGCGTAGCCGGTTGGCCACGCCCACCTCGCTGAAGTAGAGCGGCGTCAGGTAGACGGCCTGTTTCTCACTCAACATCGTCTCGATTTCGGCATCGGTCGCCGAAACCTGATAGGACGGCTTCGGTTCAGCCACACGATCAGCCACAGTGTTAGCCACAGTGTTAGCCACAGTGTTAGTCACGGTGTCGGGTTCAGTATCGGGTTCAGTAGGCAAATCGAAAAGCTGGGTCACCGCCCACTGGAAGTGGGTGGCTTCGGCGCCGGGTGTTGGGGCCATTTTCACTCGTTCGCCGCCGCGCAGGCGCAACAAGCCTGCCGCCACCATATCGGGGGAGACCGCCAGCAGTTCGGCAGCGCGGCGGATTAGCTCCGGGCTGGGCAGGTAGACGTGTCCTTCGTCTGTTCCCTGGTTGAGTACATACTCCACACCGGCGGCGATGCGTTGTGGCGCATTCGCCGCGATCCCCAGCGAGCGGGCGATCTTGTCCGCCGTGAGGAAGCCGATGCCGTAGATGTCCTCGGCCAGTTGGTAGGGGTTGTCCTGTACAATGGTGACGGCATCGTCGCCGTAGCGTTTGTAGATCTTGGTGGCGAGCGAAGTGCTGACGCCATGTCCTTGCAAGAAGATCATGACTTCTTTAATAGCGCGTTGTTCGGCCCAGGCGCGTGCGATCAACTGCACCCGTTTTTGACCGACGCCAGGCACTTCGATCAACCGTTCTGCTTCGCCGTCGATGATCTCCAGTGTCTCCATGCCAAAATGGGCGACGATGCGTTTGGCCGTCACCGGGCCGACGCCTTTGATCAGGCCACTGCCCAGATACTTTTCGATCCCGGCAACCGTAGCAGGCAGCACCGACCGCATCTGTTCCACCGTAAACTGTTTGCCGTATTCTGGGTGAACCGTCCACTGGCCGCTTAGTTCTACCGATTCACCCACGGCCACGCCCGTCATGTTGCCGATGATGGCGATCTCTTGTTGCCAGGCGGGCAGATGGTGTGGGCGTCTTTCCGGCGCCAGCTTGGCCACGGTATAGCCGTTCTCTTCATTGTGGTAGGTAATACGTTCAACGACGCCGCGCAGGATTTCCATAGAGCTTAGCGTATCAGATGGTAGGAAGTGGGGCAAGTCTTTTACTTTGGCTGTAAGGCACTCTTATAGAATTGCAGAATGAAATTTGTTGAATTTGACAATCTGTGCTATAGTACTCTCGTTTTGCTGGATCTTGCGCCTTGGTATTCCAGCGGTGATCTGGCTAAACATCTGAACAGTTGGGTTCAGGTTCCCGTACTGAGCGGCAATCTCAGTTACCAAAAAGGAGAACAGGAGTACCAATGACCATCCGCAAAGATCAGAAAGTCCAGATCATTGAAGAGTACCGTATCAACGAAACAGATACAGGTTCTCCCGAGGTTCAGGTGGCACTACTTACAACTCGTATCAACGGGTTGATTGATCACCTGAACACTCACAGGCACGATGAAGGTTCACGTCGAGGTCTGTTGAAGCTAGTCGGTCAGCGGCGGCGACATCTCGCCTACTTGGCTCGCAAAGATGTCAACCGATATCGCCAGTTGATTGAACGGTTGGGACTACGCAGGTAAGAATGGGGAGAGGGGCGGTCTGTCACATTCGTTGGCAGCGCCCCTCTTTTGCGTTTAGGTTACCAGTAGCAGAACCGACCGTTAGATGATTTGAACGCAGCTTTGAACAATAAGTTACCATCGTTGTAGCGTGAGCAGGAGGCAGAGGTTCGGCATTGGGGAATGGGGCAAAGCAGCCCGTTTTGCCCCATTCCCCAGTTCCGCACCTCGCTCGGCCTTTCCGCTACGTAGATGAAAGCCGCTCCTCACCGCGGTACATTTACGTCCGCCCTCATTTGGGTCTGCCCTCATTTGAGAATTGCCCAGAAACGCTGCAACCGGCAAACATCCACGGCCCAAAGCGCTGCGACAAAGCATCGAGAAGCCAGTTATTCTTCTTGGAAGGCAAATTGTGCGCGCTTCGTATTTTGAAAGCGTGCACAATCGGCGTTCCCTATCACACGATTCTTGTCACACGATTCTTGTCACACGATTCTTGTTCGGATGCAAACAGTTTGTATGCAATTCGGAAAGGTCAATTACCAGAGGTAAAACTATGCAAAGTCCACAACTTTTTAACGGCGCCAAGATGTACACAACCCAACTTGGCGACAAAGAAATTCACATTGAAACAGGCGTCCTTGCGGCGCAGGCCGGCGGCGCGGTGACAGTGCGCTGCGGCGACACGGTGATCTTCGCCAGCGCCACCGGCTCCAAAGAGACACGCGCCGGCGTCGGCTTCTTCCCCATGACCGTAGACTTCGAAGAAAAGCTCTACGCCGCCGGACGCATTCCCGGCAGTTTCTTCCGCCGCGAAGGACGGCCCAGCGAACAGGCGATTCTGCTCTGCCGCCTGGTCGATCGCCCGTTACGTCCGCTCTTCCCCAAGGGCATGCGCAACGAAGTACAAATTATCCTGGGAACGCTCGCCTCTGACGGCCAACACTTGATGGATCCGCTGGCTATCATCGCGGCTTCGGCGGCGCTGGCCATCAGCGACATCCCGTGGGATGGCCCTGTGGGCGCCGCCTCGATTGGCTACATCGACGGCACTTTTGTAGTCAACCCCACCGCGGCAGACATGGACAAGAGCACGCTGAACCTGCAAGTGTCCGGCACCGAAGACAACATCCTTATGGTCGAGGCTGGTTCCCATGAACTGCCCGAAAATGTGATGCTCGATGCACTGAAACTTGCCCACGAGGCGATGCAACCCACCATCCAGACCATCAAGCAGATGCGCGAAGACGTGGGCAAAGAGAAGTGGACCAACTTCCCCGTCTTCTTGCCCACCAAAGAGACCATCGCCGAGATTCAAGATCTGGTTGGCGAAGAACTCAAGGCCATGATCGTCGAAGGCCCTGTCCGCTCCGAGCGTAGCGAACGCACCAAAGTACTCGAGGCCAAGGTCAAAGAATACTTTGCGGCACGGTTGGAAAGCGGCGAAATCGCCGGAGACATTCTGAACGACGCGTTTGAAAGCGTGGTCAAAAAGACCATGCGTCGTCATGTCCTCGACAACAGCATCCGAGCCGATGGCCGCGCCCCCGAAGAAATTCGCTCGATTTCGGTGCAGGTTGGTTGCCTGCCCCGTGTGCATGGTAGTGGTCTTTTCATGCGTGGTGAAACCCATGTGCTCAGCATCGCCACATTGGGCACCCCAGGCGAAGCGCAACAGTTGGACACGCTGCAACCCGGCGAAGAAAAGCGCTACATGCATCACTACAACTTCCCGCCGTACAGCACAGGCGAAGCCTACCCGCTCCGTGGCCCCAAGCGCCGCGAAATTGGTCATGGTGCGTTGGCTGAACGGGCATTGGTGGCGGTAATCCCCGACGATTTCCCGTATACGTTGCGCGTTGTCAGTGAAGTGATGAGCAGCAACGGTTCCACCAGCATGGCGTCTGTCTGTGGCAGTACTCTGGCCTTGATGGATGCAGGCGTACCGATTGACGCACCAGTGGCCGGCATCGCCATGGGCCTGATCCAAGACGCAGATCAGCCGAGCAGCTACAAAGTGCTGAGCGATATCCAAGGACTGGAAGACTTCTTAGGCGATATGGACTTCAAAGTGGCCGGCACGGCTCACGGCGTTACGGCGCTACAAATGGACATGAAGATCCAGGGGCTGGACTTCGGCATCCTCGAACAGGCGCTGGAGCAGGCACGTCAGGGCCGTCTCTTCATCCTCGACAAGATGCTGGCAGTGCTGCCCGAACCACGCAGCGAGATGAGCGAGTACGCGCCGCGTATCCTCACCATCCACATCAACCCTGAAAAGATCGGCAAGGTAATTGGGCCGGGTGGCAAAACAATCCGCTCCATCCAAGAAGAGTACAAGGTGAAGGTGGATGTGGAAGAAGACGGCACCATCTTCATCTCGGGCACCGACGGCCTTGGCGCTGAACAGGCCAAGCGCGAAATCGAAGCCATGACCGAAGATGTGGAGATCGGCAAGATCTACACCGGTCAGGTTGTGCGCACCGAGCCTTATGGCGTCTTCCTCAACCTGGTGCCCGGCATTGATGGGCTGATCCACATCAGCCAACTGGCCGACTATCGGGTGGGTGCCGTCGAAGAGATCGCCAACGTAGGCGACGAACTCACGGCGATGGTCATCGACATCGATTCTTCGGGCAAAGTGCGCTTGAGCCGTCAGGCGGTGCTTGAAGGCTGGACTGCCGAAGAAGCCCGTGAGCGGGATCGTGGCGGTGGTGGTGGACGTGGTGGCGACCGCGGTGGCGACCGTGGTGGACGTGGCGGCGACCGCGGCGGACGTGGCGGCGACCGTGGCGGACGTGGCGGCGACCGTGGTGGACGTGGTGGCAACGGCCAACGCGACCGCTAATTCGCCTAGATCTTAATTTTTAGACAGCTTGTCAGCTTTTTGCAAGACGCCGGACGCCCAGGGGGTGTCCGGCGTCTTGACTTTTGCCATAATTGGTTGTATTTCTGTAGTAGTACCTGAGTCATGTCGAAGACAAACGTTGTTTGGTGGTAGTGTAAAGATCCCCGTACATGAACAATTGGTCGTACACGAACTTTGTTCAAGGCAAAATGTTCCGCAGTAAAGAAGGAAATCTTGTGATAGATACCAATCTCCCTGGTCACGATGCACAGCAAGACGGCTCCGTTCTGCCGCAAAATGAGTCCTCGCTTGTTCCCGGCGAGCAACCTGCACCACAACGCCCCCGCTCTGAATTGGAACGCTTCATCTCTGATCTGATCCAGATTGCGTTGCCATCGGTGATCTTGGCGGTGGTGATCCACGTGTTCCTGGCGCAGGCGACGGTTGTCTACGGCCAGAGTATGGAGCCGAATCTGCATCCAACGGAACGTTTGGTGATTGAAAAGGTTAGTTACTACTTTGATTCGCCGGAACGTTACGACATTGTTGTGCTCGATCTACCGCAAATGCCGGAACTTTTGATCAAGCGCGTCATTGGTTTGCCGGGTGAGACGATTGAAATCCGCAATGGCGTTGTCTTCGTCGACGGCAAAGCGCAGGACGAAGCCTACGTCTCCGTCCCTGGTGAAACGCAGTATGGCCCCGTGACATTGCGCCCCATGACTTACTTCGTCATGGGTGACAACCGCATTAACAGCAACGACAGTCGTTCGTTCGGGCCTGTGGATCGTAGCTCGGTTGTTGGGCGAGCATGGTTGCGCTACTGGCCCTTTCGTCAATTCCGCATCTTCTAGCACAGCCTTCTGGCAGTGTCGTGCCTGTGTGATAGGCGCGATAGGATAAGCAACATGCGGAATCCCTGTCTTTTACTCTTCTGTCTCCCCACAAGCAATCAAAAATGACCTCCAAACGTTGGAGCACTACAACCAAGATCATTGTCTCCAGCTTGCTGGCTGTGTTGGCGATTTTGTTGTTGATCACCTTCCGCGCCATGATCCAGCCCACGATCATCGCGTTTCTGTTGACCTTCCTGTTATACCAACCGGTCAATTGGGTGCAGCAACGGACTGCCTGGAGCCGGGGTATTTCGATTATTTCAGTCTATCTCTTTTTGGTGCTCTTGCTATTGGTTGCGCCGGCTATCTTCATTCCGCGGCTGGTGGATTCTGTGGAATCGCTAGTTGTGGTGCTGGATACGTTGGTGGTTGATCTGCAGACGGCTTCAGGCGCACCGATCCTCAGCCTGGGAGATTACGAGCTTAGTGTCAATATTCTCTTTCAGCAGTTGGGCGAGGTGCTGCAAAATGTCCTTTCGCCGGCGGCAGCAGGTGCGCTAGGCTTTGCGTTAACGCTAACGACGGCAGTGCTCACAACCGTCTACGTGCTGGTACTGAGCTTCTGGCTGCTCAAAGACCTGAGCAAGCTACAGCGTAAGATCCTCCAATCTTTGCCGGGCGACTACGCTGAGGATCTGCGTCGCATCGGCCAGGAACTGGGTGAGATCTGGATCGCCTTTTTGCGTGGACAGTTGGCGCTGGGCATCGTGATCGGCGTGATCACGTGGATCGCTATGTCGATTGTTGGGTTGCCCAATGCGGCGGGGCTGGCGTTGTTGGCCGGCATTATGGAGTTTTTGCCGACGATTGGCCCGGGTATCAGCGGCACGGTGGGCGTATTGGTGGCGCTTTTTCAGGGATCAACCTGGTTGCCTGTAAACAACGTGGTCTTTGCGCTGATTGTGCTTGGCCTCTACGTTGTCATTACGCAAGTGGAAAGCGTCTACTTAATTCCCCGTTTGGTGGGGCGTCGCGTACACCTGCACCCGGCAGTCACCTTCACCGGCATCATCAGTGCGGCGGTGGTGTTTGGTGTGTTGGGCGTCCTTTTGATAACGCCCACGATTGCCAGCGTCCGTGTGATCTTGACCTACGTACTGCGCAAATTGCGTGATCAAGAACCGTTTAAGCGCACCTATGTGCAAACCGAAGTGCGCATTCCCGGCCTGATTGCCGGTCACCGTATTGAAGGTGTTGCCTTTGACCTGGATGGCACACTTACCGAATTAGATTGGCGCTTCGCCGATGACATGGCGCAGCGCTTCCACCATTTCGAACGCATCTGGTCGCTGGCGCAACGTCGTCTCTTCTTCCAGCAATTGATGGCTCTTCTCGAAGGGCCGGTCTTGCGTTTGATGGCTTTACTAAGTTGGCTTCAACTACACGATGACATTCAGCGTATGACACCTTGGTTGAATCGGCTGCGTGGCTATCCTGATGCGTCAGCACTACGCTTGCAGGACGGCATGCATGAGCTGTTGTTGACGCTCTCCCACTCTTACCGGCTGGTATTGATTACCTCGCGCACCTGTGACGAGGTGCAGACGTTCTTCCGCGAAAATGCTCTGTCGGAACAGCTTTACAGTGCTGTCATCACCCGCGATGACATACACACTTTCGCCCCCGAAAGTGAAGCGATCCGCAAGACGCTGGAGAAGTTACAAATTGAAGCCGATCAGTTGTTAATGATCAGCGATTCTGAGATGAACTTGCGAGCTGCCCAGGCCGTAGGTGCCGTACAATGTGGCGTCAGCACTGGGTTGGGCAGTAGCCGTCGCTTCAGCGATTCAGATCTCGTCCTCGCTCATCCCACAGATTTGACACGTTGGTTGTAAAGTCCCCATTCGGAATAGAACTTGCGGTATCTGGACAAACTCTGTGGTAAGCTCTTGACGTGCAGATTACATATGCCGCGTCTTGTCGTTTGGCCTGATGCCGTTGTGTCATCCACTTGCCACCGTGGATTTTAGAATAGAATCTAAGTCTTAACAGAACCAAATACAAGTCTTTTACAGACTGCTTAAAGGATATTCGATGGTCAAAGTTCTCTTTAGTTACGATATGGTGCAAGGGCGAGAAGAAGACTGTCAGCGCTATGTGATGCAGACCCTTGCGCCAGGTTTGGCGCGGCTTGGGCTGCGAATCAGTGACGCATGGTACACACTCTGGGGCGTCGATGCACCGCAAATTCTGGGTGGGGGCTTAATGGAAGACGAAGACGACGCGGCTCAGTTGATTCATTCTTCAGAGTGGGAGAAGCTGATGTCGGGGCTAGAACCTTTTGTCGAAAATTTGCATGTGCGTGTTGTAAACGCAGACAGTCGCTTTCAGTTCTAATCCTTTTGACTCTAATCCTTATGATGCATCTTGAATCCACCACAACACAGCGTACCCATAAACCACCGGCACTTCTTGTGGTTTTAGAAAATGTGGGGCATATCGTTGGCTTAAACCTCCCTACTTGGGTGACGAACACCATCGACTTTGTTACCGAAGAGTATGCCAAAATACGCCTCCACCAGTTGGGCGCGTACCGCCGCTATGATCGCGTGACAATTCTCGAAGATGAACAGGTTAACGGGCCGGAGTGGGCGAGTACACTGTTGCGTTTAAGCCTCACACACCGAGTTGATCAACTGCTCCTTGTCCACGGGCAGGATCGTTGCCTGGTGGGCTACAAAGGCAAAACCTACATCGACAGTAAGACCTTTGAGCCGTTGCTCGAAGCTTACGCCGTCAACCCCCATTTGCTGGATCTGCGCATGGTCTATGGGTTGAACTGTCACGGGGTGAGCCTGGCGCCGGTGTGGATGGCGCTGGGTGCGTCTGTGGTTAACGGCGCAGCAGGCGTCAATTGGCTGCCGGAGCCGAGTTTAAGCATCTTCTTACACCGATGGCTGAACGGTGCAACCTTCAGCCAAGCTGTAACTGATAGCAACCGGCGGGCTGTGTCCATCGGCAAGCGCATCTGGCGCGATGACCTCTTCGGCAACGACGATCCACATATTGCCGGTAGCCGCCAAGCAATTTTTGGCTGCCACGATCTCACCATCACCTCTTGAGCAGTTCGAGCCAAAGCGCCCTGCATTTTGGCCCAAACATGGTTATTCCTCTCACCCGTCTCTCTGATCCCCTTACCTGGCCCATTTTGTTAGCGCGCCGTTGACCTTCCTCTGACATTTTGTTAATCCCGCTCAGACGCCTATCTAACGCAGCCGGCGTAATCTGTAATTGTACGTTGCGAAAGAGCCATGCGCTCACACAATTTGCACCGTTGCAAACTGTCAATCTGGTTCATGTGTTTCAAGAGTGGACTTGCTTCAGGAGGTATCCATATGACTAGAATCGTACGTTGGGACCCATTCCGTGACATGTTGGCTATGCGCACTCAGATGGATCGCATCATGGATGAGTGGCTGAAAGAGTCGAACGGTGCCGAGAACGGCGAAAATGGTCAGAGTACCATGCGCCTTCCCCTGGATGTAAGCGAAAACGAGAACAACTTCGTGGTCAAGGCGTCGGTGCCCGGCATCAACCCCGAAGACCTGGAGATCAACTTCAACGACAAGATGCTTACCATTCAGGGCGAAACTAAGGAAGAGCGTGTCGATGAGAACGAACGCTACCACCTGCGTGAACGCCGTTTTGGCCGCTTTGTGCGCAGCATGACACTGCCTGTGGCCGTCAACGCCGACGCCATTGACGCACAGTATGACAATGGCGTGTTGATCCTGACCCTGCCCAAAGCCGAAGAGACAAAACCACGCAAGATCAATGTGCGTAATGCTCAGCCCCTTGTGGAAGGGTAAAGTAGCCATCGTGCAAGTAGTTGTCGTGCAAGTAAATAAGTACAAACAAAAAGCCCGGCGCGTGCGCCGGGCTTTTTGTTTCTCCACAAAGGAGATTGCCCCCTGCGGTGTTAGACACCAACAGCGGGCTGTCGGAGGATGGTACAAGGAGAGAAGAATGAGGAATAGGGGGGAATTCCCACTGCGAAACCTACCCCACAAGATCTCGCATTCCCGACCTACCTGCTGTATCTTAGCACGGGCATATGCCGGCGACATTGTGCAGACTGTACAAAGTTTCACCAACTACGGTGTGCGACTTGGTAGTTGAATACGCCGCGCTGCGTCATCATCTTCGACCATTAGCACATAGCGATACGCTATCAACTGCTCACAAGAAAAACATTATCCTCTCACACCTCTCAGCGCTGTCTGTGTTACAATGATCCGACGTGATTTTACCCTTGCCAAGGACAATTTTGTGGCAGACAATCCACGGTCGCTCACCTCAATGGTCACCTGCGCTGGTTGAGCATCTAAGCTACCGCCAGGGGCGCTGTCGCAGGTCGTGCGACAACTGGCCGGGCTCTTCCCGGCAACTGAATATCCTGACATGTTGGTCGGGCTCGGCGAACCGGACGATGCTGCGGTCTACCGCTTCGACGCGCAGCGTGCACTTATTACCACCACCGACTTTTTTACACCGATTGTCGACGATCCCTGGTTGTACGGGGCAATTGCAGCGGCGAACGCCATGAGCGACGTCTACGCCATGGGCGGTGAAGTACTCTTTTGCCTCAACATTGCCGGCTTTCCTGAGGATCTGCCCGGCGAAACCGTGGCGCAGATCTTCAGTGGCGGTGCAGCCAAAGTGCGTGAAGCCGGGGCGGCGATTGCAGGCGGCCACACGGTCACCAATCCCGAGCCGTTTTACGGATTAAGTGTCACCGGGCTGATTCATCCCGATCAGGTAATGCGCAAAGGTGGGGCCAGGCCGGGCGATCTGCTTGTTTTGACCAAGCCACTTGGCACCGGTGTGGTTACCACCGCCGCCAAATTGGCTGGTCCTGATACTGGCGGTGCGCGACAACTGCTGCGTCGCCTTCAGCATAAGCCTGAGCTTGATATGGCACATTTGGAGGCAGCCATTCACTCGATGGCCCGGCTTAACCGTGCGGCTTCGCAAGCGGCTCGCGCCGCTGCCGTCAAGAGCGCTACAGACATTACCGGCTTCGGTCTGCTTGGCCACGGTGCGGAGATGGTCTTGGCCAATGGGGCACAGACAGGTATACGCATCCGCGCCGAAGACGTGCCCCTGCTTCCCGGAGCGATGACCTACGCCGAGGCCGGCTATATCACACGCGGCAGCACACGCAACCCAGATCATTATGGGCATGCAGTGCGCGTACAGGGCAGTGTGGCGCCGATTTTGCAGACACTACTCTGGGAATCTGAGACAAGTGGTGGGCTTCTGCTTGCACTGCCGGCAGATCAAAAAGCCACTTTCGAAAGTCATTGCCAGGCCGCGGCACAGCCGTTCTGGATCATCGGTGAGGTGATCGATACGCCTGGCATTGAAGTCTACTGAGGCAAGTTGAACAAAAAGAGGCAAAACAAAAAGGGCATTGAGCTGATCAGCTCAATGCCCTTTTTGTTTTGTATCGACCAACACAGGTTAACGATCAGATTGGCCGGATGGCCGATCTTCATATGAAGTGTTGCCGTATCGGCTTTCATAGCCACGATCATCGAAACCTGAACGCGGCGAAGGATCAGCGTAGTCGCCGTTCCCCTCGTCTTCGGGCTCAACGTAACGAGGATCGGGGTATGCGTAGTTCGGGCGACTGTAGCGTTCCCCTGGTTCTTCGAAGACCGGCGCTGGACGGGTCTCTTCCAGGGTAGGCCTCGCGATAGGGGGCGGGGGCGGCGTGGTGCCAGGGGTGGCAGTGGCGCCTCGGCTTGTCGCTTCGCGCAGCGCACTCACTGTCGGCGAGTGGACGGGCATCGGGCGAAGCGATCGTTCGGGCATGGGCACCACAGTGCTGCGTGCGTCCCAGCGCAGAAGGCGCACAGTGGAGAAACCCAATGCTGCATAAATCCCCAACGTGATCATAGTGAATAGCGTATTCAAAAGCCAGATGATAAAGTACTGTCCGCCGGTCCCTTCAAATTGAAGCGGGTTGCCATCAAGATAGGTGTGCGAAACGATGTAGCGACGCACACGCACGGTTCCCCAAAAGGCGTAGATACCCAGCGTCAAAATCGAGAAGAAGATTAGCAGAAATTGCTCGAAGAAGAGATCAATGGCATCGCCCTGATATTCCAGGCGCTGACCGGTAGGCAGGATGGTATGAGCATATTCCCAGCGCAACAACCGTGTGGTGGCAAACCCCAGAATCGGATAGAGCCCCAGCGTCACAATGGTCAGTACCCCGACAATAAGGAACTCTACAAATGCCTGACCACCTGTGCCGTCGAACTGAAGTGGTCGATCATCGTAAAAGGTGCGGGTGGTGATCACGCGTTTGTAGCGGGCATAGCCCCAAGGCGCGTAGATACCAAGGGTAATCGTGGTCAGAAGCGTGATCAGGAGCACGTTGCCGAAAATGTCGATCCAACGGCCACGGAATTCCAGATTATGCATGGCGCCGTCCCTTTCACACGGTGCGGAGGCGAATAGAAATTTGATCGAAAGTTCTGTTGTGATGCCAATTTATGGCTTAACCAGACACCACAGCAACACGTTTTCGATCCGTTACTTACCAGAATACATCGATTGCCGGAGCAATGTAAAGGAAGTATAGCTTACACTGTCAAGCATGACAAGCTTCTACACAGTACTGGGCGTAGCTCAAGTTGGAGACACGCCCCCGTGCCTGGCACCGGCCAGTGCATCACCCGTTTAAGGATGTGCGCTTTGCCCGTGCCAGGCACTGTGGTGTACCCCAAGGTTGAAGTACACCCTACAGCACCGCTACCGATCTATCAATTAAACTAGGCCAAGACCGTCACTTCTGCGAAAGCATGCCCCGTCGGTCGGCTGTGAATTCACGATTGGTTTTCATCGTAGACAAGGGCTTCGGCCAACATGGACTCTTCCAGCGACTTGCTGCCATATGTCAACACCACTTTAACGAAGCTTGTCGACGCCTGTTTACACGGTGAGGCAGGCGCATGGAATGAATTGATTCGACGTTATGCCAAGCTTGTTCATTCGGTGCCGGTGCGCTATGGGCTAACCCCCATGGAAGTGGACGATGTGGGACAAGAAGTTTTCTTTATCCTGACACAAAATCTTTATCAGATTGAAGATCCTGAGCGATTACCATCCTGGTTGTTGACCACGGCGCGGCGTGCCACCTGGCGCATGATCCAGAAGCGACGCCGAGAACGTCCTAGCGATGCGGGGCCCTTGTCCGACGAAAACGAGGGCGAACCGATGCCGCCCCAGTCCGGCGAGACTAGAGGTACCGTCCTCGGTTCGATTTCGCCCAGCATGCATGAACTACTCGAGGGATGGAATCAACAGCAAGCACTTACGCAGGGGTTGGAACGGCTGGACAACCGCTGTCGCGAACTGCTGCACTTGCTCTTTCTCGATAACGAAGAACCCTCTTACGAAGAAATCAGCGAACAACTGCACATGCCCACCGGCAGTATCGGGCCGACACGCAATCGTTGTTTGCGCAAACTACGCACCATCCTCGAAGAACTGGGTTACACCGACATGTTCTAACACTGGTGACCTTGGCCCATTTTGTTCGTAACGCACGCTTTTTCGTAAAGAAGTTAAACGTAAATGTATTTTTCCTGTGGCTACGTGTCTCTCTTGAATAGTAGTTGTATGGTAAGCGTATGGTTCGCGCTGAAATTGGGATCCCCCCCAAGTGAGGAGACATGAAACATCTTTCGGAAGATCAACTTTATACAGCCGCCTTCGACAGCACCGATGCTGACGCGGAGTTTATTGACCATTTGACACAGTGTACCGACTGCCATCGGCAATTTACTTCACTCCAACGGCTGGCCCAGGCATTGTCGGTGGCGCATCGTTCTCAGCCGAGCAATGCGCAGATCGAACGCTATCAGCAGATGTCCTCTCTGCTGCCGCGGAAATCGTCTGCCCTACCAGAGTGGGTGGCGCAAATCCGTGCAACACTCTTGCAAGACAGCCGGCAGCGACTGGCGTTGCAAGGCATGCGCAGCGGTGGACAGCAAGCCTACCGCCTGCTCTATACAGCCGATCACGTGGACATTGAACTGCTTGTCGACGCGCTAGGATCGAGCCGCCACATCGAAGGAGAGGTATTGTCGGCGGACGAACAAAAGATGCAGTCGCCCCTGCTTGTTGAACTTTATGCCACTCACCCGGATCAAAGCGAACAAGTGTGGACGACCGAGAGCAACCCGCAAGGGCGCTTCCGATTAGACGGCGTGGCCCTGGGCGCTTATGATGTGATCATCACGCCTACGGTCGGGCCGGCGCTGCGCATTGAGGGAATTCAGATTACGTGAGCAACAACCAGCAGGCACGCACTTCGCCGCCAATACCTGAGAATGCAGACCTGCTCGCACAGTTAGCCGAAATTTCCCCCAACGATGTAGTTGCCTATCTGGACAGCAAGCAGCTTACATCGAAAGAGACAGCCACCTTATTGGTTTCGGCTGCCCTCGACCAGGCGGAAAGTGCCTCGCGGGCTGCCGCTCATTGGCTTGCCCTTGCCACCCAGATCAACCAACGGCTTGGGCAAGATCCCGCCCTCGAAGCCCAAATCCTCTATGCACAGGCACGCCTGCACCTCCATCTTGGTGACCTCCAAGAAGCCGAAGCCGCACTCTACACCGCCCAATCCTACTGGCAAAGGCTCAGCGACAGTGCTGCGCTGGCACGTAGTTACCTCGGCCTAACCCAGATCCTCGCCCTACAAGGACGTTTCGACGCCGCCGAAGATGCCATTCGCCAGGCCATTGACCTGCTCCCGGCAGACAATATCCAACGCGCCTGGGCTTACATTAATCTTGCCAATCTCCTCGACCGCCGCGGCGAATATTCGGCAGCACTGGAAAGCTACGCAGAGGCGCGCCTGCTGCTGCTTACATTGCAGCGCCATCACCCAGCTTCCCCAGAGGATGTTGCGGGTTTAGCGGAACAAGCTGCTTTCACGGCGCAGATCGAGGATGAACTGGCCGATCTCGAAGTCAACCGCGCCAATGTCCTTGTGGCATTGGATCTGCCCGAAGAGGCCGAAAATGCCTATGTGCGCGCCCTGGATCACTTTCGCCGGCGCGGCGATGTGCTACAACAGGGGCGGCTCGCCTGCAACCTGGGCAGCCTTTACCTGCGCACGGGCCGCTACGCCGACGCGCTGCTCGCCTTTGGGCAAGCCGAAGACGCACTGCTAGGTGACCATCGCTTCGCCGATGATATCGACGAGGCGCGGCTGCGTCAGGCGGATATTCTTCTCCTCGATCAGGCCAACGCCTACCTGGCACTGAATCTGCGTAGCGAAGCCATCACCACCCTTGAACGTTGCCAGTCTCTCTTTCGCAGCGCCGATCAACCCTACGAGCTGGCACAAAGCCTCTACCTGCTGGGCCTGCTCCATCTCCGCAGCGGACATCTTGAAGGTTGCCGACGCCATTTGAGCGAAGCCTACCAACTTTTTGCCGACCTCAACAACGGTCCATGGCGCAACCGCACAGAACTTGCCCTGGCCGAAGTAGACGCATTGCACGGTGAAAACAACGCCGCGATCAGACGCCTGGATCACCTCATGGCCGAAATCCCCGCGTCGGCAGGCCGTGAAATGTCCACCTCGCCGCGCGACCTCAGCACCACCACCGAAGCGCTGCTTTTGCGTCTGCAACTCCATCTGCAACAAGACGAAATCCCATCGGCGCAGCGATTGGCAGCACAGATCGAAGCGCTCCTGGCCGCAGCCATTCCACTCCCCCATCTTCGACAGCGGCTCTCCTTTGCCCGGGGCAACATTGATCTCGCGCAGGGACAATGGGCCGCGGCACGTCGTCATTTCTACGAAGCGCTCCACATCCTCGAAGATCAGCGTATGTCTTTGCCATTGGAAGAGTTCCGTACAGCCTACCTTGCCGACAAGTACCACATCCACGCCAATCTTGTATACAGCCTGCTCCAGGATTCACCCGGCCAAGGAGAGACGCTACACGAAGTTTTCGACGTCATTGAGCGGGCGCGGGCCCGCTCCTTACACGAGCGCATCCAGAGCACACGATCGCAACCACGCGAGGTGGATCAGAGCGAATCAGTGCAACCTGGCAACGCCGGCGACGCCTCAATGTATGCAAAGCTGCACTGGCTTTACAATCAGATCTTCGACGAAAACACCAACCCCCTGGACATTCGCCAGGAAATGCAGCGCTACGAATCCCTACTCGAACGCATGACCTGGCGCTCGACACAGCCGCAAACCAGGCCGGATACGTTGATGGCACAAACGCAGCCGGTGACGCTGACCGAATTTCAACAACACCTTGACGCTGATCAGCAGGCCTTGCTTTACTACATCATCCAACCTGCTCCGGGGACAACCGAGGCCCAGGCCAATCTTGGTGAAGTGTTGGCTTTCCTGGTTGATCGCAAAGAGGTTCGTCTTTACCGTCATCTGTGTACGCCGGCACAATTGGCAGACGCACAGCGCGAATTGCGCTTTCAACTTGGACGCGCCGAACTGGGCGAAGACTATCTTTCACGTCATCGTGTACGCTTGAACAAAGCCCTCAAAGACGCACTGCACCGTCTTTACAATCTACTCTTAGGGCCTATGCGGCCCGCCCTCCACGCCCCTCGCCTACTGCTGATCCCCTACGGTTCGCTACATTTGTTGCCCTTCCATGCCTTATGGGACGGTGAACGCCATCTAATCGAATGCTTTACGTGCAGTTATGCGCCTAGCGCCAGTGTTACAGTACGTTACAATCACCAGGATCGCTACGCAATCCCTTATCAAAGCTTTGCGGGGCTTGCGCTCACTGATCCGCTGATTCCGCAGGCAAAACGCGAAGTCGAACTGGCCGCCCAATCGTTCACACAGCGCCATCTCTTGTTGGATGAAGCAGCTAGCCGGGCAGGTTTGAACCAAGCCGCAGCCCAGGCGGACGTGCTGCATATTGCAACGCACGGTCTCTTTCGGCCAGACAATCCATTTTTTTCGTCTCTCAAATTGGCTGATGGTTGGATCGATGTACGGGCTATTTACCGCATTCCACTAGCTGCTCGCCTCGTCGTCTTAAGCGCATGTGACAGTGGAAGCGGCGATATTCTCGGCGGCGACGAAGTGATTGGTCTGGCACGTGGTTTTTTGGGCGCCGGCGCACAGGACCTTGTCGTCAGCCTGTGGAATGTCCATGATGCACGGGCGGTGGATCTGATGGCTGTATTTTACGAGCAATTGCGTCAGGGGGCGACACCGGCAGCGGCGCTACGAGCCGCGCAGTGTCACTTCATTGAACGGGGCGATCACGCCTACTACTGGGCCTCGTTTCTTGCCATCGGCTCTTGAATTTTTGATAGTTTACGGAGAAAAATTCATGCGACACCGTCTCTTTTCTCACCGTCTCTTTTCCCAGATTCGCTTTTCCCAGGGCACTTTTCGGCGTATGCGTGTCGTGTTTCCTCTGTTCTCGGCGCTGGGGCTGGCGCTGTGTCTGTTCTTGGGGCTGGGTGGACACGCCGTCGCCACTACTGACACAGCCGGTGCGAACAGTGCCGCCGTCACGGAAAGCGACCCTGAAGAAATCAAGGTGAAGGGGTGGGTCGTTTCTGCGCCGCAAGGATCGGATCACCTGGGCGAATGGCGACTGCGCGACAGCAAGGCCAAGGAATGGCGTGTCTTGGTGACGGCGAACACCAAGATCCGTCCACCTGTGCCGCTGGTTGGGCAGTGGGCCGAAGTCGAAGGGACAACTTCCGGCGACGGCAGCATTGTGGCCGCCAAAGTACGCAGCGATGAATTCCGCGCCAATCAAGTCATCGTGCGGCTTGACGGCTCCATTTCAATTACCGAACTGGCCGACAATTATGATCTGGATGTGGTGGAACGTGTGCTCGAAAGCGCCAATATCTTCCTCCTGGCCGGCAGCGACACCGGCGCCAGTGAACAGGCCATCGTCAATCGACTCAAACGCGACGAACATGTGGTGTGGGCAGAACTGAATTACGTGGCCGGTGTGCCTGTGGCCGACCCTTATCAGATCTGGAAGTGGGGCGGTGTCGATCCGGATGGCTTTGTGAATCAAAGCGCCTACACCCAGATCGAATTGCCACCTGTACAGCACTTTTATCGTGGCCACGACGTAATCGTGGCGATTCTCGACACCGGCGTTAGCCTGGATCATCCGCAACTGGCAGGCCACCTTGTACCCGGCATCGATCTTGTGGACGACGACGGCGATCCAAGTGAGGCGCTCAGCGGTGCAGCTTTAGGACACGGCACCCATGTGGCTGGTGTCATCGCACACATTGCGCCCAACAGCGCGATCCTGCCAATGCGCGTCCTCGATGGCGATGGGCGCGGTGAACTCTTTGTGCTGGCCTATGCGATTGAGTGGGCCGTTCAACAGGGCGCCGATGTCATCAACCTCAGCCTGGGCACCCCCTACGATTCCGAAGTGCTGCGTGCCGCCGTAGACAGCGCCGTGGACCGGGGTGTGGTGGTGGTAGCTGCCGCAGGGAACGAAAACGGCGGCATTGCACAGTATCCGGCTGCCTATGCCAATGTCCTGGCGGTGACGGCCGTCGATGCCGAGAACCGCAAAGCCGACTTCGCCAATTACAGCGAATGGGTCGATATTGCCGCCCCAGGCGTGGGTATCACCTCAACCATTGTCGGGCCCGAGGGCAACGGTTTTGCCAGTTGGAGTGGTACATCTATGGCGACTTCGTTTGTCAGTGGGGTGGCTGCGCTGAACAGATCGCTCTATCCGCACCTCACCGCCGAAGAGATCTATGATCGGATGATCCACAATTCGCTGGATCTTAACGCATTGAACCCCGATTACCAGAGACAGATCGGTGGGCTGGTCAGCGCCCTGAGGACGTTGGGCGAACCCATTCCCTTTTACCTGCCGATGCTGGTGCGCTAGCAAACGACGACGCAAAACATTCGCAGTATTCAGGCATAGAGCGGAGGGAGCACGCCCACGTGATGACATGGACTTCATCCGTCGTGTGCCAGCCTCCCATTGTTTGTGCCGTCACGCTTGCCAAAGTTCCTGGTTGGGTTGCTACGTTGCCGAGGACACGAACGTCCTCGGCATTTTTGTTCCGACCACTCACGCCACCATTACGTCGATCATTCGTAGCCTTTGCGTACAACAGCAAGATGTATTTGTTCAAGCAAGAGATCGCTCTCCTGTACAGGTGGACAAGTACACCCCTTCCCATTCGTAAAAGATCGTAGTGGACGCCGTCCACCCACCACTTGATCTGCTCCCCAAATGTTTCTAGGAGGCCCCAACATCATGTTATCAACGTTGTTCATATGGAACCGTGCCAGACGTGTACAGATCACGGCCATCATCCTCCTGGTGGCCACAATCCTGGCGGTGGTTGCCGTCGGGCCGGTGATGGCCGCCGTGGGCGGTTGCCAGGAATTACTCGTCAACGGTGACATGGAAACCGCCACCGGTTGGAACGTACAAACCAACGGCAATTACGAGCTTTTTAGCAACTACCAGGCCCGTAGCGGAGAGCGTGCTGCTTACCTGGCAGGCGTCAACGGCGCGGAGGACGCGCTCAGCCAGACGCTGTCACTGCCCGCCAATCATCAGGTGACACTGCGATTCTGGTGGTTGATCAACACTGAAGAGAGCAGCAGCGGCTGGGACGGGCTGAGTCTGCAATTGGCCGACGCCAACGGCTCTCCCCTGCGCATGCTTTTTGCCGTCAGCGACCGTAGTGCAGGCACAAGCTGGCAGCAGACGACCATCGATCTCAGCGAATTCGCAGGCCAAACGATTCAACTGCGTATTGAAGCCCGCACCGATGCCACCCTGTCTACCGACTTCTTCGTCGATGACATGACAGTAACGGCCTGTGATCCCAACGCTACCGGCAACTTCTTCCTCCCGCTCATCAACCGCTAGGCAAGGACTTTTTCGGTTATGAATACTCCATTGAATATGAAGCCACGTACCCAACGCGGCGTACCGGTCACCTGGTGGAAGTTGGCCGTCTGGCTCGGTATAGCTGTTGCCGTTCTGATGGCCGCACGTTTTGCACCTGACACAGCATCCGCCACCGTCCAACAATCTACGGTGCCGACCTCGCCGGAACTTTTGACCATCCTGACCGGCCCCATCGACAGCATGAACGCTACACAGTGGATCGTGGCTGGCGTCTCTGTCACCGTAGGCCAGGAGACGCGCCTCAACGAACGCCAGCAGAGCGCCGGCGAAAACACCTGGGCGCGTGTCGAAGGTTACCCCGACGACGCCGGTGGCCTGATCGCCGTTCGTGTCAAAGTGTTGCCGCAACAGCCCTTTGTGCGCATCGAAGGCCCCCTGCAAGGGCTTGAAGAGACGTCGCTCACGGTCAGCGGCATTGTTTTAGGACGCACCACCACCACCCTTGTCGTCGGTTCTCCCGTCGTGGGCGACCGGGTGAAGGTGACAGCCGCCGTGCAAACGGACAATACACTGCTCGCCCTCCAGGTGCGGCGTGTCGGCCTACCAGGCGAAGACGATGACGACGACGACGATGTAAACGAGGCCGGCAAGATCGAATTGACGGGTGTTGTCATCGAGCGCCCCGAAAACACTGTCGTCGGCGCGTGGAATATCAGCGGCATCGTGGTGACGGTCAACGAGCAGACCGAAGTACGCAGTCGCGTGGCCTCTCTCATCGTCGGGGCGTGGGTCAAAGTTGAAGGCAGCGCTGACGGCAGCGGCGGCATCCTCGCCGACGAACTCAAAGCCACCGACACCCGTCGTGATCACAAACTGGAAGGCGTCCTTGATAGCCTTAGCGAAGACGAAGTGGTGATCAGCGGCATTACGCTGGGTGTTGCAGACGATGTCAAACTCGAAGACGACCCAACCGTGGGCGAGCCGGTAGAAGTAAAGGCGCGCTACGACGAAACTGAAGAACGGCTCATTGCCTACAAGATCGAAGGCGAGGATGACGACGACGACGATCATGGCAGCAGCGCCACACGCCACATTGCCGGCGAAATCAAACAACTGCCCGCAGATGGGCTGCTTGGCGAGTGGAAAGTTGGCCGCAAAACCATTGTCGTCGGCGCTGCCACTGTCATCGACGAGCACAAGGGCCTTGCCGAAGAGGGCGCACAGGTGCGGGTGGAAGTGCTGAAGAGCCACACCCAACCCTACACCGCGGTGAAGGTGGTCGTCTTGAACAGCGCGCACAAGGACGATGATGACGGTGATGATGACGGTGAGCAGCACCGCTACATCGAGTTTGAGGGTGAAATCAGCGGCCTGCCCGCCGAAGGTCTGCTCGGTGAATGGCAAGTGGGCGATAAGACTGTCATTGTGACCGAGAAGACGCAGATCAAAGGCGACCGCGACGACATCGCCCTGGATGTGAAAGTGAAAGTTGAAGGCTACCAGGTCGAAGACGGCAAAGTCCTGGCGCGGAAGATCAAAGTCAAAGACGATTGATCGGCCACTTCAAGTTATACCACCAAAACAAAGCCCCCTGGACCGTGTCCAGGGGGCTTTGTTTTGGTGGTATGGAATCAATCTCAGTAAGTTACGCGCGGAGTGAGCGTAGTCGCTCGAAGAGTTGTTTTTCTTCGCCCGAGAGATTCTCGGGGAGGGTCACTTTGATCTCGGCGTAGAGATCACCCCGTCGCTCCGATGTGCGCAGTTTGGGCATCCCTAGGCCACGTAGGCGGAAGCGTTTGCCGTTCTGTGTCCCGGCAGGTAGCGTCAACATGACCGGGCGTTCCAGCGTGGGCACCTGCACTTCGCCGCCCAACAGCGCGGTATAGAGATCCACCTCAACCTCTACCGTAAGATCGTCTTCGTCGCGGCGGAAGCGGCTGTGTGGCGTCACCTCGACCACGAGGTAGAGATCGCCTGCCTGGCCGCCCATGCCGGGCCCGCCTTCACCGGCGACACGGACACGGGAGCCGGTGCGCACACCGGCTGGAATCGAGACCTCCAGCCGTCGCCCGTTGTCACGTTGGAGCAGGCGTGATGTGCCATGTAAGGATTCTTCGAGGGTGATGGTCACCGGTGTTTCCACATCTTGTCCGCCGCGCCGTTGCCGCGTACTGAAGCCTTCGAAGGGTGTTCCTGGTGCGCCGCGGGTGCGTGGTCCTGCTGGGCCGCCACCAAAGAGCCCTTCAAAGAAGTCTGAAAAGCCGCCTGTGCCGCCACGCCCAAACATCTGCTCAAATTCCTCAGGCGTCACCGAGCGTGAATGGCCGCCGTTGCCGAAGCCGAAACCGCCCATGTCTTCGGGGTTGACGCCGGCGCGCTCGTATTGCTGCCACTGTGCGCCAAAGCGATCATACTTCTTGCGCTTGTCGGCGTCGGAGAGGACGGTGTATGCCTCGCTGATCTCCTTGAAGCGCTGTTCGGCCTGTTTGTCGCCCGGGTTGACATCGGGGTGGTATTGGCGCGCCAACTTGCGGTAAGCCTTTTTTATGTCGCTTTCGTCGGCGTTCTTGCTCACGCCCAAAATCTGATAATAATCTTTATAGTCCATGGTTGTTTGTCCTGCCATTTGGCCACCTCACAATTCATCACATTAGGTTCTGTTGACATTTACAGTGCGGTCTCCTGGTGTGGTCACTCAACGCGAAATCGACCAGGGGAGACCTGTGAAATGTCAACACAGCCTCGTACTTACTGCGCCGGGCCGTTGCTGACCATCACCCGCGCTGGGCGCAGCAGTTGGTCTTCTACCTGATAGCCGGTGCGCACCACCGCCGCTACATGATCTTCAGGCACGTCGGGCGAGGCGATATGCCCCAGCGCCTCGTGAATCTGTGGATCAAAGGGTTCGCCAAGCGGGGCAATCGGCTGCACCCCATGTTTTTTCAAAGTCTCCAAAAAGGCGTGTAGCGTTGCATCCAGGTTCTGGCGGAAGCTCTCGTTGCCGTCTGCGGCGTGCCCAAGATGCTGGATCGCCAGCTCCAAATGATCAGCCAACGAGAGCATGTCTTCGAGGATGCGGTTGCGCTGTTGCGACACCTCGACGGCACTGCGTTGTTCCAGCCGACGCCGATAGTTGTCTGTTTCGGCCTGAAGGCGCAGGTAACGCTCTTCCCATTCGCCTTCCGCCTGCTGGTTGCGGCTGGTATACTCATTCAACTCTGCCTGAGTATGCGCCAGCGTCTGTGCCAGGGCGCGTACTTCTTCTTTTAGCTCGATGGCTGTTTTTGTCTGCTCGCGCAGCGCTTCTTGTGTATTGGCCAGTTGTTTGGCGACGTCTTCGTGCGCCTTTTGCAGGGCTTCGTGCGCCTGCGCCAACTGATAATAGTCTTCAATCGTCGGCGGGCGACGTTGCGGTTCCTGGGGCGGTTGCTCTTGCCCATAGGCTGCTGTACGCCGCTGTGTAGGACGCTGTCCACGTGGGTAGCGCTGAAATGGATCGTAAAAGCTCATAGATCGGCCTCTTGGTGAATCGGCATGATTGCAAAAGGATCTTTTTTAGTATGCCATCTTTCTGTTACATGTGCATTAGGGGCGTGTTAGCGTTGTGTGTGTGATAGGGATGATGTGATGATGGGGATGATGTGATGATGGGGGAGATGCTCAGCCTGCCTGGGCCGGGCGAGGTGTATCTGGCCTATTTGGAACTGCTGCAACCAGATGAGGTGGTGGCGGAACTGGAGCAGACGTTATCGCCTGAGGAGATGGCGCGGGCGGGGCGGTTCCATTTTGCCGAGGATGCTTGCCGTTTTGTGGTGCGGCGAGGGGTGTTGCGTCACCTGTTGGGGGGCTTGATCGGGGTTTCCCCGGCTGACGTGTGCTTTGCTTTTGGTCCACAGGGAAAGCCGAGGCTTGCGCCACCTTACGACCGGAGTGGCGTACACTTCAACCTCTCTGATTCGGGCGACATGGCCCTTTTGGCGTGGACGATCGGCGCTGAAATCGGTGTGGACCTTGAGCAGATTCGTCCTATGCCGGATGCGTTGGCGCTGGCACAGCGTTTCTTTGCCAAAGACGAGGAAGCCTGGCTGCGTCAAATGCCCGAAGACGAACGTGACACAGCTTTTTTCCGCTGTTGGACATGTAAAGAAGCGGTTGTCAAAGCAATGGGAGATGGGTTGACGGCTCCGCTGCAAAGCTTTGTCGCCACCCACTGGACGAGGCCACCCGTTGTGCGGTGGGTGGATGTCCCGACAGCGCCCGACCACTGGACCTTACACTTGCCCGACGCACCTGAAGGCTGGCTGGCAGCTGTAGCTGCCTCACATGCAATCGACACAGTCAAGACTTATCCCGCCCCATCTTTTGCGACACGCGTTCGTGGTCAATAGGTGAGCCACTGCAAAAAGCAGAGTTATAAGTTTGAGAACGTTTAGGAGCAGCAATAAATATCCGTAGATTTGCTTATAACCCAATGTAAAGTATCCCTACGCGATGGATTCGACTTGATTCCATATAATATATTTTGTATGATGACCGCCGAATGACTGCCCTGTCTCCATTTCATCGTCGTCGGCACTCACGGAGAGGTCGTAATGAATTACATAATCAACGCGCCCAGAATTGTTCATGAAACAATCGATGACGAGACCATTGTGATCGATTTTGATTCGGGTACCTATTACAGTGCTCGCGAAGTGGCCAACCGTATCTGGTTATGGATTTCGGCTGGGTTTAGTGTTATACAGATCACCGATGGGATTGCACGAGAATATGGGCTTGCGCCTGAGCAGATTGCAGATGTCGTCGCCGAGTTCATTGCAAGCCTCATTGATCATGAATTGATCCTCGAAAGTGCAGAACCCCCTTCTACTCGAATTGCCCCATTGCCACAAAGTTCAGCGCCATTTTCCCCACCTGTTCTAGAAAAATATAGTGACATGCAAGAACTACTTCTGCTCGATCCGATTCATGAAGTTGGTGAGCAAGGTTGGCCACATCGTTCTATGTAGGATTCGACAAGGATAATAGTGTCACTTGCATCCACCTACAGTCAGTGTGATCATCCCCGTTTTTAACGGTGCAGAGTTTCTGCAAGAAGCTATTGAAAGTATACGCGCCCAAAATTATGCACCGACTGAGATTGTTGTTGTGGATGATGGTTCCACCGATGACACAGCCGAAGTTGTGCAGGCGCTGGGCGCAGATCTTCTTTACGCCTATCAACCCAATCAGGGGCCGGCGGCGGCGCGCAACTTTGGGCTAACCCTGGCAAGCGGTGAACTGATTGCCTTCTTAGACGCCGATGACCTATGGCCGACGCACAAACTCCACCACCAGGTGTCGTGTTTGCTTACAAATGCAGAAACGCAGGTGGTGTGGGGCAATACCCAGGTACGTCCCTACCACGCCGACGAGAAACTGTATCCGCCGGTGCCGCCTAAATGGTGGCCGTTGCTTGGCAGTATGGTTTGTCGCAAAGAGGTGTTTCAGGCTGTAGGCGGGTTCGATCCTGCACTACATTTTGGCGAAGACATCGACTGGTTGACACGATTGAATATACACAAGATCCGTATACAACGATCACCCGAACTGGCGCTGATCTACCGGGTACGTCCTGGAAGTCTAACCTATGACAAACCCCTGAAGGAGTTGGGCCTGTTCGACAACATTAGGCGTTCATTAAAGCGGCACCGTGATGCCGGGCAACGGCTTTGACCCCATGAGCAATTTGTCAGCTCCTACACCTACCATCAGCGTCGTTATCCCCATGTACAATGCCGAAGCCTTTTTGGCTGAGGCCATTGAGAGCGTGCTTGGGCAAACTGTGCCGCCCTCCCAGGTCATTGTGATTGACGATGGTTCTACTGATCAGGGTGCAACAGTCGCCCGCCGTTATGAAAAATATATTCAGTTGGTGCAGCAGCCGAACGCCGGCAGTGCGGCTACTCGCAATCGAGGGGTGGCGCTGGCGCACGGTGATTTTTTTGCGTTCCTTGATCACGATGACTACTGGGCGCCGGAAAAGCTCGCTTTACAGATGGACGCCTTTCGACGTTTGCCTCACCTGGATGCTGTTTTTGGGCAACTTGAGCAGACCTACACCATCGAAAAAACTGAACAGGATCGACTTAACTTCGGCCTCAACGCGCAGGACGGCTATCACCTTAACACGTTGCTCATCCGGCGCAAGGCTTTCCATCGGATTGGTCCTTTTGATCCAGCTTGGACAATTGACACTTTAGAATGGCTCTGGCGTGCCCGCAACTTGGATCTCCACATTGAGATGTTGCCCCAGGTGTTGGCCTGGCGCCGCATTCACGGGGACAACCTCAGCATCCGCGCCCGTGCTCACCTTCATGCCGAGTATCTGCGCTTTGCGCGAATGGTGCTGGTGCAGCAACGTAGCCACGGTGAGCCGAACAATGCTGTCTAGAACAAAAAACACAGTTATGCGATTGTTATGAGATCCAAAAACTTTGGACGTTCTCGTGCAGCAGCCTTAGATCCAACTGGCCTACTTTCTCCGCGTAGTCAGTTGACGCAATTGCGTTACTTGCCGTGGGCTTTGGGGCTGGTGTGGCATGTCGCCCCAGGATGGACGTTTTTCACACTTCTCCTCCTGTTGATTCAGGGTGTTCTGCCTGTCTTTACCGTGCTATTGACCCGTGAACTCGTAGATAGTCTAGCGGTTTTGGTGCAAAGTAACGGCGACCCCAGGTTGATTGCGCCTGCAATCAGTGCCGCTCTGCTCATGGGGCTGGTCTTGTTGATTGGTGAAGGAATTGGTGCAGTAAGTAACTATGTGCGCGTTGCTCTGGCTGAACAGGTGCAGGATCGCATGAGCACGTTGATCCATACACAGGCGATTGCGTTGGATCTACAGTTTTATGAATCGCCGGATTACTACGATCAACTGCACCGGGCCAGCATCGAAGCGATTGACCGACCACTTGCGCTGCTCGAAAACCTGGGATCGTTACTGCAAAACACCATTACTTTGCTGGCAATGGCCGGTGTCCTCGTCACCTTTGCCTGGTGGATGCCCATTGTGCTACTGGTGGGAACACTCCCTGCACTCTGGGTGGCTTTGAGTACAACCTGGCGTTTCAATCGATGGCGAGTTGAACGTACGGTGGAACAGCGGCGGCTGGCCTACTACCGGCGAGTGATGGCGACTGACTATGCAGCGGCGGAGTTGCGTCTCTTCAACTTGGGTGAACATTTTCGAAATGCCTACGATCAGTTGCGTGGCAAACTGCGCTATGAACGATTGCAACTCTCGCGAGATCAAACCTGGAAGCAGTTAATCGCTGCCGTCATCGGTTTGAGTAGCCTGGCGTTGGGGTTGGGCTGGCTCTTTTGGAATGCCATACAAGGGCGCTTCTCGTTGGGTGATCTGGCGATGTTCTATCAGGCCATGAATCAAGGACAACGGCTGATGCGCACACTCTTGAGCAGTGTCGGCGACATCTACCGCAATCTGCTCTTTCTCGAAGATCTCTTCACCTTTCTAGAATTCAAGCCTCAGGTAACCGATCCGCTTGTGCCGACGGAGATGCCCACCGGCCTGAAGGATGCAGTGCGGCTGGAAAATGTCACTTTTGGCTATCCCAGCAGCCCACGCACGGCCCTTAGCGGCTTCAGCCTGACCATCCCCGCCAGGAAGATCGTGGCAATTGTAGGAGAGAACGGCGCGGGCAAAAGCACGTTGATTAAGTTGCTCAACCGCTTCTATGACCCCGATCAAGGCACGATTACCTGGGACGGCGTTGATCTACGCCGGCTACGATTGGTCGATCTACGCCGCCGCATTACGGTGCTCTTTCAGCAGCCGGTCAACTATCACGAGACAGTCGCGGATAATATCGCGCTAGGTGATCTTTCCACTGCGCCGACACGTTCTCAGATCGAAATAGCCGGCGCCCACTCTGGTGTAGATGCAATTGCCGCCAACTTGCCCGAAGGGTACGATACGCTGTTGAGCAAGTGGTTCGGCCAGACTGGGCTGAGTGTGGGCGAGTGGCAGCGCGTCGCGCTGGCGCGTGCTTTCGTGCGGCAGTCGGATCTGATTGTCCTCGACGAGCCGACCAGCGCCATGGATTCCTGGGCCGAGATTGCATGGATGAAACGTTTTCGCGCTTTGGTGGATGGGCGTACGGCCTTGATCATCACCCACCGCTTCACCACAGCCATGCAGGCTGACATTATTTACGTCATGGCTGCCGGGCAGATCATTGAATCGGGGACACACGCTGAATTGTTGGCGTTGAATGGCAAGTACGCCTTGTCTTGGCGGGCGCAGATGCGGGAGACGGCTGACGCCAACGTGGTATAGTCACCGCGTTGAGTTGTTGTTCAGGAAAGACACCCGTAAAGGATTTCAAGATGAATGCTGAAACTGATGCAACACATGTTGGCCGGGCCGCTATCCTGATCGTCAATGGTGGCGAGACACCCAAGGACGACCGCTGGATACGCCTGTGCCTGGATCGAATCGCCAGATACACCGACTATCCAAATTATCACATTTATCTTTGGAATAACCGGCTTGGCGCGCCGGAATTGGAGGCGTGGCTCCTAGGGCAGCCCCAGTTGACCTTGCTGTCGGCCGCAGCCTATGAGCGTCTGCATCACCCGCACCGGACGCCCTTGCAGCGGCTTTATCACCTGGCCAGAGAAGAAGGGGCGAAATACGTGGTTACCCTGGACAGCGATGCCCACCCCATTCGCTCCGATTGGCTCTCTTTCCTGGTGGGCCGGCTAAACGAGGGGGCCGCGCTGGCCGGGGTCTGGCGCGACGAGATGGTTCCGGCGATCCGTCCCCATGTTCACCCCAGTTGTCTCTGTACAACCGTAGATTTCATCGAGCGTTACCAACTTCGCTTTGACTTCGACAACACCCATAGCCAGGAACGCACCGACACCCTGGCCCACTTCACCTGGGTAGCTGAGGCCCAGGGGCTGCCTATCCACCCGTTGAGACGCAGCAACCAGCGGTCGTTTCACTACTGGATGGGTGGTATCTACGGTGATCTGATCTATCATCACGTGGCGGCCAGCCGGGAGCGCGTGGTCTTTCACAACAGTCCGAAAGGATTTGTGCAGAGCGATCAGCATCGTCAGTTACGGGATGAAACCGCGGAACTCCTGTTCAGCCAATACGACGTCTATATTGAATGGCTGCAGGGACGGGCAGTTGAGAGCACTTTTGAACAAAAGATGCGGCAGTTGATGGAACGGGCGGAAGATACGCGCAACCTTGCCTGGTGGTTGCGGCGGGTACGTTCAGGACATCTGCGCGCAGGCCTGTGGCAGCGCATCAGGGCGTACGTTGCGGCAGCCTCAAAGAAGCACGTCCTCATCGCTAGAGCCATGCACTGGATGAGAAAGTTACTGCATTTTGTGAGGCCGAAGCGCAAAGTGGCGGTAACGTTTCAGCTTAAACCTATGGTGCAGTCCTTCGGTCCGCAGCATCTCCACCCTGTGGCAGTGCACGGCTGGCAGGTGCGGCCTCCCGATTTTGTGGGCATCGGCGCGCCCAAATGCGGCACTTCATGGTGGTATGTACTCATGACAGATCACCCTCAAATCGTACCGCATCGGGTTAACTTGACCCACCCAATTCACAAGGAGACGCAGTACTTTCTACACTTTCAGTATCACAGTATGAACACCGAGGCGCTAGATATTTATCGCAATGCTTTTTCTGCACCACTGGGTACAATCTGTGGGGAGTTTTCCGTTCAGTATTTTCTCTATCCCACGTTACTGGAACAGCTTGCTACCGCAGCGCCAGAGACCAAGATCCTGGTCGTCTTGCGTAACCCAATTGATCGCTTTATCTCTCACTGGAATCACCTGATAACCAAACGGGGGAAGCATCTATTTGGAACGTTGAATCAACAGCAGCGCTATCACTACAAAACCGTCTCGCTTTACACTGAGGCCATGCTCCATAGTTTCTATGGTATCGGGCTGTCCAGGCTGTTTGAGTATTTCAGCCATGAACAGGTGCTGGTGCTGCAATTTGAGCAGATGGTGCAATCGCCTGAAACAGAGTTGGCGCGCACCTACCGGTTTCTGGGTGTGGATGATCGCTTTCATCCCAAAACATATCACCAACCTGTCAACCAGGGCTGCTACCTCATTCCTAAACCAGATGCCGACGAGCGGGCGCGGCTGGCTGCCTACCTCAAAGCAGATGTGCAACGGGCCGCTGCGCTCTGCCCAGAGATCGACCTCAGCCTTTGGTCAGATTTTATCGAGATAAAGGGAAAATGAAAGGCATGAATGAGTTGACCCGCTTCTATTTTGGCCATCACAAATGTGCCAGCCAGTATGTGAAGACCATTTTGCGTCAGAGTGGCATCTTGATGGGCTGGTCTGTCAAAGTCGACGGGATTGCATCTCAACTTCCAATGGACTACCATCTGAACGAACCCTTTCTCAGCCGCATCGGGGCCAAACAGGAGCTTCTGGCCCACGGGGCGTACGATCTGATCTGCCTGGAGAATGCAGACAATGATGCGCTCGCTATCATCGAGGCCCATCGCAACTACCGGGGCTTCCACGTCATTCGTGATCCTCGAGACATTGTGGTGTCTGGCTACTTCTCACACCTGTATTCGCATCCGGTCAGCGAACACGAATCCCCCTGGTTGTGGGCGTATCGGGAGCATCTCAATTCCCTGCCCGATCAGGAGAGCGGCCTGCTGGCCGAGATCGAATTCTGCTCCACCTACTTTGCCCGCTTACGCGATTGGAACTATGAGAACCCGAACATTCTGGAAGTACGCTACGAGAGACTGATTGCCGATCCATTGGAGACTTTTGTCCAGGTTTTTCGTTTTCTCGGCGTCAGCATTCCACCATTCGCTCCGTTACGACTGGCGCAGGCAGGTGGCAACCTGGCACTATATGCGCTACGTAAATTCACCAGACGATCATCCGACCTCTCGCTTGTGCTCAAATCCGAAGCCCTACCCAAACAGGCATTGCGGCGGCTGCTGCAACGGCATTCCTTTGAGCGCAAGTCTGGGGGAAGAAATCGGGGAGCGGAAAATGTCAAACATCACTATCGCAAAGGTGTCGCAGGCGACTGGAGTAACTACTTCACGCCCTGCGTCAAAGACGCTTTTAAGCATCATTACCCCGACCTGCTCACCAGACTTGGCTATGAGCAGGATGATCTATGGTAATTGAGCCCGTACCCAGAGAGTTCCTATGAAAAGATTCATCCTGTTTGGAATTGGTCGTTCAGGCAGCACACTCTTGGCAAGCTTACTCAATCTGCACCCGTTGATCCACTGTGACGGTGAACTTCTACGGCCCGGACGTTGGCAGCATCGGCGCTCATTTTTGCTTCCTCTACTGAGAAGGTACCCTTGGCCATATGTATATAGTCGTCAGCTAGCAGTTCGATACTTGAAACATCGATCCGTTTACGGATTCAAAGTGCATGTGCAACAGATCGTTGATGCCAGAGCTTTTCTCTCTCAGGCAAATACATTGGGGTGGCGGATTATCCATCTGGAAAGAGAATCTATTTTCGACCAACTCATTTCTGCATTGGTAGCGGCGCATACGGGGCGTTTTCATGGAGATGATAGCCGACCGGAAGCCACCATCTCGCCATTTATTATCGATGTGGATGATTTTCTAGCCAAGTTGCGTATCCGAAGCGATCGCCTGCAACGCTGCCGAAGTGCGGTGGCGACAGCACCACATTTGCATGTCGTCTACGAAACTGATCTGAGATCACCCATCTACTGGCATAAGGCGGTCTCACGTATCTGCAATTACTTGGAGATTCCAATGACAGATCGTCTTCTTCAACCCAGTATACAAAAACCTTGGAGCCGCCCCTACTCTGAGTTGATCACCAACTACAGCGAATTACAGGAAGTATTCCAACGCGACACCGAGGAAACCAAACATAAGTTGGCTGCAAATGAATAATGACAGAATCACTGTGCTGGGCGCTGGTTTGCAAGGTGTCTGTGTCGCCTTGGCCCTTGCACAGTTGGGCTATCGAGTCAATCTATTTGAAAGAATGGAAGATTGCCTGACACAAGCCAGCTTGCGGAATGAGGGCAAAATTCATCTTGGATTTGTCTATGCAAATGATTCGTCATTTCAAACCGCTGATTTGATGTTGAGATCGGCTCTGCACTTTGGTCCCAACATCGAAGCATTTCTTGGGCAGAAAGTTGACTGGAGCCAATTCCTCAGCAACCCATTTGTGTATGCGATTGCTCAGGATTCACTGCTCTCTACACAACAGTTGATGCAACACTACCAACAACTAGAGAAGCGCTACCATTCCATCATCCAAGATGAACAACTTCACTACCTTGGGGCTAGACCTTCCAGCCTATGGTCTCCACTCAACCTTAGGGATCTTTCTCAGCATATTCTATGTGACAGACTTTCAGGTGCGATCCTTTCGTGTGAGCGCGCCCTGAATCTTGTAAAGTTTCGACGAGAAGTACGGCGTGCATTACACAGCCATCCACAGATTTCTCTCCATTATGGTCATACGGTCGAATCAGTCCAGAGAACGGCAACCGGCTTTTGCGTTGCCGGCACTGTTCAGGAGCACCAAGAACGCAAGCAATGGAGGTGGGAAAGTGACATTGTGGTAAATTGTCTCTGGGGTGGGCGGCTCAAAGTTGATCGGGAGGTAGGCGCCGAGCCAGTGGGGAAATGGGTTTATCGATTGAAATATCGGATTCTTGGTCAAACCGCTGAACATTTGCAGGGGCTTCCGTCCGTCACCTATGTACTTGGCCCGTACGGGGATGTGGTAACCTGGCCTGATAGCTCAACCATCTATGTTTCCTGGTACCCTGTATGTATGCAGGGGTGGAGCGCGGAACTTGAACCACCCGTAGGTTGGGAACCGCATTGTTCAGGTCAGGTAGAGACACCTACACAACAGTGGATTGCACAGACAGCACTCTCAGAATTTAACCGTTATATCTCTGGCTTGATCGATCTCAACGTTGATCAGGTCGATGCAGGGATTATCTTTTCGTGGGGTGAGACTGATATCCATGATCCTGGCAGTGAACTCCACAAACGACATCGGGTTGGCATCCATGCCTATGACGGGTACCTGTCAATTGACACAGCCAAGTTCACCTGCGCGCCTTACTTTGCGGCACAAGCAGCCAGCTTAATCGCTACTGGTTTCTAATAAAGACAACAAGTAAATTTCGGACAATTGAGGCGTGAGCACGCCTCGTGCGACTCAGCCGACACGAGGTGTGCCTACTCCACAAACTACGACATCTATCTGTTTATTCTATAAGTTCAAGACCTAGGAATTTGCGATAGTATCTGTCTTATGAACAAGTTTCCACCTGTCACAGTCGCAATACCACTCTTTTTTTCGCGTCGATTCTTGGAGATTGTGATCCAGAACATCGAGACCATCCACTACCCGAATCTGCATTTCATTGTTTCAGATCGTCATGGCGGCGACGACACACTCACTCTGCTCCGCACCCATTTTCAGGATGATCCTCGAATCTCGTTTGTCGAACATCTTGATCAATGTAACTGGGTTTGCCACTACAACGATCTGGTGCAGCAGGCAAAAGGAAAATACTTTGCCTGGATGCCACATGATGATTCATACGCGCCAGACTATATCATGCGGCTCGTGGAATTCCTGGAGGCTCACCCAGATGTCATTCTCGCCTTTGGAGAGATGCACAGGATTACTCTTGATGGAACCGATATCTCAAATCACGGTTGGCTTGAACACTGGAAATCACTCACCGAAGACAATTCATGGTCAACGCAACAAGCCGTCAAACTTCACCTCAAGTGGACTTTAGCGTACGGTTTTCGCGGTCTTTTCCGGCTGCAGCCCATCCAGGAAAAGCGATTGTACATTCGAGACACTTATCAGACTATAGGTGCCGATGGTCTGTGGATGTTCGGTATAGCGCTGACCGGCCGCATTGGCTATGCGCCCCATTGCCACTGTTGGAAGCGAATCTACAATGACAGTACTCACGCACCCTGGCGTGAAAAAAAGCGACAACACAGATTCCGTTGGAGTTGGCTTTGGATTTCCCTGCTTTACCTGATGAACAGCACAATCACTCTTCGGGAGAAGTTTCTAGCGGGCCTTACACTCGTCGGATGGAATTTGTTACAGCTTGCAAGACGGCCGGCTACCAAATTTGCAAAAATCTTACGGCGCAATTTAAATGCCTACACCTTACATCTATGACCCTGTAACTCTTCTCCCCGTTCAATGGCGAGAAAAGACAGTTGTCGAGCGGATTCGCATCTACAACCCGGCCATCACCCGTTTTCGTAACCGCTTGCTCATGGCCTATCGCATCGATCTGGGGTGGGGCAAAGAATTTCAACGGCGAATCGGCATTTGTGAACTGAACAAAGATCTTTCTGTGATTCCAGATTCCGTGAACGATCTCTCTGCCTCCATCGAGGGTGGCGACCCGCGCCACTATGATCCGCGTTTTCTCATCTACCAGGATCGGCTCTTCGTCCACT
>WGMT01000056.1 GCA_016124945.1 bacterium | reverse complement strand
TTACCTTACCACTCTTCAATTGTTAATCTGCCACTGCTCTCTCGCACCCAGCCTCGCCGGGCACAAGAGCTTACTTTATCACTGCTTCCCGCTTCGGTCAAATCCATGAACCTCTGTTGATTTTCATGTTTCTGACACGCTTAACCCCAATGTTTTCCCACTTAACCGCAACACAAAAAGCATCTCAGGGCACACAATTACCCTGAACTGCTAAGTAATCACGTATCAATTATTAAGAAATAGGACGCATTGGTGAGGCACAATGGTCATTGAAATATATCACACACAAACAGGAATGTCAAATGAAATCGGCTTCAGAATTTTTCAAGTCTTGACTTGTTGTATGTACGCCGATTACGCCAGAATCAGCAATGGTGCATTCTGCTCGACACGCTGTCCTGCAGAGACATCTACTTTGCGCACAACACCGGAGCGCAGTGCACGAATCTCGTTTTCCATCTTCATTGCTTCGAGAATCACCAACGCCTGGTCTTCGGCTATTTCCTCACCTTCATGTACGAGAACTTTCACCACCAATCCAGGAATCGGCGCTTTGACTACCAACTCTCCCTTGGGCACTTCCGGCCCACGGCGGCCTTCGTTGAGACGACGGGTGCGATCATCTTCGACGCGGACATGATACTGTTCCCCCCGCAAGGTGACATCGTAGACCTGCCGTTGCTCCTCAATCAGCACTTCGAAGCTACGCCCATTGATCAACATACTGTAAAGTTCAGGCACGCCACTGCGGCTGAGATCTACATCTACTAATTCACCGTCGACAAAGATCTGTCCGTCTTCGATCTCGACCACATATTCTAACTCACCGATCTGGGCATAATACTTCACCAGCGTCCTCCTGTTGAGCGCATGCGGCCGGCCTGCTTCCAGTAATTTGGCTTTCCTGTACCATTGTTGTCACCAATGTGAACAGCGCGTCGCCCTGCTTCATGTGCGCTGAGGACGGCAGCCACAGCCGCAATACGAGCATGCTCATCAGATGTGCGATCACTGGCAATCAGTTTTAACCGGCTAATGAAGCCAGTATCAAAGGTACCCCAAATGAACTCGGTGCTGTCCATCATTTCCTGATGGAAGGGGATCGATGTTTTGATGCCGCCGATGCGATACTCGTTCAGCGCCCGCCGCATACGCAAAATGGCTTCGGCACGGGTCTCGCCCCAAACGATGAGCTTTGCAACCATAGGATCGTAAAAGAGGCTGATTTCATAGCCACGGTAGAGCGCACTCTCCACCCGAACACCAGGACCGGTAGGTTCTTTGAGATAGGTGACTACCCCACCGTTCGGCATGAAGTTATTAAACGGATCTTCCGCTGTAATACGGCATTCAATTGACCAACCTTTGGCAACAATGTCAGCCTGACGATAGCGCAACCGCCGCCCCGCCGCAATTGTAATCTGCTCCTTTACAATGTCTACCCCAGTCACCATCTCGGTGACCGGATGCTCCACCTGGAGGCGGGTGTTCATTTCTAAAAAGTAGTATTTGTTGTCTTTGTTGTCAAAAATAAATTCAATGGTACCGGCGTTGACATAGTTGACCGATTCCGCCGCCGCAATGGCAATCTTGCCTAGTTCGGTACGCATTTTATCGTCGATGGCGACACTTGGCGACTCTTCGATCAACTTCTGATGACGCCGTTGGATACTACATTCACGCTCGCCCAGGTGAATAATGTGGCCATGACTGTCGGCCAGGATCTGCACTTCGATGTGACGCCCCGACGTGATGTACTTTTCGAGATAGACTTCGCCGTTGCCGAAGGCGCTTAACGCTTCACGACGCGCTGCCGAAAGAGCACTGGTGAAATCGGACGGGTCGTGGACAACGCGCATACCTTTGCCACCGCCACCCGCCGTCGCTTTAATCATTAGCGGGAAGCCGATGCGTAGCGCCGCCCCCCGAAGATCATCGTCGCGCAGCCCTTTCGGCGTGCCGGGGACAAGCGGCACGCCGCTTTTGGCAACTGTTTCGCGAGCGGTTTGCTTGTCTCCCATTTTGGCGATAGCATCCGCGCCAGGACCGATAAAGGTGATACCGGCGTCGACACAGGCAGCGGCGAATTCCGCATTTTCAGCCAGAAAACCATAGCCGGGGTGAATGGCGTCGACGTTGGCTTTGCGCGCGACATCGATGATCTTGTCGATGCGCAGATAGCTTTCACGGCTGGCCGCAGGACCAATCGGGTAGGCTTCGTCGGCGTAGCGGACATGTAACGCAGTACGATCAGGTTCAGAGAAAACAGCAACGGTCGAGATGCCGCGTTCTTCGCAGGCGCGCAGGACACGCACGGCAATTTCACCACGGTTAGCGACCAGAACTTTCTTAAACATGGACCATCCTCTCTTGATGGTTCGTGAAAAACCAGGTGCCTGGTGATTTGTGATCGGCGATGGAGACCAGGGTGAAAACGGCCCAAGTCAGGAATCACCAGTCACTTACACTGTCTGGCGGTGGATACGCGCCTTCACGTAGACGCGGTCATGGGTGAAAGGGGTTGGCGCAAGTTCGACGCTTTCGTGCCACCGGCCAAAATTCAGGTCACCCGGTGTGAGGACCAAGCGGCGGAAGCCCCACAAGGTGACATCTATATTACGCCCTACAGCCAGTTCAAAATTCTCTTCGAAAAGCCCCTGAACAGGCGCAATCCCGGCAATGTAGCGAGTCTCCCAAGTGCCGTCCGGCAGTTGACCATCATCACCAGGTGCACAGGTGACACGTAGGAAGACCGAACCACAATTGATCGACAAATGGGCCAACTGCTCACGTCCATATTCAATCTCCGCCTCTTCGATCCGGCCGGCAAAAGCATAAATCGACGGCCCGACAGCCTGGAAGGCGGGTGTCAATGCTTCGGGCTGTACGGCAAACCAGAATGTTGCGGCCAAATCAGGCAGCAACACGCCGCCATCCAGCGTCACCGTGAAAGACTGGCCTTGCTGAAGTTTTCGGTATTCTAACAATGCATACTGTTCTGCAGAAAGCTCGAATTCGATCTCAGTGAGTGACATAGTTTATCCAGATCGGGGATCAGGGACTGGGACTGGGACTGGGACTGGGATCTTGTCGACGATCCGATCCTATTGACGACATTTTGTCTTCAGCCCCAATCCCTGATCCCGAGACCCGAATCTTATCCTATAGCGGGATATTCCCGTGTTTCTTGGGCGGCAGTGTATCGCGCTTGTTCTGTAACATTTCCAGCGCGTTGATCAGGCGTGGACGGGTCTCGCGCGGTTCGATGACATTGTCGATGAAGCCGTTGGCTGCGGCCACGTAGGGATTGGCAAAACGTTCACGATAGTCTTCTACCAATTCAGCTTTACGAGCGACGGGATCGTCCGCAGAGTTGATGTCGCGGCGAAAGATGACGTTCACTGCGCCTTCCGGCCCCATGACGGCGATCTCGGCGCTGGGCCAGGCCAGGACGAGATCCGCGCCCAGGTGACGGGGATTCATCACACAATACGCGCCGCCGTACGCTTTGCGCACAATGACGGTCAATTTGGGGACTGTCGCTTCTGAGAAGGCATAGATGAGCTTCGCGCCATGCCGAATGATGCCGCCATGTTCCTGATTCAAACCGGGCATAAAGCCAGGAACATCTTCCAGCACCACCAGCGGCACGTTGAAGGCATCGCAGAAGCGGACAAAACGCGCCGCCTTCTGGCTGGCGTCCACATCGAGCACACCGGCGAGGACAGCAGGCTGTTGCGCGACGATCCCCACGGAACGCCCGCCCAGGCGGGAGAAACCGACCAATACATTTTGCGCCCACTGTTCATGCACTTCGAGGAACTGCCCATCGTCGACGATACGGTGGATGATCTCCTTCATATCGTACGGGCGGTTGGGGTTGTCGGGAACGATGGTATCGAGTTCTTCGTCCTGGCGTAGAGGATCGTCTGTACTGTTAGAGAGCGGCGGATCTTCCATATTGTTGCTGGGCAGGTAAGACATTATCTGCTGCACCAGGAAGAGCGCGTCCTCTTCATTGTCGGCGGCGAAGTGAGCCACACCCGATTTACTGGCGTGGACGAAAGCACCGCCCAATTCTTCAAAGGTCACCTCTTCATGGGTGACAGTCTTCACCACATCCGGGCCGGTGACGAACATATGGCTGGTGTTCTTCACCATGATCACGAAATCGGTGATGGCCGGGCTGTAGACAGCGCCACCGGCACATGGCCCCATGATCACGCTGATCTGTGGCACCACCCCCGACGCCATGACGTTGCGGTAGAAGATATCGGCGTAACCAGCCAGGCTGAGGACACCTTCTTGAATGCGTGCGCCGCCTGAATCGTTTAGCCCTAACACCGGCGCACCGTTCTTCATAGCCATTTCCATGATCTTGCAGATCTTCTGGGCATGGGTGCGGCTGACACTGCCACCGAAGACGGTAAAGTCCTGCGAGTAGACGTAAACGAGGCGACCGTCGACTGTACCGTAGCCGGTAACGACGCCATCGCCGGGGAACTTCTGCTTGTCTAGCCCAAAGTCTTTGGCATTATGTGTCACAAAAACGTCCATTTCGCGAAAACTGCCCTTGTCCAGCAGCAGTTCCAGACGTTCCCGTGCTGTCATCTTGCCTTTGGCATGCTGGGCTTCGATACGTTCTGCACCGCCCCCCAATTCCGCCTCGGCCTTCATTTCACGCAACTGAATCACTCGTGGATCCACAGGATGATTGCTCAATAGATTGACTCCTCACGCACGGCAGAATAATTGCAGATAAATGAAAACTAAAGCAATGACACAATGCCCATCCACAAAGCCAGCCCCAGCAGGAGAATCGGCTGGTGAATGGCGTAGATCAGCAGCGAACGGCTTCCCAAGAAACGGAGGACGTTGATTGGGAAGAAAGCCGAAAGATCAGGCAGGTGAAATTGACGCTGCCCTCCAGAATAAAGCGTGTTGCCGATAAAGATACCGATCAGCACCACTGAAAACCAGTGAATGAGCGGGAAATAGTCAAGATAGTAATAGTTGGGCGGCTCAAACCCTAACCAGACAAAGGCCAACGTATCCACAGGCACAGCTTTGATGGCGTAACTGGTGACATAGAAGATAGCAGCAAAGAGCAGGTTGAGCCATCGAAAACGCAGGAAAGGATAGGCAATGATAATAGCTGTACCGATGAAGTGTAGCACACCGTAGTCAATGCGCCCCTGGAAACCGGGCACGAAAGCAGTTGCCAGCGCAATGACAAAGGTGATGATCATGCCAATGCCCAAAATCTTAAGCCCGCGCCGTAGGAATTTAACGTAGAGACCTTTTTCGGTGCCGGCACGTTCAAGATCCCGGTTATAACTAATCACCAGCGAAATCCCAACCAACAAAATAAACGATGTTGCCGTCGTGCGTTGAAAATAGAACCAGAAGCCCTGTTGCAGCGCAACCTGCAGCCCAGTAAAGGCGACCAGATCCCACATCAGGTGGTAAATCACCATCATAGAGATGGCAATGCCGCGCCAGGCATCAACTTCCCAGATGCGCCGACTGGAAGGCGTCGAAAGCGCAACCGCGGACCCATCCATTGTGCCTTTCCTCTTGGTGCCTACAACTGCTCGTGACATGATTGTCCTTTGGTTGACCGATTCAGTTCTACGTGTCTATCCTGAAATACTAAACAGTAATCGCGCCACACAAAGAGATGCCCCGTCTTAGGGCCAATTTTGGCATGGATTCTAGGTCGATCCGTGATATAGTTAGACCAGCATCACCACCGTTGCCGCCAGAATTCCCATCACCATACAAAATCCAACAAAGGCCAACAGCAAAAAAGTTAACGCGCAACTGAAGCCTATGTTCATACCAATGGTACGACGGTCGTGCAACGACGATAGGAAGGCGGCTGTTCCGCTGACAGCCGCAGACAGGAGCAGCGTTGCCGCAGCAACACTCCAAAACGTGCTCCAGAGAAGCACTGCATAAGCCACATAGTATCCCAGCACAGAGGATCCGATCCCAATGAACAGACTGACGAGAATAATTGGGAGTGTGGGCGTCGGTGCGGATAGAGTTGAGCCCCCAAAAGCGCCCGACTGGCGCCGAGGCGACTGGATCAACGCCCGCAGTAGGGGTAGCACAGACCGGATCTGGATCAAAATAGGATACTCATCGCGTTCACAAGAAGCACCGCCCAAAGCCCAACAAACCCAGTCGGCTTCAGGCGGTTGCGTCAGAAGACAATCTCAAAATACACATACAGGATGTGATTTTCAGTCAATTCTACACGATTGATCGGTAGATCACAAGCAAAATTGCACCCCGTCGGGGATTGCAAATGGGGTGGGGATAGCAAATGGGGCGGGTATCACAAATGGAACGTGGACTTGATGAATGTAGCGAATTGGATAGGTTTCGTTACAGGACAGCCTTACATGTAGATTATGTACGACTGGCGCTGCACGGTGAACTCTTCGGCCAGTGGATCGAGTACACGCCTTCGCTGCCCAGCACAATGCCAGCGGCGCATCAGTTGGTGCAAACCGCAAAAGAGAATGGAAACGCCTGCGCCGGCGCTGTTATTGTCGCCGACGAGCAGACCGCCGGGCGAGGACGGCTCGCCCGCCAATGGAACGCCCCGCCGGGCCGCGGCCTGTTGACTAGCATCGTCATTGCGCCGCCCGTTCTGCCCGTAGACCCCACACAGTTGCCCATGATCGCGGGCGTGGCTGTCCTCGAAGCGTTGCGGGTGACGGTGCCGGTGTTGGCGCGTCAATTTCGCCTCAAGTGGCCCAACGATGTGATCATTCTCGGCGACGGCGCGCTGGGAAAGGTGGCCGGGATGCTGATTGAAAGCGTGATGGGCGAGTCTGGGTCGGCCTATGCCGTCCTCGGGATTGGCGTCAACGTAAACCAACGGCCCGAAGAATTACCGACGCCGCGTGTCAACGGGTTGCAGCCCGTCAGCCTTTACCGTCTCCTTCACCACGACGTTAGCCGTGAAGAACTGCTGATCGTACTTTGCCGCACACTGGGTCGATTGCTCGATCCCGCCTACCCACTTAGCCCCGAGGAGATCCATCGGCGCTGGGAATCTGCGCTTGTCAACATTGGGCAAGAAGTAACGGTTACCGGCGGCGCGGTGACGTCCCCAATTGCGGGGATAGTGGTGGGCACAACACGTAACGGCAGCCTGATTGTGGAAGCGGCCAACGGCGTGCAGCATTTCATCGACGCCGGTGATGCCGAGTTCCGATGGGCGCAACGCTGATTTGTAAAAGCTTTACCTTTTGTTTATCGCTTGTTTATTGCTTGTTTATTGTTACTTCCTTCGGCGCGCATGTATAATCTTGAAGTTTGTACACTTCGTTTAAGCTAATGTTTGCAACCTTCATCTCTGCGACGCTGAGCCGAGGATTATGTTTCGATCCACACATTCACCGACCATTCAACGCCGCCTCTTCCTACTTGTTTGCTTGCTGGCCGCAGCCGGTCTGTCGATCTTTCTGACATTCACCGCCGATGCTCGCCCAGTTCTTCCGCAGGAGACGTCTCCACTCTCGCCGTTGCCACAGATAGATACTTCGCCCGTTGTCCCGCCGCCAAGCAACGATCTGGCGCCTATCCCTTCACAGGTGACGCCTGAGGTTATCGATCCGGCACCCCATCCGCTGCAGGGGGAGCCCACACCCCAACCCATTGAGGAAGAACTTGCTGTTGAGACAGCGCCGACTGAGCTGGCCACACCGGTGACGAGTCCTGGCATGGTGGAACCGGTACGGGCGCAGCTCAGCCTGGTTTTGGTAGGGATGATTCTGGTCGGGCTGGTGGGTGTCGTGGTGTCGATCATCGCCCAAGCGCGACGGTCGTAACGGGAATCGACATATGAGTTTTCTCAAGGTTTTCAAACGCAGTGCTGCCACCCTAGCAATCCTGCCGCGCTTGACCACACTGCGGCGGTTGTCGCTCTTTCTTGGGATCGCCCTTGTCCTCGCGTTCTGGTTGCAGACAGACGCTGCGCCCATGACTCAAGGGTCGCCCATCGATTCAACACAGCAAAACAGTCCATTCGCCACGCCCACGCCCGATCCGTTTGCCACGCCCACGCCCGACCCGTTTGCCACGGCCACACCCGATCCGTTCGCCACAGCGGCCGTCGATGCCGGCATCGCGCCGGATACCACGGCCACACCCGATGAGACGACAACGCTCCTGCTTCCGCTGCCGCCCGTGGATCGTCCTATTGCCGAGCCACCGGCCACGGAACCCCTGAATCTTGCCATGATCATTAATGACGTATTGAGCAGCATGGCCAATGTAGCCGTTTGGCTTTGGTTTGTATGCGGCTCGTTGATCTTTTTTGTGGTGTCGGGCGTCATCGGTGGGATCTACTTCAGCCAACGTGAGCGGGCGCGCTATGACCTCTATACGCTGGAACCCGATGAACACGCCCACTTCGACGTCGAGGATAAAACCGAGCGTCGCATGCGCCCGCCCGACGACGACGTCTGGCCGGCATCATTGCCGTAGGCAGAAAGACGGAGCTAGTTTTGTTTTCTCGGACCTTTCACACAGTGGCGCAACACGATAAATCGAGTGTGGCGGAACCTTCCGCTCTGCCGCAAAGTCAGTTGGCTCAACAGGTGGGCACGTTGATTTCGACGCGTGTTGCAATGCTTGTCCTACTGTTGGCCGCATTTGCTTGGCGCATGGTGGGCCTCACCGAGCAGAGCCTCTGGCGCGACGAGGTCGACGTGATCCGCTTTGCCGTTCGCCCGATCAGCGAAAACTTGAGCATGTTCATTTCGCCCGCACAAAATGGACCACTTTACTACCTACTCCTGCGCCCGTGGTTTGCGCTGGTAGGGACCACTGAGTTTGCGCTGCGCTATACGTCTGTCCTTTTCGGGGTGGTGGCGGTGGCGTTGATCTGGCAGGTGGCAAGACGCTTGATGCCTAGCGCAGGCAGCCGTGGATTGGCGAACGCGCCGCTGTTGGCTGCGCTCTTTCTGGCGTTTAACCCATACCAACTCTGGTACAGCCAGGAAGGTAAAATGTACGCACTGGTGGTGCTGCTCACGCTGCTTTCCACATGGAGTTGGCTGGAAGCGATGCGCAACGGTGGGGCAAGGCGCTGGCTGCGTTATCTATTGGTCACATCGATTTCGATCTACACCCACCTGCTCACAGCGCTGATTCTGCCAATGCATTTTGTTTGGTTTTTGCTGGCCTGGCCGTTGAACCGCATACGCTGGCAAGGTTATGTCGGCGCGCTGAGCGGCTTTGTGGTGCCTTATTTGCCACTTGTCTGGTGGCAATGGCATTACCTGACCAGTCTTGACTATGAAACCGGCTACGGCTTTACACCCCTTACCGAAATTTTACGCGTCCTCTTGCTTGGACACACCCGGGGTGCGTTCGTCGATGTAGCGACCGGCTGGCTGGTGCCAATCTTCTTTTTGGGCATGGCGGGGTTGTTGGTGGGCTATCAGGAGCTGCGCTCCTCCAGCCAAGACGTTCGCCCCTTGCTGCTGAACATTGACGGACGGCTGCGCATGGCCATGATCACCGCTTGGTTGGTGCTGCCTGTCCTCTTGATCTACGGCGTGAGCCTGATCAAGCCAATCTTTGTGGACCGCTATGTGATCTGGATTGCGCCGTCGTTCGCTTTGATCTTTGCCCTCGGTGTACAGGTGATCCGTCACAGCGGCGGACGCTGGGCGACGATCCTGGCGCTGGCGGTGGTAGCTTACATCGCCGTCTTCTGGCTGTGGACTGGTTGGCAGCAGACGCATACGCCCAACAAAACACAACTACGCGAAACTATCCAACATGTAATGGAACGTCGGGCGTCTGATGACCTGCTAATCTTACAGATTCCGTATACTCACTACGCGTATCGTTACTACACCAGCGATTATGGCCCCGATCCATTTGACGAAAGCGACCTGCGCCTGATGCCCTGGATCGAAGGGCCATGGACGCGCAACGAACTGACTGATGACGCCGCCATGGCTCAAGTAGACGACAATATGCGCCGCCAGATCGTCGGCTACACCGATGCCTGGGTGATCCTGGTGGAAGCCGGCACCTGGGATCCACGCAATCTCATGGTGCGCTGGCTCGACGAAAACGGCGAAATACTGGAGCGGACATTTTTCCACGGCATTGAGGCCAGGAAGTACAAACTAGGGATTGGTAATTAGTGAGTGGTGATTGGGACGCTTTACACAGCGACGTATATTGACATCTGTGCTCCCCAAACGCAGCCCCTACTCACTAGGTTCTGTTGACATTTACAGTGCGGTCTCCTGGTAAGTTGTCGCTCAATGCCAAATTGACCAGAGGAGACCTGTGAAATGTCAACACAGCCTAATCCCCTCTTCATCGACGAAAGGCTTTCATTTCATTATGTATAACAGACCCTCCGGCTATGGCTGGAATGCTTTGACGCAAAACCAAAAGATCGGCGTGCTCGTGATAGGGGTGTTGGTGGTGGCGGGGCTACTCTTTGCAGGTGGCAGTCCATTGGGGCGGCTCGGCGATCCAAGCTGGATTTTGGCGGCGGCGGCGATTATCTTCATTGCCTTTCCGATCCACGAGATGGCACATGCGGCGGCGGCGGTGGGATTGGGCGATGAGACACCCCGTCGGCAAGGACGGTTTACCTTTAACCCACTGGCACATATCGATCCCATCGGCGCAGTGTTGATTTTCTTCGCTGGTTTCGGCTGGGCCAAGCCGGTACAGTGGAACCCGCGCAACGTCAATATTGATCCAAGGATGGCGTCGATTATCGTGTCGCTAGCCGGCCCGGTGAGTAACCTGGTGCTGGCGGCGCTGCTGATCCTCTCTTTGCGCATTTTGCCGGTACTGGATGGGACGGTGCCCAGCCTCTTCCTCAACTTTTATCTGCGATTTGTGGAATCGTTCATCTTCATCAACGTGGCGCTTTTTGTCTTCAACCTGATTCCTATCCCACCACTGGATGGTTCACACATCCTCTTTGCCCTACTGCCCAGCAGCATGTACGATCTACAGGTGCAGTTTAGCCGCTACGGGTTCTTGTTACTCTTCCTCGTCATCTTCCTGGCGCCCGGTTTAATCATTGGGCCGGTGCGTGCCATCACCAGCGGTATGATCACGTTGTTGCTCTAGCCGGCAGGAGATTTCGGCAAATTGGGCGGATATTTGATTGCACTTCGATCTTTGGGTATCATCGCGGCTATGATGCGGAGCGATATGAACAGTCGTGTTTACACACAAAATGACACAGCAGCTACAGTTGAAGGGAAAGCCGCGCCTCTGCCCGCCGACCTATCAAAGAGCAAACAGAAGCCTGGGTGGGCTATTGGGATAGGCTACCGCTTGCGTCAATTTGTGCGTGGCATCACCGCACAGGTCCGCGCCGACGAAATGGTCACAGTCAGCCGGCTTTTGCCCAGGGCTGGGGTGGCCCACTTCTGCCAGATGCCGGTGGACGCACAACGCCACAGCCTCAACGTCCTCTACATGCTGCAAAAAGCCAATGTTGCCCGGCCCGAACTGGCGGCGGCGGCACTGCTACACGACGTGGGCAAAATTGCTGCCGAACAGGCCGACGTTCACCTTTCACCCTGGCTGCGTGGACCGCTGGTGCTGCTCGACAAGCTGACGCCGTCGTTGCTGGAACGCTGGGCAGTGGACGATCCCGCATTTGGCTGGCGTTATGCCCTCTACGTTCACCACGCGCATCCCGCCATCGGCGCACAATGGGCCAAAGAAGACGGCTGTAGCGAACTCACCTGCTGGCTCATCGAACACCATCAAGACGTCCTCGGCCATGCGCCTGAGGACGACAACGAAAAACTCCTGCTGCTCTTGCAGTGGGCAGATTGCCGAAATTAGGGAAGGGACGACAGACATGGCGAAATCACGCATTGCAATTATCGGATTAGGATTGACGGGGGCAAGTTTGGGCGCGGCGTTGCAACGGGAGCCGCTGGATTTTGAGATTGTGGGCCACGATCGCGAGCCGGAAGTAGCGTCGGCGGCGAAGCGCATGGGCGCAGTGCAGCGTACCGAGTGGAATTTGCACAGCGCATGTGACAAGGCCAGTCTGGTGATCGCAGCCACGCCGGTGAACGAGTTGCCCGAACTGCTCGAACAGATTCAGGAGGACTTAAGCGAAGGCGCCGTCATCTTTGCCATCAGCGATGTGATGCAGCCAGTGCTCGACTTTGCCCGCCGCGCCCTGCCGCCGCACATTCATTTCGTGGTGGGCCACCCGATTTACACCGGATTGGGCAGCGTATTGGAACCACGCGCCGATCTCTTCGACGAAATCCAGTTCGCCATCGGCGCGGATGTGGAGACCGATCCCAGCGCGGTGGAGTTGATCAACAATCTGGTGGCACGCGCCGGGGCCACGCCACTCTACGTCGACGTGCTGGAACATGATGGCATCATCAGCATGGTGGAACATCTGCCGCGGTTGATGGGCGCAGCGTTGATGCAGGCGTGTAGCGCCAACCCCAGTTGGCGCGACAGCAAAAAGTTGGCCGCCGCTGTCTTTGCCAAGAGCACCGACTTTGGCGAGAACGGCAAAGAACTGGCGCGCACCCTCTTTGTCAACCGCGAAAATGTCCTGCGCAGCCTGGATACGTTTGAAGAAGTGCTGAAAGAGTGGCGGCAAACCCTCGCCGCCGAAGACGAAGAAACCCTCAGCGCAGCCCTCACCAACGCCACCGAAGAGCACATCCGCTGGGAACGCCAGGCTCGCCTCAAAGATTGGGACAGAGTCGTCGAGTTCCCCAAAGAAGACCAACGCGGCATGTTCCAGCAGATGTTCTTTGGCGGACTCATGGGCAACCGCAACAAAAAACGCACGGACGAGTGATCGTCCGTGCGTTTAGTTTGTCAATTACTCGGCAAACATATCTGCCAACACCAATAATACTTCATGCTGCGTCGACTTATCGATTCTGCCAAGCCGCTTTAACAAACGTACTTTATCGACGGAACGGATTTGATCCAGCACGACCTGTCCGTCTTCCCCCTCAAATGTACACCCTACACGTGTAGGATAGGACTGTCCATGTGTAGACATGGGTGCAACAATCACGGTTCTGATCCAGCGGTTCATCTCGTCTGGAGATATGATCAAGCAGGGTCGCGTCTTCTTGATTTCACTGCCAACCGTTGGATCTAAGTTGACCAAATAGACGTCGAACCGCTTCATCACCATTCCCACTCCTCTTCATCCCAATTTGTGGGAACATACTCATCCAGCAGCACATCATCGCCTTGCTCATGCATTTTGGCAAACGCCTCATCCCATCCATGCCGCACAGGACGAGCCGCCCGCACAACAATTTGATCCTGTTCTAAAGCCAACTCCACATCCTCGCCCAGATTGCTCTGCTCAAGCAGCAGCTTTGGGATGCGAATCCCCTGCGAATTACCAATCTTGACAATGCGCGTCTTTACGATAGTCGACATGGCAGCACCTCATGTATATAGCCACAACACGTAGGCACATTGTAATTACATGCAATCAGTCTGTCAAGTATGAAAAAGATGATGGGATGATGAGATGATGGTTGTTTAGAACCATCATCTCATCATCCCATCATCTTTCCCTAATCCCTAATTACCAATTTCCGGCCCAGCTACCACCAACGTGTACGCGTCAGGACGTAAGTACGTCTTCGCTACGCGTTGCACGTCTTCGATGGTGACGGCGTTGATGCGGTCGGCGTAGGTGTGCATGTAGTCGAGGCCAAGGTCGTACCACTCCATGCTGAGGAGAATGGAGGCGACGCCGTCGTTGGTCTCTAAACGCAACGGCAAGGAGCCCGTCATGTTGGCCTGGCTGTCGGAAAGTTCTTCGGCGTCGACCGGTTCGTTGCCCAGCCGTTCGAACTCGTGGAGGATGCTGTCCACGGCCAGGTTGACATTGACAGGGTTGACGCCCGCCATCGCCATCCACGGGCCGACGCCCAGATCCGTGTCGAGGACGCTGTAGCTGTAGTAGGCCAGCCCCTGCTTCTCCCGCACAATTTCCCCCAGCCGCCCCATCAGCCCGAAGCGCCCCAGGATGTTATTGGCTACCTGGATGGCATAGTAGTCGGGATCGGAGCGGGAAATCGCCAGGCAGCCAATCACAATGTCCGACTGCACTTTGCCGGGCATGACGGCCATTTCGCGGCGCACGTCGCTGTGACGCTGCACCGGCGGGATGGCCTGATCGGTGGGTGAGCCTTGCCAGTCGCCCAACTGCTTGCGCACCAGATCAACGGCAACATCGGCTTCGATGTCTCCGCTGACAACGACGATGGCGCCGTTCGGTGTGTAGCGCTGCACGTGGAAGTCCACCAAGTCCTCACGGGTGATGGTGCTGATCGTCTCTGGATAGCCCGAAGTAGGCAAACCGTATGGGTGATCGCCGTAGATCGTCTCACCAAAGCGACGGTAGGCGACGCTGCGTGTGCTCTGCTCGCGTTCTTGCAGACGCACCAGCCACTGTCCGCGCACCCGTTCCACCTGCTCCGCAGGGAAAACAGGGCGGCGCAGCGCATCGGCCAGCAGTGTGAGCATCTGTGGGAAGTCTTCGACCAGGCTCTCACAGCCAAAGCTGGTGACGTGCGTCCCCCCGCCCACGCTGACGCTGGCGCCTACCGATTCCACGATCTCGTTGAAGGTGTCGAAATCATAGTTTTCACTGCCGCGGGTAGCCAGCGATGAGACAAAACTGGAGAGCCCCGCCTTTTCCCGCGCTTCATGAATGCTGCCCGAGGGCAGGTAACCATCCAGCACTACTACCGGTGCGGATCGATTGAGGCGCACCAGCACGGTGATGCCATTGTCAAGCCTCTCGCGGTGCACCGTCTCGGGGCCGGGGATGGCGTAGGTTGGAGAAAGCGTCATTTGGGTCTCCTTATTTACGATTTTCGATTGACGATGAACAATTTACGATTTTCGATTTTCGATTGACGTGTTGAGGATGTGAACGTTCATCGCAATGTCTACCTGTCAAACCCCAATCGAAGATTCATATCTCGACGAGAAATCATCAATCGAAAATCGTCAATCGTCAATTCCTTTGCGTTAGTTCGGCTACCAGCACATCAATTTCTGTTTCTGCGTCTGCGCCGGTTTTCATGGCGAAGTCGGCGCGCAGGAGACGATCCATGATGGCTTGTAGATCGGCCATGCGGTAGGCGCGGGCCTGCTGCATGGCTTTTTTCACCGGGTAGGGGCTTTCGCCCACCTGTTTGGCAATGTCGTATTCATTGCCGCCGCCGGCGCTGACAGCGTCTTTCACTTTGATGAGGATGCGATATTGGCGCGCCATCATGGTGAGCAGGTAGAAAGGATTGGCATCGCCACGGCGCAGTTCGTAGAGCGAGCGCATGGCTTTACGGCCATCGCGCTGGCTGAGGGCGTCGGTGAGATCCCAGATCAGCGCTTCGCTGGCGTCGCTGACCATCGCCTGCACGTCGGCGGCAGTGATGCGTCGCCCCCAGGCGTAGGCGGCCAGCTTTTGTAACTCGTTGCCCAGGCGGCGCAGGTCGGCGCCCACGAAGTTGGCCAGCATCTGCACCGCCTGCCCTTCGATGGCGATCTTGTTGTCTTGGGCGTAGCGGCTGATCCAGCCGGGCAGTTGCTTGGGATCAGGGGTCGTCAGTTCTTCGTGGACGATCACCTTGTCTTTTACCAGATCGGCCAGGCCGGGGACCTTACGTTCGTCGTTCCCCTTGCCCTGGGAGAAACCCTTCCACAGATGACGGCGCTTGTCCACACCGGCGTCAACGAAGAGGACGTCACACGTCTCCGGCGCGTTGCGCAGTTCCTCCATCAGGCGCACCGCCTCGTCGTAGGCCGCGCCGTCTGTCCCCTTGCTTGCAGCCATGCGCTTGTCTAACTGCGCCAGGAAGCCATTGACGATAAGCAGCCGTCGCTCGGCCAGGAAGGGCATCGTCCCCGCCAGGTAGAGGATCTCGGCCACGTTGGTGCGGTTCCCCTCCACTGTGGACATGTTGAGATCGGCCATCTCTGGATCACCCAGTGCAGCCTTCAACGCCGCCACGCGGCGGCTGAGCAGATATTCGTCGGCGTCGAGGAAGAGGTAGATCATAATGGGGATTAGGGATTAGGGATTAGGGAGTAGGGAGTAGGGAGTAGGGACTGGGGACTGGGTGAGAGACGATTCCTCAGCCCGATCCCTAGTCCCTAATCCCCAGTCCCTACTCCAGCGTAACCCGATAGGCGCTGCGCTCACCGTCCAGGATCGGATCGATGCTCACGAGCCAGCGGTCGGCGACGTCGGCCAGGGTTGTGTACTGTTGTAAGCGCATGCCCAGGGGCTGCGCAGCGATGAGGGCGGCCAACACCATGAGGCCGGTGGTGGCGAACTTTTCGACGTAGGGCCGGTCACCGCGGCTGCCCATGAGCGCGGCCAGGGTGATCAACACCGTGCTGGCGGCGATGTTGGTGCCGCAGTTGGGGTGGATCGCCAGGTTCGCTTCGCCGGCTTGCAGACGTAGCAGCGCCTCACTCACCGCTCGGCGCACGGCGTCTTCGGGGACGTTGCCGTAGAGCGTAAAGCCCCACGGATCACTCAGCCCCGCAATCGCGATCCGCTGATGACGGGCCGCCAGCAAATGGATCGTGGCATGTTCAATGGCGTGATGCTGCCGGGTCCTGCGCAGAAGGTGGGCGATGGTGGCTTGCATAAGATGATCCTTGAGAGAATGAGTAATGCGTAATCCGTAACTGGCATTGGGCCGGATCGTGGCGCATCACGCGAAAGTGGCGAATGTGCGATCCCCAGTCCCTAATCCCCAGTCGCCAGTCCCCGTGCTTTTTCAGCAACCGCTTCCCCCGTCAACCCATACTCTTTGTAAATCCGCTCGTACGGTGCACTGGCGCCGAAGTGGTCGATGCCGATGATGATGCCGCGGGACGGGTCGTTGCCCACCCAGCGCTCCCAGCCAAAGGACGTCCCCGCTTCCACCGCCACTTTGGGCACGCCGGCAGGGAGGACGGCGGCGCGGTAGGCGGCGTCTTGGGCGGTGAAAAGTTCCCACGAGGGCAGGCTGACAACACGCACGCTCTTGCCTTCGGCTTCGAGCCGCTTGGCGGCGTCGTAGGCGATCTCCACTTCACTGCCGGTGGAAATGAAGATGATGTCGGGGTTGCCCCCGTTTTCGTAGAAGACATAACCGCCCTTGGCCACGTCGCTTGCCGGGCCAAAGCCGGGGGCGCTGCGATCGACGGTGGCGAGGTTCTGGCGGGTGAGGGCCAGCACCACCGGTCCGTTGCGGTGACTGATGGCGACACGCCACGCTTCGGCTGTCTCGTTGGCGTCGGCGGGGCGAATGACCGTCATGCCGGGGATGGCGCGCAGCGCAGCCACATGTTCAATCGGTTGATGCGTGGGGCCGTCTTCGCCCAGGCCGATGCTGTCGTGGGTCATTACATAGATCACCTGGATCCCCATCAACGCCGCCAGGCGCATGCTGCCGCGCATGTAATCGGTGAAGGTGAGGAAGGTGCCGCCATAGGGGATCACGCCGCCGTGGAGCGACATGCCGTTGAGGATGCCGCCCATGCCGTGTTCGCGCACGCCGAAGCGGAAGTTGCGCCCAGTGAAGTCGTCGCCGCTGATGTCTTTTGCGCCGCTGATGTCCGTCTTGTTGCTGCCGGCCAGGTCGGCGCTGCCACCGATCAGGTTGGGGATCACCTTGGCCAGTGCGTTGAGGACCGTGCCGCCGGCATTGCGGGTGGCCGCAGCCTTGCCTGCCTCAAAGGACGGAATCGCCGCTTCCCAATTCGGCGGCAGATCCCCCGCCAGCAGGTGACAGAGTTCCGCCGCGGTTTCGGGATGAGCGGCGCTGTAAGACTCGAAAAGCTTGTTGTATTCCGCTTCGTCCGCCGCGCCGCGGTCAACAGCCTGGCGGAAGTAGGCCAGCACATCGTCGGGGATGTAGAAGGCGGGTTCGGCGGGCCAGCCTAGATTGGCTTTGGTGGCGGCCAATTCGTCTTTGCCCAGCGCCTCGCCGTGAGATTTCGACGTGCCTGCTTTCTTGGGGCTACCGTAGCCAATGATGGTGCGGCAGCCGATGATGCTGGGCCGCGGATCGGCCTTGGCCGCTTCGATGGCGGCGGCCACAGCAGCGCCGTCCATGCCGTCGATGGATTGGACGTGCCAGCCGTAGGCGTCGAAGCGCTTGGCCCAATCTTCGGTGTACGAAATGTCGGTCTTGCCGTCGATGGTGATGCTGTTGTCGTCGTAAAGGTAGATGATCTTGCTCAGTTTCAGGTGACCGGCCAGGCTAGCGGCTTCGCTGGCGACGCCTTCCATCAGGTCACCATCGCTGACGATGGCGTAGGTGTAGTGATCCACCACCTGGAAGCCGTCGCGGTTATAGTTTTCGGCCAGCCAGCGTTCGGCAATCGCCATGCCTACACCGTTGGCGAAGCCTTGCCCTAACGGGCCGGTGGTCGTCTCCACGCCGGGGGTGTGGTGCACTTCGGGATGGCCGGGCGTCTTGCTGCCCCACTGGCGGAAGTTCTTCAATTCGTCCAGGGGCAGGTCAAAGCCGGTGAGGTGGAGCAGCGAATAGAGCAGCATCGAGCCATGCCCGGCGCTGAGGACAAAGCGATCACGGTTGTTCCAGGCAGGATTCTTGGGGCTGTAGCGCATGTAGCGCGTCCACAGCACAAACGCGGCCTGCGCCATGCCCATGGGCATGCCGGGGTGGCCGGAATTGGCGGCCTGTACGCCGTCGGCGGCCAACATGCGGATGGTGTTGACGGCCTTGGCCTCGAAAACAGGATCAAGATCCTGCACGGTCTGGGTGACCGGCGAAACAGTCATAATGTCCCCCCCATTTTGGATGGATACGTCAAACGATGAACCGTGCGAGCACGGATGGATTCAGCACAGAGGATTTATCCACAGATTTCACAGATTAAAAGGATTGTAGAGATTTGAGCGGAACCGTGGATAAAATTGGGGCACGATTGGCCCCCAAAGATTATAGCACCATCTATGACGATTACAGAATGTCTTGGCAGCCCCTCTCTCCTCTGGGAATCCTGAAAATCCGTGTAATCTGTGGATCAATTCTCCTGTTCTGTGTTCCTGTGATGGCGACGGGCGAAGAGAGCGGCCACGAGTAGCCCACTCCACAGGACGATGCTGACGCCTGAAATGAGGACGCCGGTGCGCCATGTCTGCGGTTCGTAGCTGAAGACGATCTCATGTTCGCCCGCGGGCACCGCCACCCCGCGAAACAGGACGTTGGTAGGGTAGATGGGCGTAGGAGCGCCGTCGATGGTGGCCTGCCAGCCGGGGTAGTAGGCATCGCTGAGCACGAGGAAGGAATCGTCTTCGGTGCGGGTACGAACGACGACCCGTTCAGGCGCGTAGGCGATGATTGCGGCGTCGCCGCCACCGGCTTGCAGGTTGAGATCGGCGGATGCTTCCACCACGGCGATGCCGAGTTGTCGATCAGTTTGCAGGCGGGTGATAGCGTTCTCGGTTGAGGATACCACGTCGACGCGGTCGGCCATGTAAGCACGAGAACGCACATCCAGCGCTTCGTAGATCTTCACATCGCCGCTGTGGACGAGGCGGAAGTGTCCTTGATCGCTGGGTAGCAGCGGCAGGAAGGTGTTCGTGCGCTCGTCGAGGAGGGTGACGGCCTGGATCGTCACCGCGGCGTCGCCGGAGAGGACGAAACGCAGATTGTCTACAGACGTGGGTTGGGTCAAGGCGAGACGGGCCAGGTACTCTTGGCGATTGTTTTCTACATCGCGGAAGGCCACCAGCGCGTCCGCCGCCGCTACACTATCGAGGACGGGATCGGCAAAATGTTCCCCCGCCAGCAGAGGAACTTCTTCGATCATCTCGCCCCCGGCGAAGACTTGCACCGAAGCGATCTGCTGATTTTCGGCGGGCGGTTGACCGTCCACAAAGCCGATGACGCCTACCATCGTGGCGCTGAAGGTGCCGGGCGCGTCTACGTCCACCGCGGGCAGGGATGTGGCCAACGTGGCCCCGATCTGCCTGTCAAAATAGACACCCTCAAACCAGAGATCGCGGATCTTATCGGTGATGACGTATTGAGCGTTGAGCAGGCTGAGCATATCGGCCGGTGGCACGTCGGCCAACTGCTCGCGGATGCGGCCATCGGGCACCAGCCGTTCGGCGGGGATGAGCAGCGACATGAACTGGTTGTAGCGTTGCAACGGCAACACGCCACCGTCGAAGCCGTCCACAGCGGGGACGCGCCAGAGCAGCGGCAGGTTGTGACCGAGAAGTTCTTGAATCTTGATGGCGACGATCAGATCCATGAATGCCTTCTCGTCCAACTGCGGCGACTCGCCTTCACGATAGATACGCCGCCAATCGGCCATGTCCCCCGGATCGAAGGTGGTGATGCTCAGGCTGAGGAAACGTCCCATCGCCGCCGGGTCGAGCGTCCGCTCCGGGGCGGTGAGCAGATGGGCCGGGGCGGTGCGTACGTCATAGACGGCCTGCGGCGCAGTCGGATGGGTGTGGGGCAAGGACCGTGCGCTGAGGATGAGATCGAGGGAGATCAGTGTGAGCAGGATCAGGGAGATGAGATTGACGATTGACGATTGACGATTGACGATTTCGTGTTGAGGTGTGAGTTTTTCATTGGGGGCTTGTCCGGTTGACTTTGTCCGGCGCGTTCGGGCGCTCCACCGGACAATCGTCAATCGTAAATCGCAAATCGTCAATGCAGCCAACACCGCCATCCCCAGCGTGTATAGCATGAGCCAGCGCGCCGGGGTGCGGAAGAGGTCGAAGCCGGGCACGAGTTGAAAGAGGACGTAGTAGAGCGGGTTCCAACGTCCTAATGCGAGGAAGAGGCCGAGCACCACGAAGGTGACGCCGAACCACCAGGCGCGTTGTCCACGCGATCGCCACAATCCCACCAACGCCAGCAGCAGCGGGATTGTCCCCACGTAGCCGACGAATTCGGTGAAGGCCACACCGAAGACCATGCTCAGATCCACCAATCCATAGGAGGGCAGCAGCGTCCACAACAAGTTCAGCGGCTGCAAGCTGAAACTCGTGGCGTCCCAATAGGTCAACCCGCCGCTGCGTAACCCCAGATCGCTTAATTCCAAAGTAGGTAGCAACTGCGCCGCTGAAAGCAGCACGCCGAGGACGACGCCGAGGGCGTAAATGAGGAGGTTTGAGAGCAAATTGACGATTGACGATTGACGATTGACGATTTCGTGTTGAGACGTGAACGTTTCATTGGGGGCTTGTCCGGTTGACTTTGTCCGGCGCATTCGGGCGCGCCACCGGACAATCGTCAATCGCGAATCGTCAATCGTAAATGCCCCAATCACGATCCACACCCCCACACCAAACAAATTGATATAGGCCGTCTGTGTGTGGCCGGCAAGCAGGGTGAGGGCGACGAGGAGGGAGAAGGCGGCAACGCACAAGAGAGATTGACGATTGACGATTGACGATTGACGATTGTCTTGTTGAGATGTGAGCGCTGGATTGGCGGCCTGTACCGAGGACTGACGATTGTCCTGTCGCGTGTGCCGCGCGGCAATCGTCAATCGTAAATCGTCAATCGCAAATAGACTCGCCATCCACGGCAGCCATGCCGCCGCGTTCATCTGGTTGAGGTGACCAATGAGGCCGCCGTAGAAACCGCTGCCCGCCAGGACGATCCCGGCGACAAGGGCGGACGTCCAGCCGAAATGCCACCGCCGCAAGAGGACGTAGCCGCCTAGCCCCAAGATCCAGGCGTGGAGGGCGGCGCTGACGTAGATCTGTTTGGTCACCGGGAGCCAGCTTAGCGGCCAGTGCAGGGGATAGAGCACAGCGGCCTGCGGGTTGGCCAGAAAGGGAACCCCGGAGAAAATGTACGGATTCCACAGGGGGATCTGTCCTTCGCGGAGGGCGGCGGCGGCGTAATCGCGGTAGGGGTAGAAGTAGAGCAGAATGTCCCCTGTAGCCAGGACGCGATCTGTAAAAAGCAGACGCGCAAAGAGCGCCATCACGAAGAGGGCAAGGAACAGTGCGGCAAGAAGGTGTGGTAGAAAACGGCGCATGGAAAGAGATGAATGATGATTGATGAATGGTGCAGACAGTGCCTGGCACGGGCCAGCGGATCGTCCGAAATAGTTTGTGCGCTTGGCCCGTGCCAGGCACTGTCGCCGCGCGCCCCGTCACCGTTATTCTGCGCTTGGTCGCGAAAAACACCAGTCGCAATATTCCTGTGGGGGGCCGGTCAACTCGTAAAGGACAAAGCGCCCAGCGCGTAACCTCTCCACGGCTGCGATGTGGCGTACAGCTAGATCCCGTTCCCAGTTGCGCAACGACACCCACTCCGGCATCACCAGGAAGCGAGATTCGTGTCCGATCTTGGCGGCGTTGTCGGCCAGGTAGACCGAATTGGGATACCAACGTAGATCGAAACGGTTGTGGGCGGACGAACTGTCGTCGAAAAAGTAGAAGCGGTAGTGCCAGCCCAATAGACGGTGATAAAGCACACTGCCCGGCGGCGCTTCATTGTCTAGCCAGTTGATCACTTCGTGCAAACCGGCGTAGCCGCCACGATCGCCGCCAATCGGGATGCGTCCCTGTGCGGCTGTCCACGCCGGGGGGAAGAGCAACACCGCCGCCAGCACAACGGCAGCCAACTGCGTACGGTTCCCTGGCAACAGCGAAAGTGTCCGCGCCAGGAGAAGCGCTATCCCAAGAGCAAAAAAGGGCGTCAACGGCAACAGATAGCGATCCCAAGTCTGTGTCGTCGTCGCCAGGTGGAAGGCGAGGAAGCCGAAAGACCAGAGCAGGAGCGTTGATGAGATGAAGAGATGATGGGTGATTCGCTTCTCTCTGGTGCGGCGAAAGGGCATAGCGATGAGGCACAGCGCCGCCAATCCCCAAACCCAGGTGCTCCCGGTGAGGTACCAGAGCAGCGATCCCCATTCCTTCAGCCGTGCGGGCCACTCGACCAGGGGGGACAGCGCAAAACCACCGTAGTTGCGCACACTCAGATCCCAGGGCGACGGGGCGACGTGCCAACGGGCGGCGTCCCAAAGCAAGATGGGAATGAGGGCGAGCGCAGCGCCGAGAAATGAGATGAGGAGACGGTAGGATGATGAGAGGATGGGATGATGTCTGAGCGTAGCCGTTGGCGATGATAGCTTGAGTTGCCAGATCATTGCCAGGATCAGCGGCACATACAGGATCCCCTGCTGCTTGGTCATGATGGCGAGGGCGAGCCAGACGCCGGCCCACAACGGGCGGCGGGTGACGGCGGCGTGGAAGGCCAGCACGCCGAAGAGGACGAGTAACGGATCGGTAAAGGCGGTGGCGCTAAAGCCGATGGCGAAGGGGTTCAATGCAAAAAACAGGGCGCAGATCAGGGCCGTCTTCTTTCCCCAGAAGGTGCGCGCCGTGGCGGCAACCACCGCAACCGTGAGGATCGACACGGCAATGTTGAAAAGCCGGGCCTGTGCTTCCCCTGCGCCCAAGATCGAAAAGGTCCCCCCCAAAAGCCAGAGGAAGACGGGCGGCTTGTCGGGCCAGACGCTGAGCATGAGCGGATCGACGCGGGTGATGTGCAGCGCCCAGAAGCTGTAGATTGCTTCATCCTCGCGGAAGGGGAAAGCCGTAAGCAGGGCAATGCGAAACAAAAAGCCCACCAACATCAGCGTCAACAACGCCGGGCGGTAGGCAGTGGTAAGCAGAGATCGATTCAGGAGTGCCAAGGTGCCGGCGCGGCCAGAGGAGAGACCGGACGGCAAAAGCGTATCTTCCATCAATCAGAGAAGCGGTAACGCAGTAGCGTCATCACGGCGGCAAAACCGTCGCGCCAGGTCAGCTTCTTGCCTTCGTGAAATTCACGGCCGTTGTAGCTAATGGGCACTTCAAAAATCGAGTACCCTCGTTTCAGGATTTTGGCCGTCAATTCAGGTTCAATCTCAAAGCGGCGGCTGTTCAGCGGCATACCGTTGATGACGTCGCGCCGGAAACACTTGTAACAGGTTTCCATGTCGCTGAGGATGGTACCGTAGAGCAGGTTTGTGATCCAGGTGACGCCTTGGTTGCCCAATGTGTGGCTCAGGCTCATGGCCGAGCGGGGGCCGCCCAAGAAACGGCTGCCATAGACAACGGCGGTGCGTCCTTCGAGGATGGGCAGGAGCAAGCCAATGTAATCACGCGGATCGTACTCGAGATCGGCGTCTTGGATTACAAGGATATCGCCGGTGGCGTGCTGAAAGCCTGTGCGCAGCGCAGCACCTTTGCCGCCATTGGCCAGGTGATAGATGATCTGCATGTCGCCGTCGGCCACATCCTTCCAGCGATCCAGGATCTCGCGCGTGCCGTCGGTGGAGCCATCGTCGATGATCACGATTTCGCGTTCAAGCGTAATCGGGCCGTCGAGCAGTTCATTGCTACCATCTTTGTTGACCGTCAGATCAACCGCACGTACACGGCGGATGATCTCCTCAAGCGTGCCTACTTCGTTGTAGACAGGCATAATGACAGAAAGCTTCACAACGCCCTCCAGCACAACATGCCTTCTGCCTAGTGTTCGCCGACTTGGTGGGCCAGAATAATTGCTTCGGCCACAGCCTTCATGGGCTTGCGGTTGTTCATGCTCATTTTCTGAATGCGACGAAAGGCTTCAGATTCGTTGAGCCCCTGCGTGTCCATGAGGATGCCTTTGGCACGCTCCACCACTTTGCGGGTCTCCAGCGTTTCACGCAGATCGCCGACTTCGCGTTCCAGTGCCCGAAATTCGCTGAAGCGGGCCAGCGCCACCTCAATGGCCGGCGTGAGATCGCTCTCACGGAAGGGCTTGACCAGATAGCCGGCCACCCCTGCTTCTCGGGCGCGCGTCACCAGCTCTTGCTGGCTGTAAGCGCTGAGCAAGAGGACAGGCGCCACCCGTTCTTCGGTGAGATAGCGGGCCGCCTCAATGCCGTCCATGTCGGGCATTTTGATGTCCATAATCACAATGTCCGGACGGAGTTCGCGGGCGAGGTTGACGGCGCTACGACCGTCTCCAACTTCACCCACAACAAGATAGCCCAGATTCGTGAGCATTTCTCGCAAGTCCATGCGAATGAGGGATTCGTCATCTGCGATGATGATGCGTGTACGCTCCACCTATGATCTCCTCTACGTACTTGTCAGGTCGCGCTGACGGTTAAGCCGACTGTGAAAGCTGTTGACGGTGAAAGCTGTTGACGGTCGTTCGACGGTGACCTTGTTGCCCCAGATCCTAGATTCCCCATCGTACCACACCACCGTCGATTTAGGATAGGATCGATATGTCCATGTTTGCGCTGCATGCGATCTTGCCGCGACATGGCGTTCTACTCATGCCGATCCATCGGAGACCGGTGATGATTCCGTCACCTGGATGGGGCGTTTGGGGAAGATGACGCGTGCACGCGTCCCCTGTGCCGCCACGTGGCCGTTCTCTGTGGTCACCGACGCGTGGACAGGCTCGATGATGATCTCGCCCTTGAGGTCGTCGGTGACGAGTGTGCGTGTAATCTGCAAACCCAGGCTTCGGCTTGCGCCCAGGTTGAAGCCATCGGGCAGGCCCAGACCATCGTCTTCCACATCGATCTGCACAATGTCGCCCAGATCTTGCAACGTCAGCGCGATTTGTCCTTGCTGGCGATCTTGCAAGCCATGTTCGATGGCATTGAGCAGCAGTTCATTCACCACCAACGCGGCAGCCGTCGCCTGCCCAGCCGGGAGCCGAATATTTGGACCGGCCAGCGTGATATTCACCTGTTGGCCAGGATTCACCGCTACCTGCTGCGCCTGCCCCACCACCCGTTGACAGACGTCGCGAATGTTGATGGGCTGGTGCTCGTCTTGGCTGAGGTATTCGTGGATCACCGACATGCTCAGGATGCGGTTGACGGCGTCGGTGAGGTGTTGCTGCGCCTCGCTGCTCTCACAGCGCCGCGCCTGGATGCGTAAAATGGCGGCGATGGTCTGTAAATTGTTTTTGACGCGGTGATGCACTTCCTGGATCATGGCCGATTTTACATTGAGTTCGCGTTCGCGCTGTACCCGCTCGGTGGCGTTGTGCACAATCACCAGCGCGCCGTCGACGTGTGGCAGCTTGTAAATCGGCTTGATCCAGGGTGTGTAACGCGCCCACTGCCGCCGTACGCGTGGCCAACTGCCTGCAGGCGCCCTCAGGGGGATGACAGTGCGAACCCAGATGCGGCCATCGGGAGATTCGTGGCGATGTTCGACACAGCGGTTAGCCTGCATCGCCTGATCAACCACCTTTTCGTCGATCTCTTCCAATCCAGAAATGTGGCGGCCTCGCATGTCTTTGACAAGGCCGATGGAGCGGTAGAGATTGGTGGCAATGCCGCTCATATAACGAATGCAAGATTGCTCGTCGACGAGATAAATGCCGTCGAGAGAGCCAAAGCCGACCAATTTGTCGGGAATTTCGATTTCCCCACGTACCGACATCTCCTGCAACCAGTGGACGGCACGGCGGAAGGGTTTGTCGCGGCGGCGATGACGCTCAAACTCGATCATATTGGTTTCCACCAACATGGCCGCGATTACCCGATTGGCGGCGTTGTGAATGGGGAAAACCTGCTGGATGATTGGTGCCCCACTACTGAGGACTTGTTTTCGTCGGCTGCCGATGCGGTCTTCGGTAAGGGCATGGAAGACAAGAGGCTGTTCCACCGCCGAAAAGAGGCGCCCGGTTGCGTCTTTAAGGTAGATAGACGAGATTGAACGTGGGCGCGCATGCTGCGCAACCAGGATCTGCTCACGGCCATGTAGACAACAGAGCATAATGTCGGCGCGACTGACATCCGCCGTGATGAAGAGCCCTGGCTCCAGGCGGTGCAAGAGGGCGATATCCCGTTCGGTGAGTGTCGGTCCTTGGATAATTCTTGTGTCCATAGAGCATCAGCGCTGTAAAGAATCTCGCAGCGTAGCGAGAAGTGCAACCGGTTGCTTCAAAACGCCAAACGAAACCGACGGCACAGACCGTCGGCTCGATTCATCAGGGCGCCATTGCCGTGCCATGGTTAACCTTAACAGGTGTTTGACTTATACCACAGGCGTCGCGTCGGCGTCAATTTGGTTTGATCCGACCCAGGAATTCTAACTCGATCTTAGTGGCGGTGTATCACACATTACTCCCCTCGTGGATAATTTGCTTGAACGCACTCTCCGTGCTATACTCGGATGAGTCGTCGGGGCGTAGCGCAGCTCGGTAGCGCGCTTCAATGGGGTTGAAGAGGTCGGAGGTTCAAATCCTCTCGCCCCGACCAGAAACGTCTGTCCTTTTGGGCAGGCGTTTTTTGTTTGGCTTGCACTGCTGGGCTCAGGCATGGATTGGGGAATTGCAGCGTTGTCTATGTGGAGTGTTACCTGCGCTCTATAGATCCCTGCCGCTGCACAATATATGATGCAGTCATGAATACATTTAGCGCAGGACAATCAATTTTCGAGATGGCAGTGCGGCGCAGAGAGAGGCGACGGCAACTGGTGGTACTGGTAATGGTTGTGTCTCTGCTTGGGTTCGTGGGCGGGTTTTTTCTCTTCTCATGGATCGGCAGTACCGTGTTTGGGTTTGCCGGCTTCGCTACCGTGAGTTTTCTCGTCGACTATACCGAGCAATTGGACAAGGTTCAGACGCAGCAGCAGGGTTCATATCCGAGAACAACATCATCCATCGGTTAAAGAAATCATCCATCGGTTAAAGAAATCATCCATCGGTTAAAGAAATCATCCATCGGTTAAAGAACAGGTATAAGAACAACCAGCGCAAGCGTGTAGGGTGTAGTGAAACAATACTTCTTCAAACCACCCCGTAAAACTCCTTTAACCTACCCACCCAACTTTGCGCTCACAAACGCCGGCACCCCATTGACAAAACTCTGTACGTCCATCATACGCTTGCCGGCAGGCTGCACTTCTTCCAACAACAACAGGTTTTCGCCCGTACCCACGGCCGCCCCCACGGCCGCCCCCGCCGCAGTGGACACGACAACGCCCGGCTCTGCCGCACCGCGGAGGACGCGTGCGCGCCCGATCTTGAAGTTCTGCCCTTGCCAGGTGGTGAAGGCAGACGGCCAGGGGGTGTAGGCGCGGGTCATACGCTCGATGACGGCGGCGGGCTGTGCCCAATCGATGCGACCGTCCTCTTTTTTGACAAGGGAACAGGTGGAGATTTCACCGGGTAGCTCGGATTGCTCTACCGGGGCAAGGTCGCCGGCGAGCCAGCAAGGCACTGTTTCTATGAGTAGATCTGCACCCTGTTCGGCCAAACGGCTGCTTAAAGACTCGGTGGTGTCGTCCACACGGATGGGCTGCCGCGCCTGCGCCAGCATGGGGCCCGTGTCCATGCCCACGTCCATAAGCATGATGGTGACGCCGGTTTCGTCGAGCCCGTCGAGGATGGCGGCGGTAATGGGCGAAGCACCGCGGTAGGCCGGCAATAGGCTGGCATGAACGTTGATACAGCCGAAGCGAGGAATTTCCAACACCGATTTAGGCAGGATCTGCCCGTAAGCCGCCACCACCATCAGGTCCGGCGCGAGTTGACGCAACGCCTCAATGGCGTCGGCTTCCTTGCGCAGTCGTCCAGGCTGGAGCACAGGCAGATCGTGGGTCAGAGCGAACTCCTTGACCGGGCTGGGCAACATCTTTTTCCCGCGACCGGCCGGTCGGTCCGGCTGGGTGACGACGGCAACGACGTCCCATGCTTGCGCCGGGCCACTTTCGTACAGACGACGCAACGAAGGCACGGCGAAATCAGGGGTTCCCATGAAGACAATGCGGGTGGTGGATTGGTCTTTGTTCATGGGTTTGAGTATAACATAGGACGACAGACGACCGACGACGGACGACGGACGACCGACGACGGGCGACGGACGTTTGGAACCTGATTGTGGGATATGTTGGTCTTTCGTCAAGAATATACTTCAGCGCGACGCTCCTTCGTCGGTCGTCCTTCGTCTGTCGTCTTTCTCTCGTCCTGCCGCGAAACTTTTTCGCGCCGGCTGCGTAAAGGATAACGAGTAGTTTCAATCTCAGATTTCCACCGTCTTCAAACGGTTTAGAGGAGTGTGTTATGGACAACGAACAGAAGAAGAATGAACAGGAACTGACCGGCAGCGAAGTCAATGTACCAGGAGCAGAGGTGACCAAGCGCAAGCTGGATCAGCCGGAGACGCAACCCGTCTTTGATATCAACGAATCAGACATGGTGACGGCGCAGACTGAGCCCAATCCTCAGACGGTGGCCTTCACCGACGCCGACCCCAAGTCGGTACAGCAGGAGACGGTAAGCGCAGGCCGCCCGGTGAATGTACATAATGTGACCGAAGAAGAGCGGCCCAGCCCGGCAGAGCGAGCAGCGCAGTCGGCCCGCACCCAGGCCAACGCCGCCGCCGACGCTTTCCGCCGCGGCGAGTTCATGCGCGATGCTACCATAGACGGCGCCGCCAACGGCGACGACCGCCTAATTGCACTGTTGAGCTACGCCACACAGATCCTGATCCCCTTCGTGATGCCGGCGCTGGTGTTGTTCAGTGAGAGCAGCAAGAAACGTCCTTTCCAGCGATTCCACGCCGTTCAGAGCCTGGCGCTGACCACGGCGCTGATCGTGTTGGGCATCTTCGTAGCGGTAGGGACGGCCATCATCAGCATCATCCCCGTGATTGGGTGGCTGGCGGCGCTGGTGGTGGGTTGTCTTAGCCCGATTGCCGTCCTAATGGCATGGTTCGCCATGGTCTACTACGGCTATCAGGCATACCAAGGCAAACGCTTCGCCATCCCTGGGCTGACCAGCTTCCTCAAGGATCAAGGCTGGATCTAGCACAATCAGTTGATCCCTCGAACCCGTCAGGTCTTCGGACCTGACGGGTTTTTTGATCCGCGGGAAGGGAAAAAGGCAGAAGACAGCGGCGTCCTCTCTCTTTCGTCCATCCCTACTCGATCCGGTAAAATGGGAAGCCTTGAACCTAGAGGAGTGAAAATGCCTGATCGAATTCTGGTTGTCGAAGACGAACGTGCGATCCAGACAGTGATTCGTACCTACTTGGAAAGCGCCGGGTATGAGGTCCACCTGGCGATGTCGGGGCAGGAAGGGTTAGATCTGGCCCGAACGTTGGCGCCGGCCTTGGTGATCCTGGATTTGATGCTGCCCGGCATGGATGGACTAGAGGTGACGGCGCGACTGCGAGACGAGTCGGATGTCTACATCCTGATGTTAACGGCGCGCAGCGAGGAGATGGATCGGGTGGCCGGGCTGCGCATGGGCGCCGATGATTACCTGACCAAGCCATTCAGCCCACGTGAATTGGTGGCGCGCGTGGAGGCGATCCTACGCCGTCGACGCAATGGATCCCCCCTTCCTGCGGCAGAACTGCAACTGCCTCATCTACGCATCGCCCCCGACCGCGTCGAAGCCTACGCGGGTGACACATTGCTCGATCTGACCACCACCGAGTTTAAGTTGCTGTTTGAACTGGCAGACAACGCCGGGCGAGTGCTCACACGCGAGCAGATCATCGAGCGAGTGTGGGGAGACGATTTTTACGGCACCGACCGCATTGTGGACGTCTACGTGGGGCAGGTACGCCGTAAAATTGAGGAGGCGGTAGGCACGCCGCTGATTCAGACGGTGCGCGGGGTGGGGTATAAACTGATTGATGCGTAGTTTGCTCGAAAGAAAGCAAGAATCAATGGTTAACTCTTCCATCTGGCGACGGCTGCGTTGGCGACTGCTGGGGGCGCAGTTGTTGGTGGTGATCGTGGGTGTGGTGGTGCTGGCGCTGGCGGCCCAGGTGGCGGTGTTAAGTCCGCTGCCCAATGAGATCGGCGAGATCCTGGGGCCGTTGATCCAATCCGGCAACGAGGACGTGGTCGATCAGGTGGGCATGCAGGTGGTGGATACCGTGCGCAAGGACGTTCTCTGGGCGCTGGCGATTGCGGCGGTAAGCGCGGCCGTGGCTGGTTTGGTTGCAAGCATCGTCCTCATGCGCGAGATACTACGTCCACTGCACGAGATCGCGCAGAGTAGCCGCCGCATCGCCCACGGACATTACGACGAGCGTGTGGATGTCCCTGCCAGTGATGAATTGGCCGAAGTTGCCACCCACTTTAACCAGATGGCCGCAGCGCTGGAAGCAGTGGAAGAGCAACGCGTGCTCCTGCTCGGCAACGTGGCCCACGAACTACGTACACCCCTCACCGGCGTCAAAGGCTATGTGGAAGGGCTAATGGATGGCCTCTTCCACGGTGACGAAGCCACCTACGCCATGATTGATCACGAGATCCGGCGTATGCAGCGGCTGATCGACGACATTCAGACGCTTGCCCGTGTGGAGGCAGGTCAGATCGAGTTGCAAGTTCAGCGCGTGGATCTGATCCCGGTTGTAGAACGTTGTGTCATGCAGATTCACCCTCTGGCCGAAACTGCCTGCCTGCGCATTGAGGCCGACATCCCCCAACAGCCCTACTGGGTGCAGGCCGACCCCGACCGCGTGGCCCAGATTATCCTCAATCTGCTCAGCAATGCGGTCCGCTATACCCCCGAAGGTGGCTGCATCGTCGTGCGCCTGCACCGGAGTGACGAGATCGTCGAGATCGCTGTAGAAGACGACGGCATCGGCATCCCTGCCGACGCCCTGCCTCACCTTTTTGAACGTTTCTACCGAGTCGATCCATCGCGGACACGGGCCAGCGGCGGCAGCGGCATTGGCCTCACCATCTCCCGTCACCTGGCGTGGGCGATGGGCGGCGATCTCACTGCCGCCAGCCCTGGCCTTGGCAAGGGCAGCACCTTTGTCCTGTCCTTGCCGGGGATAGCGGTTAGCAGATAGCGGTTAGCGGTTAGCAGTTAGCAGTTAGTGTCGTCGTCGTCCGTTGTCGTCGGTCGTCGTCGGTCGTCGTCGGTCGTCGGTTTTCCGCTAACTGCTATCTGCTAACCGCTATCTGCTAACCGCTATCTGCTATCTTTACACAATCCTCATATATGCCTTATACGCCCCTTGCAGATGCCTGCTATCTTGTCCACTGTAACGTCAATTCAGCGGATTCAAACTGGCAGGAGTCAACAATGCTCACCCAAGAAATGACCCAAGAAATAAACGTAGAAACGGCAGTGCAGCCCATCGAAGCCGCCGATCTTTACGCGAAACTGTTGGCAGGCGCCGATTTGGCGATCCTCGATGTGCGCAACGGCGAAGACTTCGCCCGCTGGAAGGTGGAAGGGCGCAAGGATCTCACCATTGTCAACGTCCCCTACTTTGCGTTCATCGAAGACGAAGACGCATCGCTGGCGCAGGTGCCTCAGGCCGAGGAATTGGTTGTGGTCTGCGCCAAGGAAGGCTCGTCGCAATACATCGCCGAACTGCTGGCCGAACGTGGCGTCAAGGCGTCGTATCTGGCCGAAGGCATCGTCTCGTGGGGCAATCTCTACGATGTGCGCAATGTGGTGGACGCCGACTGGGGGCGCATCGTGCAGGTTACACGCCCGGCGCGCGGGGACGTCAGCTTCCTGGTGATCAGCGACGGCGAAGCGGCCGTCATCGATCCGTTGCGCCACACCGAACAGTACATGCAGGTGCTTCAAGACAACAACGCGTTGCTCACCCACGCATTCGACACCCACGGTCACGCCGATCACATTAGCGGCGGCCCGGCGCTGGCGCAGCGGACCGGTGCGCGCTACTTCCTGCACCCCTACGACGCCATCCATCCGCTGGACATGCTGCCGGCCCGCCTCGACTACGTGCCGCTGCAAGACGGTGATCAGTTCGTCGTTGGGCGCGTGGATGTGGACGTAATCTGGTTCCCCGGCCACACGCTGGGGCAGGTCAACTTCCGTGTGAGTGCGCCGGACGGTTCGCACTATCTCTTCACCGGCGACGGCCTCTTCCTCTCGTCGTTTGGGCGGCCCGATCTGGGCGGACGCGGTGAAGCGTGGACGCCGATCCTCTTCGAGAGCCTGTTCGAACGTCTGCCGCAGCGCATCGACGACGCCACCTGGATCCTGCCGTCCCACTTTAGCACGCTGGACGAAGCCGACGTCGGCGGTCGCTTTGCGCAGACCTACGGCACACTCAAGCAGCAGAACGACGGCCTGCGTCCGCGCAGCCGGGAAGAGTTTACCGGTTGGGTATTGGCCAACCTGCCCCATTTCCCACCTGAATACGTGGAGATCAAACGGGTCAACGCCGGGCTGGTCATCCCCAACGAAGAAGAAGCCGGCGAATTGGAACTGGGCAAGAACATCTGCGCGCTGAGCGGCGCGTAAGAAGAAGGCAAGAAACTACACAAAATCATACCATTCAGGAGAAAAACCACCATGTCTGTCGAATTCAACGAACTGCTTGACGTCAAGGGGGCCAAGTGCCCGATGCCGCTGGTGAAGAGCCGCAAGGCCGTGAACAACCTCGCCGTGGGCGACGTGCTCAAGGTTGTCGCCACCGATCGCGGATCCATCGCCGACTTCCAGGGTTGGGCCAAGACGGCCAAGAACGTGCAACTAATCGGCCAGGAGACGGCGCAGGAAGACGGCGCCGATCTCTACGTTCACTACCTCAAGCGCACGGCGTAGGATTGGGGGATCAGGGACTGGGGACTGGGGATCGCGTCACGCTTCTGAAATCCCCTAATCCCAAATCCCTAATCCCCACACCACCACAAACACGAAAGGAAATCCGTCGATCATGGAAATGCACGACGTTAAGGCCAACGGTCAAAATTTACACACGATGCTGGAGGCGCAGACGCTGCTCAGCCGTATCGATGAACTGGAAAAGCGCGTTGCGCAGTTGGAAGAAGCACCGGCCCAATCCATCGAGGATCGGGTGTCAATGGTCGTCTTCTCAGGTGATATGGACAAGGCGATCGCGTCCTTTATCATTGCCACCGGCGCAGCGGCCATGGGCATGCAAGTGTCCATGTTCTTCACCTTTTGGGGGCTGAACGTCGTCAAAAAGCAGAAGACGTTTGCCGACAAGAACGCGGTACAGAAAGCCTTCTCGGCCATGCTCCCCGCCGGGCCGGATCAGTTGAACCTGTCGCAGATGAACTTCTTCGGCGCCGGCGCCTCCATCATGCGCAAGATCATGAAGGACCACGATGTGATGTCCCTGGCCGAGTTTATGGAAATGGCCCAGGAGTTCGGCGTACGCATGGTAGCCTGTGACATGTCTCAAGAATTGCTGGGCATCCGCGACGAGGAACTCATCGACGGCATGGAGCACGGCGGCGTGGCTACCTTCCTTGGCGACGCCGCAGCATCGAAGGTGACGCTGTTCATTTAGGTGAATGGTGATTGGTGATTAGTGATTGGGGCAGATCTCACCTCTGCCCCAATCACCAATCACCATTCACCGTTCCACGAAGAAGCAAAGGAAACGATTATGTCAGATGCCAACGAATTCCGCTGTGGATCGCTGCAAGAGCATGTGGCGGCGCAGAGGACGGTTGTGGAATATACAGTGGGCGACGGGGTGATCCTGGCCGGGCAGCCCCAACCCGAGGATCTGCCCGAACTGGCCCGGCAGGGCGTGCGCTCGGTGATCAACCTGCGTCGCGATGTGGAACGTTCTGATCGTGAGGCGAACAACGCCGCCGCCGCCGGTTTAGACTATTTGCACCTTCCGTTGCCTGCGTACGAACTCGAACCCCAACACCTTGTAGAATTTCAAGATGCGATTGGGGGCAAAGAGGCGCTGTACATTCACTGTCGCAGTGGTTCGCGGGTGGCGCTGTTGTGGATGCTGCACCGTATCATCAACCAGGGGTGGAGCCGCGACGTCGCCGAAGCGGAACTTCGCTCCGCCGGTTACACAGAAGAGAGCATGGACGTCTTCACTTTTTGCGCGGATGATTACTTTGAACGTGTGGGAGAACGGGCCAATGTTGCCTAGCAAACGGCGGCGTTCTCTCCACCCCGTCAGGTTCGACAACCTGACGGTTTTTTTGTTTCAAAACAAAGAGAAAAAGCATACAGAGTTCCCCCTGCCGAGTGCTACACTACAAAAATCGTAGTGCTCGATTTACCGGGGCATTTTTCCATCTGTCACAAAGGGAACAACCATGACCACAGCTATCGCATCACCCCAACCTACGTTTGCCTCCGTTGCCCGCGCCGCTGGTATTGGGATAGGCGTAGCAATTGCCATTAACGTCGTCCTCTATTTTATCGCCACCAGCGCCGGCTGGTTGCCTGCGCTCACATCCATGGGCACAGAGATCACGCTTCTCCCCGTGCTGCTCTTCAGCATCGGGCCGTCGATTATCGGCGCGCTGATCTACTTTGCGCTGACTCGTTTCGTCAAGCCGGTGGCGCGTGCCAACCACACCTTCGCGATTATTGCCTCGATCGCGTTGATTGTCATGGCCGCGACGCCCTTAGGCCTGGCTGCTCCCCAATTTGGCAATGTCATGATCCTAGAGATTATGCACCTGGCTGTTGGCCTGCCTGTGATGTACTTCCTCACAAAACATTCCTAATCCTCTCTTCGGCTATTTTGCCAGAACTTCTGTGCGGAAATACCGTCCTCTAGAGAGTTCCTAACGCCATATTTCATACGCTACAAGTAAAGTTGTGGGTTGTGCGCATGTGACGACTACGTCCACATGCACACAACCCACAACTTTGTTTATGGAGGGTCAAAGCTGCCGATCCACATCCATCTACATTTCTCACCTTACCTGGTGGCTACACATCTTTGGCGCTCAGTGGCATCAATTGGTACTACCACAAGCACTAAGTTTTCCCGGTACTCCGCAGTGCCCCCCCACAAACAAACTTACTTACCATAAACAAATGGCACATCGAAACCATACAGAAAGTAAAAGATGATATGTCAGGTTAAAGTAATCAATTAAATGAATGACGAGGCCGATATTCTATACAACGGACTCATCTGCATCAATTGGGGGTTTCATGTTGGCAAAAGCAGGACGGGACGCAACAGTAGAGTCACTACGCCAGTGGGTGCCCTACTACATTAGTTTCGTCGCCATGACCGGTGGATTGTGTCTGCTTTCGGCTTACTTTTTCTTCGTTCCTGAAGATCTGGTAGGCCTGGTTGCATTTGCATTGATTGCTGCGGTGGCAGAACTGATGAGCGTTGAACTTTTCCTCAGCAGCCGACAGAGCCGGGTGTCGGTTTCGGGTATTGTTGCGCTGGCCGGAATTCTCTCTTTTGGTCCGATGGCCGGCGCTTTGATTCACCTTTCCACCGGCATTGCCGCCACCATACATGGCTTGTTTGATCAGGATCAACAAATTGAAAATCGGGCCGGTTGGTTTCAGAAGTTTGTGTTCAACACCGGCATGTGGGTCATCGGCTCCACCGGCGCCGGCGTGCTCTATGTGCAACTCGGCGGCACCGTCGGGACGATCCACTGGGCCACCAGTTTGATCCCGTTGATGTTCAGCGCAGCAGCAGACATCGCGATCAACCTGCTCATCCTCATCGGTGTGATTTCGCTGCAAAGCGGCCGCCGTCCGCTGCAAATCTGGCAACAAGACTTCCAATGGACGGTGCCGGTGACGCTGGCGGGGAGCGTAGTGGGCGGCGGCATCATCGCCCTTGCCTACGGCACCTTCGGCATCGGCGGCTTGCTGCTTACCTTTTTGCCCGTTGGCGCCACAGGATATGCGTTCCGCCTCTACGCCGATAACATTCGCCAATATGTAGCCGAGCTGGAGAAGGCCAATCAGGATCTTGACAAGGTCAACCGCGATTTATTGAAGACGCTGGGCTCGATCATCGACGCCGACGACAAGTACACCTACGGACACTCAAATCAAGTAACAGCCTATGCTCAGGCAATCGGGCGGCGCATGGGTCTGCGCCATGATCAAATGGACTTATTGACGCGTGGTGGGCTGGTCCACGATCTGGGCAAGGTGGGTGTCCCCGACACCATTGTGAGCAAACCCGACCGGCTGACCGACGAAGAGTTCACTTTGATGAAGCGACATCCGGTCATCGGCGCCGAAATTGTGAGCCAGATGCAGGGATTGCAAGATCTGACGCCGCTAGTGCGCCATCACCATGAACGATGGGACGGTCGCGGTTACCCCGATGGGTTGATGGGTGAAGAGATTCCGTTGTTGGCGCGTGTCCTCTGTGTGGCCGACTCGGTTGAGGCGATGCTGTCCGACCGTCCTTACCGGGCGGCGCTTAGCCTGGACGATGTCGTAGCTGAAGTGAAACGCTGCGCCGGCATACAGTTTGATCCGGAAATTGCCGCTTATTTTGTGGCGTTGGCAAAGGAAGAAGGTGAACAGATATTCACAAACAATGCAGGATCCGTTGCTAATGCGCTGACAACAAGTGGCATTTCGGAAACGCTTGCAAACCGTTTGTATGCAAAACGAAGCCATACCTTAGAAGCTCCCAAAATTGCAGTAATTAATTAATATTTAGCCCGTTTGCACATGTATCAAGGAGACCATTGTGAATGTAGGCGTCCAAACCAAACAGATCAAGCATGCCAAAGATAAACTATTGGCGCTAAGCTTTGTGCTTGTCATGGTATTCAGTATGAGCTTTTTGCCAGGCGCGGCACAATCGCAGCCGGCTTTGGGAGCGAGTATTCACCCGGCATTGATTCAATTGGCAGCCGAAGCTCCTGGTGAGATGGTGCGGATCATTGTGCGCTTGAGCGACGGAACCGACCCCGAAACCGCCGCAGCCAACTTAGGCGGAGCGTTGGTACGCGATCTCTCGATTATCAACAGCATTGTGCTACGTCTGCCTGCCGGTGAGGTGCCCAATCTACGCACAAAGCCTGTTGTAGAGTGGGTAAGCCTGGATGCACCGGTCGTCAGCACCAGCACACAGGCGGCTGGTTTGGCGCAGACACACTTCAATGCCAGTGCTTTTCCGCAAACCACCGGCGCCGACCATCTGTGGGCGCAGGGCATTGACGGACGTGGCGTCACCGTGGCTGTTGTCGATAGTGGCATCACCGACTACGACGACTTCAAAGATGCCGGCGGTAACCTGCGCATCCTCGATTGGGTGCAGTTCAGCAATTCCCAGGCCTACCACCCAGACGATTATCATGGACATGGTTCCCATGTGGCCGGCACCATCGGCGGCAACGGCGCGCTCTCACAAGGACGCTTCATGGGCATGGCGCCGGGCGTCAACCTGCTCACCGTAAAGATCAGCGACGACTACGGTATGAGCCACATGTCGGACGTGGTGGCCGGTTTGCAGTGGGTGCTGGCCAAGAAAGATCAGCACAACATCCGTGTGGTGAACCTGTCATTGAACAGCACCGTGCCCGAGTCATACCACACCAGCCCGCTCAATGCGGCGTTGGAAATTCTCTGGTTCAACGGCGTTGTTGTGGTGGTGTCGGCAGGGAACAACGGCAACGGCAGCGAATACGTCTACGCACCGGGGAACGATCCCTTTGTGATCACCGTGGGCGCATCCAACGACAAAGGCACCGAAGATCGTAGCGACGATCAACTAATGGGCTACACCGCGCGCGGCGTCACCCCCGAGGGCGTATCCAAGCCCGACATCATTGCACCTGGCCACAATGTGGTGAGTTTGATGGGCAAGCCTGATAGCGTCCTCGCCAATACCTACCCGGATCGACGCATTGTGCCGCCTGGCGAAAGCAACTACTTCTACTTCCGCATGTCGGGCACGTCGATGGCGTCGGCGGTGGTGGCCGGTGCGGCTGCCCTGTTGATCCAGGATGAACCCAACCTGACCCCCGATCAGGTGAAGTACCGTTTGATGAACACCGGCTCCACCATCAGCATTGGTCAGTCGTCTTACCCCTACCTGGATGTCTACGCTGCCGTACATGGCAACACCACCCAGGCGGCCAACGTGGGGACACAGGCCAGCCAACTCCTGTGGAGCGGCGCCCAGCCGGTGACGTGGACTTCAGTCAACTGGAACTCCGTCAACTGGAACTCTGTCAATTGGAACAGTGTGAACTGGAACTCGGTGAACTGGAATTCAGTGAACTGGAACAGCGAATACTGGGGTGAGTAGTTCGGGCGAGGTGGGGTGTGTCTATGGACGCCCCCCACCTCGTGTTGTCTATGCAGTGTCGGCAAATGACATTTACAAAGCACGCTCACGAATGCTGTATTCCTAAAAATGCGGCATTCCCCAAAATGAGCACAACAAAGAGAGCAAAAGCATTATGTGTTTCCAGCTTCAACTTTCCCTATCCAGAACCGTATCCAGTCTATTTTCTCGGGGCAGAGGTTTCTACATTGTTTTGGTCTTCGGCTTTGTTCTTTCGCTAAACGGATGGCTGCAGGCGCAGCACAGTGACATGACAGCAGCCTATGTTGATCCGGCGTTGACAACACAGACAGGGGCATTGTCTGTTTTGGTCACCGCCGACGATTCGGCGGTTGCAGCAGCGGCCATTGACGCAGTCGGCGGCGCAGTGACCAGCGACCTATGGCTGATCAATGCCGTCGGTGCGACGATCTCTGCAGAGGCGCTCGGTCAACTGGCGGCGATGCCCTCTGTACACTCAGTTGTTCAAAATAAGCAGGTGACAACCAGCAGCACATTCCACAAACAACACAGCGCTGCCGATCTGAAGAAGCCAGGCCAAGAAACAGACCTCGCCTGGCCCGTAGCCAAGGACGTAGGGGCAGATGAACTCCACAATTTGGGGTTCACAGGTCGGGGCATCGGCGTCGCCGTTATCGATTCAGGCATCACCTTTTACAAAAAGTTGGTAGAGCAGACCGACGGCGAAGTTGTATTCGATTACGAAGGTCAGTTCGATTTCAGTGAGGATGAATCATGCTCAAGACAAATCGATGGTTATTGCTTTCAGAAATCAAAAGATGCCCGCGACCTCTTCGGACATGGTTCACACATCGCGGGGATCATCGGCAATGGCTTCCAGGACTCAGCCAGCGGCGCCTATTTAGGCATCGCGCCTGACGCCACGATCATCAGCTTCCGCGCGCTGACGGAACAGGGCGTGGGCAGCTATGAACAGATCATCGAGGCGCTGCAAGCGGTGACTGTCGTACACAAGAAGTACAACATCCGCATTGTCAACCTCAGCCTGAGCGCAACGGCGACTGTCCCCTATTTTGTGGATCCACTCAATCGCGCCGTCGAGGCCCTATGGGCGCAAGGATTCGTGGTGGTTGCGGCGGCGGGTAACGAAGGCCCCAACGCCGAAACGATTACCACACCCGGCAACGATCCCTACATCATCACCGTCGGTGGGCTAAACACCCGCACCACCGCCGGCGATTTCAGCGACGATGTTCTCCCGAACTGGTCGGCTACCGGCCCCACAGCCGACGGCTTCATCAAACCCGACGTGCTTGCGCCAGGTAGCAGCATCGTCTCGTTTATGTACAACGCAGAAGACGATGCCGAAGCGTCGGCCTACCTAGCGGTCAACCACCCAGACTACGCGCTGAGCGAAGATCTCTTTAGCATGAGCGGCACCAGCATGGCCACCGCGGTGACGTCGGGCGTGGTGGCGTTGATGCTACAAGCCAACCCCGATCTCACCCCTGACGAAGTGAAATTCCGCCTGATGACATCGGCGCGACCAGCCATCGCCGCGGAAGAACTTGCCTACAACCTGCTCCAACAGGGCGCAGGACGCATCTGGGCGCCCGACGCGGTGCTGGGTGACTTTCCGGCGGATGTGGCGGCCAATACCGGTATGGACATTTTGCAGGATCTCGCCCACGGCGCAGACGACGAAGAGGATTTCGCCTATCACTATCAAGGCCCCATTCAGCGTGTGAAAACAGCCGACGACAACATTCTCTACTACGCAGAAGCGGACGACGGCACGCTCTATGCGCTGGGCGTAGCCGACGCGCAACGGGTCTGGCTTAGCCGAGAAGCCGCAGAACCGTTGCTGGCGTCCTTCGCCGAAAGATTGGCTGTAGATGAGAATGTCCTCTCTTGGGCGGGCGGAGAGTCTTCGGAGGCGGGTACAAAGGTGTGGGCAGGCGGCGGTTATGCCTGGGCGGGCGGCGGCTACGCCTGGTCCGGCGGCGGCTACGCCTGGTCCGGCGGTGGTTATGCGTGGTCGGGTGGTGGTTATGCGTGGTCGGGTGGCGGCTATGCCTGGTCGGGTGGCGGCTACGCCTGGGCTGGATCAACTTCGGCGATCACCACAATTTCGTCTACGACCTGGGTTGAAGAAGAGATCGACATCGAAGTCGTGGAAGATGATGCCACACCCGATGAAAAAACAGTACCCGATGAGGAGCCTGCCTCACCCGATACAGCAGATCAGGCAAGCCATCGAACATTCTTGCCTGCGCTCTTTTCTACACCGTAAGATCCTCTCGATCAGCGCAGGGGCATGCGTAGGGCAGAAGCAAATGTCGCTTGATTGGTGACATTTGCTTCCGCCCTACGCATGCCCCTAGCTAAGTTGTAAAGTAACAGTAACACACCCTAACTAAACCGATTCGCCTCAGGATCCTCGCTATCGAAGCCGACGGCGTCAATGCGCGCCCAAAGTTCGTGGGGGATAGGGTGGTTGGCGAGTTCAACTGTCTGCGCCACCCGCTCAGGACGGGTCATACCGACGACGGTGGTGGCGACACGTGGGTCGCGCATCGAGAATTGGAGTGCGGCGGCAGGCAAGGGTACGTCATATTCGGCGCAGACGGACGCAATCTGGCGCACCCGTTCGATCATCGACGCGGGGGCGTCCTGGTAGGCGTAGCGGGCGTAGGCGTCTGGGCCTTTGGCCAACATGCCGCTGCCGTAGGGTGCAGCGTTGACCACGGCAATCTCCAGCCGCTGTGCCACATCCAACAGACGGTTGGCGGAGCGGTTGAGCAGGGTGTAGCGGTTGTGGGTTTCCACCGCGGTGAAGACGCCCGTCTCCATGTAGCGGATCAACATGCCGATGGGGCCGCCCGAAATGCCGATGTGTTCGATGACGCCTTCGTCCACAAAGCCTTGGAGCACCTCCAGCGGGCCACCGCGGCTCATCACATTTTCGAAAGTGGTGTGTTCGGGATCGTGGATGTAGACATATTGCAGCCGATCCAGCCCAAGACGGCGCAGGCTGCCTTCCACCGAGCGCTTGAACTGATCGCCGCTAAAATCGCCGGTGTGCAGATCGCGGTCGCCCTTCGTCGCCAGGACAACACCCTCGGGCAGGCCGCCCAGTTCTTTGAGGACAATACCAATGCGGCGTTCACTTTCACCGTCGCCGTAGGCCGCCGCTGTGTCGAGAAAATTGATAGGGCCGGCAAAAGCGGCGCGCAACGTCTCCAGGGCGCGCTCCTCGGGGACGCCGTAGGCAAAGGTTTCGGGCATGTCGCCGAGGGGGGCACAGCCCACACAAATCGGCGTCACCGTAAAGCCTGTGCGGCCAAATGGACGTCGCGGCAAAGAATTTGGTAAGGAAGTAGTGTCAGATGTCATTGGGTTCGACTCACTTTCTGTTGGGGTGAAGGGTCGGCGGCCAGAGCAGCAGAGCAGCCGCCTCTTTATTGTAAAACGCTGAACGATTGAATACCAGATCAGCCAGATGTTGTCTGGTTTGCGCTTGGCGCTTATGGGATAATGGGCAATCATTTAGCGACGGAAGTGTATCCAAGAGGATGTAGCAAGCCCATGAGTCAGTCGCCTACCACTGTCGAAAAACTACGCGGGTTGCCCTGGAGTTACGTTACAAACGCCACCAACACCGTCTTTGCCCAGTTTGTCTACTTTGGATCAGTCTTTGTACTTTTCCTAGACGAGTTGGCGCTTTCGAAGACACAAATCGGCTTTATCCTTGCGCTGATGCCATTTGCGGCCTGTATGGCGCCGTTTGTAGCACCGTTCACAGCGCGGGTGGGCTACAAACGGGCATTTGTCATTTTCTTTGGCATTCGCAAAGCCACCACGATCCTACTGTTGCTCACACCGTGGTTCCTGGCAACCTTTGGGGGCGAACACATTTTCCTGGCGATGGCGTTGGCGGTTGGGCTTTTCTCGATTACGCGGGCGATTGCCGAGACATCTTACTACCCGTGGGTGCAGGAATTTGTCCCTAATTCGGTGCGCGGAAAATATTCGGCGGCGAGCAACATCTTGAGCGGCATCGCTGGTTTTATTGCGGTTGGCATCGCCGGTCTTGTACTGGATTGGACGAGTGGACTTAACGGCTTTATGTTGCTTTTTGCCGTTGGGGTTGTCTTCGGCCTCCTGTCGGTGTGGGCGGCCACCTTTATTCCTGGCGGTGGGGTCGATCTGGAGGCGGCCGAGGGACGGCGCAACATCCTTGCCGTCCTTGCAGATGCCGATTTCCGCCGCTACCTGGGCGGGTTGGCGCTGATTACCCTGGGGACGGTTCCACTTGCTTCGTTCCTCCCCCTGTTTATGGAAGAACAGGTGGGGTTAAGCGCCGGGAATGTGGTGTTGATCCAGATGGGCACACTTTTGGGCACGTTAACTTCGGGCTATCTCTGGGGATGGACGGCGGATCGCTACGGCAGCAAACCGATTATGCTCACTGGTCTTTCCATGTTGGTGCTGCTGCCCCTGCTCTGGTGGACAATCCCCCAACGGTCGATGTTGAGTTTGCCCCTGGCGTTGTCCATTGCATTTTTGCAGGGGGCAGCCAACCTCGGCTGGGGGATCGGCGCCGGGCGACTGCTTTTTGTGAGCATCGTGCCTACCGAAAAGAAGATGGACTACATGGCGCTCTACTTTGCCTGGGCAGGCATTATCACCGGCCTGAGTCAATTTTTGGGCGGGCGCGCCCTCGATTTTTCGCAGGGGATTTCGGGCCAATTCTTCTTTTTGAAGCTAGACGCCTACACGCCTCTTTTTGTGATAGCCGTCATCCTGCCCCTGGTAAGCATCGTTCTCCTGCACGCCATCCGCGGAGACAGCCCATTCAGCACGACGCAATTTGCCAGTTTCTTCCTGCGCGGCAATCCTTTCCTGGCCTTGGGCTCGTTGATCCGCTTCTACCGCGCCCGCGATGAGCACAGCGCCGTACTGGTGACGGAACGTATGGGCGAGATCCGCAGCCCTCTGGCGGTGGATGAATTACTAGACGCTATCCATGATCCGCGCTTCAATGTGCGCTACGAGGCTGTCCTTGCGATGGCGCGCATGCCCGCCGATCCCCGGCTGACACAGGCGCTGATTCAGGTACTTGAAGACGATTTACCGGCGTTGAGTGTGGTGGCGGCGTGGGCGCTGGGCAAGATCGGCACGAGGCAGCCCACCGCCGTGGAAGCGCTGCGTGTGGCCGTCAACTCGAAATACCGCTCAGTTCAAGCACATGCGGTACGCGCGCTGGGCGCGCTGGAAGACACAACCATGGCCCCATTGCTGCTGAAACGGTTGTCTCAAGAAACCGACGAGGGAATCCGCACGGCATGTGCATCTACGCTGGGCAAGTTGGGTGTGCGAGAGGCAATCCGCCCGGTTTTGAGGCTGTTGTACACAAGTACAGATGAAACAATGCGGGCCGAACTGGCGCTGGCGTTGGTGCGAATCGTGGGTGAAGAGGGGGAGTTTGTTCGTCTTTTCCGCCAAATGGAGACGGAAACATCCACGGCGGCCACACAAACCCTTACACAGATCAAGCGAACATTGACGGATCGTCCAGCGCTGGCAGTTCTGCGTGGGGCTGTACACGAATGTGCTGAACTTTGTGCGCAAGAACAAATTGACAAGGCAGCCATGCACCTGGGGGCAGCGTTGCAGCGCTTGCCTGCCCACTTGTTCGACCCGGATCGTTCACAGATCCTAGCTGAATGTACCGAGCAGTTGATCCACGCAGGCGCAGCGCGACGGGAATATTTCATCCTCGCTATGTACTTGCTGAGCAGCCGAAGCCAATCCCTACACGAAACGCTGCCACTGAGCATTGATCCAAGTCCAGCGCGATCAATTCAGATAGAGTCGAGTGATTGATGAGGATCGGGGACTGGGGACGAGAGACTTATCCCTCATCCCCAGTCCCTACTTAATTCACAACAATGCGCTCCGTCACGTCACTCTTACGGGTTAAAAAATGGTATGCGTCCGAAACAGCGCGCCGCCGATTTTGCGGCTTGCTGTCGCGATCCATGAGGGTCTGCGCCAGCGCAGTGAGGGCGCTGGTAAGGCTGACGATACTAGGCAATGTGCCCGACACGGCCGACGGAGCGTAAAGGATGCTTTCCACGGCCCGGTTTACAGGGCTATCTAGCGATCCTACAATACCCAGTGTACGGCAACCTTGGCTCTGTGCGAAGTTGAGCGCTCGCGCCACACTTTCGCCGTACTCACTGGTGCTGATGCCAACAACCAAATCACGATTATCGAGCATAGCCAACGTGGCAGCACGACGGACCGGGTCCTCGGCCACTGCTTCTGCTCGGATCTCTTGATGACGAAGCTGTGTAGCCACCATCTCAGCGACGGTGTTGGCATAGCCTTCGGCAACAAAGAAGATGCGCTCGGCATCCTGACAAAGCGCCGTAATGGCTTGCAGGTGCTCGGGGGGATTCTGAACCAAGATCTGACGCAGGTTGTTGTCGTCCTGTTCGACTTGCATGCGGAAGATCGTAGCAGGATCACTCTGGGGGAGCGTCTGCGGTTCATAAACAGCGTAGATTTCGCCCTTCACTTGCTCTCGAATATCTTGGAGCAGTTCAGGGTACCCATTGTAGCCTAGACGCTGAGAGAAGCGCACCACCGTCGTGGTGTCCACATTCACGGCTTCGGCAAGCTGTGCGGCAGTCATAAAAGCCACTTCGTAGTAATGACTCAACACAAAATCTGCAACCCGACTATAACTCGGGCTAAGATGTTCATAATACTCACGAATCTTTTGGCGATACATAGATCACTCCTAGCGTCAGCGTCGCATCACGAGGGCACACCGGTGTGCCCACTTCTGGGAGTTCAACGGTAACAAGCCAACGCGTTACGACGAATCAAGTGATACTGCACGGTGGGGTTAGCGTTCACAGGATAAACGCCTAGCAACAATGAAACAACAGAGTTCAACCGGTCCGTACGCTATAGTGTATGCGTAGAAGCAACTTTTGTCTGCACGCTACATTCCCAAGCGAAAACTATATTGATATACACTTTCTATGCAAGATATCGGTTTCATCTATATTGCCCTATCTATATTGCCCTATCTATATTGCCCTATCTATGTTGCCCTACCTATAGCATGCGCCATCTATAACGAAGAAATAGACTCTTTTGTTCGCATGGACGTCAATTCTTGCAACTTTCTAACGCTTTCAGCAGAATCAGCAATTGGAAGAACCACCTGAGGAACTGCAACCAACGCTGAGACGTCTGTGGTGAGACAATTTGGCGGTTGATTCCGCGGATAAAGACTCAATTTACAGCTAAAAACTTAGTTTACTGATGAAAACTTAATTTACGGATAAAGACTAGGGGATGGCGTGAGCATCTTGACATGCTTAAGACGAATATCATTACGTGAAGCAACGCAGCACCAGCGCTGCCGCCCACTCTGGGTGGTAGTCGCCTTTCTGCTGGCCATCCTCTTCACGCGCACATTGACCGACGGGCTGGCGGCGCAAGTCGTCTCACCTGTCGCCACAGATACGCCTGCCGCAGAGGTAACAGCTACAGCATCAGGAGGGCAGCCAACGGCGAGTAACGAGCCAAGTGCAAGCGTTCCCAGTGAAACCGTGGCGCAGCTACCCGTAGCAGGCAATCTTGCCGCCGATCAGATCAAGGCATTGGTGCGCGCCCGCATTTTGGCGCTGATCCGTGCGCGTATTGCGCTGTCGAATGCACAAGAGACAGACAGCGAAGAGACCGTCCTGTTGCCTATGGTGATGGGCGGCGCAATGACGCCATCCACCGCAAACCTCACGATTGTACCCGCTGCCACTGTCACTACCATTGCCATGATGACGCCCGATACGGCGCATGGGCGGGAAGAGGCCACGCCTACCCCGGTCATCGAGGACGCGCCTACCGAACCGACGGCGACGGCAACGCCGCTCCGTGCGGTTGCAGCGCTTGCTGAGCCAACGCCAGACGGGTCACCCAGGACGGCGCAGGTGTCGATCTTGATGTATCATTATCTCAGTGAGCCGCCTGCCGACGCCAATATTTATCGCCGTGATCTCTCGGTGGCGCCCTCCCTGTTCGCCCAGCACCTGGATCGGCTCCTGGCAGAGGGCTACACCACCATCCGCCTCGATGACCTGCTGCTCAATCTTACGCAAGGGGCGCCGTTGCCGCCGAAACCGGTGATCCTCACCTTCGACGACGGGTACCGCGACAACTACATCAACGCCTTCCCCCTACTCAAGGAACGGGGCATGACGGCCACATTCTTCATTGTCACCGATTTTATCGACGAGCAACGGCCCGAGTATCTCTCTTGGGATATGGTGCGCGAGATGTACGCAGGCGGCATGGCGATTGAGTCGCACGGGCGCAACCATGCCAGCCTTGCCAACCGCGATGCCGACTATCTTGTGTGGCAGGCACTGGGCAGCCTGGAGACAATTGAATTTGAGCTGGGTGTGCGCCCTCGCTTTGTCTCCTACCCGGCGGGCGACTACGACGAAAACACGATCCGCATCTTTCAGAGCGCCAACTACTGGGCGGGGGTCACCACCAAGCAGGGCGCCACTCACAGCAGCGGCGATCTCTTCCAACTACGCCGTGTCCGTGTGCGCGGCACCACAACGGCGGACGATCTCGTCGGGCTGTTGGCAATTGAGTGGTGATTAGATCTCGTCGAGCTTCTGAAATCGCCTAATCCCTAATCACCCTTCTCACAGGACCTCTCATGTACAATCTCTCTGGCAAAACGGCGATCATAACCGGTAGTGGACGGGGTATTGGGCGCGGCATTGCATTGGCACTGGCTGCGCGTGGCTGCAATGTCACCATTAACTATATGCGCAAGCGGGAAGCGGCCGAAGAGACAGCCGCCGCCGTGGAAGACGCCGGTGGGCGCTCCATCGCTGTGAAGGCCAATATGGCCAACGAAGCCGACATCCACCGCCTGGTCGACGAGACGGTGGCGGCCTTCGGCGGCGTCGATATCTTTGTTGCCAACGCCGCCAGCGGGGTACTACGCCCTGTGATGGAACTGGAACGCCGTCACTGGGATTGGAGCATGGACGTCAACGCGCGCAGCGTGCTGATTGGCGCGCAGGCAACCGTCCCCTACATGAAGCAGGGCGGCTGGGGGCGCATTTTGAGCATTACAAGCTTCGGCAGCCGCCGTGTACTGCCCGAATACAGCGCTGTAGGCGTCAGCAAAGCCGCTATCGAAGCCGTCACCCGCTATCTTGCCGTTGAACTGGCTCCCTTCAATATCGTGGCCAACTGTATCAGCCCCGGCGTTGTCATCACCGGAGCGCTTGACTTTTTCCCCAGCAAGACGCAGATTATAGAACACGCCACCCAGCGTACACCTGCCCCACGCCTGGTGACGCCCGAAGATGTAGGCGAGCTGGCCGCCTGGTTGTGCAGCGACGCCGCCGCCATGATCGTCGGGCAGACGATTGAGATCGACGGGGGATATTCGTTGTTGGCGTGAGAGGATGACGACGGACGACTTGTCACAACGGGTTTGCCAACACAATCACCCACCCAACCATGACTGAGCGCGCAGAACTGATTCAACGCAAAGAAGAGGTGATCCGCCAACTGGCGGCGGCGCGGCGGCGATTGGATAACGTCACCGGTGTACGGCAACGAGCTGCAGTGGAAAGCGAAATTCAAGATTTACAAGCACAAGAGCGCGCGTTGCGCCTTGTCATTGATCAGGCCCCGATTCCTATGACACCATCACTACGCTCCAAATCTTTATCCCAAACAAAGTTTGATGTGCTGATGACCGCCGGCTACGACCGCAACAAAGCCGATCCACTGGCCGAAGTCACCGGCCAACCGCAAAAGGTGATGGTCGAAGTCGCCGACGCGCCCATGATCTGGCATGTTGTGCGCTCCCTCGAAGAAAGCGGCCTTATCGATGAAATTGTTATCGTCGGGCTCGACAAGGAACATCACCTTGATTTCGGTCGCCCCGTCCACTTCGTCGACGACCACGGCAGCATGACGGCCAATCAGCGGGCAGGCGCCGAGTATCTGGCCTCACTCAACGACCAGAACCGCTACGTCCTGGCGATGGGGGCAGATACGCCACTCCTCACAGGCGAAATGGTGCGCTGGTTCATCGACGCTTGCCATCCTCTACAAAGGGACATCTACTGGGGCGTGGTCAGCCAAACGGTGATGGAAGGAACTTTCCCGTTGAGCAAACGCTCATACTTGCGCCTGAGTGAGGGGAAATTCTGCAGCGGCGACCTCTTCCTCGTGGATCTCGAAGTCGGTCTGCGCGCCCACAAACGCATGGAACCCTACTTCAACAGCCGCAAAAACATCCTACAACAGTTGCGCATGTTGGGTTTCAGCACGATCCTGGCCTTCCTCTTCGGGCGGCTAAGCCTCACCGGCTTGCTCAAGGTGGTGGAACGGGAAGTGGACGCCACCGGCGCAGCCGTTCAACTCGCCTTTGCCGAACCTGGCATGGATGTCGACAAACCCCACCAACTGGTACAGGTGAAAGAATACCTGGCCGGCCACCCGGATCATCCCGCAAACCAAAGACGATATGCCCGAGGCGAAGATGCCTAAACAGCCATCACTGCTGCGCCGCCTGCTGGGTGGACTCAACCGCATTGACGTGCGTCTGACCGAACGCCTTTCGCTCACAAACCCAGAACGTCGTCGTCACCCACTGCTGGTGTGGACGGCTAACATTGGCGCGCACGCGGGCGATTCGCTGATTTGGGGGGCAATCACGGCGGTCCTGTGGCGGCGCGCAAAGACAGACGCAGCGCGCAAGTGGACGCTGCTGGGGTGGACGTTCAGCCTCATCGCTGCGCTGCTGGTGACGTTGGGGATCAAAGGTGTGGTCAAGCGGCGGCGTCCTGGCGGCGGGCGTTTTCTCTATGGCCGCGGGGCCGACGTACACAGCTTCCCCAGTGGGCACGGCTCACGCGCCGGGATCATCTTGACCTGGGCGACGGCGCTACATCCTGGCTTTGCCTCCTGGGCGCCTCTCCTCATTGCCTGGATTGGCTGGAGTCGTGTCGCCACCGGCGTTCACTACGTGGGCGACGTGTTGGCTGGGTTGTTGCTTGGTGTGGGGATGGGCGGGGTTCTGCGCAAGATCTGGCACAAATCGTCCCCCAAAGCAGAAACAAAAGGGGAGTAAACACTTACTCCCCTAATCTCACATCTTTACTAGACCAACTTCGCGTTCAACACAATCTCATTGACCGCAGCCAGCGCCTTCGACACAGGACAGCCGGCCTTGGCGTCGGCGGCGAACTTCTGGAGGTCTTCTTCGCTCAGGTTGGGGACATCGGCCTCACAGTTAAGCTCAATCTTGGTGATGGTCGGCCCTTCGCCCAAAGTGACGGTGGCGGTGGTGTGAATGCGGGTGGGCGTGTAGTTGCTCTTGCTCAACAACGCAGACAAGAACATAGAAAAGCAGCCGGCGTGGGCCGCGCCGATCAGTTCTTCGGGGTTGGTGCCATCACCCGTTTCAAAACGGGACGCAAAGGTAAAGGGGCCTTCGTAGTTGCCCTTGGGCAGTTTCATCGTGCCATTGCCCTCGCGCAACGTTCCTTGCCAAACAGCTTCTGCCTTGGTAACAGCCATAATATTTGTCCTCCTTGTTGGGATGATTAGTCAACTAACGTCAAAAAGAATACCACAGAATCGACCAAACCTGTGTAGTGGATGCCGCAGTTTGGAGGAGTGGGGCATGAGTAGTAATTCCATCTGGGGTAGATTTGGAATTCCTGGCGAGCGCGCTCCAGTGTCCCTGATACATCGGCACCGTGTGGTAAAATATTGGAACAGTTCTAGAGCAAAATATCAAGACTAACCGAGTGACGGGTGCGCAATAGAGGATTTTGGAGGTAAATCGTGATGTTACGCTTACGCCATTTTTGCAGTTGCGAGAGGAAATGATGAACGAGATCCTGCACGAAAATGCACCCCAGGCACCTGTCGAAGCCATCCCTGCCGCCCCAAAACGCAAAAGCATCACCGGATGGGTGGCGCTCTTCGCCGTTCTCTTGGTGGTCGGGCTTATCTGGACGAGCATGGATCTCACTATCAGCCAAGAGTTGGCAGGTACTGTCCCCATGAATGTGGACAACGCCAATACGTCGCCGGAGGTGGGTGCCTTCGCGCCGGATTTCTCGCTAATCTCCCTCGACGGTGAAGAGCTACGCCTCTCCGATTACCGGGGCAAGCCGGTCATTGTCAATTTCTGGGCCACCTGGTGCCCTCCCTGCCGAGCCGAAATGCCTGCTCTCGAAGAGATCTGGACACAGTACGACGAAAACGTGGTCATTCTAGGCGTGGATCAGGGTGAATCCCCGCAACTGGTCGCCCATTTTACACGCGTTCAAGTGCCGGTGACCTTCCCCATTCTTCTCGATATTGACCATTCCATCGGGGATGGATACTGGGTACGCTCACTGCCCACCACCTTCTTCATTGACCCCGACGGCGTGATCCAGGATATCCACATCGGTGGGCCGTTGACCGTAGATTTCTTACACGAGAAAATCGCTTCACTGACCGAATGACCCTTTCGAAATGAGATTGGGCGATTGAGTAACCTAATCGCTCAATCTCTTCTGCCCGAATCACCCATCCCGAATCACCAATCCCGAATCACCAATCACCTCCATCGGAGAAATCGCTATGCACGTCTCGAAAGCCGTGATCACGGCAGCGGGGCGGCGACAGCGCACGCTGCCGCTGCAATCGATCATTGACCGCGACGGCGCTGAGAAATCGGTTTTGCGCATCCTCGTCGAAGAGGTACTCGATGCCGGCATCGACGAGATCGGCGTGGTGGTACGTCCTGGCGACGAGACGGCCTACGCCGCCGTTGTAGGAGACCATGCAGGTCGGCTCCACTTCATCCAGCAGACCGATCCCCTGGGCTATGGGCATGCCGTTCTCTGCGCCCAAGAGTTTGTGGGCGACGACGCGTTCTTGCATTTAGTGGGCGATCACCTCTACGTAAGCAACGCCGAGCAAGGATGCGCCCAACGACTGGTGCAAGTGGCCGAAGCCAACGACTGCGCCGTCTCCGCGGTACAGGCGACCCGTGAAAGCCTGCTGCCCTACTACGGGGCCATCGGCGGCAGACGCATGGCCGGGCAGGCCGATCTCTACCAGATCGACACCGTCGTCGAAAAACCCACGCCCACCGAGGCGGAACAACGTTTGAACGTCCCTGGGCTGCGTGCCGGGCACTATCTCTGCTTCTTCGGCATGCATGTGCTTACCCCCACAGTGATGACAGTTCTCAACACCCAACTGGCGGAAGCAACCCACGGCGTTCCTCTGGCCGCGGCATTGGACGAACTGGCGCGCCGGGAACAGTACCTGGCGCTGGTGCAGCAGGCGCAACGCTTCGACGTCGGCGTGAAGTATGGCCTACTCACAGCCCAGATTGCGCTGGCCCTCCACGGCAAAGACCGCGACGAAGTGCTCACCCGCCTGCTCGAACTGCTCGCCGTCCGCGAGATGAATGGCTAATATGGATAGGTGATTGGTGATTAGGCTTCGAAGTGGGCGCACGAATCCACAAAGCTACATTCTCGACAAGACTGCGGCTCGTCTATTCATTTGCCAATTGACAAGTCTAATCACCAATCACCTATCCCTTCCACCAGGACGAGATCACCATGAACGACTTGATCCGAATCATCACAGCGGACGATGCCACCGTGCGCGACCGCTCGCTGGAAGGCTTCGCCCGTACAGCGTCGCCGGCCACACTCATGGATGAGTGCGCTGCACTCGACCACATGCGTCGCCACAATGAGAATTTGTACCAGCGCGTGCGTGGGCTTTTCTTCCTCTACGCGCTGCATCGCTTTCACCTCCCTCAAAAGGAGAATTTCACCACCCAGGGCACAATCCCCTTTGACGGCTACGAGCATCTGCTCAAACGCCGCTTCGAGGAGGCCATCGACGTCTTCCTGGCGCGGCAGGCAGCGGACGGCCCCAATGCCGCCATTTCCAGCGCGCTGGCCGCCGCCTACCATGGCCTCGGCTTTCAGACATTGGCCGATCAGGTACGGCGCAGTGTACGCTCCGTTCGCGGCAACCAGTGGATGTTCCGCACCGGCCACCCTGCCGACCAGCCCCTGCGCGTCCGCCCCGAATTGACCCAACCAGGCGACAACGGCCTCTTCCCCATCCTGCGCGAGACGACGCCGGTGCGCATGGACCTCACCCACAGCGGCTGGAGCGACATTTTCTTCCTGGGCATGGACTTTCCCGAAGGGGCACGCGTGCTCAACGTCTCCATCGACCTGAGCGTGCGCAGCCAGGACGGCCACGCGCCCGCGCCACAGCCACCCGTCGAAGCATACTTCCGCGTCATTGATCGCCCCGTCCTACGCCTTGCCAGCGTGGACCTGGGCGCGGTGGCCGAAATCAACAACCTGGCCGAAGTCTACGACTTTGCCCGCGACTACCTGGGGCTGATCAAAGCCGCCGTCATCGCTGCCGGTCTCGTGCCGCCGGGCATGGAAGGCGCACACCAGTCGCTGAGTGAGTTGCTCGAACGGATGGTAGGACCAGGCCGTGGCATCGAACTGGTCAGTAAAGTCAACGACATCCCCAAAGGATCACGGCTGGCCGTCTCCACCAACCTGCTGGCCGGCCTCATCGCCGTCTGCATGCGCGCCACAGGACAGGCGCGTGCCCTTACCGGTCAACTTAGCGAGGGCGAACGTCGTCTCGTGGCGGCGCGCGCCATCCTCGGCGAGTGGATCGGTGGATCGGGCGGCGGCTGGCAGGATTCGGGCGGCGTCTGGCCGGGGATGAAGCTAATCCAGGGCGAGTTGGCGGCGCGGGGCGACCCCGAATTCGGCGTCAGCCGCGGCCGTCTGCTGCCCAGCCACCACGTCTTTGGTCGCGACGAAATCAGCGACGACACGCGACGTAAGCTACAAGAGAGCCTGGTACTCGTCCACGGCGGCATGGCGCAGGATGTCGGCCCCATCCTCGAAATGGTGACGGAAAAATATCTGCTGCGCGCCGAAGCCGAGTGGCAAGGGCGGCAGCAAGCCAACCAGACGCTGGATCAGATCCTGGGGCTGCTCAAACAGGGCGACGTCGCCGCCATCGGCGCCGCCACCGAACGCAACTTCAACGGCCCGATCCAGACCATCATCCCCTGGGCGGGGAATTACTACACCAACACGCTCATTCGCCGGGTGCGCGCTGAGTTCGGCCCCAATTTTTGGGGATTCTGGATGCTGGGCGGCATGTCGGGCGGCGGCATGGGCTTCATCTTTGATCCGGCTCATAAGCGCCGCGGCCAGGACGCGCTACAACGGATCATGGACGAAACCCGCGCCGAACTGGAGCGAGCCGTCCCCTTTGCCATGCGGCCCGTGGTCTACGATTTCGCCATCAACGAACGGGGTACCTGGGCCGATTTTTTCCAGGGCGGCGACGCGCTCATGCCGGCAGGCTACTATACCCTCACAGTGCCTGCCCTTTTGAAGAAAGAACAACGTAGCCTTTCGCCCTCTGTGCGTGCAGAATTGGATCGTTTCGGAGCGGCGTGTCGCACCAATCCAGCGTTGTCGGGCATGGTCGAGTCTTTGTTCGACAGACTGCTGCCCCAGGCCGAAAGCGCCGCCGAAGGCGAATCGTCTCTCGATGTATTGCTGGCTGCCAACGGCTTCGATCGTGTCCAGCATGAACAGATCCGCGCCGACCTGCGCAGTGGGCGCATCGGCCTGGCCCAGAACCGGCTGCCGACACGCAGCCGCATCGAAGACGTCTTCGACGCCGACGTCACAGACGCCACCCGCGGCCTGCCTGCTTCATTACACGAGTTGGGCATGGCGGCGCTGAGGAACGGCGAAGTGGCCGTCCTCTCGCTGGCAGGCGGCGTGGGCAGCCGCTGGACACGCGGCGCAGGCGTGGTCAAGGCGCTCAATCCCTTTGCCAAGCTGGCCGGCGAACACCGTAACTTTGTCGAAGTTCACCTGGCCAAGAGTCGGCGACGCAGCCAAGAAGCCGGCGCAGCGATTCCGCACCTTTTCAGCACCAGCTATCTCACCCACAGCGCCATGGAGGATTGGCTGTCGGCGCGCCGCAACTACGGCTACGCCGGTCCGCTCATCCTCTCGCCGGGGCGCAGTATCGGCCTACGCCTGACGCCGATGGTGCGCGATCTGCGCTTTGCCTGGGAGGAGACACCGCAACAGATCCTCGACGAACAGGCGCAGAAGATGCAAGAGAGCCTGCATGCCGCCCTGATCGGCTGGGCGCAATCCACAGGCGAAGGCAACGACTACACCGACAACCTGCCCGCACAGTGTATCCACCCAGTCGGACACTGGTACGAAATGCCGAATCTGCTGCGCAACGGCGTCCTGGCGCGGCTGTTGGCAGAGCGCCCACAGTTGCGCGTGTTGATGATGCACAACATTGACACTGTCGGCGCAGATGTGGATCCGGCGCTGTTGGGCCATCACCTGTCTACCGGAGCGGCCATGACAGTGGAGGTGATCCACCGTCAACTGGCCGATCGAGGGGGCGGGCTGGCGCGTGTGGACGGCCGTCCTCGCTTGGTAGAAGGACTGGCCCTGCCTCACGAAGAGATTGAATTCCGCCTGCGCTACTACAACTCGAACACCTTCTGGATCGACATCGACGGCATCCTAGCCGTCTTCGGCCTCACCCGCGCCGAGCTGACCGATCAGCCCAAAGTCGACGCCGCCGTGCGCACAATGGCGGCGCGCATGCCCACCTACGTCACCCTCAAAGACGTGAAAAAACGTTGGGGCAAAGGCCAGGAAGACATCTTCCCTGTCACCCAATTTGAAAAGCTGTGGGGGGACATGACCGCACTCCCCGAAGTGGAAAGCCGCTTCGTCGCCGTCCCCCGCGCAAGAGGACAGCAACTCAAAGAACCAGCCCAACTCGACGGTTGGCTGCGCGATGGATCGGCGGGGGTTGTTGAGGGGTTGTGTGCGTGGTCATGACGAAAGCGTGTGATCTGGTAAAAAAGAGATTAGGCGATTAGGGGATTTCAGATCCTGTACAGGATCTGAAATCCCCTAATCGCTTAATCAACCGCAAAGCAAACAAGCCAAGACGAACCTCCGTTTACCCAATCTCTAATCCCCAATCCCCAATCCCCAATCGCTCATACTGTTCGCTCGGTGCCTCATTCGCCTGCATCAAACTGTGCATCAGATCGAGCATACGCGCTTCGATAGTGGGATCAGAGAGGGGATTTTCCTGTGCCGGATCGGTATGCAGGTCGTAGAGCAGATTTCCTTGGGCGTGGGCAGATTGGTTAACGTGAGAAGGTCGCCCCGGGATCTTCATAACAGGGCAGCCTTTGGTGAACGAGAAAGGCGCCGCCTTGTCCCACTGTTGCAACTCACTCACCTTGAAGATGTGGTTCATGTGCGTCGGCATGACGGTGTATTCGTAGAGCGGTGTGTTGTCTTTGGCTGCGGCGCGCATGTAGACGTAGCGCCCGTCTGTCACATTGAGTGGGCCGCCGTGATAGCCGTAGAGGATAGCTTCTCGCGTCGGCGCGTCTGCGGCGATGACATCGCCCAGCGGAATGCCCATCATGGCAGGGGGGCGTTCAATGCCGAAGTATTCAAGAATCGTTGCTGGGAAGTCGATCATCTGCGTCAACTGGCGGCGTCGTTCCCCTGTTTTGCCGCTGCGTGGATCCCAGATAAAGAGTGGGGTCTGCGCCACCTCGTTCCACAGAGGCATGTTGTTCTTGGCCCACCAATCGTGCTCGCCCAAGAAAAATCCATGATCTGTACAGATAATGAGCATTGTATTTTTCCACAGGTCAAGCGAATCCATTAAGCCCAGGATCTGCCCCAAATAGTGATCGCACATACTTAGAAGCGCCGCGTACTCGTACCGCGCGTGTAGTACTACTTCAGGTGCTTCTTCCACCTTACGATAAGGTGGCCAATCAAATTGGCGACCGTTGTACTCGTGAGGGTAAAGATCCTTGTACTGCTGTTGGCTGAAGAAGGGCTCGTGGGGATCAAAAGTTTCAATCTGCAGGTACCAGTTGTCTTGATTGGCATTGCGGCGGATGAAGTCGATGCCGGCAGCGAAGGTACGCGGTTGAGGCTGTTCTTCTTCGCGCTGCATGAATCGCCGATTTACAAAGTCTTGTCGCCACATGCGCCCTTCGCGAGGGGCCACCACATCGGGAATGACGGGATCGGCAACTTGCCCGATCCAGGGATCGCCCTCTTGCCCACGGTGAAAATCCCAGGTACTGTAGCGATTGTGATAGGTGGCGCCGCCATCTTCAAAGTAATGGTAATGATCTGTGCTAAGGTGAGAATAGACGCCATTTTCTTGCAGAATTTGCGGCATTGAATCGTCAAACGGCTCAATAGGCCCCCAACTACGATGAAGGAAATTGTAGCGCCCTGTGTGGAGTTCGCGGCGGGCGGGCATACAGGGCATGCTACCCACATAGCAATTGTCGAAGGTAACCGTCCGCTCGGCCAGGCGAGCGAAATTGGGCGCGTGCGTCCAATCGCACCCGTAGGAAGGCAACATTCGCCGGTTCAGCGAATCGAACATGACCATGATGGCGCGCATCTTTGCTCCTTTGGGTAGGCAAATCGTAGAGGATACGTAGGATCTCGTAGACAATACACAGGAAATTTTCGTCAATAAATTGTAAAGTTGAAACAAGGACCTAAGTCCTAAACTAACAAAAATAGTCAGCATACGTGGTTTCAAGGTCAAAATATGCCATATTGGCTATAAATAATACTTATTTTGAACTAGACGAAAAGACCATTGTCAATCCAAGCCTATAATGACACAATCAAATCAGGATTTCGCACGGCAACGTGCATACTCAAAGCTCGGACGCTGAGGCACAATTATGTCGACAAAAATTAGACAAAAATTCAGACTCGTGATGATCTGCGTCGGGATTTGGACTACACTGCTACTGACGATGCCCATAGGCCAAGTAGAGGCCCAAGGTGCTGAGACAGTCCACATTGTTAGACCAGGTGAATCATTGGCACAGATCGCCGGCCGGTATGGTGTCAGCTACATGGACCTTGCACGCTATAACGGCATCTCGAACCCCAACATTCTGCGTGTTGGGCAACCAGTACGCATTCCCGACAACACCGTTGCAGTGGTACCAGTCTTGGTGCAGACACCAAAACCTGAGCAGACACCCAGAGCAGCACAGCCAACTGCAACACAGCCGGCGGAAGCACAGCCAACTGCAACACAGCCAACTGCAACACAGCCGACAGAAGCACAGCCCGTACAGCAAGCATCCATTGCAGCGCCGACGCCCATTCAAGCAGAAGTGGCGCCAACACGTCAGGTAAGCAGCCCAGAAGTACAACCGGTGCCTACGGCCACAAAGGCAGCCCCGGTCACGGTTCAGCCACGAGTATCGAACCAAGCGTGTGGCACAGAGATCAGCTATAGTGTGCGCCGCGGTGATTCACTTTATGGCATCAGTGCGACCTACGGTGTTTCGGTGCGCACCATCATTGCTCGCAACAATCTGCCGTCCACACTGATCTATGTAGGCCAACGCTTGATCATTCCGCTGCCCGGCTGCTAAGAAGATCTGCTCTGCCTACGCTCACCTCAGTGGACAATTCGCTCTAGCAACGTATCGTCCACCCATTCACCTAGTAGAAAACGCCGCTCTCCATCGACGCCTGCCGCGGTAATCATGTATTGCCCCGGTCCACCGCCTACGTAGCGAGAAAATATCTGATCGGTTGTCGCTCGCCAAGCCTGCGCTTCGGCCAGATTTGTGACCTGGAGTTGCGACCAGTTGGTCGGTATTTCAATGGCAATCATGGGTGCGTCAACGTGTAGATCGACTGACTGACTGCCTACATTGACACGAACAATTTCAGAAAAGGCATCAAGACGGACGATCCCGGATCGCATGGGATCGTCCGTTGTTTTGCCCACGCGTTCACTGCCCACAAGCCAGGTCAGGCTGAAACGGGATGCAGACACCTGGTTGAGATCATTGTGAAGATCGTAAAGATTGGGCGCAAATTCATAGGCAACGGCACGCAATGAAGAAAAATTCAACGCTGCATTCGGATATTGGAGCGGATCTGCCGTCCAGTTGATGATGTCGATCCCCTGTGCCAGGGCCGCACGCGCTTGGAGTTGCTTCAAAGTATAGGCGATGCGACGTCCCCGCTGTTCGGGGGCAACGCCCATTGTTTGCGACTCAAGGCGGCAACGCTCGTTGAGCCGCCCTTGCCAAGAGGGTGGCAACGACGTTCCGCCAAACTTGAGGAAACCAAAGAGGAAGGCAACAGGATCCCCATCAGCGCGGGCGATCAAGGATGTCAACAAGCCAAAGTCGTTGCTGTGGATGTCGGCTGGGTAGAGCAGATCAGGGGGATTGTTCCAGATCCGCTGCTGAAGTGTACGTACCTTTTCCACTTCGGCAGGGCCAGGATGCCCAAAGTCGAGTTGACCAATTAGTTCATGGGTTTCGGTGTAGTAGTGCACCTGCTCAGGATCGTAGAAAACGGTTCGCAGTCCTGTTTGGGCGGTGATAGCAGAAATCAACAGCGCCGGCTCAATGGCCGGCGCGTTTTTGATCGCACAGTAGCGGAGCGTGTAGATCGGCTGATCTTCTTCGAATCGGCGCGGAAAGAGGAAAGCGTAAGCGGCGGGCTGCGCTGAAACATCGATGCGTAGCACATAGCCGCCCAGTTTCGGCAACACAACCTTGAGGAAATGGGACGGTAGCAGCATTGGATTATGCGGTGCACCCAATGCAACTCGGATCTCGTCGATAGTCACATGCCAGCCGGCACTGTGACTATCGAGCAGTTGGATGTGAACAGGATCACTCATGTCCAGCCCAATCAATCGGCGGATGGTGCCGAATTGGTTGGCGGCGGCGCCGATGCAACAGGAGGCTGCGTAGGAGGTGACGCCGGTGGACGCGGTTGCCCTCTGATCTCGGATTGTAGCGTGCGCAGCGTTTGGCGGAAACCAGCAATCTTCCCACTGGTTTTCACCACCGGATCGACGACGTTGCCGCTGACGAAGTCGGCGGTGCCGCGCACAGTGCCGACGGTCTCCTTGGTGTCTTCGAGGATCGGCTTGATCTCATCGCGTACCATTTTGATCAAGCGCCAGACCTGCCAGATCAGGATGATGAGCAGCGCGTTGATGATGATGGTTTCGACGGCGACAATGATGATGGCGATATCCCGCAGGGTGGCGCTAATCAAGGAAGGCTCCTTTCAAGGTTCAGGGTGCGTACAAGGATCAGCGCCAGCAATGCACCGGCAGCTGTCTCAATCACGTAAAGCTGACCAATACGGACCAGGCTCCAGCCGATACTCTGCCCTGCCCATTGCCCCAGTGCAAATCCCAACATAGACGCAATGAGATAGATCGAAAGATCACGCATTGTGCGTCCAGTCCAAAGGTGAAAAAGTGCTGCATAGCCGGCACTAAGCAGTAGACCAAGCAGCAGAGTTGGATTGAGGAGTGGATTCATGAACAGTATGAATGAATAATGGTAAATGGGTAAAAGCAGCGATTGAGCGATTGAGCGATTTCAGATCGTGTACACAATCTGAAATCGCTCAATCGCTCAATCGCTCAATCGCTAATTGCGGTACCAAAACTTTTTCTTTGACAATAACACCCCCGCCCAGGCAGAGGTCGCCGTCAAAGAAGACAGCGCCCTGGCCCGGCGTGATGTCGCGCAGCGGTTCATCGAAGCGCACACGTACACGATCCGGCCCTTCGGGGTGGAGGGTACATTCAGCGGGACGCGAGCGATAGCGAATCTTGCATTGTGCGCGTGTACCATCTGCAACAGGACGATCCAATGTCCAGTTGACACCGGTGGCAAGTAGTTCGGTCTTGCCCAACTCGTCGAGGGTGCCGACGACGAGTTGATTGTTGTCGCTGTCCAATTCGATGACGTAGAGCGGATCACCGGCGCCGCCGATGCCCAGCCCCTTACGCTGGCCGATGGTGTGATTGGGCAGCCCATTGTGTCGCCCCAACACATTGCCACGTCGATCCACGATATCGCCGGGGCGCATAATGTTTTGCGTCCAATCCTGGAGGAAGCGGCGGTAGTCATCGTCGGCGATGAAGCAGAGGTCCATGGAATCGTGCTTGCTGGCGATGGGCAGTCCTCGTTCGGCGGCGATCCGGCGCACTTCGGGCTTGGGGTAATCCCCAATAGGGAAGAGGACATCGCGTAGTTCGTCTTGCCCCATCACGCTGAGGACGTAGCTCTGGTCTTTGTGCTCGTCGATGCCTTTGAGCAGGTGTACGGTGCCATCGGGCTGGCGGCGGACACGGGCATAGTGTCCGGTGGCGAGGAAGTCTGCGCCAAGGCGACGAGCGTAGTTAAGCAAATAGTCGAAGCGAATGTGACGGTTGCAGGCAAGGCACGGATTGGGTGTAAGCCCCTGGCTGTAGCCTTCGATGAAGAAATCCACCACGTTTTGCTTAAATGGTTCCTCAACATTGATCAAATAAAATGGGATGCCCAGTTGATCGGCCACACGGCGGGCGTCGTTGACACTTTCCAAGCTGCAACACTTGTTGGTCGATCCTTCGCCGCGGCCGGTTTCGGCCCACAGGCGCATCATTACCCCAATGCAGTTATAGCCCTGTTCCACCAACAGGGCTGCTGCGACCGAACTATCCACACCGCCGCTCATGGCAACGACGACGGTGGTTCCTTGAGGGGACTTTAACGGCTTCGTCATTTCTGATAACTGCTTTCGCACTCTGTACTTTGTCTCATCTACGATAAACAGAGCGGTTCGTAAGTCGATCTCCTGTGCCTCAATACTTTTCAAGAACTCTAAAAGTCGAGACGTGACGTGTTCTACGGTTTGCACACGCAAACGCAAGACAATCGTTCCTACCAAATCTTCGTTGCCAAAGAAGAATGTCTCGGCAAAATCCAGATCTTGCGTCACAATAACTGCGTTTGCATCAAACGCAGCACGGGCGATCTCCGCATCAGATGAGCCCAGTAGCACAAATTCTGTCAGCCATACGGCCTGATGACCTTCTTTTTGTAACCTCCTTACAGTTTCAGGAGAGAGGTTTTCATCCAAAAGAAGGAGCGGAGACGCCATTAGGCAGCCTCAGGCAGTTCATAAATCTCTTCACCGGCAAGACGCAGGCTGGCGTATTCGAGGCACTCGCGTATGCTCTCTGGTGTCAGATGGGGGTAGGCTTCCACAATACGCTCGACCGAGTAGCCGTTTGCCATTAAGTTCAGGACAAGCGACACCGGAATTCGTGTACCGCCAATCACCGCCTTACCTCGCAAAATATTGGGATCGTGAACAATGGTCATGGTTCCTCCTGCTGTATTCAATCACTGCTGCATTCTACCATAGCCCCCCCCGCCCGTCACGGAGGATTGCCCCCAATAACAAAAAGACACCGGAGGGTGATCCCTCCGGTGTCTTTCTTTGCAATGGTACGTGTAGTCTGAGTAAACTCAGATTACATCATGCCGCCCATGCCGCCCATGTCGCCGCCACCCGCCATCGGCTTCTCAGCCTCAGGGATGTCGGTGACCAGCGCTGCGGTGGTGAGGATCATGGCGGCAATGGAAGCCGCATTCTCCACGGCGCTACGGGTGACCTTGACCGGGTCGATGATGCCGGCTTCGAGCATGTCGACATAGCCGTTCTCAATGACGTCGTAACCGGTGGTCTTCTTGCCTTCAGCGTGCAGCGAGCGCACACGCTCGATGACAACGGCGCCGTCAAGACCGGCGTTGGTGGCGATCATGCGCATCGGCTCTTCGAGGGCGCGGCGCAGGATCTTCAGGCCGGTGGCGGCGTCGCCTTCCAAGCCGGTGACGGTGGACAGGGCCGGGACGGAGTTGATCAACGCAACACCACCACCGGGGACGATGCCCTCTTCGACAGCGGCGCGGGTGGCGCTCAAGGCGTCTTCGACGCGGTGCTTCTTTTCCTTGAGTTCGGTCTCGGTGGCAGCACCGACGCGGATGATGGCGACACCACCGGCCAACTTGGCCAGGCGTTCCTGCAGCTTCTCGCGGTCGTAGTCGCTGGTGCTGGCGTCGATCTCGGCACGGATTTCGTCGATGCGGCCCTTGATGGCGCTGGAGTCACCGGCGCCGCCGACCACGGTGGTGCTGTCTTTGGTGCTGACAATCTTGTCGGCGCGGCCCAGGTCGTTCAACGTGGTGGTTTCGAGCTTGCGGCCCAATTCTTCAGTAATAACCTGACCACCGGTCAGCACAGCAATGTCACGCAGCATGGCCTTGCGGCGGTCGCCGAAGCCAGGAGCCTTGACGGCCAGGGCGTTGAACATTCCGCGCAGCTTGTTAAGGACCAGGGTAGCCAGGGCTTCGCCGTCGACGTCTTCGGCGATAATCACCAGATCACGCTTGCCTACTTGGACCAGTTTTTCGAGCACAGGCACGATGTCCTGTGCGCTGCTGATCTTCTTGTCGGTGATGAGGATGTAGGGGCTCTCGATAGAAGCTTCCATGCGCTCGGAGCTGGTAACGAAGTAGGGGCTCAGGTAGCCACGATCTAACTGCATACCTTCGACATATTCAGTCTCGAACTGGAGGCCCTTGCTCTCTTCGACGGTGATGACGCCGTCTTTGCCGACTTTGTCCATCACTTCGGCGATGAGTTCACCGATCTGCTTGTCGGCGGCGGAGATGCTGGCAACCTGGGCGATCTCGGCCTTGCCGGAGACCTGGGTGGCCATGGCACGCAGGGCTTCGACGATGGCGTCGCGGCCTGCTTCGATACCACGCTTCAGCAGCATGGGGTTGGCGCCGGCGGTGACATTCTTGAGGCCCTCAGTCACGATGGCCTGGGCCAGTACGGTGGCGGTGGTGGTGCCGTCACCGGCGACATCGTTGGTCTTGGTGGCGGCTTCCTTCAGAAGCTGGGCGCCCATGTTCTGGAAGGGATCTTCCAGTTCAATTTCTTTGGCCACGGTGACGCCGTCGTGGGTGACGGTGGGGCTGCCCCACTTCTTGTCGAGGGCGACGTTGCGGCCCTTCGGCCCAAGGGTGGTCTTAACAGCATTGGCCAACGCATCGACACCAATTTTCAGACTACGACGTGCTTCTTCTTCGAAAATTAACTGCTTTGCCATAAGTTATGCCTCCTCAGAGTTCAGTTTCAGTAGGAACAAACGAGCGGGATTCGTTTACTTCTCAACGATGGCGAGGACATCGCTCTCTTTGAGAATCAGGTACTCGGAACCGTTCAGCTTGATATTGGTGCCGGAGTATTTGGCGTACAGAACGATGTCGCCGACCTTGACGTCCATCTCAATGCGGTCGCCATCTTCGTCGCGGGCGCCAGGGCCGACGGCCACAACCTCGGCCTGCTGTGGTTTTTCTTTGGCGGTTTCAGGCAAGTAGATGCCCATTGTGGTTTGCTCTTCTTGCTCAACAGGCTTTGCAACCAGGCGGTCGCCCAGAGGCTTCAGATTCATGAGGAATCCTCCTAAACGTAGATCAATTTGTTGAATGGATGATTAGTTTGACGTAGTTGTTTGTTGTAGTACAAGGTTGTTGTAGTACAAGCATTCGCAAAAACGGTTAGCACTCTAGCTACCCGAGTGCTAACCGTTCAACACTATACCCCACTTTTTGGCGCTTGGCAAGAGATTGCAGGGCACGATCTATAAGTTTTTTGTTAGAGATTGATTGTGTGGAACGCTAACAAAGAAAGACAAACGATTAACGACCTCTACAGAAGTGCTGCTTGCAACTTACAACTTGTGCCCCAATGCCATTAAGTTAAGCGACAAGTTAAGCGACCAACATTCGAATATCCGCGGAGTGAGCACGCCCTCGTGGGGCTGATTCCGTGTAGGCCCGCACCCGGGTGGTCACTCCGCGCTTAACTTCATGCCATTGACTTGTGGCCTGTAACTTCACCTCTTTACAGCAGTATCCTCTGCCACAAGACCGTGAACATACGCGAGCATCTCTTCTTCTTCTTCCACGTAGTCAGTAAGTTGGAAGGCTGCATAGAGATCGCGACTACGTGTGAAGTAATTGAGGGCCTGAGCAGTGTCTTGCTGCTCCAGCGCAACATGACCGAGATTATGAAGGGTAGCCGCTTTATCCATCCATGTGCCGCGGCGTTCAGAAAGAAGGAGATCTTTTTCATACCAATCAAGAGCTTCAGCATGTTTTTGTTGTGCATACGCAACGGAGCCAAGATTATTGTAGCAGGTGCTGATGCCTGCTTCATCACGGGCACGTTCAAACATGGACAACGCCTCCTGGTAAGCCCGTTCGGCGTCGGCGTACTTTTCCATGCCTTCCAGTGCAAGGCCGATGTTGTTATGCGCACTTGCCACCAACTGCGCATTGCCCATTCGTACCGCAATACGCAGCGCTTTGCGGTGTTGTTCTACGGCCTCTTCGTAATTATGCAAGCTGAAATAGGCGCTCCCCAGGTTAATGTAAGAAGCAGCTAGTGAACTAAGTTCGCCCACCTGCGCCACCGACTCGAAGGCGCCCCAGAAATGCTCAAGCGCTTGGCGCGGTTCGTCCAACACGCGCAAAGACGTTCCTAGATCCGTATGCACGTAGGCGAGTTCAGTCATCATATCGCCGCGATCGAAGATCTGCATTGCCCGCCGTAGCCAGTCGATGGCTGCTTCCACTTCGCCGGTAAAGAAAAGTTGCCTACCGATATTGGCTAAAAGCCAACCATAGTCGCGTAGATCACCTAGCGCCAGCGATGCTACAGCGCCGGTCGCCAACCAGCGCAAAATCCCCGGCGGGTGACGCCAAAAAGCATAGTGGGTCATGGCCAATGCATAATCGCGTGCAAGCCGGAGATCACCGCTGATCTCCGGCAAATTCACAGGGACGTGTGGCAAGCCCGTCGTTTCCAGCGGATCACGGATAAAATCCAGGGCCGGACGACGCCAGAGACGTTCAATGCGTTCGGCGCACCAGTCCGCGCCCAGGTGAATGTTGCCCCACTCCGGGTCGATCTCCTTCCAGCGGTCCAGCGGCACTTCTTCATAGCGGCGGGCCAGGTGAATGTAATATCGACCATGCGCTCGGTTCCACTCTTCACCCAACATCATGGCGCCCTGTGCCAGATAACGGCGCACTGCAGGCTGCACTAGATAACGCTGCATCACAAAGCTCTGTTCAATCAAGGCACGAGCCAGGAGCGCTTCGATGGTTGCAGCGAACTCCTCATCATCGCCAAGATCATCCCAGAAGAGATCGCGCATTGCCTGATTGGATGCACCACCTGCGGCACTCACCAGTCGATCCAAAAGAGGACCTGCCTGAGGCCAGAAGGCGGCGAAGTTTTCAACAGCAAAGGCTGCCACCGCCGACGTTTCTACAACCCCTTCACGCCGGGGCAGTTCAGCCAACGCAAGATCCACCTCAGCCCAGTTTTGGTAATCCACCAACAAACCAAGCACCAGCCGCATACTCAGAGGGCGCCCTCCGGTCTGCTTATGCAGTGCTTCCAGATGCCGCAGCGCCAGAGGACGTACGTTCTCTGGGCAGCGTTGGTGGATGAAAGCAACCGTCTCTTCGAGGGTAAGCCCCTTTAACGGAAGGTAATGTTCGCCCACCAGCTGCAAGATCTGAGGATGAATGTCACGGTCGATCATCAACACGTGCGATTGCCCGCCCGAATCCTGCAAGTGACCGATGATCTCAACCAAAGTCTCGATCTCACGTTCGGTTGCACCTGAAAGCTCATCAAGGACAAGCAAGCGTTTGCGCCGATAAAGCTGTTCGAGAATACCAATTCCCCAGCGATCCTGGCTGATACGTGTCAGCGTGGTGCCGAGCAGCGTATCCATCGTGCGCACGATGTCATAAAGCCGGAAGCTGGAACGGCCCGCCGGCCCAACCCAGATTACGCCATCGCTAAAGTGATGAATTGTGTTCCAAGCAGCAGCGGTGGCCAACGTACTCTTGCCGAAACCCTGCCCACCGCTGATGGCAAGCGCTGTCTGGCTGCTCTCACCTGTGAGCCAGCGGTGCAGGGTCAACAACTCTGTTTTGCGGCCACTGAATCCCTGTAGCCGGTAAATGCCCAGATTATGACCGATCTGGGGCTGGCTAGGGGGAAAACGTGTGGGTGACATAGAGCCTGCTTTATGTAAAGGTTAGCGCGAGTTCGAAAGCGACAAGATCATCACCGGGTATTCGCACACGGCGGCGAGTTCCTGATTCAGGGCATCGGTGAGTGCCTGTCCACCTTCCACGCGGCCGACACCCCGTTCGCTGGCCGCCGGGGACAGCAGGATCAGGTCAGGCCGGATGCGCCGCGCCAGGTGGTTGACATTCACAGAGCTGACGTTTTCAACAATATCTACTTTGTCAATCACTCTTTGCTGTACAGCTTCGGGTGTTGGCGATGGATCACTCACCACAACTTCGATGTCGGGATTCTTTGCCAATTGCCGCAACGCCGCCGTACCCACCGTCCCCGCGCCGATGACCCAGACTCTCATGTACAAGCTCCTTTGCTTGAAAGATGAAACATGAAATAGTGCGCTAAGAATCTATCCTGAACTCACAACAGCCCATTAAAACAGTGAAATGTAGCGTAGACGTGCTGCCTTGCTCTACAAATGTCAACAGAATTTAAATAAAACCGAGGTTGCTTGCTAGATAGAAAAACAGGAAGATCACAACCGCGCCGGGTATACCCACCCAGAGAGCCGAGCGGACCATGTCTTTGCTACTCACCGCCCCGGTGACAGCGATCAACGTCATTCGCGCTGAGCCGCTCGGCAACGAAAAGGCCAGTGCCACTGTGAAGATCGCCGGGATCACCAGGCGTACGGGATCGATGCCTGTGGCATTGCCCAGCGTAATCAACACTGGGGTCAGGATCGCCCCCAACGGCACATTGTTCAGGAATTGGGTGAGGGCAAAGGTCATCAGGATCAGCGCAGCCAGGATCGCCACGTACGGGAGTCCTTGCAGCGCCGGGGCCACCAGATCTGCAAACCAGACGCTGGCGCCCGTCTTGGTGAGTGCGTCGCCCAAGGTCAGGCCGGCCCCAATCACAAAAAAGACGCCCCAGTTGACGCCTTTGAGATCGTTCCAATCCACCACATCTTCCACCGAAAGCAGCGCCACTGCACCGATGGCAATGACGGCACTACTCAACAGCGTCGCCGGTAGTTGCAGGAAAGACTCTAGGCTGGCACCGGTGATCCAAAGCGTTACCGAGATGGCAAGGACGACGATGATCTTGCGCTCGGGGCCGGTCAATGCGCCGACGCGCTGCAATTCCTGGCGCGCCGGACCCGTTTCCAGCACAATCGCCGGCATCTTAAAAATTCTAGGTAAGATGAACCAGCTTAGCGGCAACAGTAGAAGGGCGATAGGCAGGCCATACTGCATCCAATCTAAGAAACCGAAGGTGCCGTCCTGGGTCAATAGGCCACTGGCAATGGCGTTTTCTCCACTGCCCATGATAGTAGCGATGGCGCCGATACTAGAACTATGCGCAATCGCCAGCAGCAAGACGATCAGCGCCTTCCGCCCGTCATCGGGGTTGGGGATCTGCTGGGCAATCGTAATCACCACAGGGATCAACACCGCTGCCGTAGCCGTGTTGAGGACAAACATACTCAGCCCACCAGTGATCACCATCAGCCCTAAAAGTAGCAGATGGAAACGTCCACTACTGCCCACAATGGCGTAAAGCGCAAGCCGGCGCGTCAACCCATGTTTGCGCAGTGCCTCTGCCAAAAAGAGGCTGCCCAGGATCAAAAAGACGACAGGCGTGCCAAACGGTGCAAACGCACCAGGGGCCTGATCGATCCCCAAGGCAATCTGCATAATCGGCACCAACAAAGCAGCGATGGGCAAAGGCGCAGGCTCAAGCGCCAAGATCGAACCGGTGAAGACAAAGAGCGCCAACGCCCGATGACCTTCAACGCTCAATCCTTCAGGCTGAGGTAACAGCAACACCAGTGTGGTGAGGATGATCACATAGACCAGCCGCCGTAGATCGAAAACTTTGCGTACGCCGGCCTGGAGAGGTTGTTGTAACACTTCCAACGGCGTCACTCGGCGCTGAATACGTCGTTTGGTAGCAACAGTACGGGTGGCTGCGCGGTTCCGTATGGCAGACGGGTCGACGGTCGGCGTGGTATCCGCCAAGAAAGAGGCCTCGGACGTTTCATTGCCGTCGGCCTTAGGTGCAACATTGCGGTTGGCGCCGATGCGCACCTTGCGCGGCAACGATGATTTCAAACGAGAACGGTTATAAGCCATGATGGCCGCGATTCATCCTTGGGTGCAAATGCGCATTCCTTCAAGGGCAGGGAGACTTTGGGCATGGACTTCGAGTGCCTTTTGGAGCCAGACAATCGCTTTATCACACTCGCGCGGCACTTTGTAGATATGTGCCAGTCCCGCCGAGTAGAGGTATTCAATACGCACTTCGTTTTCGTCGAGCAACGAAATGCCTTTTTCTAACGTGGGTGCGGCTTCTTCATAGTTGCGACGGGCGTAGTAGGCCATACCCACATGCGCTACGGCCTGCCCATATTCAGGATCCAATTCCACCGCCTTACGCAACTCGCGCAAGGCTTGCAGCGTGTCACCGCTCAGGTAGAGCCCCCAACCCAGCGCATCAAGGGTCACTGGCGTCTCCATCACTTCGACGGCTGCCCTGTAACTTTCAATCGCCTCATCCCAATTATTGAGGGCGCGGAATTGGCGTGCCCGCTCAATGTGGAGATCAAAACGATCCGGATCGATAGTCAAACCTCGATCAAATTGGGCAATCGCCTGAGTATAGTTTCCCTGCAACTCGTAGAGGATGGCCTGGTTGCGGATGGCAAGGATATTTTCTGGATCAATCGCCAGCGCTTCATCCAAGTACTGTTGAGAACGCGCCCAATTGCCCACACTGCTATAGATCTCGCCGAGGACGGCCAACGTGTCTGGGTTGTCGGGCTGGAGATCAAGCGCATCGAAGGCATAACTGATGGCGGTTTCAAAGTCACCGTTCCAATCGAGGACACGCGCATAGAGCGTCAAGGCGTCGACATTTTCGGGGTCGACTTCCACGGCACGGCGCGCCAGCTCGGTTGCCTCGTTCAGACGTCGATCCATCAGGTAGAGCTCGCCTTGCGCTACCCAGGGATCGGCGTTATCAGGTTCCAGGCGTGCAACTTCTTGATACGATTGGATCGCCAGTGGGAATTGGCCGCGCGCCAGATTTAACTCTGCTTCTGCCAGCCAGGAAACGGCGCTGCGCGTCGGAGTTGGGGTAGGCTGTAGCGGCTGCTGCGTTAGCCAAGCGGGTTGCCGAACGTAAAGATAGTAAGAAAAGAAACCGATGATCAGCAACCACCACAGCCAGCCAAAGCTGCGACGACGACGTGGTTTGTACGTACGGTCCAGGTACATAGATTGGGTTACTTGCGCTGCGGAGCGCCTTTTGTCGCCGGTGCACTGCCTTCCGGCGTCCAACCTTCGGGCATGGCAGCTTCTTCACCGAAGAAGAAATCCTCCATCTGATCATGCAAGAATTGCCGCGCTTGCGGATCGCCAAGGCTCAGCCCATAATGATTGATAAGGATCACCGAGTGCTGCATCCACATATCCCACGCCTGTTGCGACACATTTTCGTAGATTCGCTGCCCCATTCCACCAGGGTAGGGCTTACGTTCCAAACCGGGCAACTCACGCCCAAGTTTCACACAGTTGACCATACGCTCCATTTTATTGCTCCTTGAGGATGCACGTTTCGATTCAATCGTAGGTTGATTATAGCGGGTTCACAACGCGGGGTCAAAGCGTATGCGAATTCTTTACTTCGGTATGACGGGAAACTTCTCACTGCCGCCCTGCAACTTGCTTGCCCAAAGCCAACACGAAATCGTTGCCGTCGTGGTGCCGGCAGGGCCTGGGCAGACACAGCCTATTGCACAGCGTCGTCCACTTCCGGCAGGCGACGATCCACTCGAAATCCCCTTGATTGCGGATCAACGAGATCCTACCATTGTTGAACGCGCCTGGGCGCTGGGAATTCCTGTCTATGCCTTACGCCGACCCGGCGCGCAGGAATTCTTCGATCTTGTACGCCAATGGCAAGTGGACGTGGCCTGCGTCGCTTGCTTCAGCCGCATCTTGCCTGCCCACCTGCTGGCCCTGCCCACCCACGGCTTCCTCAACCTGCACCCTTCGCTGCTCCCCAACTACCGAGGACCCGAACCGATCTTCTGGCAACTGCGCGACGGCGTCGAGACATTAGGCGTCACCGTCCACTGGATGGACGTCGGGGTGGACACAGGCGACATCGCTACGCAGGCCCCGGTTGTCGTCAAAGACGGGCTAACATGGGCCGAAATTGAACGTCGCTGCGCCGATGCAGGAGCGCAACTCCTGCTCGACGTCTGTAACAGGCTTGAACAAGAGAAGGTTGAGCGCATTCCCCAGGTTGGTGGCAGCTACCAGCCGTCCCCGTGCGTCGCAGACTTCAGCATCCAGACAACATGGACGGCTCGCCGCGCCTTCAACTTCATTCGAGGGACACAAGCCTGGGGCATCCCACACACCGTTCATATAGACGGTGCTGATCTTGACGGTGCCCCCATCCGCCTCGCCAGTGTGCTGGCATGGACAGATGATTCCGCCGAACCGGGGACCGTTTTGGGGCACGATGGATTTGTCCTCATCAGGATGGCAAAGGGGACGTTGGTGGCAGAGAGTGTGTAGGGGGTTAGTACGCGTTCCGGTCGCTCCCCAAAATCGTCTGCGCAATCGTGCGAATGATGATTTTGATGTCAAGGGCCAGCGACCAGTTTTCAATGTACCAGAGATCATACTTCGTACGTTCGGCAATCGAGGTGTCACCACGCATACCATTTACCTGCGCCCATCCAGTCATGCCCGCCTTCTCGCGGTGACGGTCCATGTAGCGCGGAATCTGTTGGCGGAACTGCTCCACGTAAACGGGGCGCTCGGGTCGCGGACCGACAAGGCTCATATCGCCCATGAAGACGTTGATCAACTGGGGCAGTTCATCGATGTTGAAGCGACGCATGAAAGACCCTAGTTTGGTACGGCGTGGATCGTCGGCAGTCGTCCAACCGGGGCCTTGCTGTTCGGCGTCCTGGCGCATGGAGCGGAACTTCAACATGCGGAAGGGTTTGGCATCCAGCCCCATACGCTCCTGTACATAAAAGACAGGCCCTGGGCTGTCGAGTTTGATCAGCACAGCCGCCAACAGCATAAACGGGCTTAACACCACCAACCCAGCGCCGCTGAAGAGCATGTCCATGCCCCGTTTCAGTGTCAAACGCCAGCCTTGCAGCGCTACATCACGCATGGTGAGCAACGGCAACCCACCTAGATCACCGATGGTCACCTCGCTAGCCATAATCTGAAAGACATCTGGAAAGACGCGGATGCCCACTTTTTCGCGTTCGCACAAACTGATAATGCCCACGATTTCTTGATGTGAGCTTTCGGGCAAGCCGATGATCACTTCATCGACGGCGTAAGCGTCAATCACCCCTGGGATATCGGCCAACGATCCCAGCACAGGCACACCCACCGCCGTGCGTGTTGCCCGGTTGTCGATAACGCCGACGATCCGGTAGCCTAGTTGCGGATTCCCAAGAATCTTCTGAATGATCATGCGGCCTACTTCGCCTGCCCCAATCACGAGGACTCGATCCTCGCCGATCCCCCGCGACTGGGCCTGCCACTGCACCTGTGCATGGATCAGTCGACCGAAACTCAACAGAAGAATACTGAAGATCCACGCGTAAAAGACAAACATACGGTGGTAGTTGAAGTCGCGAAAAAGAAGCGACACCGTCGCCACAGTCAGCAGGATCGCCAGCGTCGTCAATGTGATGACGCGGTAAGTCTCATCCAGGTGGGCGATAGGCCGCCTTCGCTGGTACATACGCTGGGTAAAGAAAAGGAAGAGCATAAAAGCCGTATGGATCAGCGGTAGCACAAAAAACTCGCTAAATGGCCCGATGATCACGTCGGGATTACGCTGCAACAGCCAGTGGCTAAGGAAAAAGGCAAACCACGTACCTAGCAGATCAACGCCTGAAAGCGCCAGCAGAAAAAGGATCTGCGGACGCTTAAGCAACCCCGGGCGTTGTGCCCGACGCACTGGATAGTCTTGGTATGGACTTGTGGTCAAGCCCTGTTGCATAGGAATGTCTCAATACTCCAAGCGGTACGGGTCAACGCTGGGTATGAAATCGGTTGTCACCACGCAGTTGCCACATACGCAAAGCAATGTCTGCGCCACCTTTGATGCCAATCCCGAGCAGAATCAACTTGTCCAACCACCAAGGTGTTTCGGCCTGATAGTGTTTGCGGTAGAAGATCCACATGGCCTCGTAAAAGGCGAGGCGCGCCTTACGGCTGCGCCGGCTTGCTGCTTCTTTCACATGGGTAATCTCAACCTGCCCGTTGTACCAGATCTCCCAGCCGGCATCTTTGATGCGCTTCGCCCAATCGAGATCTTCGCCGTACATAAAATAATTTTCATCCAGCAGCCCCACCGCTTCAACGGCTTCGCGTCGCACCTGCATATACGCCCCCACCACCGAATCGACGGCGTGGACGGCGTCTTCGGGCAGGTATTCGAGATTGTAGGCGTTGAAGGTACGGCTGTGCGGAAATAAACGGCTTAAGCCAGTCATACGGAAGAAGCTGACGCGCGGTGTGGGAAAGCTGCGTCTACATGCCCGATCCAGTGTCCCATCCAGTCGCCGCACTCTTGGGCCGGCGACACCGATGGACGGGTTGGCGTCCATGAAAGCGATCATCTGGGCCAGCGCAGTTGGCGGCACAAGCGTATCCGGGTTGAGTAGAAGCACATACCGAGGCAAGACAGTGGTTGCATTTTTTGTCTGTTGAGCAAAACCGGCGGTGCGCATGGCCACATTGTTACCGGCACTGAAGCCCCGATTCTGATCCTGAGCAATTACCCCCGCAAGCGGAAAGTGACGACGCACCATGTCAACACTGTCATCGCTACTGGCATTGTCTACCACACAGACAGCGTACAAAAAGTTTCCCTGCGCTGCAAAGACCGAATCCAGACAGTTTCGTAGCAAATCGTGTGTGTTGTAATTGAGGATCACAATCGCCAGATCAAGAGGAAAATCCGCTGTAGTCACCCCAGAGCGTTCATCTGCTGGTTGAAGTTGAGAACCTTGTGCCGTCCATGCAGCCCAAGAAAGCGCCTTTGCTCGATCCATATGTTATCGCTCAAGGAAAAACAGCTTATACACCCACACGAATAGGACGATTGTAGCATGGGGCAGGCAAGCGGTCAAAGAAAGTGGTGTTCTACTGGGGTACTACATAAGCGATTAAGCGTTGGAGCGCTTAATCGCTTAATTGCTTCTTTATCGCTCCGTGGGTTCTGCGACGAGCCGCCCACCGCGCACAGTGCCGCCGATGACGAGCCCTGCGCCAATCAGGACGAGGTTCTTGACAATGTACTGTCCTTCCAGTGTGAGGCCGTAGGGGAAAGCCGTCCACACCACTTCGGGCAATAACACCAAGGGCAACGCCGTGCCGGGCATCTGCATGAAGAGTAACAAAAGCGTTGCCCGCATGTACTTGCCGGTAATCAGCCCCACCCCAATCAACGCCTCCCAAATCGCGAGGACAGGCATAAAGAGATCAGGATCAACAAAGTAGATGGTATTGCGCACCAAATCTTCGGCTGGGCTCATCCCCGGGAAAAGCTTCAGAATGCCAAACCAGAAAAAAACCACCCCCAACCCAATCCGCATGATAACGATGCCGTAACGCGCCATCCAACTGGTGATTCTTTGATCGAGCTGGTCAACAGTCGTACTGATTCCTTGTTCGCGCAAGCTGTGAAATGACATGTTCTCCCTCCATATCCGAATATCGTAATACGAATATCATAAAATTCGTCTTGTTTTGGTTGGCGCGTCTCCGGCTGCCTATGGTCAACCCACCTGCTTATCCACAGGTGCGGGTTTGCCCCTGCGCAGCGCCGATACGCCGGTTCCACATCAGCAGGATACAACAATGCATTTGTGAAATCCGTAACGATACTACCATCAGTCCACATCAGCTACCAAATTATTCTGCTTGAATACCACAAAATCTTAGTGCATCCCCACAAAAGCGCATTACCTTTTTCCTATAGGCAAGCAGCAAAGGTTCAGGTATCCTGTAACCAAGAGATGGTTGATTTCGCACTTAGTCACTCGGTTGTACGCACAGCGGCAATTTGGTCACCAAAGCAGACGAATCAATCGCTAAACGATGCGTCAAGACGGTCGTTGAGCAGGCAGCATCAGCCAACCGTTATCATCCCAGTGGTCGTCCGGGTATTAGGCCACATCAGCCGTGGATTATCTTTAACGCAGTAGGCTGTTTTTTACACTTTATTCCTTGTTTTATTCCATTTATTTTTTATCCTGTGCCGCGTTTGTTAATAGATTCAGTTTGAACCCTTTCTTTGTAGTCTCCTTTTTGGTGGTTTGATGTGGGTTAGCTGTTTTGATTGGTCAGGTAGTTCGCATAATCGTCTTCAACTTCCTTTGGTTCTCCTCCTTTTGATGTGTGGTTGGAATGGTTTGGAAAACAGATGATGGTATGTGAAGACCCTTCGTTGTGGTGGCGAAGGGTCTTTGCATTCCAGGCAATGGGAGTCCCTGTTCGCTGTTGAAACGATTTGACATCGACTGCTGTCCGGCCTATACTGCTGGCTTATGAACACAAGGTTGATTGTCCTAAAATCGTCTTTATCAACTGTTCTGGCAAACGCCGCATCGGCAGCAGCTAGCTGCGTGCTCCGGTAGCGGACGAGATTACTTGTCATTTGCGCCGTGAGCACTTTTGCTCACGGCGTTTCTATGCAGTAACCTGGCGTCGTGGCCTTGCTTCCACGACGCTTTTGTTTACTACGCTTATATTTACTACTTTGTTTTCAGTATTCAGCACGGGGGGCTTTGCATGAAACTGACTGCTCAAGAAGTCCGTCACGTTGCCGAACTGGCCAAACTTTCCCTTAGCGATGCCGAGGTTGAGGAGTTTACCGGTCAATTGTCGGCGATCCTTGAGTATGCCGAACAGATCCAGGAAGTGGACACAAGCAGCGTGGCCCCTACGCCCTACATCCTTGATCTACAGAACGTGATGGCCGACGATCTACCGCGGCCCAGCTTCGACAACGAAACAGCCCTTGCCAATGCACCAGATAGTGCCGACGGATATTTCCGCGTGCGCGCCATCTTTGAAGAATAACCCGCCACGTTGGAACCGGACCACGCCGGATGGCGTTGGTTTTCGGCTCTCGAGGCGCCCCAAACAAAGGCATCACGCTGATGACTGCGACGACAAACCTGCATGAATTGACGATCTCCGACGCGTTAAGAAGCCTGCGCCGCGGTGACATTTCTGCCGTTGAGTTGATCCAAGCCTTGCTCGACCGCATCGCCGCTGTAGACGGTGACCTAAACGCCTATCTCACCGTTACCGAAGAATCGGCGCTGGCACAAGCGGCTGAGGCAGATAAACGGCGCGCTGCCGGCGAAGATGCGCCGCTGCTGGGCGTGCCGCTTGCGATCAAGGACGTCCTGGCGACGCGGGGCGTAGAAACCACTGCCGGCAGCAAGATCCTCAAAGGCTTTGTGCCACCCTACAGCGCCACCAGCGTGCAAAAGTTACAAGACGCCGGCGCGGTGATCCTGGGCAAAACCAACACCGACGAGTTTGCCATGGGGTCGAGCACAGAGAACAGCGGCTATGCCCCTACCCGTAATCCGTGGGACCTTGAACGTGTCCCCGGTGGTAGCAGCGGCGGATCAGCGGCAGCAGTGGCAGCATCCGAAGCGCTTGGCGCGCTGGGGACGGACACCGGTGGCAGTGTGCGCCAACCCGCGGCGCTGTGTGGCATTGTTGGCCTCAAGCCCTCGTATGGAAGGGTCAGCCGCTACGGTTTGCTGGCCTACGGCAGTAGCCTCGATCAGGTTGGCACGCTTACCCACACCGTCGAAGACACGGCGATCCTGCTCAATGTCATCGCCGGGCGCGATCCGCTAGACAGCACCAGCCTCGATGCACCTGTCCCTGATTACACGCAGGCGTTGATCCCCGATCTAAAGGGGATGCGGGTGGGGCTGCCCGCCGAATACTTCATCGAAGGCATTCAGCCTGAGGTGGAAGCGGCGGTGCGCAAAGCCATCACCCAACTGGAGACACTGGGCGCACAGATCGTGCCGATTTCGCTGCCTAACACAGACAAGGCGTTGCCCGTCTACTACCTGGTGGCCACAGCAGAAGCCAGCGCCAATCTCGCCCGCTATGACGGTATCCGCTTCGGCTACAGCGCCGGCGCGGACAACATGCTCGAGAACTTCCGCCAGACGCGCGGACAAGGCTTCGGCCCAGAAGTGAAACGACGCATTATGCTGGGCACCTACGCCCTCAGCGCCGGCTACTACGATGCCTACTACCTCAAGGCCCAGCAGGTGCGTACACTGCTTAAGCGTGCCTGGGAACGTGCATTCGAGCAAGTCGATGTCATCGTAGGGCCAACAACACCGTCCACCGCCTTCCGCTTCGGTGAGAAGACGGACAACCCACTGGAAATGTACCTGGCCGATATCTTCACTGTCAGCCTCAATCTGGTGGGCATGTGCGGCATCAACGTCCCCTGTGGACAAGACAACAACGGGCTGCCCATCGGCCTGCAAATCTGTGGGCCGTCGCTGGGCGAAGAAGCGATTCTGCGCACAGCCTATGCCTACGAGCAAAGCACATCCTGGCACAAGCAGAAACCCACGCTGTGAGATAGCCATGCCTGAAACAGACATGTTAACGCACCACATGCCAACCCAACCTCCCCTCGTCGGGAGCCTGGCCATTGCACTGAGCCGGCAACTGTCAGTATAGCCTGTTGACAGTTGTGGAATCGGCACGCAAAGGCTGGCGCATCACCCTACACAACCCCAAATACAAACTATCTTACTGATCCCGACGAAAGGAAACGGCCGTCCGCGGCCGCATCATCATGAATACAACAACTTCAAATACACCTGTCCCTGTACTCGGCGAACAAGTCCGCCGCCCCATCCCCGCCAACGGCAACAGCACGTTGAGGCGCTCGTTGGAAAGCCGCCTCAGCGAGCGTGTGGTGGCGGTGCCGCCATCGGCTATCCGCCGCTTCTTCGACATCGCGGCCACCATGGACGACGTCATCAGCCTGGGCATCGGCGAACCCAACTTCGTCACCCCGCCGCCGATGATCAACGCTGGCATGGAAAGCATCCGCCAGGGCAACACGGCGTACACGTCCAACGCAGGGATGATTGAACTGCGTGAAGCCGTAGCCGAGATGCTGGCGCGCCGCTACAACGGCCCGGCCTACGATCCCGAAAAGGAAGTGCTGATCACCGTTGGCGTCAGCGAAGCCATGTACCTGGCCATGCAGGCCATCCTCGATCCAGGGGACGAAGTCATCGTGCCGCAACCCTGCTTCGTCTCGTACACCGCCGACGTGATCCTGGCCGGTGGCACCGTGGTGGACGTACCCACCTATGCCTCGAACAACTTTGTACTGACGCCAGAGCAGATCGAAGCGGTAATTACACCCCGCACCAAGGCACTGCTCATCGGCTACCCCTGCAACCCCACCGGCGCGGTGATGAACCGTGCAGAGATGCTGGCGATTGCCGAAGTGGCGCAGCGCCATGATCTCATTGTCATTTCCGACGAAATCTATGACCGATTGGTCTACGGCGATCACCAGCATGTGATGTTTGCCAGCCTGCCCGGCATGGCCGAGCGCACAATCCACCTCGGCGGCATGAGCAAAGACTACGCCATGACCGGCTGGCGCATCGGCTACGCGGCAGGACCCGCCGACCTGCTGGGCGCGATGCGCAAGATCCACCAATACCTGATCATGTCGGCCCCCACAGCAGGACAGGCGGCGGCGTTGTCCGCGCTCACCGATCCCACTGCCGAGGACGCCGTCCTCGAAATGGTCGGTTCGTACGACGCTCGCCGTCGCACGATTGTCAATGGCCTCAATTCAATGGGGCTAGACTGCTTTGAACCCAAAGGCGCGTTCTATGCCTTCCCCAGCATTCGCCGCACCGGCATGGACGAACACGAGTTCGCCGAACGGCTGCTGCTCGAAGAGAAGGTCGCCGTCATCCCCGGCAGCGGCTTCGGCCAGGGCGGCGCTGGACACGTCCGCTGCGCTTATGCCGGCAGCATGGAAAATATCGAGAAAGCGCTGGAACGTATGCAGCGCTTTATGCAGCGTCATGGGTAGAGGAAGGGATTGGTGATTAGTGATTGGTGATTGGGGCAGAGGTGAATCTGCCCCGGTCACCAATCACCAATCCCTCTCTTTCCAGACAATTCTCTGTCCTCGTGGTTTGTACGTGTAGAGAGGAGAGGCCGATGCCCCGTCGATACTCAATGCAAGACGGGACCCAGGTTGCCCAGGTGGCGGCGGCGGAGATCGAAGAGTGGCTGCGCAGCCTGCGCCAGACCGTGGGCGTGGCCAACGTCGAACAAGATCCGGCGTATCAGGCGCTGGACGTGGATCTGCTGTGGACGACACAAAAACGCCGCTACCAGGTGGAAATCAAGGGCGACCGCGTCGAAAAAAGCGGCAATTTCTTCTTCGAGACCCAAAGCAACGCCGAAGAGGGCACCCCCGGCTGCTTCCTCTACACACAGGCCGATCTCCTCTTTTACTACTTCGTCAACACCAAACAGCTTTACATCCTGCCCCTGCCGCAGACGCGGGATTGGTTTGTCCCCATTCAAGAGGAATTCCTCGAGCGCGCCACCACCACGCCGGTTGCCGGTCACCATTACACCACTGTTGGCCGTCTTGTGCCGATTAAGCGGGTGATGGCCGAGATCACAACAGCGCGGCACTATTCCTTCGATTCAGAGACGAAATAGAACGCGGATGGAGCAGATTGGGCGGATTGACGCACCCGATCCCCCCTGCTACAATGCGGGCAGCGCATGATTCAAGGAGGCAGCGATGCAGTGTCCCTTTCCCGGCATGGATCCTTACCTGGAACATCCATCTTTGTGGCCCGATGTACACAACAGCCTGATTACGGCCATGCGTGACGCGCTCGTCCCCAGAGTGGCGCCCCGCTACTATGTGGCGCTGGAACGGCGTACCTACCTGCTCGCCCCCGATGACATCGTCTTCGTTGGGCGGCCCGACATTGCCATCAGCCCGGTAGAGAATGCACCCTGGCCCAAGCCCATGTCGCAGATGGCCGAAGCCTCCGCCGTCTACGAAGTGGACGTGCCCATGGGCGACAAAGTGGACGAAAGCTACCTGGAAATCCGTGAAGTGAAGACGGCCAAGCTGATCACGATCCTGGAACTACTATCGCCGGTGAATAAACTTCACGAAGACGGTCGCCACCAGTACGTAGACAAACGCGCCACAGTTGTACGCAGCCGCACCAGCCTGGTGGAGATCGACCTGCTGCGCGCCGGCCCGCCGATGACGGTGGTTGGCCCCGATGTACACAGCGACTACCGCATTCTCATCAGCCCTGGCTGGCGCCGGCCACAATCGCAGCTTTACGCGTTCAGTGTGCGCGATCCCATCCCCGACGTGCCGATTCCGCTCTTGCCGGGCGAGGAAGCGCCCATCCTGTCGCTGAACAAAGTCTTCCACGAACTGTATGACCGCGCCCGCTTCGATCTACGGCTGGACTACACGCAACCGCCGGTGCCGCATCTCAACGAGGACGCCGCCACCTGGGCGCAGCCGCTGATCGATGCCGCTCTGAACGCCGCATGAAACGCCTCCTCTTCCGCCTGATCGCAACCCTCTACCGCTGGGCCTATCAACGCCTCTACAACGAATTCGCCTGGAGCTATGACATCGTCAGTTGGCTGGTGAGCCTCGGCCAATGGGACAGTTGGCGGCGCACGGCGTTGCGCTATGTACAGGGCGAACGTGTGCTGGAAGTGGCCTTTGGCACCGGCGAACTACTGCCCCTGCTGGCGGTGAAAGCCGAAAACGCAATGGGCTTGGAAGCGTCTGCCGCCATGCACCGCATTGTGGACGGCAAACTGCACCGCCACCATCTGCGCTTCCCTCGGGTGCAGGGCGTTGTACAGCGCCTGCCCTTCGCCGACGAGAGCATCGACGCCATCGTCAGCACCTTCCCCGCCGGCTTTATCCTCGACCCGATTGCCCACCGTGAATTTGCTCGCGTGCTCCGTCCTGGCGGGCGGGTGATTGTGGTGGACGTGCAGATCAAAGCCCAGAATCCCCTGATGCGCGCTTTCTACAGCGTCGTCTTCCCGCCGGTAAAGGAGAGTGGACAACAATTCGCCGCCGCCGTGGAAGCCGGACAGCTCACCCGTTCACGCCACCTCCACGGCGAAGGCGCGGTAGAGGTGGTGGTGACACTGCTGGAGAAACCGTTGTGACGGCTCGCACCGTCCGATTCCGTGATGGGCTGCCTGCCGAGTGGAAACGTCACATTGCGGGCCGCGGACAGCTCGACTTCGACGCAGACGGTCTACGCCTCTCCAATCAGGATGCCACGTCCAACGCCTACACCAACGCCCAGATCGACGATTACCAGGGCCTGGCGCGCGGCGATTTCCTGTGGAAGCCGCCGCTACGTTTCACCATCCGCGCCCGCTTCTCGCACCCCGGCGCGCAAGAACAGCCCAATGAAACGCCCACGCCCTCCCCTGGTCCACGCACCACGCACTACGCACTATCGCCTTCTCCATCAACAATCTCCCCCCGTCCGCTCCTCGGCACCGCCGGTTTCGGATTCTGGAACGATCCGTTCTTGATGACAGGCCGGCGTATGCCGGCGCTGCCGCGTGCCATCTGGTTTTTCTACGCCGCGCCGCCCTCGAACATGAAGCTCGATCTCAATACGCCGGGCTGGGGCTGGAAAGCAGCAACCATCGACGCAGTGCGTTGGTCCTTCCTGGCGCTGGCCCCCACCGCCCCCGTCGCCATGCCGCTCATGCAGATCCGATCGCTCTACCGTCGGCTCTGGCCGATTGGACAGCGCTCCATCGGCGTCTGCGAACAGTCGCTGACGACGTCAATGGCCGATTGGCATGTCTACACAATTGATTGGGGAAGGGACGTTGCTCGCTTTTTTGTAGACGGCGTGCCCGTCCTCACCTGCGCGACGCCGCCACGAGGACCGTTGGGGCTGGTGATCTGGATCGACAACCAGTTCATGCGGGTAACGCCTTGGGGCGACTTCGGCTACGGAGTGATCAACAAGCCGGGCCGCCAATCGCTGTGGGTGGATTGGCTGTCGGTGGAAGCGCGTGCATAGATCCTGTCAATCCGTGTCCAATCTTTCTGCGCTGTACAGGATTGAGAATCCTGGGTTGATGGCATTGACCTGCACCACGTGGTGACGGGCGGCAGCGTCATCGTTCAGGGCGTGGGCGATGCGGGCGGCGTGGTAGTGGAAGGATGCGTCTTGGGTGCCGAGGCGCAGGCTTTCGTTGCTGTAGCGTTGGGCTTCGGCATAGTCGCCGTGATGATAGAACGCCCAGGCGAGGACGTTGGCGGCGTGGACGCTGGGCCGCCGTGTGTAGGCGGCTCGCGCTTTTGCCAGGGCGGACGCGGGATTGTCGCCATGCTCGATTTCGAAGAGGGCCATTTCCAGGTCCACGTCCATACCCGCGGCTTGCTGTAGGCGGGCGATGACGCGCACGAGATCGAACTGTTCGGCTGCTTTTTCGGGCTGACCGGCGCGCTGGTAAAGTTCGCCCAGCGGGATGAGGAATTCGGGCAGCGGCATCTCTTCGGCCACGGCGGCGTAGATGCGGATGGCGTCGTCGTGTTGTCCGCGGGCGGCGTGGACGCGTGCCAGCCCGGCGCGTGCGTAGACGTAGTTGGGCCTGGCGGCAAGGGTGGCTCGATAGTGGGATTCGGCGTTTGTCCAATCGCCGCGATTGAAGTAGAGATGTCCTAGTTGCACCTGTGACCAGAGCGCCTGCTCACTGCCGGGGACGCCGGCGTCGACGGCGCGGGTCATAGCATGGATGGCGCCGTCGACGTCGCCGTGTAGTTCGCGCAGGTAGGAGACGCGGGTGTACGAGGCGACGCCGGGGCGCAGATCGACCATTTTTTGGGCGGCGTCGATAGCTTCTGTGTAGCGTCCTAGCTCGACGTAGCCGTCTACGAGGACGCCCAACGCTTCGACGTTGTACGGATTCAGCCCACGGGCCTGCTCCCCCCACGTCAGCGCGGTGACAAAATCATGGCGGGCCAGGGCCAACAGTCCTTGCCCCACCAACGCGTTGACCTGTTCCGGATCGCGTGCAAGGGCGGCGGCGAAGGCTTCTTCGGCGCGCAGGTAGTTGGCGGCGTCACCGTCTTCGCGGACTTGCTGGAGCAGTGCCAATCCGAGCAAGGCGTAGCTATCGGCGTCGTTGGGGCGGGCTTGCAGGCGCGCTTGAACCTGTCGAACCGCGGATGCTGCGGACCATTCGCTCACAGTGGCACGGGTGACGGTAGGCGACGGCAACGTCGTTCCGGTCCTCAAAAAAAGAACCACAGCCAGCAAGAGCAGAGAGAGGCCGACGCGAATGATGAGGCGGTAGGTGGTGGGGGAGAGGTGTGCGTTGTGCATGATGCGCTCCAGGGTGAATGAGCAAAGAGTAAGGAGTCAATGTCATTTTGTTAAGGGATTCAGCTACTCGTCACGCTGCGGAGCGAGCATCTTCAGATGTGTGTCCACACCTGTAGAGCCGCATCTGAGGATGCTCACTTCGCGCTTAACTTAAGGACATTGACTCCTTACTCATTTTCTATCCAGATCGTCGCCGTACCCAGAGGTAAACCGGCACCGCCAACAGCGAGAACAGCGCCAGTGCGGAACCGGCGGCGGGCAGACCGATGAAGTCTACGGTGACGGCGGCGTTGAGAATGTTAGGGAAGAGCATGAATGTCAATGGGTTCTGATGGATGTGTTCTTGCCCCGACTGCGCCGTGGCCACGTAGGGGAAGTTGTCGCGGAAAGGAACGTCGTTGGCGTTAACATTGTCGGTGAGGACGCCGATGAAGTCGCTGTTGAAGCTGAAAGTGGCGTCGCGCCCGTCGAGGACAGGGTAAGCAGCGCCGGCCACGGCTAGCAGTTCGATCTCGACGACATCGTCCGCGAGGCGGCGACCGTTGGGGAAGCCACAGGCGTCGCCGGCCAGCACACCCAGCCGTTGTGGGGTGGGATGGCAGAGATCGCCCTTGATGTTGGTGTTGATGCGGATCATCTCAGACGGTGTAGGCGCACCGTTGGCGCTAGGACGGTTGACATTGAAGCCTGCGGGCAGTTCGACGGTGCCGTTGGCGGTTTGAATTGTGAAGGGATTGGCGAGAACCATGCCCTGCAAGAAGACGTCGAAGATGTCACCGCGCCCGCTGCGGGGGGTGCCTGTCGTGAATTCGGTGGCGCAGTTATTGTCGCTGTCACCTGGCAGGGGGATGCCGTAGAGCGCGCAGAGCAGGTTGCCGATTTCGGGATCTTCCACGCTCTTCTGCAGCAGACCGTAGGCGCCGAGATCAGAACTGGGCTGAATGCTGTTGAAGACGTCTTTGAGGCCCATGGGCAGTACCACTTCGTTGACCAGGGGCATGCCCAGGCGCGAGACCTGCTTCATTTCGCCATCGCCGCCCATCACGTCCATGGACGGGCGGCGGGACGCAGCCCACACACCGAGGACAGGTTCACTGTTGCGCACGAGGCGGCTGATGGGCACTTCGATCACCATGGTATGCACGTTGAAGCCCGAAAGTGAATCGATGGCAATGTTGTTGCCGCTGCTGTAGCCGACAGGGGCGGCTTCACCGCGCAGGGTGAGCAGATCGAAGACCTGCAAATCCACGAAGAAGGGATCGTCCGTCTGCCCGGCGAAGACTTTGATGGCGTCGCCGTTGGAGGCGGTGACGTTGTAGATGGTGGCCGATTCGAGGGCAGCATAGTTGGGTGTGGACTTGCTGCCGATGTTCACCGGCGCGGCGGGTTGATTGTCCACGAGCAGGGAAAGCGGATTGGCGGCGCCGTTGGGTTCCGTCCCCGGCTCGAAGCTTTCGGTGACGGTGTAGAACTGGCGACGATTCCAGTTGCTGCTGCTGGGCGAGTCGATGCTGCCGGTGTTGTAGAGGAAGGTATTGGGATTGCCCACCTCCACGCGGCTGCGCAGGGTGTAGGTGACTTCGCTGGTGGCGTCACCGTCGATGTCGATGTGGATATCGTAGGCGACGTTGTCGTCCCATTCCCAGTAGTTCGGGCCACCTTCCGGCCCCTCGAAGGGGATCCAACTGGCAACGAGCACCAGGTTGTCGGGGTTTTCGGGCGACACGAAGACGTAGGTGTCGGTGTTGTCGGCGAAGGGATCCTTGGAGATCAGGGGGGCTTCGCGGTGGCTGGATGCACCGGCCAGGGATTGTGTCCAGACCAGTGCTGCGCCGAAGAGACAGAGGACGCCGACCAGCAGACCGAGTAGAATCCCCAATCTTTGAAAGATGTGTCTTGAAGCTTGCATGTGTGATTTCTCCTGTGAATTGAACAGTTGATGGGCGCGCCTGTGTCGGGTGACACAGGCGCTGGGTCCTGTGCAGGTGGTTGTGTGTGGTTGTGTGTTGGTTGAAAAAAAGTTAGCGGTGCAATTTATAGTGAAAGCGTGCCAATCTGGAGAATCGCCTGAACGGTGATCACCACACCTGCGATGGTGATGAACAGAGCGCTCCCGATGGGGGCCAGGCGCAGCAATCGTCCACCCTCGGGGACATGCTTGACGAGCTTGCCGGCGTGAACCATCAAGATGCCGACGAGGGTGAGGACACTGGCCAGACCCAGGCTGAACACAAGAATGAGGAGAAGCCCAAAGCCGATTCGTCCTAGCGCGATGGCGCCTAACATGACAACCAGCGCCGACGGGCAGGGCAGCAGGCCGCCAGAGATGCCCAAAGCCAACAGGCTACGCCAGGTGACGGGTTGTCCGTTTGCGCCGGGGGGAAGGTGGCTGTGGGTGTGCGCATGATCATGGTGGTCGCCGTGCGCGTGCGCATGATCATGTTCGTGCGGATGATAGTGATGATGGCCGTGATCGTGTGTGTGATGGTGACCGATGGCGTGTTCATGAAAGTGGTGGTGTGCCTGTCGTAGCACCAGTGGACGCAATCTGCCCCAAAACATAGAGATGCCGATGCCCACCACCAACAGGCCCGATAGGATGCTCAACCAGGGCAACAACTGTTCGGGCAGGATGAACTGAGAGGCAAAGAGGGTGATGCCACCCAGCGCAAAGACGCCTGCCGTGTGTGTCACCGTGGTGGTGAGGCCGAGGAAGAGTGCGTGTTTGGCCGTGCCCCGCGAGCCGACAAGATAGGCAGCCACAATTGTCTTCCCATGCCCTGGGGACATGGCGTGTGCCGCGCCCCACACAAAGGCAGCGAGCAGCGTCAACAGCAACGCCATCGGCCCCGAAACCGGTACGGCGATGAGATCAGCAAAGGGATCTTCACTAGGAGCCGATGCCGACGCTATTGCAGAAGTAAATGTTGCAAAACCAGGTGAATCGCTTGCCCCAGGACGGTAGACCACTGTTGCTGTGCGCTGAGCGGGGGGATCTTGCAGCAGATCAACGGGATAGTTGGTAAGCGCCTGGCTACGATCTTCGGTTGCCGCCGTTGACGAGATCAGATCAACGCCGTCCTCGGCCACGACAATGATCTCGCGCCAGCCCAGTTCGCCAGGGCCGTTGTCGTCGCGGAAATCGATCTGTGTATCTGCCTGAGCTTGAATCGGTGAGGTAAGTGTCATCTCCAGGCGCACTGTCTTCAGGCCACCCTGCCCTGTGGGGAAGCGCAACGAGCTGTCGATCACTTCCAACATGGCCGGTCGGCCATCTACTGTCAAAGACAGATTGTTGCGTAAGGACGCCGTTGTGCTCGCCAGGAAGGTGTCGGCTTCTGCGTCTTCGATGGAGCCGTTGTCATTGTTGTCGATAGCGGTGATTGCCTTGAAAGCGGGGATTTCGGCCATGTCTAGCACGTAGAAGACGGAGATTTCGGTCTGCCCAAGTGTGATCCTGGCATAGCGGTTGGTGGTGAAGTTCCCCAGCGGGTGCGCCCAAGACACAACCACCGAACCAAACAACAACATTGCAGATAGGATCAGTGCCGGCACCAAACGATAGCGGCGGGCAAGCGTCCAAGAGAGAGTCATGGGATGCGTCCTTTCCCGTAGAATTGAGCTTTGAAAGGCTGCCAAATTCTTGTAGCAATCGGCGGCACACATTCTGACGCAGAGACATGGGCTTTGGATCTCACCAATTTTCGAAAGTGGCACTCTCTTCTTTAAGAACCCTATTCTGCCTTGTGTAGCGATGTATTTACGCCTCTTAACAATGCGATCCTGCCTACAGTTCGCTATAGGCGGCACTGTTAACTTGAGCAAAATGTAGACCGCTTGTATCGGCGGATCAAAGTGTGTGACGTTTATCCATTCAAATTGCAACTATACAGTTTACCTTTTTAAGAGAGAGACCTCATGACCAGTTCGACAATCCGCCGTCCCAAACGTCAGGAGCTTCGTGAAATTGCCGCTAAGCGGCGACGCAACACCAATTTGATGCTGATTGGGGGTGCTGCGGCGATTGTTGCCATGATTGCGTTCGTTGTTTTTCTAAACATTCGCGCCACACTCCCTATTGGCGAAGAGATCTCGCTGCCAACTTTGGGCAATGCCCACATTCCACAAGGCAGCACATCACCAATTACGTACAACAGCACACCGCCCACTTCAGGGCCGCATTACCCGGGCCTTGCGCCCTGGGCGATCATTCCAGAACCTATCCGGTATGAACAGATTGTGCACAACATGGAAGATGGCGGCGTAATTGTGTACTATCAATGTCTTGAAGGGTGTCCTGAATTGGTGGAAGATCTGCGTTCTGTGGTTGCACCCTACATTAACAGTGGGCGACATGTGCTGATGATGCCGAACGATCCGACGTGGGGCAGCGAAAGTGGCTTTGCCTATCACAAAGACATGGAATCGCGCATCGCCCTTTCTGCGTGGCAACGGCTCGACAAGTTTGATGCATTTGATGCAGATCGGATTCGCGCTTTCATCGAACGTTATGAAGGAATAGACCATCACGGCGGCTAGTACACGACGGCGTAAATGGGTCGTGGAACTCTGAAGAGATGCGGCTCTTATGGCGTAGAGCCGCACGTGGGCGTGCTCCCTCCGCGTTATTTCAGGGGCTGATTTCAGCCATCGTGTACTAGGGCGCCTGTTTAGGATCAACGTGGGTATGATCAAAAAATAGGACCGGCTGATCAGCCGGTCCTATTTTTGTGTGCTCTTTTGTGTGACTTTTTAACAAAGAAGTGTTTTGCGTTAAGCAGACGCGCCGGGCAGCGCTTTCGCAACAGGAATCAACTCGATTTTGCCGTCTTCATTTTCTTGGATCTTATAGATTTGTTCGGCACGGTCAGTCATCATCACGCCGAAGAGGTGATCGATCTCATGCTGAAAAATACGCGCCAACCAGTCGTATGCTTTGATGCGCACCTCTTTGCCATGCCGATCCTGTGCCTTCACCAGCACATAGGTAGCACGCTCTACATCGGCCGCCAAGCCAGGAAGGCTCAAGCATCCTTCTTGTGCCACTTCGGCCCCTTTTGTTTTGACGATTTCAGGGTTGATCAGCTCATAACGCTTCATCGTCTCATCTGGGCGTTCTTCGTCTTCAGGATACTCAACCACCGTAACACGCATGTCTAGCCCGACTTGTGGTGCGGCCAGCCCGACCCCGTTGGCTTCGCGCATTGTCTCAACCATGTCATCGAGCAGACGGTGAAGCTCGGGGCCAAAGTCGCGGACACGGCGAGCAGCCTGGTTCAGCACCTCACTGTTGTCATCCCAAGGCGTTACAATTGGTAACTTTGCCATCTCTATCTTCTCATCCCCTTTTTTACGTGATTGTCTCCCAATTATAGGCTTTGGAAAAAGTGGCTGTCAAAACCTGTAGTAGGGCAGGCAAACGCAAACGCCCGGCGAATTGTCGCCGGGCGTTGGGAGATTAAGTAGAGAGGAAATTGTGCGATAGCGAATCTACCTCGAAGGAGCAACGCCCTGAATCTCTCTCTTACCTTCGGCTCCAAGAGACGTTGATCAGTGCGTTTTCCGACTGCTCAAAGTACTCAACACGTACGGTATGGTGGCCGGCGGTCAAGTAGATATCACCAAAGTATCCCTGTGCCGGGTGAACGCCCCACCCGTCTATGACCAAGCGATCACCGACAAAGATGCGTACACCATCATCAGAGGTGGCATAGAAGCGATAGTTCCCTTCACTGAAGTGCGGCGTCGTCGTCCACAACACACTGAACTGATCATTGTTGATACCGACAGCCGGGCTACCGAAACCCCAGTTGAAGTCGATGGCGGCGTCCTGTCGCACAATGGTGGGTGCGCCGCTAAAGTCCGTGTTGTTGTAGTAAAGCCCAGTCCACACAACCGGTGCTGGCACCGGCGGCTTGGGCGTAGGTGTTGGGTGGGGTTTGGGTGGTTGTACAGGTGGCGTATAGTAGCCAGGAATAAAGATTGTCTGCCCGGCCAACACACGGTTGGGGTGCGAGATACCGTTGGCGCTCATAATGGCAGCGACTGACGTACCATAGCGATGGGCAAGTGAGCTCAACGTGTCGCCTGGGCGAACTGTGTAGTAGAAACCTTCAGGCGATGGTGCGGGCCCTCCACTGCCAGGAATGCAAAGCTTCTGCCCCACATAGACATAACTGGTGTGAGAAATTCCATTTGCTTCGGCCAGGGCGCTAAGACGCACACCGTAGTGGACGGCAATACCAGATAGTGTTTGTCCACGTGTCACCGTGTGATAAAAAGCACAGCTAACAGAACCGGTTGGGATCTTGAGTCTCTGCCCAACGTAAATATGGTTGGGATTGGTGATCCCATTGATGCGCATGATGCTGCTCATCGAAACATCATAATGTTCAGCAATTCGGCTCAACGTATCGCCTGGGCGCACAGTGTGGTAGACATATGAGGCGCTAGCACGCTCTACCGACGCAGCCATTGTTTGCTGCGGTAGTACGGTTGCCACAACCGCAACAGCCAACATCAACGCCAGCGCAACTCGAACCGACCAGCGAAAAACACGCATCCTCTCCATCAACAGACTCCTTTCAAACAGGGGATGTGAAATACACACATGAAGTACTGCTTGTATTGTACACAAAACCCTAGAAGTTGCCATTCGCGTAATTGCGCCAATACAAAACCTGCCAGATCAGAAGAGATCTGGCAGGTCGGTTATATCAGCCAAGGCTAAGGTTCGGCACATCACATGTTTAAGAACTCGTAGAGCATTTGGTTCGTCAACTCTGGCGCTTCAATGGGGAAGATATGCCCCACACCCGGCAAGATGAACGATTCGGCATTGGGCAAAGTCGCAGCAAGCAACGAAGCGTTGTGCGGCGGGATGATGGCATCAAACTCGCCCGTGACGACCAATGTCAGCGCGTCGATGCGGTGGACAAGGTCTGCTTGGTCGAACTGTACACCGGCAAGGACCTGTGCCTGGTGTGACGCCTTCAATGTAGGATGTACAAGCCGGTATGACACCAATTCCTCAAATAGTTCCGGTGAAGACTCGGAAAAACCTGGCGCTGTAAACGCAGTCAGTGTACTCCGAGTACCCACTTCGGGATTCTCATGCGGCATCATGTGGATCAAGGCTTCCTCTGACACCGGCACAGCCGTTGGCCCGCCGAAAGAGGTGCCCGCCAACACCAGGTGATCAATGTAGCCAGGGTAGTTAAGCGCCAGTTCCTGTGCAATGTAACCACCCAGCGCATGCCCAACCACATGGGCGCGATGGATGGAAAGAGATTCGAGCAGGCGGGCTGTATCTTCAGACATTTCGAAAATCGAGTAGGGACCTTCCGGCTTATCACTTAGCCCGATGCCCCGATTGTCAAACGTAATGACCTGAAAGTAAGGAGCGAGCGCATCTACTTGAAAGCGCCAAAAGCAATGATCGCAGCCGGCGCCGGCGATTAAAAGCAGCGGTGTTCCCTCTCCACAGATTTCATAGTAAAGGGTCAACTCACCAGTGTGCATAGTCGGCATAAAAGATCTCCTACAGTGAACTGAATCAACTTGTTAACAATTATCTAGTTTGTTTTTTTACATGGACGTATGACGTATAAAGAGTATCAAGTATCTGTCCGAACATCACCGTGCAGCATAGGAGCAGTTCATCCTATCATTTATTAGATCGGCCTTTTATTGAAAATGGTCAGTGCCAAACAGCACCGATCGACGTAGGAAATTTGACTCAATCGTACCACGTTTGCCATACGATAAATCCCAGCAAAATGAATCAGATTTTTTAGACAACCCGATGTTCGTATCACAATTTCGCAAGCTTCAACACTGAATTTAGCGGACGCCTATCACGACAAGCGCCAAAACAGGAAACAAAAAAAGCCGGGCCTGTATGGCCCGGCTTTTTTCTGACAAACAAAATTCTACTGAGTTTCGTCACCACGCAACGTGAGTAAGTAGGCAACCATATGCATCAACTGCTCATCGTTTAGCGTTTCACCATACGTTTGCGGCATGATGCCGGCAGGATACCCAGCAACAATGTAGTCGTTAGGGGCTACGATGCTGTGGTAGATGTAGGCAGCAGGGCCTTCACCCGCACTGGCATGAATGAGTGCGTCGTTGGCCATGTCGTACCAAGAGGGCGCGACCACTACCTGACTCGGATCAAGTTGATGACAGCCGATACAGCCATTGGCCACAGCCAGTTGCTGTCCTTGCGCGGGGTCGGAAGAAGCCAGTAAGGAGACGAGGTTTTCGTCCAGCCCAAGCAAGATCTCTTCTTCCGTCAAATTCGCGATGTTTGGAACCGGTGTTGGCGTAGGCGGCACAAATTCTTCACCTGCGCCGACAGGCACCATATTGGGGGAAATTAACTGTGAGCGAGGGTTAGGGGCACAAGCGGCCACTATTCCTACTAGAACAGACAGCGCCACAACAACCAACAAACGACGATTCATCAAGAATTGTCCCATCAAAATTCTCCGTATGAACGGTGATTAGACCAGTTTCCTGTGGGTTTTACTTTCGGGAGGTGGCCTACGGACAGCCTTTGGTAAAGCGGAATACAGTTTATCATGGGTTATCTGTACACGCAATTTTCTGCGTAAAAATTCACAAGCTTTGGAAGGAAGTCATGGAACAGACCTTTAGCGAAGCAGAAACCAAAGACTGGCTGGCGGAACACCTGCCTACGTGGCGGCTACGCGACAAGTCTTTATTTCGTGTCTACAAGACGGGTAGTTGGCGCTTGACAATGTTGGTAGCCAACCACATTGCCTTTATTGCCGAAGCTGCCGATCATCACCCGGAATTGGTGCTTAACTACCCATCTGTCGAAGTACATCTTGAAACGCACAGCGCCGGCGGCATCACACAGAAGGACTTCGATCTTGCGCTCAAAATCGAAGAGAGTGTCACCTGGTACCCGGACAAAGACAGTGCACTCGACGGAACGAAGTTGGATGGCTGGTTAAAGCAGAATTCGTAGCCAGTAACGTTCGGCATTCTGGCTCACCCCCGATAAACCCAAGGAGAGATAAATGCGGCAATCTGCGGAACGTGTTGTCATCATTACCGGAGGCACCGGTGGTTTGGGATCACAAATTGCCCCTACATTTGCCCATAACGGATGGCAAGTGGCTCTTACAGATTCCGATGTGGATTCTTTAGCACAGCACACTCAACGGCTGCGCAATGGAGAATCAACTGACGCTGTAGTAAGAGGCAAAGTCGATGTGACCGATGCAGTGCAAGTTGCGCATTTCGTCGCATCTGTAGAGAAAGTACACGGGCGTATAGACGCATTACTCAATCTCGTGGGCGGTTTCGCCGCGGGGACAGCCGTCGGTGATCTGCCAGATCTCGCCGTGTGGGACAAGATGTGGCGGCTCAATGTCCTTAGCACAGTGACCATGTGCCGTGCTGTGATCCCCTCATTGCGTCGCAACAGTTGGGGCCGCATTGTCAACGTCGGCTCGCGTGCCGCTGTCAATGCCAGTGCCAAGGCCGCCGCTTACAGCGCTACAAAAGCAGCCGTGGTCAACCTCACAGAAGCGTTGGCCGCCGAAGAAAAGGCGCGCAATATCAACGTCAACGTGGTGTTGCCCGGCACCATCGATACACCGGACAATCGTGAGGCTATGCCCAATGCAGACTTCAGCAAATGGGTGCCACCACAACAGATCGCAGAGACACTTCTCTTCCTGTGCAGTGACACGGCGCACAGCATCACCGGGGCCACCATCGCCATCTATAACCGATCCTAAATGAACGTTGGCCCATTCGGTTCGGAATGATTTCACTCGCCAAAAGCAAAAGAGAGGCGCCGATTGACTGGCGCCTCTCTCCGATCGTTCATACAAAATGTGGGCCGATGGGTGAGCCCGTTTCAGCTAGGAATCACCCACCCGAAGTCGGGGTGGGCGTGGGTACAGGCGGGGTGGGCAAGTTGGCTACCACCGGAATCGCATCGGCGTCACCACTCACTGTGACTAGTGGTGCGCTGATCCACCCAATCTGGCCGTTGCCCCGGTCGAGCATATACCAGTCGCCGGCAGAATTCTTAGCGAGGATGGGGTAGCTTTCACCTTCCACCACGACGCGGATCACCGGGAAGTCGGTGCCGGGTCCTGTACGAAGATTCACACGCGGGCGGGCCACCGTTGCCACAGGCAGATCTGACTCAGCCTCGGGCGCAGGTGTCGCAGTCGATTCCGCTTCGGGTTCAGGCGTAGCGGTGGCTTCCGCTTCCGGCGCAGCCGTTGCGGTGGGTTCCGGTTCGGGCTCAGTTGTAGCAGTGGGCTCCGGCTCTGGTGTGTTGGTCGGTTCCGGTTCCGGCGTGTTGGTTGGTTCCGGTTCCGGCGTGTTGGTTGGTTCCGGTTCCGGTGTGTTGGTCGGTTCCGGTTCCGGCGTGTTAGTTGGTTCCGGTTCCGGCGTGTTGGTTGGTTCCGGTTCCGG
>WGMT01000023.1 GCA_016124945.1 bacterium | reverse complement strand
CGGCGTAACACCGCCGCCGATCACCATCGACGTGGACGGACCCGTCACTGTGTCGCCGGCTGTCGCACAGGTCTCATGGATCTACTACTTGCCACGCATTTCCAATGGCCAAAGTAGTCCGTCGCAAGAGCCCGAGGACGCCGAGACAAAGCGGCTTTGGCTCCCTGCAATCAATCGTTAGTGATGGAAACAGACCTGCCAGGTTTTCAGAAAACCTGGCAGGTTTGTTTGATACAAGGCGACTGGAAGACTATTCCACTGTCACGCTCTTGGCCAAATTCCGTGGCTGATCCACATCCGCGCCGCGGTGGACAGCGACTTCGTAGGCCAACAGTTGCAGCGGGATGACCGCCACCACGGGGCTGAGCAGTTCGTGGACAGGCGGAATGGGCAGGATGGCGTCGGCGACGGCGCGGATGTAGGCGTCGTCCTCTTCGGCCACGGCGAGGACGGCGCCGTTGCGCGCCTTGACCTGCTCGATCTGGCTCACCATCTTGTCGTAGACGCTGTTGCGCGGGGCGACGACGACGGTGGGCATGCGTTCGTCGATGAGGGCAATGGGGCCGTGCTTCATTTCGCCCGCGGGGTAGCCTTCGGCATGAATGTAGCTGATCTCTTTGAGTTTCAGCGCGCCTTCCAGGGCTACAGGGTAGTTAATGCCGCGCCCCAGGTAGAGGAAGTTGTGACGCTCCCCGTAACGGGCGGCCAGATCGGCATAATGGCCACTTTGGCGGGCGTCGGCGAGGAGACGGGCGACGAGGCCGGGCAGGTGGGCGAGTTCATCGATGAGGGCATGGTGCGTCTCGGCCGTCATGGTGCCGCGGGCCTGGGCGAGGTAGATGCCCAGCAACGCCATGTCCACAAGCGAGGTGGTGAAGGCTTTGGTACTGGCCACACCGATTTCAGGGCCGGCGTGCATGTAGATCACGCCGTCACAGACGCGAGCGGCCTGGCTGCCCACAGCGTTGACAATGGCGGCAGTAAAAACGCCGAAGTCCCGCGCTTCTTCGATTGCGGCGAGGGTGTCCACGGTTTCGCCGCTCTGGGTAATGGCCAGCACCATCTCGTCCTGGCCGAAGACGGGGCTACGGTAGCGGTATTCGCTGGCGTAGTCCACTTCTACAGGCAGGCGGGCCAGGTGTTCGATGAGGAATTTCCCCACGAGACCGGCGTAGTAGCTGGTGCCACAGGCCACGATGGTCAATTTACGCAGGGCGCGGGCGGCGTCCACCGAAAGGTTGAGTTCGGGCAGGTCGACGCGGTAGTGATCGAAGTCGATGCGGTGGGCGAGAGTGCGCTGAATGCTTTCGGCCTGCTCAAAGATTTCTTTTTGCATGAAGTGGGCGTACTCGCCTTTCTCGGCGGCGTCGGCGTCCCAACTGATCTCGGTGACGGGCAGATCGCAGGCGTTGCCGTCAAGATCGAAGATTTCGACGCCATCGCGGCTGAGGATCGCCATCTGCCGGTTTTCGAGGAACTGCATACGCCGCGTGTAGGGCAGCAGCGCCGGGATATCGCTGGCGAGGAAGGTTTCGCCTTCGCCGTGGCCGATGACGACGCCACCGGCGTTGCCCAGGCGCACCACCACCAGTCGTTCGGGATCATCCTGGCAGATGACGCCGATGGCGCTGGGGCCTTCGAGTTCGGCGGCGGCGGCGCGCACGGCATGGATCAGGTCACGTTCACTGCCGTTGTGGTAGTGGCTGTGGATCAGATGCACAATAACTTCGGTGTCGGTGTCGCTGTGAAAGACGTAGCCGCGGTCCTGGAGCAGGCGGCGTAGTGGTTGAAAGTTTTCGACGATGCCGTTCTGTACCACCACCATCTGCGCGTCGGGACTGCTGTGGGGGTGGGCGTTGCGCTGCACAGGCGGGCCGTGGGTGGCCCAGCGCGTGTGTCCTATGCCGAGGGGGCCGCCGATAGGAGATTGGACCAGCAACGATTCCAGTTGAGCGAGTTTGCCCGCCTCACGGCGCACTTCGATGCCGTGTCCATTGAGCACGGCGACGCCCGCCGAATCGTACCCGCGATATTCCAAACGACGCAAACCGTCTACGACAATGACCGCTGCGTCACGATGACCGATGTAACCGACGATGCCACACATGGTTCCCTCCAGATTGGGGATTGGAGATTGGAGATTGGGGACTGGGGAGTGAGCATAGAACGCAGATTGGGCGGATTGAGCGGATTTGGGCGGATGGAACAGCAGAAAAAGCGCTGGATTCTGGAAAAATCCGCGCGCGCTCCGCTGCATCCGCTCAATCCGCGTTCTATTCTCATCTTCTTGGGCATCCCAAGGAGTCGCCTGCCCCGTCGCCAATCAAATGGTTTTGGGTAAGGTGCGATTTCCGAGTAACGCGTAATCCGAAATACGCAACTCATGCAGCGTCAACGATCTCGACGCGGCTTCTGGGTTACGCATCACGCATCACGCATTACGTGAAATCGGCTACCGCTTAACGCTTCTGTGCCGGCGATTGCTCGCGGTTTTGGGCGTTTGCTTGGTTTGTAGAATTGGGAGGGAATACAACCGAAACCGAGGCTGGTTTCGGGTCAGGTCTGTAACCGGGACCTGGGGGCATCCGCTGATCTTTCGATTTTCCCGCGGCAGGGTCGCCGCGGTTAGCCCAACATCGCTGCTGGGAACCCCTTCCTCGTCACCCCACTTGCCGGTTTTCGGGCAATGCTGCCTGCTCAGGACAGGTCCTGGCGGGCGTGGGGCCATGCGCTCTTCCCTCTTCGGTTGTGGTTTACAACATAGGCGTCCTCCTTGTTGAGCGTTTGCCACCGCCCCACCCGTGCCCCTACCACGACTTGTACAATTGGCAGGCCGAAACTAAGCACGATTGGAAACAGTCTACCCGAATTTAGATAGTGATTCAAGTTAAACTTTGTTTACAAAATCTTCCTACATTGTTTATTTCCTACATTGTTTGTTTATTTTTTGCTTTGTTTATTGATCTACTGCCTTGACCAGATAGGGGCAAGATGAGTACGGTACAGCAAAGGGAAATGTATGAAATGGGTGCGCCCGTAGAACACAGGCTGTTTGACTTGTCTGAACCCATGTGCCTATAATGCGGTACATCTTTATCCTGAAGCACTTGTTTATCCTGAAGCACTTGGGTGTATCCTGAAGCACCTGGGGATCGAGCCATGAAGCACCTTACCATCCTGCGCCATGCCAAAGCGGCTGTTGCGCCGGCCAACCAACTGGACATGGACCGTCCTCTCGTGGAGAAAGGACACAAACAGATCAAGTTGATGGCGTCGGTCATCCGCGGCATTGAGCCTGCGCCGGATCGACTCCTTTCTTCACCCGCCTCACGCGCAGTTGAGACTGCCGAAGGGATGGCCGCCGCCATCAAATTCGAACAGTCGATCCTGCTGGAAAAAGAAATCTATGAAGCGGCGCCAACAACGCTGCTAGAGGTATTGCGTGAGCAGCCTGCGCCGGTGGAACACCTGGTTTTGATTGGACACAATCCTGGCCTTGAAATGTTGATTTCAGGGCTTTGCAGCGGCGAAGATAGCCGACTCAATCTGAAACTGCCTACAGCCGGCATCGCCCACATTGCACTTGAAGTAGTGCGCTGGCGTCAAGTGCGCTGGGGTAGTGGCATCCTACAGTTTTTGATCACACCCCGTTCGTTGAAAAAGGTCAAATGAGTCCAGACGCAAACATCGCCGCCATTTTCGACATGGACCATACGCTTCTTTCGGATTCCTCGGCCAAGGCGTTTTTTAGATATTTGCAACGCACAGGACAACTTGCTCATTACCTCCGCCGACGAGATCTTGTGGCAATGCTGGCGGGCTCTTTACTCTACCGGTTTGGGCTACTGGATGTATCCTGGTTGCTTCGCCATGCAGGCCGAGCTGGCGCCGGTCATGACGTGGAAAAGCTGTGGACGATCTCACGCCAATGGTTCGATCGCGATGTGATCCCCCTGATCACTGTACCGGCGCGTGCGCGTCTGCTTTGGCACCAATCGCAAGGACACATTCCGATCATCTGTAGCGGCAGCAGCCAGTTCGCTGTGGGCCTCGTGGCCGAACACCTGGGCATCGAAGAATGGATCGCCACCGAATGGCTCGTGAAAGATGGCCGTATCACTGGTGAGTTGCGTCATCCACTCACTTACGGCGCGGGGAAAGTCCACTGGGTGGAAGCCTGGGCAGAGAAACGCAACGTAGATTTGCGTGCAAGCTACTTTTATACAGATCACATCTCGGATCGTCCTCTGCTGGAAAGAGTAGCCCATCCTGTCGCCGTGAACCCGGATCGTAGACTGGCCAGAATTGCCATCCAAAATCGATGGGAAATCCTCTACTGGTCATGAACTCTCTACATCTACTCCCCCAAAGCAAAACGTCGTTACGTGGTTTTCGTTAGAACCAATCGAAGCATCGCTGCGTCAAACGATAGAAAGTAGATTGGCGTCGATGACCCAGGCAGAGCATAACCTTGCTGTTTCATCTGATGAAATTCTCCTGGCCGAGGTTGCACAGCAGAACCCGGAAGCACTTGAATTGCTCTACGACCGTCATGCGGCCGGCGTATTGGGCTTGATCGTGCGCATTGTGCGTGAGCAGTCCATTGCCGAAGAGCTGCTGCAAGAGACCTTTTGGCAGGTTTGGCAGAAGGCAGAGCAGTTTCAAGGGAGTGGTAGCGCCGCGGCCTGGATCTACCGGGTGGCGCGCAACCGTTCGCTGGATCAACTGCGACGGCAGCAGGCGCGTCCACAACTTCACAGCAACGGCGCCGAACGACTGGATCAGGTCGCTGCGCCAAGACGTGCTTCAACCGATAGCCAGGTGGAGCGAATGTGGGAGCGCGGACATGTCCAATCAGCGCTGGCACAGATTCCAGATGAGCAGCGAGTCTGCCTGGAACTGGCCTACTTTGAAGGACTGACGCAACAGCAGATTGCGGAACACACAAGCACGCCACTGGGCACAGTAAAAACCCGTCTGCGCATCGGGTTGAACAAACTTGAGCGGTTGCTTCGGGCAGCCGGCTATCCTTAGTGGCTTTCTCGCTAAGTTCGCAAGATGGGTTCCAACTGCCGAACTTGACGGGATGACCAGAGTGAGTTGATACAGTCGGAACCCATCCTACGGGGTGTTCCACGCATCGGTACTTAGCGAGAAAACCACTTAGTCAATGTCATTAGCGCGGAGTGAGCACGCCATGTCCAAATCAGCGGCGAACCCTCAATTGACCTATGAAACCGTCAGCGATCTTCTACCGGGCTACAGCCTTGGTGTCCTTGAACCCGAGGAAATGCTGGCTATAGACGAATACCTGCGCCTGCACCAGGGCCTCTTGTTCCAGGTTGAGCGCAGCGACGAAACAGTGGCGCACCTGGCGCTCACCGCGCCCGCAGTGACACCGTCACCCGCTGTCAAAGACGCACTGATGGCGCGTGTCCATTCGGCGCTCTCACAGGAAGAGACCATTGCACTCAGGCCCCTGTCGGCAACGCAAGCCCAGCCGGTTGAAAGAGAGTTATCCATGCCAAGGCAGCGGATGACCTGGCTGGATCAGCTTCGTTACGAACTCGGCGGCAGCCTGACCTGGCCTGCGTCGACAGCGGTGGCAATGGTTGCCTGTCTGCTGCTGGGTGTCCTGAGTGTGACCATGTGGCGCAATCAACGTATCGCCTTCTCTCGCCTCGATACGGCGCAGCAAAGTATCAACGTGCTGGTGGAGCAGAATTCACAATTACAGTCTACCAATGCCCAACTCAATCAGCAGTTGCAAGCGCGCGACGCTCAAATCGCACTCTTTGCCGGGGGCATGCGCAGCATCGCGCTGGAGGGCACCGAATTTGCTCCACAGGCCGGAGGTGCTTTCTACACTAGCCGCACCGGCAGTGTCTTGATCCTCAACGGGCTGGCCCCCCTGCCCGCGGACCAGACCTACGAACTCTGGCTCATCCCCAGTGACGGCGATCCAGTGTCGGCTGGTCTTGTGCAGGTGACCGCCGACGGCGCCACCGTCTCACAGATCCCCATGCCCAGCCAGCCCCAGGAATTCGCCGCCGTCGGCCTGAGCATCGAACCCGCCGGCGGCAGCCCACAGCCCACAGGGCCGATTGTCCTGTTGGGGACGGTGAGTTCGTAGAAGTTGGGGATTAGGGACTGGTGACTGGTGATTAGGATCGTGTCAAGTCTCCAAATCGTCAATCACCTGTTGCGTAAAGCATGACGCCAATGATAGACCATCGTCTTTACACGATCCCAGTCACCAGTCACTTATCCCTTTATATACGGAGGCTTCGTGGAGTTTACTCACTTCAAACAAGCAGTACAGGACAACGTCAGGCAGGTGGTAATCGGCAAGGCCGATGTGGTGGAGATGATGCTGGTGACGCTGCTCTGCGAAGGACACCTCTTGCTCGAAGATGTGCCCGGCATCGGCAAGACGACGTTGGCCAAGGCGCTGGCGCGCAGCCTCGATTGTTCCTTTTCACGCATCCAATTCACCCCGGATCTTCTGCCCGGCGATGTGACAGGCATCAACTTCTACAACCAGAAAACCCAGGAGTTTGAATTCCGGCCCGGCCCCATCTTCAGCCAGATTGTGCTGGCCGATGAGATCAACCGCGCCACACCACGCACGCAGTCGTCTTTGCTGGAGTCGATGCAGGAACAGCAGGCCACCGTTGATCGTGAGACGTACAAGCTGGAACGTCCTTTCTTGGTGATTGCCACACAAAACCCCATCGAGTTGGAAGGCACCTTCCCCTTGCCCGAAGCACAGCTGGATCGCTTTCTGATGCAGCTTCAGTTAGGCTACCCGAACCTTGAAGAAGAAGAAGAGATGCTGCTGCGCTATGAACGCCAGGACCCGCTAGTGGATCTGCAACCTGTGGCCGGCGTCGCCGACATTCTCGCGCTACAAGCCCAAGTACGCGCCATTCACGTCAACGAAGACGTGCGCGGCTATGTCCTCGCCGTGGTGCGGGCCACACGCGAGCACCAATCAGTGGCGCTGGGCGTCTCCCCGCGCGGAACGCTGGCGCTCTACCGCGCCGCCCAAGCCTACGCCGCCCTACACGGGCGCGACTTCGTGATTCCCAGCGACATCCAACAGCTGGCCCCGCCCATCCTCACCCACCGCATCCACATCAGCCCCCAAACCCGTCTGCGCGGCCGCACGCCGCAACAGGTGGTGGCGGAAGTGGTGGAGAGTGTGCCGGTGCCGGTGGCAGAATGAAAGGATTTACGATTGACGATTGACGATTGTCAATCGCAAATCGTCAATCGAAAATTGACCCATGTTCCGATCCAAAGCCTTCCGTTCGCGTCGCTTCGTCGACGTTTCCAAGGATACACAGTTCACCGACGCCTGGTTGATCCTGGCGGTGATTTTGCTTGGGCTGGGGTTGGTGATCGACAACGCCTTCTTCACGACGACGGCGGTGGCGATTGGCCTGCTCGTTGGCGTCACGTGGACGTGGAGTTACTTCAGCCTGGCCGGTCTTTCGTATGAGCGGCGCTTTTCAGAGGAGCGCGCCTTTCAGGGCGAGCAGATCGAGTTGACGCTGACGGTGAACAACCGTAAGCTGCTGCCCCTTAGTTGGCTTTCCATCGAAGACACCTTCCCCGCGGCGCTGCCGGTGAACGGCAAGTCGATCACCCTTAACCGAGCCACCAATCTGGGTGAATTCCGCAGCTTTTGGATGCCCAACGCCTTCCAGCGGGTGCAGCGCCATTTCAGCATCGACTGTGTCGAACGGGGATTTCACCGCTTCGGCCCGACCAAACTTTCCACCGGCGACGGCTTTGGCTTCTTTGGGCGTACGGCCTCTCTCTCTGGAGAACAGCGGCTGATCGTCTATCCACGCCTCTACACAGTGGACGAACTCCACCTGCCCGCCAAGAATCCATTTGGCGAACGGCGCGCCCATGAGCGTCTTTTCGATGATCCGCTACGCACTGTGGGCATCCGTGAGTGGCAACAGGCCGACGATCCGCGGCGTATTCACTGGAAGGCGACGGCGCGCCACGGCGAGATGCTCAGTCGTGTCTACGAACCGAGCCGCGAGGAACAGATCGTCATCGTGCTCAACGTGGCCACGATGGCGCGCCACTGGCATGGCATCATCCCCGAACTGATGGAGCGGGTGATCAGCGTGGCCGCCAGCCTTGCCGTCTTCGCCGCCGAGGAACGCCGCGCCGTCGGCCTCATTGCCAACGGCACACTGCCCGGCAGTGATCAGCCGTTACGTCTGCTCCCTGGCCGCGCCCCGGATCAGGTAATGCGCATCCTCGAACTGCTAGCCGCGGTGACGCCTTTCGCCAGTACCGCCATTGAAACCCTGCTCCTCCACGAAGCGCCGCGCCTTGCCTGGGGCGCCACCATCGTCATCGTCACCGCCATCGCCCACGACGATCTGCTCGCCGCCCTGCTCGATCTGGTTGACGCCGGTCGCCGCGTTGTCCTCTTCACCCTGGCCGAAGCGCCACCGACCCGATATTTGCCGGGGGTGATCGTCTATCATGTGCCGGGGATTGTGGAGGATCTGATTGTGGTAAAGGAGGAAACGTAGTGCGTAGTTCGTAGTGCGTAGGGTCTGGTCAAGTATCAGATGCCAATTAAGCGACAAATTGTCTGCACGCGACCCTACGCACTACGAACTACGCACTAAGCCCCAATGCTCACCACCAACCGCCGTCTCCGCACCATCTTCATTGCCCTCGCCGGTATGGACGCTGTTGTCTCCGCCGTGGGGTTGTTGTTGCTCTTTCGTTTGCGGCTGCTCTGGCTGGATGGCGCGCCGCCTGCAATTGAGCCGTTTCGTCTTGTTTTGGGGATGTGGGTGGGCCTGCTGGCGTTGATCCTGGCCGTGGATCTGCTCACACGCAGTCGCCTGTCGGACCGATCCTACCGGCTGACGCTACTGGCGCTTGTGCTGGTGACAGGAGTGGTCCTGGCGCGGGGGCTTTCCGGCGCGACGGGCGTCTTCGATTTCGGTTGGCTCGTGGAGACAGCAGTTGCCACCGTCAATTTTCAGCGGGGGTTGCACCCAGGCACCTTTGGGTTGATCCTGGCGTTCTATTTGTGGTGGCGGGCGTCGGTACTCACCGACCGTGACGTTGCTTTCTTTGGGATCGGTCTCTCTTTTCGGCTGGGGCTGTTGCTGCTCATCGGCGGCGCGGGCTGGCTGGCGTTCCGCAACCGCGACCTGATCGACACCGCGATCTGGCTGTTGGCGCTCTACCTGGCGCTGGGATTGACGGCGGTGGCGCTGGCACGCAGTGACGAAAAAGCCGTCGGCGCGTCGGGCAGCGCCGGCAGCGCGCTCTCGTTCGGGCGGTTGATGCAACTACAACTGGTTGTCTTTGTGATTGTGGGGCTGAGCGTGTGGATCGGGGTGGGCTACTCACCCGCCGACATGCGGGCGACATTGGCGCTACTTGATCCGCTGTGGAGCGTCTTCCGTTTCTTGGGGCAATATGTGTTCATCGGGCTGGTTTACGTGCTGGAGATCGTCGTTAGCTGGCTCTTTGCGCTGATCGCTCCCCTGCTGGCCGGGATCGACCTGGCTGCCGCACTCGAAGGCATTGCCGGACAGTTCCCGGTAGAACAACAGACAGAAGCGTTGCAGGAGGGCGATCCCTGGCCCTATGCCGCTCTCCTGTTGGCAGTGCTACGGGCGACGGTTGTGACCGCAGCCATTGTGCTTGGGCTGCTGCTGCTCTACATCTTCTTTGTACGGCGGCAACGCCATGTGGCCAACGATGAAAGCGAACTCACCGACACAGCATCCGCCGATCTCAATGCCAACGCCCTGCGCCGCGGACTGGATCGACTGCGGCGCTGGGCTGATCTCGTGCGTCAATATGGCCTGGGTGCACAGTTGCTCGACGCCATCACCGTGGAAAACATCTACGCCAACCTCGTACGCCTCGCCCGCCAAAAAGGACACCCCCGCCGCGCTGCCCAACCCCCAGACGAGTATCTACCCGCGTTGATCCTCGCCTTCCCCGGAAACAACACCGCGCTGGAACGGATCACCAACGCCTACATGCGCGTCCACTACGGCGATCATCCAGTCTCAGGAGACGAACTACGCGTCCTCCGCGAAGACTACGATCACCTGCGCCAGGAAAAAACCACCAAAGAGTGATCCACCCAATTCCCAATTCCCAATTCCCAATTCCCAGTCCCCAATCCCCAGCCACGCAACAATAACCGCAAAAAATTGGCCTTCACGCACATTTGACAGACAGCCGCGTTCTGCTATGATGAGACGTTCAGTGGTCTGACCAGTTACCCATGCCGCAGCGCGGTTTGCCGATAAAGGTTGCTTTTGTATTATGACATTGACCGATTCCACCTTTGGTAAAGTAGAAAAATCTGTGCTTTCCGATCAGATTGCCGAGCGCATTCTGCAGATGGTACAGGAACGACGCCTGAATCCCGGCGACAAGTTGCCGCCTGAGCGCGAACTTGCCGCCATGATGAATGTGAGCCGACCGGCGTTGCGCGAGGCGCTGCGCGGCCTCTCGATGATGAACATCATTGAGATCCGGCAAGGCGCCGGCGCCTTCGTCACCGATCTCGATCCGGCGCAATTGGTACAGCACCTCAATTTTGTCTTCGCGCTAGACGATTCGACGATCCTCGAACTTTTCGACGCCCGCATGATTGTCGAAGTGGGCCTGATCGAACTGGCGGCTCAGCGCGTCACCGACGAGGACATCCGCCTACTCGAAGACAACCTGTCGCGCGCCACACATTCCGCCGACGACATCGAGTCCTTTCTCCAGGCCGATCTTGAACTTCACATGCTCATCGCCCAGATCGCACGCAACCCGATCCTGGCGCGGTTTATGGAATCGATCCAGCAGCTTGGCCTTGCCAGCCGTCGCCGCACCGCCATGATCCCTGGTGTGGCGCAACGCAGCACAGCAGACCACCGCCGCATCGTCGATGCCCTCATCCGCCGCGACGTCGTCGGCGCGCGGCAGGCTATGCTCGAGCACCTGGGGAACGTGGAGACGAAGCTCCGGATCATCTCGAATGGACACGAAGAGGATGAGATAATGGGATGATGGCCCCAACATCCCATCATCCCATCATCCCTCCCCGCCACCACCCAACAATCCCCACATGACCACACCCACCCTCACCAGCCAATCCGACGCCCATTCACAAACGACAAACGGGCGTTGGAATTTCACCGTCAACTTGCTCGACATCACCTTCATCACGTTGGGATTCAGCATGATCTCACGGGATACGGTGATTCCAGCGCTCATGAGCACACTTACCGACTCGAAAATCGTGATCGGCTTGATCCCTGCGCTGTGGGCGATGGGGTACTACCTGCCCCAATTGCTCATGGCCAACTTTACCGAAGGATTGCGCTACAAAAAGCCTTTCGTCGTCGTGGTCAGTGGTATTGGTGAGCGGCTACCCTATCCGCTCATGGCGCTGGCCATCTGGCTCTGGGCCGTTGACAGGCCGACCTGGGCAGTCGTTGTCCTACTGGGTGGGCTGTTGACGGTATCGACAGGGGCCGGCATTGCCACACCGGCCTGGTACGACATGATCGCCAAGGTCATCCCCGTTAAGCGCCGCGGCATCTGGTCGGGGACAGGCCGGAGTTTGGGGGCGGGCTTGGGCATAATTGGGGCCTATTTTGTTGGGCTTATCCTGGTAACCTTTCCTTACCCGAACAACTACGCCATTCTTTTCCTGGTGGCTTCGTTCTGGATTATCCTTTCATGGGTGGCGCTGACGCTCAACCGGGAGCCGCCCAGTGAACATGTCAAACCGAAGATCAGTACGCGGCAATATTTACGCCAACTGCCCAACATTTTGCGCCGCAACCCCAACTACACCCGCTATCTCATCAGCCGTAGTACGATTCAATTGGGGGCGATGGCCGCAGGCTTTTACATGGTCTACGGCGCCGAACGCTTCACCTTTGACGGTGCCACCATTGGCGCATTGACCAGTGTGATCATCGGCACGCAGGCAGTGATGAACCTGGTGTGGGGCAGCCTGGGTGATCGGTTCGGCCACAAACTCGTCCTCATGACTGGAGCATTTCTGATGGCGGCGGCGTCGTTGCTGGCGTGGCAGGCACAGTCGGTGATCTGGATCGGCGTCGTCCTCTTTTTGCTTGGTTGCTATACCTCGGCAGAGATGGTCTCTGCGCTTAACATCATTCTTGAATTCTGTTCACCCGAGGATCGCCCTACCTACATCGGCCTCACCAACACGCTCCTTGCCCCCGTCGTCACCGTATCGCCCATTTTCGGCGGCTGGCTGGCCGAAGTGACCGGCTTCCCCGTCCTCTTTGTAACAGCGATTGCCGCCAGTACGATTGGCGGGCTGATGTTGACGTTTTGGGTGAAGGATCCGCGACAGGCCGATGACGGGATGATGAGATGACGAGATGGTGGGATGATGAGATAATGGAGACGCGACAACATTCATCATCCCACTGTCCCACTGTCCCACTGTCCCACTATCCGAATCATCTTCCACTAGAAAACCTTACCCTATGACACCTCAAACTGAATCCATAACCCTCGATCTGTCCCTTCCCTGGCAGGTGATGCGGCACAATGACGCGCCTACGGCACAACTGGCGCTGACCGAACTCCAAGACCACTGGTTGAAGATTTCAGGGCTGCCGTTGACACAGACGGTAGATGGCAAAGCGGATCGGCTGATCGTGCTGCGTGTTGACGGCAACGGGGACGGCAACAGTGGCGATAACGACGAAGACGGCTTCACTTGGCACGCCCAACCCAACCGCATCGAGATCACCGGTCACAGCCCGCGCGGGCTGCTTTTCGCCGTCTACCACGTCCTCGAAGCGCTGGGCTGCCGCTGGCTTGCCCCCGGCCCCCAATGGACCCGCATCCCACAGACACACTCTGCCCAGTTACCCAATCGCCCAATCTTCCAATCTCCCTCTCTACGCGGGCGCTGCCTCATCCTTGGCCACTACGCCTTCATCATCGACGCCGAAGATTGGATCATCTGGGCGGCGCGCAACCGCTACAACACAATCTTCATACACACCACCCACGAGGACGTGGGCATCGGTGCAGTGCCCGAATGGGCATGGCAGCGTTATCGTTTCCAGGCGATGAAACGCATCCGCGAACGTGGGATGATCCTCGAATTGGGGGGACACGGGCTGCCCGCGCTGCTGCCCCGCTCCCTCTTCAAGCAGATGCCGCTGGCCTTCCGCGAAGAGGACGGCAAGCGCACGCCCAAGTTCAACTTCTGCCCGTCCAGCCCAGAGGCCAAATATGTTGTGCAGGAGAACGCCCGCCGCTACTTTGAAGAAAACCCCGGCATCGACGTCTACCACATCTGGGCCGACGACATCCCCGGCGGTGGCTGGTGTCGCTGCCCCATGTGCAAACACCTGAACAGCACCGATCAACTGATGCTGGCCACAAACATGGTGGCTGAAGTGCTGGCCGAAGTCCATCCACGCGCCGAACTCTCGTTCATCTCCTACCTCGACACCGAGGAACCGGCCAGGCACGCCACGCCACTGCCCAATCTCTGCCTGCTCTGGGCCCCACGCACCCGTAACTACGGCAAAGCCACCGACGATCCGTCCTGCCCGGTGAACACGCCCTACTATCCCGACACGTTCAAGACACAGATCGAGGCCATGAAAGAGGCGGGGACGGTACGCGTCTTTGAGTATTACAGCGACGCCGTCCTCTTCAAATCGGTATTGCCCGTGCTCACCGACGTCCTCGCGCAGGATGTGCGCTTCTACCGCGACATCGGCGTGCACACCTTGCAAACGCTGATGACCGGCGATCATCCCTGGGTCTCCGCGCAGTGGACCAACTGGCTCTTCGGTCGCCTCACCTGGGACGCCGAAGCCGATGTCAACGTGCTGCTGGCCGACTACTGCGAAGCTGCTTTCGGCGCAGCCGCTCCCTCAATGATTGGCTATTACAACGCGCTGGAAAGCGCCTTTGCGCTTGTCCTCGATCAGACGCCGGATCAGCGTGGCGCACGTCCGCAGCCCAATTCGCCCTTTGATATAGTGCGCACCCCCATGAACGACATGGAAGATCCCATCTACGCCCAGCCCGACACGCTGCGCCGCCGCGCCGCCGACACGTCCACGATCCTGGCGCAGGTGGACGAAGCTGCCGCACACGTACACGCCGCACAAAAGACAGCCCCATCGTCGTCCCTGTCTGCCGAAGCCACCCAATTTGAGTTGACCCGTGCCTGGCTCACTTTCACCGCCCATCGCATCCGTCTCTACGACGCCGTTTCGTCCAATCCACCCGCGTCCCATGCCCAACAACACTGGGACGCCGCCAGCCGCGCCTATCGGCAGGTCACGTTCTGGGCAGATCGGCATTTGCAGCCACCTTTCCGCGAGAACGTTAAAGTGATCCACCTGCTCATGTGGCAGGCACGCCTGCGTCGCATTTTGGCGGACCAACTCACGCCGTCCTGGCAGCGCCTGATTGTGGACGCGGGTACGGTGGCGCAAACCGCGCAGGAGTGGTGGGCGCTGAATCGGGCGTACAAGAAGGGAAAAGAGACGGAGGAACCCCTCCCCAGCCCTCCCCCCGATGGATGAGTTTGCGGTCTCGTTGACCGAGTGAAGCGGGGAGGGAGCCGTTGACGTGTTGACGAAGTGGTCGAACATTCGGACGCCCTCACAACGCGACCAATGCTGCGCGTACGTCAACAGTCCTCCCCCCGGCTCCCGCCGTCTGCGGCGGCTTTTGCGGGGGGAGTTAGAGGGGGGTCGATCAGACTGAACACCAACCCGTTCCCAATCAACAACCAACACACTCAACCCTGATCCGTCATCGGTCGTCGGTCGTCCGTCGTCCGTTGACATTATCACCAGGAGTCCACCCATGCCCCACAATCTCACCCTCAACTACAACACCCCCGCCACAGCATGGACCGAAGCCCTGCCCGTCGGCAATGGACGGCTGGGCGGGATGGTCTTCGGCGGCGTGGCCGAGGAACGCATTGCGCTCAACGAAGATACGCTCTGGGCCGGCGCACCCCGCGCCGGGACCAATCCCGACGCCGCGGTTGCGCTGCCCGAGGTGCAACGTCTGCTCCTGGCCGGTGACTATTTGGCCGCCGAGCAGCTTTGTAAACGCCTGCAAGGACCGTTCACCCACTCCTATTTGCCATTGGGCGATCTCCTGTTGCGCTTTCCACACGTGCAGGTGGAAGAATATCAACGATCCCTCGACATCGATTCCGCCGTCGCCGCTACGTCCTATCGTGTGGGGGGCGTGAACTTCGGGCGCGAAGTTTTCGCCAGCTACCCAGATCAAGTAATCGTGGTGCGGCTCACATCGAGTGTCCCAGGGCGCATCCAATGTGCGGCGACGCTGTCGAGCCAGATGCCCTGCGACGTGACCCAGGTCGGCGCGGACGGCCTGCAACTGCGCGGGGAAGCGCCCATCCACGCCGATCCCCATTACGTTCACAGCGACGACGCCATCCACTACCAGTCGGGAGAAGGGATACGCTTCTGCGCCGAGATTCGTGTCATTGCCGAGGGCGGCCGCACGTGGACAGAACACGGCGTCGTCCACGTTAAAGACGCCGACGCGGTGACAATCTTGCTCGCCGCCGCCACCAGCTTCAACGGCTTCGACAAACACCCCGGCAACGAAGGCGTCGATCCCGTCCCCCTCGTCGCCGCCCACCTCGCATCCGCCGCCGTCAAAGCCCACCCTTCGCTACACGAAACACACATCGTCGATCACCAATCCCTCTTCCATCGCGTCACCCTCGACATCTCCTCTCCCCAATCACCAATCACCAATCACCAATCACCGCTCCCTAACCGGATCACAACATTCAGCGAAACCAATGACCCCAACCTGATCACACTGCTCTTCCAATACGGCCGCTACCTGCTCATTGCCAGTTCACGGCCAGGCACACAACCGGCCAACTTGCAGGGGATCTGGAACGATCTCATGCGCCCGCCGTGGAGCAGCAACTATACGATCAACATCAACACCGAAATGAACTACTGGCCCGCCGAGGTGACCAATCTGGCCGAGTGCCATACGCCGCTGCTCGATTTCTTGCAGGAACTGCCGGTGCGTGGCCGCGCCATTGCGGAGACCAATTACGGCTGTGGCGGCTGGGTGGCGCACCACAATTCAGACCTGTGGCGACATGCCGCGCCGGTAGGCAACTTCGGCGATGGCGATCCCCGTTGGGCGATGTGGCAGTGGGGTGGGGCGTGGCTCTGCCAACATCTGTGGGAACACTTCGCCTTCGGCGGCGACGTGGACTTTTTGCGTCAACGCGCCTACCCGGTGATGGCCGAGGCGGCGCGTTTCGCCCTCGATTTCCTGATTGAGGACGGCCAGGGGCATCTGGTCACCGCGCCGTCGACCTCGCCGGAAAACGCGTTTACCACGCCCGAAGGCGTCACATCGACGGTGAGTGTGGCCTCGACGATGGACATGGCGATCCTGTGGGATCTCTTCACCAATTTGCTCCAAGCGGCGCAGGTTTTGGGCATTGACGACACCTTCACGGCGGAAGTGGCCGACGCCCGCGCCCGTCTGTACCCGCCAAAAATCGGTCAACATGGCCAGCTTCAAGAGTGGTATCTTGATTGGGACGATCCCGATGATCACCACCGACATGTGTCGCACCTTTTCGGCCTGCATCCGGGTCGCCAGATCACGGCGGAGGCGACGCCCGATCTCTTCGCAGCGGCGCGGCGGTCGTTGGAACTGCGCGGCGACGCCAGCACCGGCTGGTCGATGGCGTGGAAGCTCAACTTCTGGGCGCGCTTCCGCGACGGCGACCACGCCTACCAGATGCTGCACACCATGCTCAAACTCGTCCCCTCGGATACACGGCACGTCAGCGAAGCCGGCGGTGTCTATGCGAATCTCTTCGACGCCCACCCACCCTTCCAAATTGACGGTAACTTCGGGGCGACGGCAGGGATCGCCGAGATGCTGTTGCAAAGCCACGCCGGCTTCATCCACCTGCTGCCCGCACTGCCGTCTGCCTGGCCTAGTGGACGTGTCACCGGCCTGCGCGCCCGCGGCAACGTCACCGTGGACATGGAATGGCGCGACGGCAAGCTGGTACGGGCGGTGTTGCGCGCGGGCAAGGAGGGTTCCCTGCGCGTGCGGGTGGCGGGGATGGAGGAGATGGTCCTCGCGGCGGTGGCGGGCGGAGAATATGTTATCGAACGGTGATCTTGTCATAACCTGATCTTGTCCTGTCGTAGCTGCACGCTACCAGCGTGCGGTTCGTAGAGGACGAGATCACGTCCGAATGGAAATGAATTCGTAGATCATCAACCGCACGCTGGTAGCGTGCAGCTACGACACAAGAAAGTCGCTATGACCGAAATCCCATCCCCCTGGCAGGTGACCGTCTACGCGCTCATCGCGCACCCGAGCAACACCGCGGTGCTCATGCTGCCGTCGGACGCGGGCTATGCGCTGCCGTCGTTCACACAGGAACAGGAAAGCCAATGGCTCCAGCAGCAACGGGCGTTGGACGCACTGCAAACGATGACCGGCACGGATCTCTTCCTCTTGCGCTACGTACTCAACGGGACGGTGGAAGCCGATCGCCGTGTCGATGCGCTGATGGAATTCGAGTTGCTCTCCACTGTCGAAACTGCCCACGAAACGTGGATCCAGGGCGAGTGGATCGACGCCACCGCGTTGACACAGATCCCGTTGGCGCAGCCCGAATTTCGAGCGCAGATCGAGGCATTTCTGGCGGAGAAGGCGCACGGATCGATACCGTCCGTGCGCGCGCCGTGGGCGAGGACGGGCTGGTACGTGTCCATGCGCGAGTGGGTGGACGCGCAACTGACAGCGTTGGGCCATGCCCCGATCCAGAGGATCGAGATTGTGCGCACCTGGGCACTCTCCTGTGTGCTGCGGGTGATCACCACAGCGAGCGAGCTTTTCTACTTCAAAGCAACCGCCGCCATTCCCCTCTTCGGCAACGAAGGATTGGTGACAACCGAACTGGCGCGCCACTTTCCCGAAATGGTGGAGCGTCCCCTGGCCGTGGACGCTCCTCGCCGCTGGATGCTCATGTCCCCATTCGCGGGCGATGCCGATTTCAGCGCCACCCCGATCAGCGATGTGGTTGCCTTGGACAGGCGATTGAACCTGATGCGCGCCTACGCCGATCTCCAGGTGAAATCAAGCCGCCTTGCCAACGCTCTGCTGACCGCCGGTTTGTTGGATCGCCGCCTGCAATGGACAAGCGACCAGATCGATCTGATCTTTGCCGATGAAGAATTCCTAAATCTGAACGACGATGAACTGGCGCGTTTGCGCGCCCTTGCCCCCATGCTCAAGGAACGTTGCCACCGCATCGCGGACTTCGACGTCCCTGCGGCGCTGGTTCACGGTGACCTGCACACTGGCAACGTCGCCTTTCGCGCCGACGGCCTCACCCTCTTCGACTGGACCGACGCCTGCATCGCCCATCCCTTCGTGGACATGCTCGACATCTTCTGGGAAAAAGACGAGGCCATCCGCCACCAACTGCTCAACGTTTACCTTGCAGCCTGGACTGTCTTCGCCCCGACTGATTCGCTACACGAATTATGGCAACAGATCCAACCTGTTCTGGCCCTACACCACCTGATCAGCTACCATTCCATTGCCCACCACATCGAACCTACGCAACGGCAAGATCTGGCGGAGATGGTGACGTATTTTGCGCGGAAGATATTGGAGATGGACGACTGACGACCGACGACGGACGACCGAAGTATCGCTATTTCGTAAGTGAAGACGTGATTGGCAAACGGTCGACAACCCAATGAAGCGTCAAGTGACTATACCCCGTCGTCCGTCGTCGGTCGTCAGTCGTCGATCATCTGTCGTCCAACAAACACAACGAAAGGACATTCACTCATGCAGACCAAACCCTTCGGTAAACTCGGCTGGCCCGTCACTGTAGTCGGGCTGGGGACATGGAACATCGGCAACCAGTGGGGCGAGATCGACGACGTGACGGCGTGGGCGACGATCCGCGCCGCCTTCGACGCCGGCATGAACCTCTTCGACACGGCGGAGTCGTACGGCATCCCCAATGGGCTGTCGGAAGTGCGGCTAGGGCAGGGCTTGGCAGGAATTCGCCATCAGGTCTATGTTGTCAGCAAAATCGGCAATTGGGGCAAGCGCACCGGTCAGGGTGTGCCCAAGACCACGGTAGACATGATCCGTCTGTGCGGACACGCCATCCTGGGCCGCATGCACATGGACTACCTCGACACCGTTCTCTGCCACGAGGGCGATATTGAGGACCCAACCGTCTATCTCGAAGGCTTCGAGGCGCTGCTGGCAGAAGGCTGCATCCGATCCTATGGCATCAGCACCAACAGCCTCGACGTGCTTAAACGCTTCAACGTCAACGGCACATGCCGCGTGGTGCAGGTCGAATACTCGCTGCTCAGCCGCGCCCCCGAAGACGCCTTCCTGCCCTACTGCGCAGAGCACGGCATCGCCGTCATGGTGCGCGGGCCGCTGGCGCAAGGGCTGCTCTCCGGTCGCTACACCAAGGAGAGCGTCTTCACCGATTCAGTGCGCGCCGGGTGGAGCAACGATCCCAAACAGCGGGCCAAGTACGAGCAGCAAGTGGAACAGGTGGAACGGCTGGCGCAGGTCGTCGCCCCCGGCGCGGAGATGGTCAACGCCGCCATTGCCTACACCTTCAGCCACCCCGCCGTCTCCGTCACCATCCCCGGCGCAAAGTCGGCAGAGCAAGCAAAAATGAACGCCGCGGCGGGGAAAAAGATGCTTGATCAGAGTGAGATCCTGCGTCTTCAGCAGGCCGTTGGATAGACAGAAGAGATTGAGCGATTAGGAGATTAAGGGGAGATCGTATCGACCGTCTGAAATCTCCTAATCGCCCAATCCCTAATCGCCCAATCACCAGTCCCCAATCACCAATCACCAGTCCCCAATCACCAGTCCCCAATCACCAGGAGCATCCCATGAAGATCACAAACATCCTCCCCTACCCCGTCTGGGTGGGGACACGCAATCAGCTTGTTGTCAAAGTCGAGACCGATGAGGGCATCTACGGTTGGGGCGAGTCGGGGCTATCGGGCCGCGAATTGGCAGTGGCCGGCGCCATCAAACACTATCGCGAGTTTTTGATTGGTCGCGATCCCATGCAGATCGGGGCGCTGTGGCAGGAGATGTACCGCAGCCAATACTTCGAGGGCGGGCGTGTCCTGGCGGCGGCGATTTCGGCGCTGGACATCGCCTTCTATGACATCGCGGGCAAAGCGTTGGGCGTGCCTGTCTACCAACTGCTGGGCGGCAAGCACCGTGATTGGATCCCCTGCTTCGCCACCACCTCCGCCGACAATGGGCCCGAGATGATCGAGCAGGTGAAGATGCTGGTGGAACGGGGCTGGCCCGCCATCCGCACCGGCATCCTGGGCGGGCGCAAGGAGGGCGAACCCTACGAGACCTTTGAGCCGCGCGAGTCCATCGGCGAGACGGCGAGGTGGCTGACCCGGCTGCGCGAGGAAGTCGGCCCTGGCCCCGTCCTCGGCATCGACTATCATCACCGGCTGAGTGTGGCCGAAGCGGCGTCATTCTGCCAGCGCATGCCGTCGGGCACCCTCGACTTTCTCGAAGAGCCAATCCGCGACGAGACGCCCGAAGCCTACGAGTCTCTGCGCACCATGACCGACGTCCCCTTTGCCATTGGCGAAGAGTTTGCCAGCAAGTGGCAATTCCTGCCCTACCTCGAGCGCGGCATCACCCAGTTTGCGCGCATCGACGTGAGCAACGTGGGTGGTCTCACCGAGTCGATGAAGGTGGCGGCCATGGCCGAAGCCCACTACATCGATCTTATGCCCCACAACCCGCTTGGCCCGATCTGCACCGCTGCCACCGTCCACCTGGCCGCGGCAGCCGCCAATTTCTCGTGGATCGAAGTGCGCATCTCGCCCACCGAAACCCTAAACTTCCAGGACCCCGACTGGTTCCCCGTCCAAATTCAACAGGACGAGTTCCGCCTGCTCGTCCCCGACGCGCCGGGGCTGGGCATCGAATTCAACGAAGAACGGGCGAAAAAGGCCGAACTCGAATTGTGGGAAGCGCCGCACCTGAGAAGACGCGACGGATCGTATACGAACTGGTAAGCAGAAGAGATTGGGGGGATTAGGCGATTGGGAGATTAAGGGCAGATCGTATCGACTCTCTGAAATCTCCTAATCGCCTAATCCCTTAATCTCTAATCTCAAAGGAACCTCCATGACCACCCAACAACCTCTCCCTCCCCACTGGCGCTGGTTCCCCGAGGCGCGCTTTGGCATGTTTATTCACTGGGGACCGTACGCGCAATATGGCCGCGGCGAACAGGTGCTCTTTCGCGAGCATTTGGATCAGAACGAGTACGAACAGCGCGCCTGCACGTGGGATCCGCAGGGATTTGACGCCGTCCACTGGGCGCAGGTGGCCAAAGACGCGGGGATGAAGTATGCCGTCCTCACCACACGCCACCATGACGGCTACTGCCTGTGGGATTCAAAACTGACCGACTACACCAGTGTGCAGCAGGCGCCCAAGCGCGACTTTGTGGCCGAGTACGTCGAGGCGTTTCGGGCGGCGGGGCTGAAGGTGGGCCTGTACTATTCGCTGGCCGATTGGCGCATCCCCGCCTACTGGAACGGCCCATCCGGGGACCCCGACGGCTGGGCAGCGTTCAGGGAGTACGTCCACGGGCAGGTGCGCGAACTGTTGAGTCACTACGGCAAGATCGATGTGATCTGGTTCGATGGGGCCTGGCCGCAGACAGCACCAGAATGGCACAGCGCCGAACTCGTAGACATGATCCGCTCGCTCCAGCCCGACATCCTCATCAACAACCGCCTGGGCGTAGACGATGCCGCCGCGGACGTGCCGGGTGCGGCCGTCCCCAGCACCGGGCGTTCGCGCAATCTGGGCGACTACGGCACCCCCGAACACGAGATCAAGGCCGAGGATCGCCTGTGGGAATCGTGCCAGGTGACCACGTGGCGGCTGTGGGGCTACACCCACGGCGAACGCTGGCGACCGGCGGATGTTCTGCTCGATATGTTGGTGGAAGCGGCGGGGAAGGGCGGCAACCTGCTCCTCAACGTCGGCCCCGACGCGGCAGGACGGCTCCCCGCCGAGTTCGAGGATCGCGTGGCCCAACTTGGCGCGTGGCTCGATGTCCACGGCGAGGCCATCTACGGGGTGGAAGCGGGCGACGTCTGCGAGTTCGTCACCTACGGGCGGCAGAGCCGCAAAGGCAACAACCTCTACCTCATCGTGCGCTTTTGGGACAACAACGGCGAGGTCAACCTGGGCGGGCTGGCCACAAAAGTTAAGCGTGCTGTCCTCCTCACCACCGGCGAAGAGGTCCCCTTCACACAGACGGAAGACCACGTCCTCATCCACGGGCTGCCGCTGACGCCGCCCACCGATCTCTTCCCCGTGATCAAACTCGAATGCGACGGCCCTCCGCAGCCGCGTCCTTGGGCGAAGGAGCGTCTGTGGCAAGGCGATCCCCGGCGCATGGTGGCGTGGGCGGAAGCGCGGGGGCGAGGGGTCGAAACAATTTACGATTGACGATTGTCATGTTGAGCACCTGATTGGGTGACTTGGAACTTAGTGCTATCAAGTTAAACGCGGAGTGAGCACGCCCTCGTGCGGGTCTACAGAAGACCAGCCGCACGAGGGCGTGCTCACTCCGCGCTTACTATCGGGTGTCTATTTCCATTGACAGGCCAAAGAAACAGGCCATCCGTTCACACACTCTACGCGACAATCGTCAATCGTAAATCGCCTTACTTCACATACTCGTCAAAGAACGCCAGCGACCTCGCCATCGCCGTGCTGAAGTTGACCGAGATGTTGTGGTTGTCGCCGGCGTAGGTGTAGTTTTCGACGACGCCGCCGGCTTCTTCGATCTGCGCGGCGAGGACGTCGGAATATTCCACCGGCACGCTGTCGTCGGCGGTGGCGTGGTGGAGCTGGATCGGGCCGGAAAGTTCATCGAGGATGGCGTTGGGCGAGATGGCCAGCCAGAAGTCGCGGTTCTCTTCCACGGTGCCGTAGGCTTCCAGGTATTGGCTGCGCGGTTCCTCAAACCATTCGGGGACGCGCACCCCTTGCAGTTCGGGCCGCTCAAACGAATCGAGGAACGAGACCACCACACCGCCCCAGATCACGCCGGCCTTGATGCCTTGGTCCACAAGCATGGCGCGCACCGTGATGCCGCCGCCCATGGAATGTCCCCACAGGCCGATGCGCTCGGGATCGGCAGACGGATGTTGGCGCACCGACGCCACAGCGTTGAGGACGTCGATGGTGTAGGCCGGGCTTCCGTGTCCACTGGCAGGTTCGCCCTCAGAGAAGCCGTGACCCCGATAATCCGGCGCGAGGACGATATATCCACGGCGTGCAATGTAGTCGACGTAGGCCACGTAGCGCTCGCCGGTACGGTAGATGGTGGGCGGGATGTAGCCGTGGTTAAAAATGATGGCAGGCCAGCCCGTCTCCGGCGCAGGGCCGTTGGGGATGGTCATCAGGGCGCGGATGGTGTTGCCCTCCGACTCATACGAGACCACGGCACGGGTATAGTTTGTGCCGGGATTGAGCTGCTGCACCACCGCAATCTCACTGCCGGGATAGCTGAGTGCGCGCATAGACGCAATCGCCAGCGGGTGATCCGAAGGATCGTCCAGCGGCGCGGTCAGTGGATCTTCAAGGATCTGTCCTGGCGGCAGGGTGGGCGTAGGGGTCGGGCGCGCCGGCTGGGCCGGTGAAACGGTCACCGCCGACGACGAAGACGGAATACACAGCCGCCAGCCGATTCGGATCACGGCGGGGTTGTCAATGCGATTAAAGCGGGAATCGGTCAAGGCCACCGCGTTGGTCGCCGTCACAATGGACGGGTACGCGCCTACGCTGCCCAGGTAGGTGCGGGCGATGGACGAGAGCGTGTCGCCCTGCGCCACCAATACTTCTTGCGCGCAGACAGTGTTCGACTGCGCCTGTCCTGTCACCGGCAGCAGCGCCAAAGTGAGCGCCAGCGCCAGCAGGCCGATTCCCCAACGAAGATTTTTACTCATTAGATTTCTCCTAAAAGCTACACGAATATATTGCGTAGTGCGTAGTGCGTGTACCGATAACGATGTTGAAGGCGCACTGGGAGTGTCGATTTGGTAGAGATTGTTTGAAGAGAAGATCGATGCACCTCAAAGTACTGGGTAGGTCTTGAGTATAACGGTTCACCGTAGCAGGCTTTTATGGTGACGCTTCCAGTTGGGTTCGATCGGTTGACCCGTCAGTGTGGGCCCATCAGTGCCTGACACTGACTCGACCAACTCGCCAATCACCACTTCACATCCTTTGCGGGTACACGCACTACGCACTACGCACCACGCATTCACCAATCCGCCGCGCCAATGCTAAAATAGCCCTATGACAAACTCAGCCAACGAATGGGTCCCTCTGCCTGAGGACCGTACCGACATCTACAAATCCACCCGCTTCGGCGAGTCGCGCGTCGGCAGTGTTGACGCGGACGGCGTCATCTATACCATACGCTACGAAACGGCGCGGCGGATTGGGCGCGCTCAGCCCCACGCCGACGGCTTCCGCATCTTCCGCGACACCCGCCACGACGAAAAGGAAGTTGGCAACGTCGACGTCCACGGCGGTGTCTTCAGCTACGGGCTCTTTGAAGGCGGTGAGTTGGGGTGGCTCGATCCCGACGGCGTGGTGGTGCAAGGTGGGTTGATCCTGGGTGAAGAGGAAGTCGGCCGCGTCGACGGGCCGATGGATCGGGCTGCTGCCGCCGCCCTGCTGCTCATCTTCCTCCCTGAAGACGCCGAAGAGAACCGCAAGATGACACAGCGAGAATAGTCGCGCGCCCCATCAGTGCCAGGCACTGTCCACAGCGATTTCGCGTTGAGCGAGTGATGCTGGACAGTGCCTGGCACTGGTGAAGCGAATACGCACGAAAGAAAATGCCAGTATGCCCATGCTCGAGACCGAACGCATGACGTTCCACTACCGCACCCACGGCGCGGAGGACGGGCTGCCCATGCTGCTGCTGCACGGCAGCTTTGCCACCAGCCGCTGGTGGGAGCCTTTTTTCGCCATCCTGCCCGAAGACATTTTCGCCATCGCCCCTGATCTGCGCGGTTGCGGCGCCAGCACCCACAGCGACGGCGGATACGCCATTGAAGATCAGGCCGCAGATGTGGCCGCCTTTGTCGATGGGCTGGGGTTGAACGATTTCGACCTCGTCGGCCATTCCAGCGGCGGCGCGATTGCCGTTGAGTACGCGCTCAACCAGATGGCTCGGCTGCACAGCCTCGTCCTCGTAGACACGGCACCGGTGGAGGGGGTCTTTACGCCGGTGGAAGGGTTACGCCTCCTTGATTCCATGCGCGAGGACCGTGATCTGCTGGCCCGCGCCCTGGCCACGTTGATGCCCACCGCGCCGCCGTCCACCATGACCCAAGCCGAGTTCGACGCCTTCTTCGCCCAACTCGTCGAAGACGCGTCACAGATGGCCCCGGCAGCCTTCAGCGCCGTCGCCCATGCCCTGGATCGCTGGAACCGCTTCGAGGAAGCGCGTCGTCTTTCGCTGCCCACACTCCTGATTTGGGGCAACGAAGACACCATCATCGATCGCGACGCCATCACCCGCACTCTCATCGCCATTCCCGGCGCAAGCAACCTCGAAGTCCTCCGCGGCGTGGGGCACAGCCCCATGATCGAATCCCCCGTCGTCCTTGCCGAACGCATCATCGACTTTGTGGCGGAGGAGTTTGAGGCGTTTGAGGAAGCGCGGAAGATCGAGTAATGCGTAATCCGTAATCCGTAATTGGTAGACGAAGTAGTTCTCTAATTAGCAACCAACACTGTCGACGACTTACGCATTACGCATTACGAATTACGCCAACCATCCAAGAAACCAATCCCCCATGAACAAACTTTTCCGCTCCATCCTGCTCATCCCCTCCCTCATCCGCCTGCTGATCCGCAGCCTTGCCGGCCGGATTGGGTTGGTGTTGCTCAACCTGTTTGGGATTGTGCTGGCGGTGGCGTTGTTGAGCAGCGCCTCCTTTTTTGCGCAGGGGGTGGATCGTGCAATTATGCAGCAGGAGTTGGAAACGCTGACCAGCCAGACCGGTCGGGATGCCTTTTCGCTGCGTGTTTACATCTTCCCTTCAGCACGGCGACCGCTTTCTACGGCCAATGCCGAGGAGGTGGCGGGCAATCTGGCGGGGACGCTTTCAGGCGAGATTGGCCTGCCGCCCTCTCGCCAGGGGATCCAGGTGGAGAGTGGCAACTTGATGCTGCTCCCCCCCGCCGGTGACACCCGCTACGCCGACCCGAACGGGCTGCTCAACACCGTCAACGCCGTCTACATCGAAGACGTGGCCGATCAGCTAACGGTCGCGGCAGGCGATCCCTTTGTGGCGGGCGCGGCGTCGGCGGGTGAGGTGATGGATGTGTGGATGCACCAATCCCTGGCCGCAGAGATGGGCCTCGACCCCGGCGAGAGCTTCCGCGTCGGTTTCACTGTGAGCCAACCGTTCGCCGTGGTGCGCGTGGCCGGGTTCTGGCGCGCCGCCGATCCCCAAAGTTCCTTCTGGTTCAAAAACCCCGACAGCAGCCTCAAATCGGCGTTGATGGTCAACCGCGCCGACTACATTCGCTTCATCGAGCCGGTGCTGCCGGCGCGGGCGCGGGCGATTTCGTGGTACATCACCCTCGACGACGCCACACTCAACCCCAGCCGCGCCGTCGACTACGTCACCGGCTTCGACCGTGCCATGACGATTATCGACCGCTACCTGCCCGACGCCCGCCTCGACATCTCGCCGCTGGGTCCGCTCCAGGACTTCGTGGGCCGCCAATCGGTGCTGACGACGATGCTGTTGGCCTTCAACCTGCCGTCGTTGATCTTCCTCATCTACTTCCTGTTGCTGGTGGCAGGCATCATCGCCGGGCGGCAGCAGCGCGAGATTGCTGTCCTGCGCAGCCGGGGCATGAGCAAATCGACGTTGTTCGGCCTCACCCTGCTCGAACAGGCGCTGCTCTTCGTCGTCGCCGCGCCGCTAGGCATCGCCGCCGGGATGGGTTTGGCGCGGCTCATGGGCAACACAGCCAGCTTCCTCAGCTTCGCCCCCCGCCCGCCGCTGCCCGTTTCGCTACAGGGATTGGATTGGCGGCTGGCGGCGATTGGGTTGCTGGTAGCGCTGCTGGCGCGGCTGATCCCTGTGCTGAACATGTCGCGCGCAACGGTAATCGAACAGGAGCGCGCCCACTCCCGGCAGACAGGACGCCCCTTCTGGCAGCGCATCTACCTTGATTTCCTCCTGGTTGTGCCCACGGCCTACGTTTACCGTCAGCTTTTGCTGCGTGGCAGTTTTGTAGACCCCAACGTAGGCGGGCCGGAGGGCTTGTTTCAGGATCCGTTGCTTGTCCTGGCGCCGGCGCTCTTCGTGGTGACGGCGGCGCTGCTGGTGATGCGCCTCTTCCCAATGCTGATGACCGTCCTCGATTGGCTGGCCGGGCGCATGCCCTGGCTCACGCCCCACCTGGTGTTGCGTCAACTAGGACGGCACAGCGCGGCCTACAGCACACCGCTGCTGCTGGTGATTGTGCTCCTGGCGATGGGCATCTACACTGTCTCCATGGCGTCGAGCCTGGACCGCTGGCTGGTGGATCGCATCTACTACAGTGTGGGCACAGACATGCGCTTCTTGCCCTACCTGCCCAGCGAGACCAACCCCGTGCCTGTGGTGACACAGCGCGGCACATTCAACGATCTGCCCGGCGTGGCGGCGACGGCACGCGTGGGCGACTACGGCCTACGCATCGACACCAGCCAGGGGCGATTTACCGGTCGTTTCCTGGCGGTGGATCGGCTGGATCTACCGTCCGCGCTCTGGTTCCGCAGCGACTTTGCCCGGGATTCGGTGGGCGGCCTGATGAACCGGCTGGCTGGTACACCCGAAAATGTGCTGGTGTCGCAGCGCTTCCTCGAAGAAAACGCGCTCAACGTGGGCGATCCACTGCCGATGACCGTGATCCTCGATGACGGCATCCGTCTCACCGTCACCTTCACCATTGCCGGGGCCTACGGCTACTTCCCCACCGCCTACACTGAAGACATGGTGATCATCGGCAATTTGGAGACGCTCTTCCTGCTCGTAGGCAGCGAATTCCCACACCACACCTGGTTGCGTCTTCAGCCGGGCGCGGACCCGGATGCGGTAATCGACGCCATCGAAGCGCGCAATCTCGCCCCCGGGCGGCTGCGTAACGCCGTCTCCGAAGTGGCGGTGGAACAGGCCAAACTGGAGCGGGTGGGCATCTTCGGCACGCTATCGGTGGGCTTTGTGGCGGCGGCGGTGATGGCGACGCTGGCGCTGTTGGTACAGGGGTTTGCGTCGTTAAGCGAGCGCGGCTACCAGTTTGGCGTGCTGCGGGCGATTGGGCTGATGCGCGGGCAGGTCCTCGCGCAGGTGGGGCTGGAATACAGCCTGATCACCGCCTACGGCGCGTTGGGCGGCACCATCGTCGGCGCAATGGCGGCGGCGCTCTTCTCGCCCTTCTTCCGCATCACCGGCGACATCGCCGCGCCGCTGCCTCCGCTGATCCCCTACATCGATTGGGTACAGATCGCGTGGATGGCCACGATCTTCACCGTGGGCATGGTGCTGGTGGAGATCATTGTGATCCTACGCAGTTTCCGTCAACGTGTCTTCACTACGCTGCGGCTGGGCAATCCTGGGTAGTTGATCCACGGATTACACGGATTTGAAGGATTATAAGAAGGTTGACAGGAATGATACAATACACATAAAACCATCATTTTGTGTGTAGAGGAGTCTGATATGCGTACCAACATTGTATTGGACGATGAATTGATCGCCGAAGCGATGCGACAGACCGGGATTACCACCAAGAAAGGTGTGATCGAGGAAGCTTTACGCACGCTGGTTCGCCTTAGAGCGCAGGAATCAGTGCGGGCGTTGCGGGGTCAACTGGATTGGGACGGCGATCTAGACGCCATGCGTGAAAGCCGCGTCGATTACGCGCCGGAGCAGGATCGTGTGGATCGTTGATTCTTCAGTGTGGATTGACTATTTCAAGGGCGTACCTACACCCGCGACAGATCGACTTGACCTGGTGCTGGGCAGGCAAGAGTTGGGGCTTGGCGACATTATTCTATGCGAGGTATTGCAGGGCTTCCGCAAGGACAACGACTTTGAACGGGCGCGGCGAGCACTGCTCACCTTCCCAGTTTTCACGATTGGCGGAGCTGATCTCGCTATTCAAAGCGCCAGCAATTACCGTTTTTTGCGGCAAAGAGGCGTCACCATCCGCAAGACGGTTGACTGCCTGATAGCCACATTTGTAATCGAAAACGGCTATACACTGCTCTACCAGGATCGAGATTTCGATCCTTTTGTGATTCATCTAGGGCTACGAGTTCCATAGCCCCTCGCACCACCGCACCGTTTAGTTCGGTTCCCCCGAGACACTCACCATGAAAAACAAAACCATCCGTTTCACCTTGTTGATCCCGCTGATTGTTACGTTTTTGCTCAGCGGCTGCACCACCCTGTACCCTGCTCTACCCGCCGCGCCGGTGACACCCGAATTGGTGACACCGCAGCCGACCGTCGCCCCCGATCTCGGCACGTTGGGCGATGCGCTCTACCCCAACCTGGGCAACGCCGGCTACGACGTGCAACACTACGCCCTTGACCTGTCCGTGGACGTGACCAGCAACACCATTACGGCCACGACAGTGATCAGCGCCGTCGCCATGACCGCGCTGGACAGCTTCCACCTCGATCTCAGCGGCCTGCGCGTGGACAACATCGACGTTGGCGGGCAGCCGGCCGACTTCACCCGCGAGGACGGCGAACTGATCATCACCCCGGCTGTTGCGTTGGCGGAAGGCGAAACGTTCTCCGTCACCGTGGCCTATGGTGGACAGCCGGAGCCGCGCGCTATGCCCATGTTGGGTCAGATCGGCTGGCTTCAGCGCGGCGAGACCATCGTCGTGGTCAGCGAGCCGTTCGGCGCGTCGACGTGGTTCCCGTCCAACGACCACCCACAGGACAAAGCCACCTACGACATCCGCATTACCGTGGACGAACCCTTCGTGGCGGCGTCCAACGGGCTGCTCATCGACGTCATCGAGGCGGACGGTCAACGCACCTACGTCTGGGACGTGATCAACCCCATGGCGACGTATCTGGCCACCGTCGCCATCGACGAGTACATCATCGAAGAAGAGGAAGGCCCCAACGGGCTGCCCATTATCAATTTCATCACCCCCGGCACCCGTGACGTAGCCCTGCTTGCGCTGGAAAACACGTCGGAGATGATCGAATTCTACACCGAATTGATTGGGCCGTACCCTTTTGAAAGCTACGGCGCCATTGTGCTGCCCCTGGGCTTTTCGCTGGAAACGCAGACGCGCTCGCTGCTGTCGCAGGGTCATTTGTTGATGCCGGGAGAAGAAGTGGTGGCGCATGAACTCGTCCACCAGTGGTTCGGCAACAGCGTCAGCCTGGAGCAGTGGCAGGACATCTGGCTCAACGAAGGCTTCGCCACCTACCTGTCCTGGCTGTGGGCCGAACATCGCTATGGACCGGAACGGCTGGAAAGCATTGTCACCGGCAGCATACAGGCGCCCTTCAATGTCAACCCACCCGGCACCCCATCAGCCGACAATCTTTTTGCTCAGACTGTCTACGTGCGCGGTGCGTTGACGCTCCACGCCCTGCGCCTGCGCCTGGGCGAAGAGACCTTCTTCGATCTGATACGCCAATACTACGCCACCTTCCGCGATGACAACGTCTCCACCGAAGAATTCATCGCCCTGGTTGAAGAGATCAGCGGAGAAGAGTTGGACGCGTTCTTTGAGAAGTGGCTGTACACGACGGGGATACCGTCTCTAACAGAAGAGTGATGATTGATGATTGGGCAGAGAAGGCAGGTTCTGCTGTCGGCACTTGCTCGGCGGGGTTGGCGATTAGGCGATTAAGAGATTTTACACCCGTTACACGATCCTCATTTCTTAATGATGTTGGGCAAACCCGCTGTGACAAGGAAATGGTCTCGAAGACCACGTTCTGCGGTTGGTAACCGCAGCTACGACAGACGAGGCGATCCCCTATGTCGTAGGTCAAGCTGCTAGCGTGACGGGCGTGCTCAACGAGTACGCCAACAGAATCTCTTAATCGCCTAATCGCCACCTCTACGAAGTAGCAACCAACAGCAAAGACAACGATCTATCCACATTCATCAATCATCATTCTTCATTCTCCCCCCACCGATGGTATAATCTCCGCCACTGTGCCGCCGCTCCCCCTGAGCCGATTCGCGAGTAACCGTCTTATGCAGATGAATTTCTCACGCAACGGCAGTGATCACCACGAGGCCGCCGAAGTGCTCACGCCACCCAATCAACCCGACAAACCACGCTACAAGCTCACCAGCGATCCCGTTTTTTACACGATGGTGGCCTTTTTCGCCTTTCTCACCACCGGGTTGCCCGCCCTGTTAGGACAGCCTACCTTCATGCCTATCATCCAGGCTGTGGGGTTGACCGTCTTCACCGCGATTCCACTGCGCGCCGGCGAAAGACGACACGCTTTCGTGGTCATGCTGCTCTGGCTGGTGACACAGATTGTGGTCATGTTTGTACTGACGTCCACTTTGCCAGTCCAGACGGCGCGGGCCATCCCCGATGGTTTTGACTACCGCAACGAGTTGGTTACCTGGGCCTATACCGGGGATCTGTTGCCCCGCTCCATGGCCGCCGCCCCGCTAGGACGCGTCCTCGAAGTGGTGGGCGTCGTCGTGGGCAGCCTTGTCAGCGGTGGGCTGGTAGGCAGTTGGTTCCTGGTGCGCGGCGTCGATCTCTTCGGCTTCAGCGCCGCCACGTTGACCACTCAGGTGGTCCCCGGCGGGGTTGTCATGGGGCTGATGCCCTGGCGACTGCTCACGCTGTGTGGCTATGCCGGCCTCTTCCTTTTGCTCGCGCAGCCCATCCTCACCAACCGCTGGGCCATTGGAAACTACATCAAAGAGCAGCGTAATCTGCTCCTCATCTCCACCGTCCTGCTGATTGTCGGGCTGGTTTTAGAAAGCTTCCTGCCCGGTCTTTGGCAACAGATGTTAACGCCAGGATAAAGGTGATTGGTGATTGGTGATTGGGAGGGAAGTGATTGGTGACTGGTGATTTGTGATTGGGACAGAAGGCAGAGCTTGTTGACGCCTCATTCGCTACTCACTGGGTGATGAGATAGCAGATATGCAAAGGGACAATTCTAAAGCCTTGCCCCCACTCATCGCGAGCCTCTCACAAATCACCATTCACCTCTTCCCCCAATCACTAATCACCGATCACCAATCACCTCTCCCCCAATCACCAATCACCATTCCCGAATCACCAAAATCATGCTCCGTATCAAACGTGTTGAAATTCAAGGCTTCAAGACCTTCGCCAACAAGACGGAACTGGTCTACGATCCAGGCGTGACGGCGATTGTCGGTCCTAACGGCAGCGGCAAGAGCAATGTGGCGGATGCCGTGCGCTGGTGTCTGGGTGAGCAGAGCTTTGGCCTGCTCCGTTCCAAAAAGACGGCGGACGTCATCTTCTCGGGCAGCGACAAGAAGGCGCGCCTGGGCATGGCCACGGTCACCATTACGCTGGACAACAGCGAAGGGGACCTGCCCATCGACTACGCCGAGGTGGAGATCAGCCGCCGCGCCTACCGTGACGGCGAAAACGAGTACCTGATCAACGGCCAGAAGGTGCGCCTGGGCGACGTCACCCAACTGCTCGCGCCTAGCGGGTTGGGCAAGCGCACCTACGCCGTCATCGGCCAGGGGTTGATTGATCAGGTGCTCAGCCTCAAGCCCGAAGAACGCCGCTCTCTCTTCGAAGAAGCCGCCGGCATCACCGGCTACCAGAGCAAGCGCGCCACCTCTTTGCGACGGCTTGAAGCCACCCAGCAGAACCTGGAACGCGCCCAGGACATCATCGCCGAAATCAGCCCGCGGCTAAACTACCTGCGCCGACAGGCGGAACGCGCCCAAGAACGCGCCCAGGTCGAAGCCGATCTACAAGGTCTCCTCCACACCTGGTACGGCTACCGCTGGCACAGCACGCTGGCCCAACTGCGCACCCACCGCCTCGAAGCGCGCCAGACAGAGCGATTGGTCAAAGAACGTCGCCGCCAACTGGAAGAAGTCGGTCAACGCATTGAGCAACTGCGCCACACCCAGGCGTCCTTGCGCGAGACGCTCAACGAGCAGCATCGCATCAGCAGTGAGCACCACCGCCAGGCCGAAAGCGTGGGCAAAGCCCTGGCCGTGGCGCAGGAACGGCACCGTCAACTGGCGGCGCGGCGCGAAGAACTCGAACGCGAACTTGCCGATCTACGCCGTGACAAAGACGCTCTCGAAGCGCGCCTGGCTGAAGCCCAAAGCAGCGTCCAGGCCGCTGAAGTCGTCTACCGCGAACGTCAAAACACCGTCGACGTGCATCAGGCTGATCTCAGCCAACGTCAGGCCGAGCGCGCCGCCCTCCTCGCCCGTGTCGAAGCCGTGCGCAAAGAACAGCGCCAACTGGCCGACCGCATTGCCGACCGCCAGACCCGGCTGTCGCAGATTGAGGAGCAGCGCCAGAAGTTGCAGGGGGAGGAAGAGGAGCAGTCGGCCGCGTTGAACAACGCCCGCTCGTCCGTCAATGTTGCCGCCGTCGAACTATCCACGGCCCAGGACGATGTTGCCGCCGCCGCGCAAACCCTGGTGGACATCCAACAGGCGGTGGAAGGGCACGAATCCGCCATCGTCGATCTGCGCAAACAGCTTGCCCAGCAAGAGTCCGCCCGCCGCGATGCCGACCGCGCCGTGGATCGCCTGCAAACCCGCTACGAACTGCTGGAACGGCTGCGCAACGAAGGCGCAGGCTATGCCAGCGGCGTGCGCGCCGTCCTCCAGGCCGCCCAAAAAGGACAGCTTAACGGCGTCATCGGCACGGTGGCCTCACAGCTCAACGTCCCCGCCAACCTCAACGTGGCCCTGGAGACAGCGCTGGGCGGCGCCTTCCAAAACGTCATCACCCGCCGCTGGGACGACACCCAGGCCGCCATCGACTATTTGAAGGCTGGACGCGGCCGCGCCACCTTCCTGCCGCTGGATCGGCTGCGCAATTCCAGCGCCATTGCCGCCCCGCGCATGGACGGCATCCTGGGCAACGCCGCCGATCTGGTGGAGTACGACGCCGAAGTGGCCGACGCCGTCGCCAACCTGCTCAACCGCACCTGGGTGGCGCGTGACCTGCCCGCCGCCCGCCGCGCCCTTGACGATCACCGCGGATCGCAGCCCACCGTCGTCACATTGGACGGTGAAATCATCCGCCCGGGCGGCGCAGTCACCGGCGGCAACGACAACCGCAGGCAGGATGATTCCGTCCTGGCGCGAGAGCGTGAGTACCGCGAGTTGCCCGCCCAGATCACGTCCGCGCGCGGACATGCCGACAGCGCCGCCGCGTCGTGCCGCACCCTGACGGCGCAAATTGAAAACGCCACGGCGCAGATCAATATCCTGCGCGAAGAAGAGCGCAGCGCCCGCAGCAAAGAACGCCAGATTCAGGCCGCCGTCGAGTCAGCCCGATCCCGGCTGGCGCAGGCGCAGCAGCAGGTCACCTGGCAAGAGGAGCTGATCAACCGGCGCGGCCAATCGCGCCAAAGTCTCGACGAACAAGAGAGCGTCTACCGCGGCGAACTGGAACAGTGGCAGGCCGAAGCCGTCCACATTGACGCGTCCCTGGCCGAAGTCGAATCCGCGGTCCAGGCGCAGGGGATCAACGAACTCTTGCAGCAGTTGGGCGAACTGCGCGCCGCTGCCGCCGATGCCCAGGGCACCTGGCGCAGCCGGCAGGCCGTCTTCGCCGAGCAGAAGCGCAGCCTGGAGACGATCACCGCCCAGATCCACGCCCGCGGCGAACGCCTCAGCGCCGCCCAAAGCGAAAACGACAAGATCGATCAGCAGATCACCGAACGCAGCCGCGAAGAGAGCCGGCTCAGTGGTCTGTTGGCCGGTCTGCAAGCCGAGATTGATCCGGCGGAGAAAGAGCTGGCCCGTCTTGAAAGCAGCCGGCAAGAGAACGAAGAAGAGGAGCGCAACCTGCAACAACTGCTGCGCCAGGAAGAGACCAACTGGAACGCGGCGCAGCTTGCCCTCCAGCGCAGCGAAGACCGTCTCGAAGTCCTGCGCGACGAGATCCGCCACGACTTTGGGCTGGCCGAAATGGAAGAGACAGAGGATCTGGCCTACCAGCCGCCGCTGCCCTTGCAGACGATTGTGGCCCAACTGCCGGTGGTCACCGAGCTGACGCCGGGCATGGACGAGGAAGTGCAAGAGACCCGCGCCCGTCTGCGCCGACTGAGCAACGTCAACCCCGAAGCGCCCAAAGAGTACGACGAAGCCGCCGGTCGCCACGACTTCCTGCTCACCCAATCGAAGGATCTAGAAGCTGCCGCCGCCGACCTGCGCAAGGTGATCAGCGAACTGGACAAGCAGATGGAAGAGGCGCTGCGCCGCACCTTCGACGCTGTGAGCAAGGAGTTTGTCCACTACTTCGAGCTACTTTTCCGCGGCGGCACCGCCAAACTCACCCTCACCGCCCCAGACGACTTGATCAACACCGGCGTCGAGATCATTGCGCGCCCCCCGGGCAAGCGCCCACAGAGCCTGGAACTGCTCTCCGGCGGCGAACGCTCCCTCACCGCCTGCGCGCTGATCTTCGCCATCCTGCGCGTCAGCCCCACGCCCTTCTGCATCCTCGACGAAGTGGATGCCGCCCTCGACGAAGCCAACGTCGACCGCTTCCGCAGCGTCCTCGAGACGTTAATCGACCGCACGCAGTTCATCATCATCACCCACAACCGCCGCACGCTGGAAGCGTCCAACACGATCTACGGCATCACCATGGGCGACGACGGCGTGAGTCGGGTCATCAGTTTGCGATTGGAGGGCGATGAAATGGTCGACGCCAAAGCGGGGACGAAGGTGGGAGAGGCGGAGGTGGCGATGTAGGGGGGATTACGACGTTTGTGCAAGTGCTTCAAGCTTCATCAACCAACGGTTGAAATGAGCGCACTTTTTGCGAATCACGGGTAATCCAATCTCTGCTGCCAGGAGTGGCCCGTCGATTGTCTTTCGATACTCAGGGAAAATCTTCTCAATACGCTTACTTGGCGCTGTATGTTGACCATCGTCGATTAATTCGGGGGTTTCTTTCGAGTTTGCTGTGGCTTGGAGATCGTCAATCATCTGATCTTTCGCTCCTACTGAGTGAAAACAAGCCACATCGGAAAAAAGATAGGCCTCATATTCATGTAATTGAATGTAGGGGAGGAATCGCGAATCGCCGATATCGTCTGCAAAACATTGCTCCAAGTACTCCACTCGCGTGAACGGGTCGGTAATCAACTGAGATTTATCAAGACCGGGAAATTCTGCGTGAATGGCGTACAAGTCAATCATGGTCGTAAAGAAGACATCTGCCGCTTTTTCTTGCTTCAGTAGCTGCATGATGTCATTTTTCATCGCTACATAGTTACGTCCCCCACCTCGATGCACGCGTCCTCTCTTGCGGGCATGAGCGATCAATATCGCGGCCTGTAAATGTATTCCCAGTTGTAGCAGGTGTGGTCTGAGTGCGATATCGGCAAAGGTTTGCTCAGTCTGGCCTTCAACGAACATGTAGAGTCGCATCATCAGTGCGGTCCTCCACCGATGACATTCTTTTCCCACACTTCGCCCAAGCTGTATTCGTCGAGCCAGAGATCCAGATCGGTAGCATTCAGGCGATCGAAACGTGATTCTCGTCCCACGCGGCTGACTGCAATCACGTCTTCAGGGTTGAAATTGTCGAGAAACGAACTCGACTGCGTACTGATCAAGACCTGTGTATGGAGTGCTGCCCGGTCAAAAAGGTCTGCAATAACTGTCAGCGCATATGGATGTAAACCAAGCTCAGGCTCATCGACGACAATCAAGCCAGGGATCTCTTCTTCAGGCTGTAGCAGCAGAGTTGCAAGGCATATTGCCCGCAGCGTGCCATCGGAGAATTGATGTGGTCCGAACACACGATCTGCGCCCCTTTCCGTCCAGTTGAGCATGACATAGTTGGCGCGATCCGGTTCGAGAACAAAATCCTCGAAAAAAGGTGCAATCAACTGCACCGTACTTACGATTCTTCGATACGTTGTGGAATCGTTCGCGTTGCGATATCTAAGGAGCATAGCTGCAAGGTTGCTGGCATCAGGCATCAACCATCGATTGTCACCAACAAAGCTGGCTTGTCGAACACCGGCCGTTGCAGATGTATCGTGAAAATGGTAGACACGGCATCGATTCAACAGGTATCGGAGTGTTTTGGCCGTTTGGTTTCCTTCTTGTAGTTCTTTGGTTATCTGTGTTTCCTGATGTCCAGCACCAAGGCTATCAACTTTGGGATATAGAAATCCCGTTTGCAGAAAAGTCAATATCTCTTCAGCAAAAATGAGCGTATCTCCGGCGGCGTGAACTAGACGCATAGAATACGTGTCTGTCCCATTGTCGACTTCGAATTCAAGCGTTGCTTCAATGGATTGGGTTACTTTGGGGCCAAAGTGCAAGAGTGAGTAAGAACGACCAGATATGCCCACATACTCCTGAAATCGTCCCGCCATCATTTCATTGAGCATTTTAAAGAACGAAATAAGGTTGCTCTTGCCTGCGCCATTTGCCCCGATCAATATGTTTAGTGGGCGCAACTCCAGGTCCAATTCTCGAATAGACTTGAAGCCACGCAGGCTGAGATGTTTGAGCTTGCTCAAGTGAGTTCTCCTCACAGATCTAGCTGGAACATAAGGGAAGTTGATATGCCCAGAATCTATCCTGAAATTCACAGCAGACCGGCGAATCCTGCTAATATAGAGCAGACGTTTTGTTGCGCACTGTAATTTCAGGAGAGAGACTTAAAGAGTGCCATTCATCGCGGGAATTTTACCACAAGGCCGGAAACCATGGCGTACTCGCAAGTTAGCTCAATCGGCAGCCACCGACTGCAACACCGTAGGGACAAAGACGTGAGGCAGCCGGCCAGTCGGCAAGTCCGTAGCAGGTGCGTCGGGTAGTTGAAGGAAACTACGTCATAGGAAACTCTTCCAAATAAAGCTCCGTAGCCTCACGCAGGTTGCTAAGTGCTTCTTCGATGGTCTCCCCTTGTGTCGTGGTGCCGGTTTCGGGATTAAAAGCAAAATATCCACCTTCGGCGGCAGGCGTGATCACGGCTGAAAATTCCATATTGGCACCTCCCACATCTTATTGGCAACTGCTTTGTGCGTCTTTGACCGCTATCGGAAATCACACAGAATTGTTATGCTCATCGCGCACATGATTCATGGCCGCCTGGCTGATCTCCTCAACGGTGCGGTCTTCCCATAAGTGTCGTTGCCACTTGGTATAGTCAGATGGTTCGCGCAGCATCAAACTAACGAATCGAGCAGCATCAACTTCGCCAAGTGCGTCGACAAGTGACTTCATACCAATTAGTTTGACTTCAGAATCCGTTAGCTCATTCTTCACAGCGGCACCGCTTCCTTGAGGACATACTCACGCAGATGCAGATGAAGTCCCTTATCCGTCACCACGTCGACATTTCGGCCCAATTCTCTCTACAACTCAAGGATCAACCCTGCACGAAACCAACGGCTCACAAGCAAGTCGATCACATGGAACTCAATCGGCAGCCACCGATTGCAGCACCGCAGGGACAAAGACGTGAGGCAGCCTGCCTGTCGGCAAGTCCGTAGCAGGTGCGTCGAGCAGTTGCAGGAAGCTGCGCAATGGCTCATGCTGCAAGAGCTTAAGTATGGTCGTTTGCAGCGGCGGCGGCAATTGGTCTAAGCCATCGAGCACGATTGGGGAATTTTCGTGCGCGGTCAGCATGGCCTGATAGCTAGAAAGAATCAACGCAAGGGGCTGTTCAGCAGCAGGGTCCAGGTACAAGATGATATTGTCGGAAAGTTCCACACCGGTTTGAGTTCTGCGTTCACTTTCGGCAAAGTATACGGATAAGATGTCACCTTCCGCATCATATTGAATCGATTTCATGATTTCACCATTTCTGAATCAGATATGCAGTCAGCACAAAGTTGTTCGGCTGTGGCGGCTCACCCTGCCAACCCATTTTTACAACAACGACAATATGCGTATACGGCTCAGGCAGTTCAAACGATTCCAATACGTATATGAACTTATCAGCAAGATACTTGTCCTGTTTTCGACTGCCCTGCTGAACTGCGTTCAATGCGATATCGCGCAACTCCTCATGCATTCCAGGATGGGCTAGTGCATGATCCCATCGTTCTAGTGTTAGGTAAATTCTGTGGCCTCGACGGTCTATGACAGAGATGGGCCACTCTTGGTCTGCCGGACGGTGCATGGTTCATCTCCAAATCGAAATGGTGGCTGACTTGGAAACCGGCGATTGATTGATTACACGCCAACTGCGTGGCAGTTAACAACCTTCACAAGGCTACTCCAGCGTCATCTGCGCATTGGCAATGTACGTCATCGTCGCCTCCGCGATAAGACCGGAACGGGTTTCGCCATGTTGCGCCGCATACTGATCCATCACCGCCAGCAGACGCTCTGGCAACGTGATGTTGACCCGTTTCGATTTGCCGCTGATCCGTGACAGGTCCACCGTGACCAACGCCCACACGCCGTCCGCGTAGTCGGGATTTTGTTGGTGTGCATCAATGGACCGGGGCAGCGGTAAGGGTTCGCTGTCCAACAACATTCCTTCCAGATGCAATTCGATGGCTTCGACGGCGTTGGTTAGCGCATCGTCCATGGTCTCACCCGCCGAAAAACATCCTGGCAAATCGGGGACAGTGACCCCGTAATCGCTATTTGCATCTTTATGAATGACCACTGGGAAACGCATTCTTCACCCCCACTTCCAACCAGCTTGACGATAAATGCTACGAAGTGTACTGATAGGCAAGTCTTTTTTGGGATGAGGCACCGTCACACGACCAGGTTTTGAGGGGTGCTTGTACTGATGGTGACTACCACGAATGTGCACCAACTCCCACCCATCCTCAGTTAATCGGGCGATGACTTCACGACTTGTCATGGCACAATCATACACACCATACACATTGCAGTCAAGCAATCAAGTCACTATACAAAGTAGAACGTGGATGCAGCGCATCAGATCAATGGTGGGAGCGCCATTGACATTCTTCGAGCGTCATTTCCGTGAATCTCGCCGTAAAGGACGAATCCAACGGGCTGCACGCGTAGACACCGAAGCGGATCGGCTGCGCCGGCGGGGCCGGTGGATCAAGCTTGCCCATATCGACGGTGGTTTCGCCCAACACATGCAGGTGGAAGATACGCATCTGTTTGAAGTGGACGCCGTCAAACGCGCTTTCGATGAGGAAGTCGGGGCCGCGGCGGCTAAGACGATACCAGATCTGCGACGGCGTCTCAATGTCGGTGGTGGCCCAGTCGGAATAGCCCAGGTTGGTGACAACACTGCCCAGCCGCGAAAACGAGTCGTTTTCGTACTCGATAGAGGCTTTGAACCAGTTTTCGCTGTCGAGGTAGATGATCACACCGCACTGGTCGAACTGGGCTTGATAGTCGAAGGTTGCTTTCACAGTGAAGGTGAAGTTGACGTCGCTTTCCAGCAGCAGCGCCGGCGCGTTGTCGTTGCGGAAGCCGTAGTAGCTACGCTGCCAGAAGTCCGTCCCCGGCTCGGTGACGAGGGTGACGGCGTAGTCTGTCACTTCGGACGATTGGGGTGGGTAGATCCAGTGGGCATCGGCGAAGGTCAGGGTCATGGGGATTCCTCAGTTGAGTTAATTGGATGATGAAGATAAGGTATGCACAACGGCGGCGCTTGTCCAGATCAGCAAGAATAGAACGCGGATTCAAACGGATTAAAAAAATCTGCCCAGATCTGCGCAATCCGCGTTCTATTCGCGCCTCAACACGATCTCTTTGATCTGCACCTCGTCGTAGGCGAAGTTCTGCGCCTGGATCAGCGGCGAAGACTGGGCGACGGTGATGCGCATGTGATTGGGGCCGGGCTGAAGCAATTCCGCGGCCACGGGGACGGTGACCGTCACCCAACTGCGGCTAAAATCGTCGGGGGGGATGGGGGACGGCAGCGGTTCGCCGTTGATCCAGATCTGGTTGGCCCAGAAATTGCTCTGCATCACACGCAATGTCAATGTCCACGGCGCGTCGTCGGGATCTTGCAGGTAGAAGATACCTTCCCATTCAGGGCTGATGGGCCGGGCGCGGAAGATGGGGAACCAGGGCTGGCCCAGGTGTGGTGCATCCCCCAGATGCACCACAGCGTCCCCGGCCAGGACGGTGACACTTTCCGCTTGAGGATGGCGCGGGATCTGGGGCGCGCCCTGTTCCGCCAGCACAGCCCGTTGCAGCGCCGAGTACGCAAGCCGTGGACGTCCGTCTCGCCCCAATAGGCTGTAGCCGCCCCAATCGGGGTGATTCTGCCCGCCCAGGTTCCACGCCGTCACCAGCGCCACCCACGGCCAATCGCGCCGGATCTGGGTGAGGGCATCGGCCCAGTAGCGCGCCTGTTGTAGCGCATTCACCCCTTTGCCCACAGCATGACCGTAGCCGGGCAATGTCCACCCCATTTCGGTGATCCAGACCGGCGTGTCGCTGTCACCGTGATCTTGCATGATGGCGCGCAGATCTTCGAGACGGGCCATATTGAGTCCACCGTTTGCCCCCCGCGGATCATCGGGCGGACGGCCAAAACCATAAGGATGGGCCGCCAACACGTCGAAAAAGTCCGCCGCGCCGTGACGGTACATGGCTTCGAGAAACAGCCGATCATCCATTGCGTCTTCGTTGTTGGTGTTGGTGGGGGCGAGACCGGCGCTGAGCACCGTCGCCGCCGGATCGACCGCCTTCACCGCTTCGTAGCCCGTCTTCAACAGGGCCACATACGCCTCAGGGTCCGGCGGCAGACCCGACCACTCCAGCGCCAGGTTCGGCTCATTCCACAGGATGTAACCGGCCACACGTCCTTTGTAGCGATTGACCACGGCGCGCACGAAGCGGTCGTATTCAGCCAGATCAACTGGCGGCGCGCCCGGGGTCAACGGGTCAACGGTGGCCCAGATAGGGTGCTTGTCCAGGCGGATGACAAGGTTGAGCCCGTAATATTCCGCGCCGGCCACAACTTCGTCCCACGGCTGCCAGATGAATTGATTGCGGGTGGGTTCGATCTCCCACCAGGTGAAGAGCTTCACCACTGTGTCGAAACCGGCGGCATGGACCAGCGGCAACATCTCGGCGTTGGCGGAAACCGTGTGCATGCCGTAGCGGGGAGCGGACAAGGGGCGAGGGGCGGGGAGGCGAGGGGCGGTGGAGCGTTCGTCGGCGCAGCGTTCACCGATACAGGGGATGGGTGCATCGGGCAAGGAGACAGTTTCCTGCGCCAAGAGGCCCAGGTCGGTGGCGGCATAGAGGACGTCGCCGACAGGGGAGAAGTGCAATGTGTCCACGCTCAGCGGCGCGCTGAGATCCGCCGCATCAAAATCGAGTTGCCAGCTTGCGCCGCCGTCTTCGCTGCGAAAGATGCCGGCGTGCTTTGTCCCCGCGTAGAGCAGATGCGCCGCCTCGGGGTGGCGCGCCAGACTGGTGACAGTGCGGTTTTCCAACCCTGTTCCCCAGCGCCGCCACGAATCGCCCAGATCACGGCTGATGTAAAGGCCGTTGGTGGCCCCGGCGTAGACGGTGGCGGGATCATCGCTATCCACTGCCAGGAAGAAGACGCTCTGCCCATCCAGTTCAGCGCCGATGCGCTGCCAGGTGACAGCGCCATCTTCACTGCGGTAGAGATCGGTGGCGCCGCCGGCGAAGAAGAGATCGGCGTCGTGCGGGCTTTGCGCAAACGACATCACCTCGGTGATGGTGGACATGCCTGTCCAGCGGGCGGACCAGTTGTAGGTGTCCTCGCTGCCGGGTTCAGCGGCGTAGATGCGCTCGAAGGCGAGCCGCACGTAGAGCAGGCCCGGGCGCGCCCAGTCGGCCACAATGTAGAGGACGGCTGTGTTCTGCCAGCCGAGGAGCGTCCATGTCGGATCGTTGGGCCTTTTCTGCCAGAGGCCGCCGCCGTCCACCGCGGCGAAGATGCGCCCTGGCTCGTGGGGATCGAAAGTGATCGCTTCCACAGCGCGGGGCGGCAGGCCGTCACCGTGCCACGCCCATTTTGCACCCTGATCCGTAGAGCGGTAGACGCCGTCATGGCTGCCCACGTAGAGGGTCCCGTCCTCGGCGACGGCGAGCGCCGAGAGCAACGGCGCGCCGAGATGGGGGTGCTGCGTCCACGTTTGGCCGTCGTCGTCGCTATGGTAAAGACCGTTGGCAGTGCCCGCCCACAGACGTGTGATACCGTTGCTTTCCACTTGCGCCAGCGTCTGGAAAAGGCCGTCACGGGGCAGGCCGGTGCCCCAGGGCGACCAGCTTTCGCCGTTGTCGACAGTGGCGTAAAGTTGGCCGGTGCTCATCCCCAGCAGCCAGGTTTGCGATTCGGGCAGGGGCAGCAGTGTGTCGGGGCGTCCTTCGGCGTTGAGCAAAACCGGCTGCCACGATTGGCCGCGGTCCAGGCTGCGGAAGAGACCTTTGCGTGTGCGGGCAAGGACAGTTTCGCTATCCCATGGCGCCACTTCGAGTGCGGCCACAAACGTCTCACCGATCTCCTCAACCTGCCGCCAGGTGACGCCCTGATCCTCGCTCACAAAGAGACCGGCGCCGTCGCTGCCGGCCAGGATCGTGCCATTGTCCAAGGCCAGCACACTGAGCAACGCGCCGGGATCGTCTACCACCGGCGTGGTGAAACGTCCACGTTCACCGTCGAAGACAAAGAGCGCCGGCCACAAACCGGCGATGAGGCTTTCCCCCGCTGGCGAGTGGTCGATGGCGTAGACGGCGCGCTGATCCGGCCAGGCGTCCACACGCGCCCAGGTGGGGCTGCCCACAGCCGCAACACCGTCGCTCACGAAAAGACCGGTCACCGTCCCGGCCAGGAGTTCTTTTTGGGAGTGTTGGGCCAGCACGTGTAATGGCTGGCCGTCGACGCCGTCCTCGCCGGCAATGGCCCAGGTGACGCCGCCGTCCTCGCTTACGTAGAGGCTCTGCGGCGCGTAGACACCGGCCAGCAGCAGATCGGGCAAACCGCTCCTTTGGACGGAGAGGAGGGTGGTCACCGAGATTTGGGGCGGCAAGCCTGTATTGCGCAGAGACCAGTGCGGCAGCGTCTGCGCAGAGGCGGGTAGCGCCACGTCGGGCAGCCAGAGCAAGCAGAGCATCAGCCAGAGTGGAAGCAAGCGGGAAACGGATGGGCGGTGGGGGCGGAAATTTAGGGACATGCGCGTGTATCCAAGATTGGGTAATTCACGATTTTGACGCGGAGTAGGTAGCCTGCCCTGAAAGGAACCTATGGACGCGGATTGGGGGAAACACGGATTTTTTTTCGGATTGATCCGTGTTTTCCCCAATCCGTGTCCACAACTTTCATCCGCCGTGGCGCAGCAAGGCACATGAGTAACTCAGATGCCGGGTCGAGCTGAACAAGCCGCATCTGAGGATGCTCTCTCCGCAATTTCGTAGAGAATCGTGATGTACTGAGATTGGGTTGTGTGCTGTGTCGCCTGGGGCGACGGACTATCTACGATGGAAGCGCAGATAGTTTACCTTAGCCGCAAAGAGAGGACTGTAATGTGGTGCCGGTTGCGCCGGCGCGTGTAGCGTGACCAGTGCGGCAGTCACCTTCCGGGAAGGTGTCAGCGAGAGAAAGTCAGCGTATCACAGCCTTGACCCTTCCCGGAAGGTTGAGATCTTCCTGAACCTGAGTTACGCACATTCGTCACAGGGCTTGACGAGAAAAGGAAGATAAGCTACAATGAAACCGGTTTCATGAAGCTCAACGTACCCCACCTACTTTGCGTCTCTCTTTGATATCTCCCCATCAACGTGAGGCATAAGGATGAAAATCGGACAACCTAGCCGATTTTGGACGAGTGTTGAAACCCAATCCCCAATCATCACATTGCCGTTTTCAATCAGGACGATGGAGTCCAGAAACCAGCGATGACTTTACATCCACTCAGTCGATCTATTCAACGAAACATACAACCACAAACCTAGCAACCGGATCACTTGTTGATCGGGGTGTATACCTCTTGCTGTTTTTCGGAGTGATTCCATGGCGCAACGAACGTCCTCGGTAACGATTCGTGATGTGGCCAGAAAAGCGGGCGTGTCACCGGCTACCGTCAGCCGCTATCTCACAGGCACAGTGCCAGTCTCAGAAGAGACGGCGCAACGCATCCAAGCAGTGATGGATGAATTGCGCTACACCCCCAACACCATCGCCCGGCAACTGGCAACCCAGCGATCCCATGCGATTGGGTTGTTGCTGCCCGATTTCAGTCACACCTTTTTTACGCCGCTCATCGGTGGTATCGAGGCAGTAGTAAGCGACGAGCGGTACAGCTTGTTGTTGGCAACGCGTGTATCCACTGAACTGAGCAATAAACCAGTCCCTATCGGCCCCCACAATGCCGAGGGGCTCATCATCTTTCCGGGGACGCTTAGCGACCAGGAGATCATCAGGCTCAACAAGGCGGGCTATCCACTTGTCGTCATCTATCGGTCTTCGCCATCTGGTTCAACCGTCCCTTCGATCACCGCAGAAAATGTAAGAGCAACCGCAGCAATCATTGATCACCTCATCGAGGAGCATGGACGCAGCCGAATCGTATTTGTGCGCGGCCCAGGCGATCAAGAGGACTCTCACTGGCGCGAGCAAGGGTATCGCTCCTCTTTGCAGGACCACGGGATTGAACATGACGAGCAACTGATGATCACGGGTATGTTTGATCGCACGCTCGCCTATCGAGCCATGTCCGAGTTTTTGAACAGTGATCCGCCCCATTTCGATGCCATTTTTGCTGGAAACGATGACTCCGCCATCGGCATTATGGACGCGCTACGTGAAGAGGGAATTCATGTTCCTGAGGACGTCAGTGTGGTGGGTTTCGACGACATGGAGTTGTCGTCTTTTTTGAATCCTCCGTTAACCACAGTACATGCGCCCACCGAGGAGGTAGGCTCAAGTGCTGCCAGGTGCCTGTTCGATTTGCTGGCCGGGAAAGAGGTTGCTCAGGCAACCTTTCTCCCCACAGAAATCGTGATCCGGCGTTCATGTGGATGTCCACATGAACGGTTATTGCCACTCAAAACACTTAACAAGTAGCTTCCACAAAGGGGGTGAAAGCAAATCAAGTGCATCCTTTTTATAACTACAGTCTGACTTCGAAGTATCCATTGCCTTCAAAGGAGAAAGTCATGAAGAAGAACATCTATCTGCTCTCTGCGTTGCTCTTGGTGTTCACCTTACTGTTTGCAGCCTGTGGCGGCGCCGAAGAAGCGGCCCCTGCACCCGCAGAACCCGCGGCCGAAGAAGCCGCGCCTGCCGCCGAAGCCACTGAACCGGCAGAAGAAGAAGCTGCGCCTGCGGAAGCTGCGCCTGCTGAAGCCGCCGATCCCAATGCACTGCCCCGCAGCGAAACGCTCTACTTCAACGGTCAGCAATGGGGATCTGTGGTGGGTTGGAATCCCTACTCCAACAGCAACAACAACGCCATGGCGATTGGTCAACAGGACAACGCCCGCGTCTTGATGTTTGAAACCCCGTACCTCTACAACATGCTCGATGGTGGCGTCTACCCGCTGTTGGCGGACGGTCCCTTCGAGTGGAATGAAGAGCGCACGGAGATTACATTCATGCTCAACCCCGCCGCCACGTGGAGCGACGGCACCCCGGTCACCGCGGAAGATGTTGCTTACACCTGGGCCACCCACGTGAAGTACAACACGCCCACCGGTGCCGGCAACGTTGAATACATCGCCGACATCGTTGCCCTAGACGGCCAAACTGTGGTTGTCAAGGCTGCCTTGAACGACGAAGGCGCTGCCGCCAACCCATTGCTGGTTGCCGCCTACCTGAGCAGCAACTACGTGGTGCAGAAGGCATGGACGGAGACGTTGGAAGCCCGTGTCGCCGGTGACGCCACTGCGCTCATGGCCGATGCCGCCGAGGATGCAATCGCCTCCGGCCCGTACATGAAGTACTTCGCCGACGATTCGAAGGTTGTCCTCGTGCGCGATGATAGCTACTGGGGTCAAGACGACAGCATGTGGGGCAAGTTGCCCGTTCCCAAATACCTGGCCCATGTAATCTTCAAAGACAATGCCGCCGGCACCACCGCCTTACAGGCCGGCGAAGTGGACGTGAGCCAGCAGTTCAACTCCAACGTGCAGTCTTTGTGGGAAGACGACGGCCTGCCCATCTCCACTTATCTGCCTGACGCGCCCTACAACATCGGCGCAAGCCTGCCCACGGCCTTCTTCAACCTGGAATCGCCCGGTTTGGATCAGGTGGCAGTACGCAAGGCCATCGCCATGGCCGTCGATTACCCCACCATTATCGCCAATGCGATGACCGACCAATCCGCCACCTTCGACCAGGTTCCCCGCTCATTGATGAACCCGACGCCGGGCGAACAGGCGCTCTTTGACAGCACCGCCGTTGCCGATCTGCAATGGGTTGGCAACGACATCGAAGGCGCCATGGCGTTGCTCGACGAGGCCGGTATCGTGGACAGCGACGGCGACGGCTGGCGTGAATTCGAAGGCGAAAAGCTGAGCTACGTCGCCACCTGCCCCAACGGCTGGTCCGACTGGCAGGCTGCGATTGAAGTTGTGGCTGCTGCCGGCGCCAAGATTGGTATCGACATTACCACGAATTTCCCCGAATGGTCCGTCTACCAGACGATTGTCACCAAGTCGGATGCGCCGCTGCCCGAAGGCTATGACATCTTTATGATGTGGAGCGACGGCGCAGGCCCCACACAGCCTTGGGGACGTATTCGCAAGATGCTTAGTTCCGAGTTCATCGGCATGGCCAGCAATTGGAACGGCAACTGGGGCAACTACTCGAACCCCGAAGCCGATGCCCTGATCCAGGCCATCCCGAATGAGACAGATCCTGCCGCGTTGAATGAGTTGTACACCGAACTGGTCAACATCTACCTGAGCGATGTCCCTTCGTTCACGCTCATGTACCGCCCGCAAAGCTTCCACACGGTGAACGAGTCCGTCTGGACGAACTTCCCGTTCGATGGTGACGGCACCACCCCGCCGGTACCGCCGCTGAACTTGATGGACGGCTGGAGCGTTGCCGGTTTGTACAATTTGACGCTGGTGAATCAGTAGTTCGTAGTGCGTAGTCAATGTCGTTAAGTTGAGCGCGGAGTAAGCATCCTCAGATGCGGGTGCACACTGGTAGAGCCGCATCTGAGGATGCTCACTCCGCAGTATAATCAGTGCCGAACTGCTTAACTTAATGACATTGACCACACCCACGCACTACGTTCTACGCACCACGAAAACACACACTCATCATCTACGTGTGTCTTTCTGAACCGGGTAAAGGAGGGGATGTTGAAGGGATACGCAGGGTATTTCGTCAATAAGTTTGGGTGGTTTTTGGTCACGCTGCTGGCCGCGTTTATTTTGAACTTTATTCTGCCACGCCTGATGCCTGGTGACCCGGTGGCGGCGATTGTGTCTCGGCTGGCGCAGGGGATGTCGAACACGTCCGGTGTGCAGGCGATCTATGAGCAGTATGCAAATTTGTTCGGCACGAATCGCCCCGTCCTCGAACAGTTTGTGATCTATGTACGCAATGTGTTTCAGGGCGACTTCGGTTTTTCGTTCAGCCAGTACCCCCGCACTGTGGCCGATGTGATCGCATCCTCGCTGTGGTGGACGATTGGTTTGCAGTTCCCCGCCATTATCATCGGCTGGTTGATTGGCAATACGCTGGGTGCATTGGCCGCGTACCTGCGCGGTGGATTTGACAAGGTGCTGATGCCCGTCAGCATCTTTGTGAGTAACTTGCCCGCTTTTGGTATGGCCGTGATCCTGCTCGTCATCTTCGGTGTAACGCTGAAGTGGTTGCCCACTTCCGGCGGCTATGGCTTTGATCTCATCCCCAGCATGAGCCTGAACTTCTTCTGGTCTGTCTTTGTCCACTATCAACTGCCCTTTTGGTCGATTGTGTTGATCACCATCGGCGGGCAGGCGATTGGGATGCGTTCTATGTCGATCTACGAGTTGAACGCCGACTATGTGAAGTACAGCCGCTTCATGGGCATCAAGGATCGCACCATCGTGGGCTACGTTTTTCGCAATGCCATGTTGCCCCAGGTGACGGGGCTGGCGCTCTCCATCGGCACAATGGTGGGCGGCGCGCTGGTGGCCGAGATTATCTTCAGCTATCCAGGGCTGGGTTCGACGATCCTCACCGCCGTGCTGGGCCAGGATTATCCTTTGATCTCGGCGACGACGCTGATCATCACCATCATGGTGCTGATGGCCAACTTCTTGATTGAGATCATCTACGGTTTTCTTGATCCGCGGATCAAAGCCGCGCAGGCTGATTGATCTCCGGCCTTTCGCAGCCCACAGCCTGACTTCGGCATGCTTTTAAGGAAAGATGCGTATGAAGCTATTTATTCAGCAGACCTTTCGCTCGGGCAAGTTCACCATCGGCTTTTCGATTCTGGCGGCAATTCTGTTGGTGGTGATTTTCTATCCGCTGCTCATACCGGATCCACCGTTGCAGATCATCGGCCAGGGGACATTTTTCCGGCCCGGCATCTATGTCAACGTCTACGACAGCATCGGCGCGCCGCAGCACATCCTCAACCTTGAGGACGCTGCCGCCAAGCGCATTGCCAGCCGCTTGAGCGATGAAGACCGCGTCGCCATGCAAGAGTGGCTGGTTGCCGCCGGCATCCACATTGAAGAAATCGAAATCGAAAATACGGAAAAGCTGCTCGACCAATGGTTCAGCACCTACGATCCCACCCAAAATGTCCCCGGCATGACCAACGCCAAACGCAACTATTACATCCGGCTCAATCGCTCGATCCAGGGGCTCCTCTCCACCGATAGTGCGATCCTCGCCGCCGTCAATGCCGAGACAGGCGTACTGGAGGAAAGAAGCACCGTCCCCCAGAGCACCTACGTCAATGTGAACCAGGTGGCCAATGTGCGCATCCTGCCCCTGGGGACGGACAATTTCGGACGCGATGTGTTGACCCAACTGGTGGCGGCAACGCGGGTGTCGCTACAGATCGGCCTGGTGGCGGGCCTGATTGCCACGCTGATCGGCCTGGTGCTTGGGTTGGTGTCGGGCTATGTGGGCGGCCTCGTAGACGACGGCATTATGTTCGTCACTAACCTCTTTACGGTGATCCCCAGCTTTGTCTTGCTGATCTTGATCTCCTTCAGCATCGGCCAGGATCAGCGTGGGGCCTTCACCGTTGCCACCGTCATCGGCTTCACCTCGTGGGTGTGGACGGCCAGAGCGGTGCGTTCGCAGGTGATCTCCTTGCGCAACCGCGATCATGTCAATCTCTCGAAGCTTTCGGGCCATTCGATCTTCCATATCATCCTCAAAGACATTCTGCCCTACATCGCTTCCTACGTCGTGATGGCGTTCATCTTGCAGATTTCGTCGGGCATCCTCGCCGAAGCTGGGTTGTCGATCCTCGGCCTCGGCCCGAGAACAACCGACGTGCCGACCCTGGGGCTGATGATGAACTGGGCGATGATCTACCAGGCGCACATCCTGGGCAAGTGGTGGGCCTACTTCCCAGTGATTTTGACCATCGCACTGATTACCTTCTCGATGAATTTAATGAACACGGGGCTTGATCAGATCTTCAATCCGGCCTTGCGAGATTAGGGAGCCAAGATGTCAAGGGTAATTTTAGAAGTCAAGGATCTGACCACCAAGTACGTCACCCGCTTCCGCGAAGACATCTACGCCGTGGATCATGTGTCGTTCAAGGTGGAAGAAGGCAAATCGCTGGGCATCGCAGGTGAATCGGGCTGCGGCAAGTCGACGCTGGCCCTTAGTTTGATGGGCTACTACTTTCCCCCGCTTCACTACACCAGTGGCGAGATCATCATCGACGGGCGCAATATCACCGGCATGGCGCCGGACGACGTGCGCAAGTCGATCCTGGGCAAAGAGATCGCCTACATCCCCCAGGCGGCGATGAACGCGCTCAACCCCACACGCAAGGTGATCCACCTGATCGAAGATGTGGTGCGGGCGCATGATCCCACAGCCAAGAAAAAAGAGATCTACGAAATGGCGCGGGATAGCTTTGAGGTGCTGGGGCTGCCCGCCGAAGTGTTACAGAAGTACCCGGTGGAGCTATCCGGCGGCATGAAGCAGCGCACCGTCATCGCCATTTCGGTGATCCTCGGCCCCAAAGTCTTAATCGCGGACGAACCTTCGTCGGCGCTGGATGTCACCTCGCAGAAGATGGTGATTAAGATGCTGCGCAATTTGATGGAGCTTGGCTACATCAAGGCCATGATCTTCATCACCCACGAGCTACCGCTGCTCTACAACGTCACCGACGAGATTATGGTGATGTATGCCGGTCAGTTGGTGGAGTTGGCCGACGCCAAACAGGCCGTCTTTGATCCGCTGCATCCCTATTCCAAAGGGCTGATGGGATCGATCATTGTGCCCGAGGAAGGGCTGCGCAACGTCAAATTGACCGCCATCCCCGGTGTGCCGCCCAACTTGAAGAACCCACCGGCCGGTTGCCGCTTTGCCGAGCGCTGCAAGTTTGTCCGTCCTGAGTGTAGGGGGATCTCGGTGCCGCTAGCCACCCCCAGTGTCGGGCGCAGCTACCGCTGCATCCTTTCGGAAGAAGAGTTGAGGGAGTACTATCAAAATGGACATTAAGACAGAGAGCAACACCGGCACAGAAAAGCGCCGCCCGCGCTCGACGGAAATCTGCCTGAGGGCCCGTGGTGTCACCAAGGTCTTCGGCCTGGGGCGCAACAAGACGGTGGCCGTAGACAATGTGGATCTCGATCTCTACAAGGGCGAAGTCATCTCCATTGTGGGCGAATCGGGCAGCGGTAAGACCACCTTTGCCAAGTTGCTGTTAGGGCTGATCAACGAGAGCGAGGGCGAGATCCAATTCCTGGGCAAGAAACGGGATATCCGCAGCCACAGCAAACGCCGGGAGTATTGGAAGAACATTCAGGCCATCTTCCAAGATCCGTTTTCGTCTTTCAACATTTTCAACAAGATCGACACGGTGCTACTCGATTGCATCAACATGCGCGGTGGACGCAGGCTGCCCCGCCAACAGAAGATCGAGATGATGACCGAAGCGTGTAGCTTCGTCAACCTCAAATTCGAGGAATTGACCAACAAATATCCTTTCGAGCTTTCAGGGGGACAGCAGCAGCGCCTGATGATCGCGCGCATCTTCCTGCTCAAGCCACAGATCCTGGTGGCCGACGAACCCACGTCGATGATCGACGCCTGCTCGCGCGCCACCATCCTTGACATGCTGATGCAGTTGCGCGACGAGATCGGCATGACCGTCATCTTCATCACCCACGACATTGGGCTGGCCTACTACGTCTCCGACAGCGTGTACATTATGGAACGGGGTCGCTTCGTCGAAAGTGGCAGCGCCGACGACGTGATCCTCAACCCGAAAGAACCCTACACCAAGCGTCTGCTCAACGACGTGCCAAAGATCTACGAAGAGTGGGATCTTTCGACGGTATAGAGAGTGGGGAATGGGGCACAAAGTTGGCGGCAGAAGGCCCTCACCCCCCGCCCCTCTCCCATAGCGTTGGGGCGCTGCCGTGATGAAGAAACCGACAGGATGGCGCATATTTCGCATCTATCGTAGATGGGTGGGAGAGGGGAGCCAGAATCTTGTCGACGCTCTGGCTCCCCTCTCCCATCCGGCTCCTCACAAGACGAAACTGCGGACGCGACGGTACGTGTCAGTCGGCAGTTCGGTCTCCGCCAAATGGAAGAGGGGCGGGGGGGTGAGGGCCTACGGTGTCAACGCTTATCTTAATCCCCAATCCCTAAGGATTCTCCATGAACCAAACATGCGAACGCCTGAGATACCCCAAAGATGCGCGGCTGTTGATCGTCAACGCGGATGATTTTGGGATGTGCCATGCCGTGAATGAGGCTGTCTTTGGCGTGTTGCAGGCGGGCGTCGTCCGCTCAACAACGTTGATGGTCCCCTGCCCGTGGGCGCTCCATGCTATGCGTTTTTTGCGCGAACACCCCGAAGTCGCTTTTGGCGTCCACCTCACCGTCGTCTCCGATTGGGTCGATTACCGCTGGGGACCGACCGCGCCGGCTGCGATGGTGCCCTCTTTGGTCGACCACACAGGCCACTTTTACAACTTTGATCAGGTCCACGCGCGGCTTGCCCAGCTCACGTTAGACGAGTTGGAAATTGAGTTCCGGGCGCAGATCGAAGCGGTGTTGGCTGCCGGTTTGAAACCCACCCACGTGGACTGGCACTCGCTACGTCTTGGCGGCGGCGATGACATTTCGGAGCTGATGCTGCGGCTGGCGCAAGCGTACGGCCTGTCCATGCGCGTGCGAGGACAACCCTGGATCGAAGAAGTGCAGCGCCGCGGCTACCCCACCAACGATTTCGACTTCCTTGACAGCTACCTAATCGATCCCCATACCAAATCCGCTTACTACACGCAGCTTTTACGTGAACTGCCCGAAGGCTTGAGCGAGTGGGCAATCCATCCTGGCATGGACAACGGCGAGTTGCGCGCAATTGACCCCAATGGCAGCTACATCCGTCAGACGGACTATGATTTTTTCACATCAAAACAGGCAGCAGCGGTTATCGAAGCCGAGGGCATCACGCTCTTGGACTATCGCGCCCTGCAAGTTGCCTGGCAAAACCAATAAATTGAAGTATTACAAAGGAAACAAGCGATGAACATCCAATCGATTGTCGAGCAGATGACGCTGGAGGAGAAAGCCGCTCTGTGTTCCGGCGCCAGCGCGTGGACGTCTACGCCTATCGAGCGGCTGGGCGTGCCCGAAATGATCGTCTCCGACGGCCCGCATGGGGTGCGGCGTGTGCCCAATGTACACGAAATGGCGATGGAGAGCCTGCCCGCCACCTGCTTCCCCACGGCTTCGTGCCTGGCTGCCACCTGGGATGTGGCGCTGATCCGCCGCATGGGCGAGGCGCTGGCCGAAGAGTGTATCGCCCTCAATGTGGACGTTGTCCTTGGGCCGGGGGTGAACATGAAACGGTCACCGTTGGGGGGGCGCAACTTTGAGTATTTCTCCGAGGATCCCTTCCTGACCGGCGAGATGGCCGTGGGCTTCATCGAAGGCGTGCAGAGCAAGGGCGTGGGCACGTCGCTCAAGCACTACGCTGTGAACAATCAAGAGTACCAGCGCTTCAGCATCAGCGCTGAAGTGGACGAGCGCACCCTGCGCGAGATCTACCTGCCTGCCTTTGAAGCCGCCGTCAAGCGCGCCCAACCGTGGACGGTGATGTGCGCCTACAACAAGGTGAACGGCACCTTTGCCTCAGAACACGACTACCTGCTCAACCAGATCCTCAAGGAAGAATGGGGCTTTGAGGGGTTGGTTGTCTCCGACTGGGGTGCCGTGCGTAATCGGGTGGCGGCGTTGAAAGGTGGACTGGATTGGGAGATGCCCGGCCCGCAGCCGCGTCGTGTGCAAGAGGTGGTGGATGCAGTGCGTTCAGGCGAATTGGACGAAGCCGTGCTGGATGAGTCGGTACGTCGAATTTTGGGCATCGTCGCCAAGGCAGCAAAGACGCCCAAAGAGGGAACATTTGATGTAGACGCCCACCACAAACTGGCGGCTGAGATCGCCGCTGAAGGCATGGTCTTGCTCAAAAACGACGGGTTGCTGCCCTTGCAGGGTCACCAGCAGATCGCGGTGATTGGCCGCGCCGCCGAAAACGCCCACTTCCAGGGCGGCGGCAGTTCGCACATCAACCCCACACGTGTCGCCGTCCCCTTCAGCGAGGTTCAGTCGCGGGCCGGCGATGCCGAAGTCACCTACGCCCAGGGCTACCCCGCCGACGACTCATTCCGCCAGGAGATGATCGACGAGGCGGTGACATTGTCTCAATCGGCGGATGTGGCTGTCCTTTACATTGCGCTGCCCACCTTCAAGGAGTCCGAAGGCTATGACCGCACCGATCTGGATCTCACGGCACAGCAGATCGCGCTGATCAAGGCGGTGGCAGCCGTGCAGCCCAAGACGGTTGTGGTGCTTAATAACGGCGCACCGGTGGCCATGAGCGACTGGATCGACGATGTGGCTGCCGTCCTCGAAGGGTGGATGATGGGGCAGGCAGGTGGCGTGGCGATTGCCGACGTCCTCTTTGGCAGGGTGAACCCGTGCGGCAAACTGGCCGAAACCTTCCCCATCAAAGCAGCGGACGCACCTGCCCGTCTCAACTGGCCGGGCGAAGCGGGCAAAGTGCGCTACGGCGAGGGGATCTTCATCGGCTACCGTTACTACGACGCCAAACAGATGCCTGTCCTCTTCCCCTTTGGCTATGGGCTGAGCTACACCAGCTTCGAGTACAGCAATCCGCAGCTCTCTGCCGCGCACTTCAAGGACGTAGACGGCGTGACGGTGACGGTGGATGTGACCAACACCGGCAGCGTCGCGGGCAAGGAGATCGTGCAGGTGTACGTGCATGATCGTGCGTCCGTCCTGGCGCGACCGGAGAAAGAGCTCAAGGGGTTCGCCAAGGTGGCGCTCGAACCCGGCGAGACGAAGCGCGTGTCGATTGCGTTGGATTTCCGCGCCTTCGCCTTCTACCATCCCGAGTACAAGCAGTGGATCACCGAGGACGGCGACTTCGATCTGCTCATCGCCGCCTCTGCCGCCGACATTCGCCACAGCGTCACCGTGAGCCTGGCCTCGACGTTGGATCTGCCCTGTCTGCTCGACAAAGAATCGACGATCCGCGAGTGGCTGGCCGATCCCCGTGGGCAGGCTGTCTTCGGGCCGATGTATGCACAGATGGAAGCGGGCGCGCGTCAGATGTTTGGCAGTGCGTCGGAGAACGGCAACGAAAGCGCCATCGGCATGGACGTCATGGTGATGTTTGCCGACATGCCGTTGGTGAGCGTGTTAATGTTCCAGCAAAAGGCGCTGCCGCATCATCCCGAGGAGATTGTGGCGGGGTTGTTGGAGCAAGTGCGTAGTGCGTAGTCAATGTCATTCTGTTAAGCAGTGTGGGCGACTGTTGCAAGTTTCAGGTTGCAGGTGGCAGGTGGCAGGTGACACGCGAAGTCACTTCTGCTGTCGTCGGTCGTCGGTCGTCCGTCGTCAGTCGTCCAGTCTTAACTTAATGACATTGAGTGCGTTGACCAGTTGAGAACGTAAAGTTGGTGAGTCAATACTGAGCCGTTTTTTCCCTGTTTCTCCGATGGGAGACGCCAGCCGCCGATGTAGACTCTGGCTGTGTGTTTGCTACTTCATCAATCACCCCAAGGAGAAAACAATGAACACGCAGAAGATTCGAAAGCTGTTGGCCCCGGTTGTACTGGCGTTGGCGATTCTGGCAGCCAGTATCACCACCAGTTCTGCACAAGGACCAGTGATAGGTGTGCCAGTTCCGCAGTATACGTGTGTCCGCGGCATAGTGAATTACCCCGTTGGATCAGTGGTGCGTTACACGCTTGTGCCGCCACCCAACCCAGTCTATGTGTGGCAACGCTGTGAGTTGAAGATGCCCAGCGGCTTTGGCAGCGGCCTTCAGGCGGTGTGGGTCACGTACGGCTACAACCCAGGCTAAGAGGCAGAACGAAAACCGGCCAGGTCCATGGACCTGGCCGGTTTTCGTTTTGGACTGATGACCTCAGACCCTAAAAAGTCGATCTTCCTCACTACGAAAGGTCAATGCCGATGGGGAAGGTGGCGGCGTAGCCGTCGGCGGTCTGTGTGGGTTGCACCAGCAGTTCGGCTTTGTAGATGCCGTCGTTGCTGTTGAGCCTGTTGCGCTGACCGCGTGCAGTGTACGGCTCCTGGGTGTAGACCTGATCGGTAAACTCTTCGGGGAAGAAGAGCTGCGACGTGAAATCCGTCTGTTCGGTGGGGCGGATTTTGAAGTGAATGTGCACGGCGCGGCCCGGATACCAACCGGGGTAAATGGTGGTGAAGGTGGCGACACCGGCAGCGTCGGTCACCTGGGCGGCGCGCAGCCACGTCTGCCCACGCGTATCGCCGATCCGATCTTGAACGCCTGAGTATTGTCCATTGGCGTCACAGTGCCAGATTTCGACGAGTGCGCCGGGCAGTGGCGTGCAGCTATCTGCGCTGACCTGTGCCACGTTGAAAGTCAACACCAGGGGTGCGCCGGTTCTGTCTTCGCGGGCGTCGGCGCGGAGCATCTCCACGTCTATGTAGTAGGGGCCTGCGGTCACCTCGGGGCGCACCACACAGGTGGGGACAGGCACCTGCACCTCGGCGACAACGGTGGTAGCCATCTGGACGGCAGTGACCTCAGCGGCAGGCGCAACTGTCGCCGCGGGCAAAGCGGTTGCCGTGGCCTCGCCGGTTGTGACTGCACCGGTGCCGGACGGCGCACACGCTGCCGCCAGCAGACCGGCGCCGGCTGCGCCTAGCAAAGAGAGTACCTCACGTCGGCTCAAAACCCTGCCGATTGGCAGATCGTCGTCGTGCTCATCGTGATCTTGGTGGTGATCTTGGTGGTGATCTTGGGGTGTTTGGGACTGGTAAGTTGGTTGCTGCATGGGTTGGTTCTCCTAATGCTCAATGACAATATGCGGGCCTTGGGGCAGTATAACAGAGGCAGATAAAGACGCGGTTAGGGACATATGTAGATATTGTTAAGCCTTTTGCTCCATCACCTTCCTGCACGCATCGGCGAGCCGAAGATCCCCACGGTTGCGAAGCGCTCATGTCCGCGCCCACCGGTCACGTATTCTGAACCGGCGCGCAACCACGCATGTGCCGCCAACCCGGAACGGTCATCTTTGAAGCTGGCGCCCAGGTACAAAGTGCTGGGGATGCCACGCCGCCACAACATCCACTTGGCTGCCAACGCCTGCGGAAAACAGTTGCTTGTCCACGGGGTATAGGGGCTGACGCGCCGCACCGCCAGCCCGACACGCTGTGCTGCGGACAGAGCAGCCGGCGCAATCTCCTGCGAAGTTTCCTCTTGGAGCGGCCCCATCCACTGGGCCAGACGCCGAAAGGGGATCACCTTGATGGCGAGGCGCATCACCGCCAACAAACACAATGCTTCGAAGACAAGCCACTTTTCTCCCCAGGGGAGGACAATCGCCTTGTGCATTTTTGTCATTCGCTTAGGAGTCCACGGATTCGAGAATTTCATAAGCAAGTTCCAGCGGCAGAAAGGTCGGTAAGTTTCTTGAATGCTAACATAGAGGCTACAAAATACCTACCGGGTTAAGTGGACGGGTAGATTTGACGCCGGGGGCAGACAGTGCCAGGCACAGGCCAGCGGGTTGCCCACCAAAGCCTCTGGGTTTGGCCTGTGCCTGGCACTGTCGCCGCGCGCCCCGAAACCAGCAATCGACGGCTACTGTGCCCCACAACGGAGAACGCAATCTTCCCGGAAGGTCGAAGGTTCCCCTACTGGCAATTCATCGGCCCGGCACATTCTTTTGTGCACAACACACAAAAAACGACTATTTTGTTTTGTAAATTAAGAAAACCGCTTCATTCACCAACAGTTCGGTGGTCAATTCAACAAAGAAGAGAGAGCAAAACATGTGCAGATTGCACAGTGCAAACAGGGCAGCGGTGCGGTAAAGTATTTACAGCAGTTGAGATGCGAAACTTATGTGGGGTAGGCTTCGCAGTGGGAATCTCACTGTCCCTCTTCTTCTCTCCTTGTACCATCCTTCGTGTGAGGCCCGCTGTCGGTCATTTGACCGGCAGCGGGCCTTCCTCTTTGTTGGGGAACTTTTGGTATAATATCCCCACTGACGACATCAAATTTCTTCCTCGTACCACGTCAGACAACCTCAAGCACCAAAGATCCATCCCACGTAGGAGAATAACATGCTGTGCACGATTTTGTTTCGCTTGGTTGTCGTTTTGCTTGTCTTGCTTGTCTGGGATACGGCAGACTCGTCTGCCGAAAGCGATGTTCTCACCCCCACGCTGCAATGGGTACGTCAATTCGAGGCTAGTGTTGGGCCTGCTTTTGAAGAAGTTGTGGATATATCCGCACATGATGGGTTGTACATTGTTGGGTACACCGATGGTCTTCTTGCCGGGCAACCCCACACGGCGGCACCAGGACAGTTAGATGCCTACATCCGAAAGTATGACCTGAATGGTAACGAGGTGTGGACTCGCCAATTTGGCACACCTAGCGCAGTGGATCAGGCTTTTGGGGTAGCAGCGCACGCATCCGGCATTTATGTAGTGGGTACGGTCATAACATACCTTCCTGGTGAAAGCCCCCAAACATTTCTCCACAAGTTTGATAGCCAAGGCAATGTGGTGTGGACGCGTCAATTTGGCACCGCAGAAGGCACATTTGCCGGTGGCGTCACCGTAGATGGCGGGGCCGTCTATGTCATAGGCACGACAGGTGGTTCGCTCCCAGGGCAAAGTGGCCTGGGAGAATCGGATGCCTACGTACGGAAGTACGATCTCGATGGAAACGAGATTTGGACACAACAGTTCGGCACACTGTCTTCTGACGGCGCAGACGCTATTGCAGGGGACGGTTCAAGCCTATACGTGGTGGGTAATACACGTGGCTCCTTCGCCGGCCAGAACAATGCGGGATTTGGCGATGTTTTTGTACGCAAGATCGACAGCAATGGAAGTGAAATATGGACTCAACAGTTCGGTTCAGCAAATCCAGACCAGCCAAACAGTGTCGCTGTGAATGGTGGGGGTGTCTACATAGTTGGCGAAGTTGAAGCCGCTCTCCCAGGACAAAACCACGTCGGAGGGGTTGATTCATTTATTCGAGTGTATAGCACCAATGGCAACGAACTATGGACACGCCAATTCGGCACAGCTTACCGTGACTTTGCAGCAGGTATAGCCCTGAGCGATAGTGGAGCGCACATAGTCGGCTCTGCGTTTTACGAGTTTGACCCCAGTTTCAACAACACTGATGTTTACATCTACACCTTCGACACCAACGGCACTGAAGTATGGACGAAGAGGTTTGGCACTGATAACTACGAAGGAGGGCGCGATATCATCACGCTCGGCACAGATCTTTACGTCGTCGGCAACTCAACACTTGGCCTCTCAGGCCAGCCTGATGTAAACAATGCCGGTGTGTTCATGCGCAAGTATGCCACCGACGGCACCGAGCAATGGACACAACAGTTCGGTGCTACAACAAAGACACAGAACAAAGCCACTGCACACAAGGCCGCCGTCTATGACGCCGTCTACATTGTAGGCAGCGCAAGTGCTGCCTTCCCAGGTCAGCCCTACTTTGGTGGCACGGACGCATTTATTCGCAAACTCGATCTGGATGGCAATGAAGCGTGGACTCGTCAATTTGGAACAACCGATTCTGACGTCGCCATAGCGGTTGCAGCCGATGACTCCGGCATATACGTCGGCTACCTTAGCGGCCAACAAGGATTTGCCCGTAAGTATGACAGCAACGGCAACGAAGTCTGGAGCCGCGCCGCCGGTCGTTCCGTGAAGGACATTGCCCTACACAGTTCCGGTCTCTTCATACTCGGGTTACTGGACACTGAACCATTTGGGCACTATCTGCGTAAGCTCGACCGGGATGGGAATGAGGTCTGGAACATCCAGATAGCCGTCGGCGAAGAGATCCGGATGATGGCGCATGATGATTCGGGAATCTATCTGCTCGGCAGTGGCAATGGCAACAGACTCTTGCGCAAATACACCCTGGAGGGGGTTGAATCGTGGACGCGTACGTTGACCTTTCAGGATTGTCCCTACGACAATCTCGCTGTAGGCCCAACCGGTATCTTTTTACATGCTCCTGACCGCTGTTTTCGCCGCTACGACCAAGATGGCAATGTCGTATGGACGCGTACTTTGGCGCTGCCACAGAGTTTTAGCGGACACAAAGTGATTGTCGACAGTACCCATCTCTACATCACTTCGCTGGATACCAGTGCATACCTGGACCAGTACGATCTGGATGGCAATCAGATTTGGTCGGCACAGTTAGGTGTATCAAAAACAGTAGTTGTCACGAGTATTACGGAAAGGGACGCGCATGTCTATGTGCTTGGCGAAACCGCCACAGATCAGACACGCCCCTTCCTCGCCAAGATCACCAAAGAGGCCATCGACTACACCGAATTCCTCTACCTGCCCGTCGTTGACGGCAACTGATCCTGCATGATCCTGTGGTGCGACACGTCGACACGCTGTCGGCGTGTCGCACCGGCACAGGGACTACCCCTCTTCTTTGCCAATCCACCCCTTTAGCCGTGTAAAAAGCTGCAACACCACCAAATTGAGCAGGCTGACGACGATAGCGATTTCATAGTAGCCGTAGGCTACCGAAGCACCCACAATGCCGGTAGACCAGACGCTGGCTGCGGTAGCAGTGCCACGAACGCGGTCCCCCGTCTTTAGGATCGCGCCGCCGCCGATGAAACCGATGCCCGTCATCAGGCCCTCGACGATGCGCGCCTGGGCCTGGTTGTCGTCTGGTGCAAAGCGCAAACCCAGGAGCAGGTAGGCACAGCTCGCTACCGCCACAATGGGCATGGTGCGCAGGCCAAGGCTGCTGTCCTCGAATTCACGTTCCCAGGCGACAGGCAATGTCAAGAGGAAGGCGATTGTCAGTTTAATCAGGTATTGGAGAAGAAGTTGCCAATCCAGTGCAAAGTTGACCAGTTCATCCACGGGAATTCCCTTTCAGGTCAAGAGTTGATCCACAGATGACTCTACTGCAAAAACTATTTTCACCACAGAGGACACAGAGAACACAGAGATCAGAAAGAGAAGAATTGCAGAGCATTTTCTCCTGAATTCCCTGCTCTCCCTCCTTCTTACCTCAGTGATCTCCGTCTCCTCCGTGGTAGCATTTCTGCTTTTTCACCGCAAAGAACACAAAGATCACAAAGAAATAGAGTGGAAATCTTTGTGTTCTCTGCCTTCTTTGTGGTTGATTCCTGCTTTTTGCAGTGGACTCATCTATGGACTAACTTTAGGTGGATCAAAAAGCTGGAGAGACGCCTAACGACGTCCTCTCCAGCATAGGACACTGATATAACAAGTCAACCCTGTCAGGATCGAGGAAAGGGAACAAACTCAGGGTAGAAATCTATCACTCCCCAATTGCTTCCGTCTACTTTTCCACCCCCGGCAAGTAGATCACTGCCGCCGGCGGCGTGACTTCGAAGGTCACCGGCGATGAGGTGCGACCGGTGGGCGCAGGATTGAGCACGGCGATGCCCACGTCGCCACCGGTGAAGAGCAGACCGCGCTCAACAAAGACGGTCAAGCGTGTCGACGAGAGAGAGTCGGGGATCAAGAAGCCACCATTCCAGGCAACCAGCGCCCCAGGCTCGAAGTGACTGCCCGTCACCTCCAGCGTGAAGGCCTCACTGCCTGCCATCACCGAAGACGATTCCAGCGCCGTGATCACCGGCGTCAGCCCTGCCACGGCGAAGGGGACGGCATTGGAGACGAAGCCGGCTAGCTCCGGTCCTCGCGCGGTGATGCTGAGTACAACGGCACTGTTAATACGCGCAGCGGGCACGTCGACGCTGAGCTGTTCACCATTCACAAAGGTGGTGACAAGCGGATCGCCGTTCCACAGCACCACAGTGCCGCTGACGAAGTTGGTACCCGTCACCGTCATTGTGAAGGACGGCCCTGTGGCTGTAGCAGTGAAAGGATCAAGAACAGTGATGAAGGGTTGACTCCCCAACGCCGTCTTTGCCCAGGTGATGGGCTGCCCCCAGGCAGCGGCGTAGGGCCAGGCGTAGTCGTCGGCGGCGACGGCGGCGCTGTGATGGCTCACGGCGAGGTTCACACTGCGATCCCAGCCACCTAGCACGGCGCGATCGATGCGCAGTTCGGCACTCCAACCGCTGGCAGTGCTGACGATCTGGCCTTGCAGCCCAGCAGGACCAGGAGCGACGAAGTCACCGGCAGCATTCCCCACGCGGGTGAAGACGTCGCCGTCTGCGCCGACGAAGAAGCCAAGGTCGGATGTCTGTGCCAGCGGATCACGACTGTTGTCCACGTCGACGCGTAGGCCGGCAAAAGCACCGATGTCCTGGGTGTCGAGGCGCAGGCCGGTGAAACAGGCCCACAGGTAATCGGCGCTGCGCAACAGACGCACGTTCGCCTGTTCACCGTCGCTGTAAGGACGCAGCGCGAGCGACACAGCGGCGGCGTAGGCGTTGTCTTCGCAGCCACCGTCGAGGATCGGCGCAACACCCAACGGAATCGAGAGTGGCGCAACGTCGAAAGAGACACTCTGCGACGCAGTCTGATTGTTGCTGTCGGTGGCGCTGAAGGCGGCGCTGTGTGTCCCCGGGGCGAGGCCGGGGGCGAAGAGGTCATTCCCCTGGCCGATGTTGTTACCGTCCACCTGCCAGGAGAGCGAGGCCGCGGGCAGGCTGCCATCTTCGATGTCGACGGCTGTCCCCTGTAAGAGGACGGCGTCACCGGCGGCGAAGGCTTGTCCTGGCGCGGGGGCGAGGATGGCGGCGTCGGGCGGGCGGTTGGCGAGGGTGAAGCCCGCCGATGTGGCGACGGCGGTGTTGTAGCCATCAGTAGCAAGGACACGCACCCGCGCCGCGTTTGGTGCGCTGCCATGTAGGATACCCAGGTCGGTCAACGTGAAGCTGTTGACGGGAATCGGCGTGCTGGGGACGTTCAACGCCAGCGTGTGCCAGCTTGCGCCGTCGTCGTGGCTGTACTGCACGGTGTAGAGCAGACGGTCATCGGGATCGGGGTCGAAGGCTGTCCACTCGATGGTGAGGGTGTCGCTGATCTGTGCACCGGCGGCGGGTTGCTGCACCGCGGCAACAGGCTTGTTGACGCCGGGGGTCAGCGTGTCCACAACGGTGTTACCGGCTACCAGTTCAACTTTGGTCACCTGACCGGTGGGCGGCACGAAGATGTCGCTAAAGAGCGCCGTGTTGCTGTCGGGGCGGTGATCGTCCATTTCCTGCAAAATCAGTGTGCGGACGAGCAGGACGTTGTCGGCGGCGTCGAGCAGGCGCAGGGTGTAAGTGATGTGCGGTTCTTCGCCGTGGCGCGGGGATGGATTCTGCGCATTTGCAGCCAGACGGGTGGCTGGTGGCAACGTCTGTGTGGGCAGGATCATGGCCAAAGCCACTTCGCCGCGTGGCGTGTCCATGTCCACGAGACCGGCGACGAAGACACTTTCGCCGTCCGCAGTGACGTCTTCCCCGGCGCTGGACTGCCCGGCAGAGGCGGCACTACTGGCAGCGATGAAGTTGTTGAACAACCCGCGCCAGGTGTAGTCGCTGACCCATGTGCGGTTTCGGTAGGACATGAAATCAGCCGTTTGATCCGGGCGAATTGGTTGGCGCGTTACCGTGTCGAAGCCGTAGTAGCTGTTGGCACCCACGTTGGCGATCTGACAGGGTGGATAGGGATAGCTGGTGTCGATGTCGTCGGGGCTGCCGCAATCAACATGCTTGCGCCCGTAGTTGTGCGCCAGTTCCTGCGCCATGACACTGCCTTCACCCATTGCATCCCAGGTGTTGGCCAGTGGGTTGGGCGTATGTGGGGGCAATTTGACCCACGCTTGCTTGCTTACGGTGCTGGCATAGCCCAGCATGTTACCAGTGTTGGCGTTGGGATGGACGAGGCCCATGTGATGGACAGGCGCGCCGATGTCGTCGCAGACGTCGGGGTTGAACGAGAGCAGCGCCCGCCCCCACAGCGAAACGATGACTTTGTCGGCGTCGGGGATGCCGCCGATGCCCCAGCCGTCGGTCAACTCGTAGGGGCCATGACAGGGATAGGGCACCGGTCCCCACCAGCAGACTTCGAGTTCTTCCACCGGATCGGTGTCGCGGAAGACCCACAGATCGGGGATCGGCCAGCGCCGCTCGAATTGGCTGAACATGGTGCTGACGTTGGGATCATAGACCGATGGCAGCGGGTTGTGGGTACGCACCGGCACCGTCACCACACAGACGGGCGGCTGCGATTGGAAGGCGAGGATCTGGCTGAGTTGGTTGTTGTCGCGATTGGGATCGGTGTGATTCTGACGCGGATCGATTTCGACGCGCAGATTGGTGGATCCTACGGCAATCCAACTGGGCGGGAGGAGGAAGTACCAGCCGTCGTTGAGGCGGGCGCGGTCAAAAGTGCCGCCGGTGGCAAGGGCGCGCACGCCGTTGACAGGCTGGAGGGGCGATCCAGGCAAGGCTACATTGTTGCGCGTGCCGTAGAGACGCACCTCGACATTGGCGGTATTGGGGCCGGAGATCTGCCGACCGTAGACGCGGGCGTAAGTGGTCTTGTCGGCGATGAGCGGCGCACCGTTGGCTAGATTTTGGATGCCCTGCGTCACTTCTATGCCATCGGCCACAAAATCGCGCAGGATGGCGGTGGCGTCGAGGGGTAGGGTATAGACGCCGTTGTTGCGGCGAGCGAAGAAGAGTGTGGTGTTGGCGACGTAGACTCGGCTGTCCAGGTTAGGCTGGCCGGTGGCGATGGTGTCGGCGCTGGTGCCCGCTGCATTGTAGACCTTGCGCTTGACGTCACCGTTTTGGGGGTTCTTTGTGTCGAACTCCGTCCAAAACAGGGTGTTGCTGCTGAGGAAGGGCTTGCCGATAAACCAGTTGGTACTGGCTTGATAGAGTAACGGAGACGGCGGTGGGAGCTGTCCTTCGGGGGGGAAGAGAAAACAGGTTGACATTTCGCTACACGAGGCGTAACGGATCGAGTAGTTTGTGTCGCTGCCGCTCGGAACCCGTTCCACCCAATAGAGGCGGTAATTGCGCTGAAAACCGCCAAGATACTGGTAGACAAGCCCCGCACCACGCAGGCTGCCGGTGAAGAGTGCATACTGGTTGCTGGTCGAAGTACAAGGAAGGGTGTCGCAATTGGTTCGGATGCTACGAACGCCAGTGCTGTCGATCCAGTAGACGGTATTGCCCACCAGGATCAGGTCGGCAGGTGAAGCGGCGGTGTTGGCGACGGTTTCGACGTCGCCGGAGCCGTCCTTGAGCGTGCGGTAGATGCGATTGGCGAAGCCGCTAATCCAGTAGAGGTGATCACCTGCTTCCACGAAGGGAACGGTGGGGAACTGGTTATTCTCCAGGGTCTTCAGCGGTTGTGGGACGAACGGCTCGGCCAGTGACATTCGTTCAAACTGCTTCTGGCTTTCATTAAAATAGTAGAGACCGTCGCCGGTGCTGAGCGGAAAGCGGAAAGTGAGACATTGATCGCCATCGTCGATCGAAGAGAGAATCCGCTCGGCGCCGCCTGTCGCCGGTTTGCGCTTGAGGCCAGCGAAGGGGTTGAACTCATCGCCGAAGCAGTTGTGCGCCCAATACAGCAGACCTGCGCCCACCGTCCACTCTTCTACGCTGTTGTCCGTGACGATGGGGACAGGGGTGTCTGCGATCTCGGCCTGTACAGAGAGGCTTGCCGCCGGTACAAACAGGGCCGAAAACGCGATCAAGAGACTAAGCATCCATACAGAATGCCTTAACGGTTTGTATAACATGTGGACTCCTTGTCCGATACGCAGAAACGAAACAGAGAATATGCCATGACAAATAGACCGACTCAATCGGTACGAAGACGGCACATTGAGTGATATGAGGTTGTTCGGACAGGAGTTGTTCGCAACAAGCGGAGGCGATGCAGCACTGCACAGGACAGCATAGCCTAGTATTGACTTTTTGCAAGTGCACTACGACACAGGGTTCATGGTTCGATGGTAGTAAACAGCGCTGCGAAGTGGTTGTGGATCCACGTCAGGGCATGAAGTTCACGCGCCAGGTTGGCAGGTCGGTCGAGGGTCATATGCCAGTGGGCGAGGAGCAGGTGATAGGCCATCATCAGGTAGGGGAAGGCAAGCACTTCGTTTGGGGTAAGCAGCGATTGATGGTGATAGCCTTTTAGCAGAGAGGGAAGGTGAGCGAGCCATCGACGGATGGCAATGTCGTCGCCCATGTTTCGTTTTAGTAGATGAGCGGCGTAGTAGGCCGGATCAAACAGGCGCGGCCCTACACAGAGATCGTCCCAATCGATGAAGCCAAGGACGCGCGTCCCGTCAACGATCAGGTTGCCGGGGTGGCAATCACGGTGAATCAGTTGCTCGGGCAGCCCGTGCAGGGTGGCTTTGATGGCGTCCTGGTGCGACTGGCGCACTCTCCATAGCGGCGATGCTTGCTCATCCGGCAGCCCGTTACACAAGGTGGAAAACCAGACGTCGACGTTGCCGACAAGGTCCTCGCGCCAGGTTTTGTGGACGAAATCCGTATCGGGATAGGTGGCCAACGCCTGATGCAGGAGCGCCAATGCCCGCCCAGCCTCATAACACGATGACGCGGATGACGTCGGACTGCGACCGGCTTCGATAAATTCAGAGAGGAAGTAGATGCGGCTCGCCGCGTGGACGGCGATCTGCCCCCGCTGAGAGATGACGGGAACAGGCACCTTGAAACCAGAGCGGGCCACATGTTCGAGGACTTGTGTGGTAAAGGCCAGCCGTTCCAGGTTGAAGCCGTCTGTCACATCTTTGAGGGCAAACGCAGCCCCGGCGGTGGTGATCTTGAAAACGCGGTGTCCCTCCTCCATCACCTCAACCGAGAGGATGGGGGGCAGATCCCAGTGGGTCAGGGCGGCGAGTTCATCGGTGAACAAGGAATTACCCCAAAGAGAGGTCATTTCCGCCACTGGTTGGCGCGGATGTTGTCTTGGGCCAGGCGGGCGGTGTCTTCGATACGTTTGTCACTTATTTGTTCGGATGGTTTGGTTCTTAGTCGACTCAAGTCTACCCTCAAAGAAGTCCTTTTTCATCTATTCGGTTTCTACCTCAGCTTTTGAGACGCCCTGTGCGGCTAGGAAGCAACTAGCAGAGTTGCGCCAAAGGCTGTATACTCTGTGATGCAAGATGCGATGCGATGCGCCGGAATCGACAGCCGGGGCTCTGGTCGTCATGACTTGCGCCGGACATTTTCTACGGCCTGGCTAGCGGCTTTGTTTCGCCTTTGGGTCTGATTGAGGAGATTGGACATTCATAACACGAATGTCCAATCTGGCGGCAGCGATGGATACGAACGCGACGGTGCCAAGCTAAATGTCGCGAGTTCGAATCTCGCCGTTCGCTCCTTACCCAACCCGGGTCGCATTGCTGCCCCGGGTTTTTCTCCCCTTTTTCGTTCGCTATGTGCTATGAGTTTAGACGCGATTCTACTCCTCCTCATCTTAATCGGTGCAACTACGCTGTATGTTGCGCGCTGGTTTCCGATTGAGGTCACAGCAACACTCACAATTGTCCTTCTGGTAATCAGTGGAATTCTCAGCCCGGAACAGGCGTTTTCGGGCTTCTCCAACAGCGCCACTTTGACAGTCGCCGCCATGTTCGTGTTGAGCGGTGGCCTGCTGCGTACCGGAGCGCTGGAACGGATAACGCTCTACCTAGCCCGTTTCTCACAAGGAGAACCCACTCGGCTATTGCTATTACTCGCGCTCACGGTGCCGCTGGCCAGCGCTTTCGTCAACAACACGCCGGTAGTGGTGATGATGGTGCCGGTGATGCTCTCACTCAGCCAGCAATTCCACCGCAGTCCGTCCAAATTTCTCATGCCGCTTAGCTACTTCGCCATTTTGGGCGGGACACTGACACTGATTGGCACCAGCACCAACATTTTGGTCGACGGCATCTACCGCCAAGCAGGAGGCCCCGGCTTTGCACTTTTTGAATTTGCGCCGCTGGGGATCATTTATGCATTGGTTGGAACGCTCTATATCACCCTCCTAAGTCAGCGCATCTTGCCCGATCGCACGTTGCTCGATTTCAACGCATCTCAGCACCGGGCAGCATACATTACCGAACTGGTAGTAAACGAAGAAAGCGACGTGGTGGGGAAATTGGCCGGTGATGTGGTAGATCGTGTGGGCAAGGACATGCGCAAGCCGAACATGAACCGCCTGATCAGCAACCGCCGTCGCTTAGGACGCATTCAACCTGGAGCAGACGAAGAAAACACCGACAACTACGTGGAATTGCTCGAAGTCTTCCGCGGGGAACGGATTTTCCGGGGCGATGAGGCGGCCATCCTGGCACTACAGGCCGGTGATGTGCTGTTGGTGGCGGGCTTGCCCAATACAATCAGCCACTTCATCACTTCCACCAACACACAGTTGGCAACAGTACTTGCCGACGATCAACGCGTGCCCATCGGCTCCAATAAACACAAAGTGGTAGAAGCGGTTGTTTTGCCTGAGTCGCCTCTGGTGGGCAGGCCGCTGGGTAGGCTACGACTTTACCAATCCTATGGGGTGATGGTGATGGGGGTGCAGCGGCAAGGACGGCAGCGTATGCGGGGCCTGCGGTCGCTACCGCTGCAAAATGGCGACGTCCTCTTGTTGCAGGGGTTACCGAACGGGTTGCAACAACTGCGCGAGGTAGGCCGTCTTCTCCTCGTCGAAGGCGTGGAACAGACAATTCTTCGTTCGGCCAAGAACAAACTGGCGATCTTGATCATGCTCGGCGTAGTACTGACGGCGACCTTTACCGATCTGCCAATCGCAATACTGGCGTTGGCAGGCGCGGTGCTCATGGTGCTCACCCGCTGCCTGCATCCCGAAGAAGCGCTGCACGCGCTCGACGCGCCTACACTCTTCCTGCTCGCGGGGACGATTCCTATCGGCCTGGCGATGCAATCAACCGGCATGGCGGCCGCCATTGTCGACGGTATCATCAACCTGACTGGGAATGCCGCGCCGTGGATCTTTCTTTCGCTATTCTACCTGCTCACCAGCTTGCTCACTGAGTTGATCTCGAACAATGCCGTGGCTGTCCTGTTGACGCCAATCGCGCTTCAGCTTGCTGTTTCGCTGGGCATTGACGCAAAACCCTTGTTGGTGGCGATTGCCTTCGGCGCTTCTGCCAGTTTTATGACGCCAATGGGGTATCAGACAAACGCCATTGTGATGGGGCCCGGCGGCTACACATTCAAAGATTATCTGCGCTTTGGCCTGCCGCTCAATCTCATCATGTGGCTGATCGCCACCCTGCTGATCCCGATCTTCTGGCCTTTATCGTAGTACCCCATATGCGTCATAGGATTATGAAATCTGCTGTACAGTCACGGGAATGCTGTGGACGTCTTCAGCCGGCACAACCGAAATCCGCACTGCTGTGCGCGTCATGCCATGAATCTGTACATCAACAAACGAGGGGATCATCACCAGGTTAGTGCCTTCTTCAATCAAGTATTGGCGAGCCAGCGTAATGGCCTTGATGGCCTGATTAATCGCTGCCGCACCAATGGCCTGAACCTCCGCCCTTCGATGTTCTCGTACACAACCAGCAACGGCACCCGCAACTCCAGCCACCAACGAACGACTAGCTACACGAATCACAATCATGGATAGTTCCTCTGATAAGAGTGGGTTGGGTTCGATGTAGATCAAAAGAACATGCCCTTACTTTATCAAAGTAGCGTCACACCTTCGTCACAAGTGTGTAGGAGCGACAATGTCTCTGGCCTTAAATGTCCTGGGTAGCTTTGAATTCAAGCAAAACGGGCAGATCCTCACCTTTCCTACCGAAAAATCACGGCTTTTGTTGGCATACCTGGCACTCCACACAGGGACAGATCTCACCCGCGCCCATGTTGCTGAGTTCCTGTGGCCCGACCGCCCAAACACAGCGGCACGCCACAGTTTACGCACCGAACTCAACCGCTTAAAGCAGACGATTTTTGATGAAGGCAGCAGCAGTCCTCTGTTGCGTGCAACACGAACCCACATTGGGCTTGTTGCGTCTGCGCCCGGCTCCAATAGTGTAACGGTTGACGCCCACGCATTTCAGCAGCATGTAAACAGCGCCCGCGATCATCAACATGAGCGCATTCAGACGTGTGAAGCGTGTATGAATGCACTGAAAAAGGCAGTGGCCTACTACCGAGGCGATTTCCTGGCAGACGTTGTTGAGATCGATGGCGAAGAACTCACACGCTGGCGGCAGGTAACACGCCGCAGCTTTGAAAATGATATGCTGTGGGCATTTGATACCTTGATCGAAGGCAGCATCCAGACAAATCAGCCCCAGGTTGCCATAGAGTTGGCCCAACGGCAGCTCGAATTGGCGCCCTGGCATGAACGGGCCCATCGCAATCTCATGCATGCCCTCACCCTTGCCGGCCGTAGAGCTGCCGCCCTGCGCCAATTCGAGACACTCACGCGCATCCTCGACAGTGAATTGGCCGCGGAACCCAGCGCCGAAACCGTAAGCCTCTTTCGTAAAATCAGTACAGACACCATACCGGCATCAACGCCACAGATAGAAAACCCTTACCAGGGGCTACAAGCTTTTGGCTCAACAGCAGCCCCGCGCTTTTTTGGCCGTGAAAACATTGCATTCCGGCTATACGAAGCCATTCAAATACAGCCCTTCCTGGCTTTGATTGGAGCGTCGGGATGTGGCAAATCATCAGTGGTTCACGCCGGTCTGCTTCCCCAACTCAATGATGGCTGGGCAGTTGTCACCTTCCGGCCAGGCGCAGATCCATTCCGGAGCCTGGAAGAGGCAACTGCCTTCCTCAAACTTCAAGACGGCGCCACATGGCGATGGGCGGACTTTCTATCAGCCAACGAGGACGAACGTCGGAACGTCTTTGCTCAAGTGGAATCAGCCTGCCGTCAACACAGCCAAAATGCAGCGTCTCCCTACCGATGCCTGTTCGTGGTCGATCAATTCGAGGAGATTTTCACACAGTGTGATAGTGCCGATCTACGGCTGCATTTCTTTGAGCTATTGACGGCGCTGACACAGCAAGAATCGCACAACCTGTCGATCAGTGTGCTCATTGCCCTGCGCGCGGACTTTATGGCGCAGGCACTTGCAGCAGGTCCATTGACCAACGCATTTCAAGATGCAACCGTCATTCTCGGCGCCATGAACCGCACTGAGTTGCGACGTGCTATCGAACGGCCGGCCTTACGCCAGGGCGTCACATTTGAGCCGGGGTTGGTGGATCGGCTGCTCGACGATGTAGGCAGTGAACCCGGTAACCTGCCACTCTTACAATTTGCCCTCACCTTGCTCTGGCAAGAACAACAAGACGGCTGGCTCACCCACCAGGTCTATGACGATCTGGAACGCGTCGTCGGCGCGTTGACCCACTACGCAAGTGGCATCTACGCTCGCCTTGATCCCGAAGCGCAACATCAGGCACAGCGCATCTTCTTGCAACTTATCCAACCAGGCCAGGGGACGGCAGACACACGGCGCACCGCCACCCGCGTCGAAATCGGCGAGGCAGATTGGCGCCTGGTGCAGCATCTCGCCGACCGGCGTCTGGTGGTCACCAACCGCAATGTCAACGGCGACGAAACCGTAGAAATCGTCCACGAAGCGCTGATCAACGAGTGGGATCTGCTACAACGCTGGATGGAGACAGACCGAGAATTTCGGCTATGGCAGCAGCGGATCCGTCTTTCGCTCAGCCAATGGCAACGTTCCGCCGAAGACCCCGGCACACTACTGCGCGGAGGACCATTGGCCGAAGCCGAACGATGGATGCAAGCACGCGGCGACGAACTCAGCCAGCCACTCTGCGCCTTCATCCAGGCAAGCATACAATACCGGCAGCGCTCACTGGCCACACAAGAAGAACAACGCCGCCGTGAGTTTGAACAGATGCAAGCGCTAGCCCTGGCCGAGTCTCAGCGCGCAGAGGCAGAAGCACACAGTAGCCAGCGGTTGCGCATCCTCGCTACCGGCAGCGCCGTGGCCTTTTTCCTGGCGCTGCTGGCCGCCATCTTCGCCTTTCAGTCTCAGCAGACCATTGCCGTGGAACGCAACCGGGCCGAAGAAAACGCACGCATCGCGCTCGCCCGGCAACTTAGTGCGCAGGCCATGCGCAACGCCGGTTCGAGCATCGACCTGGCGCTCTTGCTTGGGCATATGGCAACTGACATCGGCCTGCCCGCCCTAGACAAGGCAGAGTTGTTCACCGAACTCACCCTCCCCCCCATGTTGACCACTGTCCTCAAAGAGCCGACAGCGCCGGTGCTCGACATGGTCTTCAACCCCATCAACAACTCACTCTTCGTGAGCGACGACAGAGGCAGTGTCTACGCCTGGGATCTCAACCGACCCAATACGCGGCCCGTTTCTCTAATTATTGAGGACGAAATCATCCGCCAGGTGATGTTCACTGTGCAGGGGGATCGTATGGCCGTCAACCGCACCGAAAGCGTGGAACTCTGGGATCTCAACGAACTCAGCCCCGTGACCCTACTCACCGACCACGACAGCGAGATCATCAGCGTCGGCTATTCATACGATGGTCGCCACCTGGCGACTTCGGATCGAGAAACCATGCTGATTCGCGATGCAATCAGCGGTGAAGTCGTCAAGTCACCGGTCCCCTTTGACGGTTCGCCCATCGTTACCTATGACGGGACCACCTTTGTGCTGGCACAAAATTTTGAAGACGACGACAATCCAAACTTACAGCACATCGTATTTTGGAACATTGAAACCGACGAACGGCGCTATGATCCCTCCCACGGGCACACCAGCGACGTACACAGCTTCCGCTTTAGCCCTGATGGACGCAAGCTGGTTACAGCCAGCTTCGACGGCACAGTTGTCCTTTGGAACGTGGAAAGCGGCATGCAGATCGGCGATCCCCTGCGCGGACACGACGGGCGCGTGCTCATCGCCAACTTCAGCAAAGATGGCAACACCCTTGTCAGCGGCGGTGTGGACGGGACAATCCTCATCTGGGATGTGCAGGATAGACCCAAATTGATGCTGCGGCTCAACGGTCATGGCAACTGGGTTCGTAGCATTGCCTTCACCCACGACGGCGCTCAATTGGCAACAGGAGACAGCGACGGCACCATCCTGCTCTGGCAATCCGACGCGCGCCAGGTGCTCACCGGTCACGAAGGACGGGCGCGCACGGTGGACATCAGCCCCGACGGCAAAACCGTGATTTCCGCTGGCTTTGACACGCATCTCGGCGTTTGGGACGCTGCAAGTGGCGAGCTGTTACACATGCGCGAAACAGGCCGCGACAATGCTGTGAGCAATGCAATCTTCAGCCCAGACGGCAATACCGCCGTCTCGGTTGACGGAGGCGGCACTGTCATCTTCTGGGATACACAGACGTGGATGACACGCACCATGACGATCGGTGCACACAATAACTTTACCATTGCCGCCGCCTTCAGCCCCGATGGCGCAACCCTGGCCACAGGCGATTTCGCCGGCGTGATTCGGCTTTGGGATGTTGTCGGTGGCAAACCGATAGGCGATCCTTTGCAGGCGCACAATTGGTGGGTGCTCAGTCTTGCCTTCAGCCCAGACGGCAAAATCCTCGCTTCGGGGGGGAGCGAGGCCACTATCAAACTGTGGGACATGGTGACACAGGCGCAAATCGGGGACGATCTCACCAGCCACACATACTGGGTGACGGATCTACTCTTCACGCCGGACGGGGCGCAGTTGATCTCTGCAAGCGGCGACCATGCCATACGCGTGTGGGATGTGGCAAGTGGGCAGCCGCAAGGAGAACCAATTCTTGGCCACCATGCCCAGGTGTGGACGATTGAATTCTTCCCACCGGGGACAGCGGAGACGCTGGTTTCAGCAGACACTGAGGGCAAGATAATGCGCTGGGATTGGCAGACACGGATTCCTCTCGGACCGGCGCTACGTACCAACATTAAGACAGAGTCTATGACGCTCAGCCCCGACGGCACCTTTGTCTACCTGGGCAGTTTCGACCCAACAGTCCATCGCTGGGATCTGCCGTGGCTACAGTGGGAAGAAAAGGTCTGCGCCATTGCCAATCGATCGTTGAGCGAAGACGAAGTAGCCCGCTATTTGCACGACGACACCTACGCGCCTGCCTGTGCAGAGGAGTATGCCTCAGTCGAATAGGCCAAGTTGTCGGTTTTCGGCAGGTTGAGGACGGAGGCGCGCTTCTGCCATGCGCACATCGAGGAGCGCTTGTTCGATGTCATCGACGAAGCGCGAGCGAGGATTTTCCATCGGTTGCCCGAAGAAGAGCCGCCGCCGCGCCTGACAAAGGATCAACCGGCGCGCCGCCCGTGTCATGGCTACGTAGAACAGACGGCGTTCTTCGGCGACATCAGCTTCACGTCCTTGGGGCAGGTAGGGGAGCAGCCCATCTTCACAGCCCACAACAAAGACGGTAGGGAATTCGAGCCCCTTGGCGGCATGGATCGTCATCAGCGTCACGCGGTCGGCGCGGGGATCGTAGGCGTCGGCCTCGATTTGTAACGCCGTGGACACGAGGAAATCACCCAACCGATCCCCGAAGCGGGCGGCACGGGCGAGAAGACGGCGCAGATCCTCGGCGTCGAGGGTTTGCTCGCCCTGTTGCGCCCAGAAATGCTGTGCCTGCTCGATGAAATCGGCCAAACGCGTCGGTTGCGGCAGATGACGGTAGAAGCCGGCGATAGCCAGGGCGCGATCCCGTTGGGCGGCGGAAAGCCCGTCGGCGTAGAGGATCTGCGGCAGCCCGGCGTCGAAGCCGTCTTGAGCCAGGATGGCGATCACCGATTCGATGCTGTGATGGGCGGGCGGTTTGCCCGAAACGGTGAGCAGCCGTTCCCAGTGCAGTTGCGATTGGGGATTGTAGGCAATCCAGAGCAGATCGAGGAGGGCGCGCACCGGCTTGCGGGCGTAAAAAGGCGTCTGCCCCACCGTCTGGTAGGGGATGCCGGAACGGTCGAACGCTTCTTGCAGCAGGCGCGCCTGGGCGTTGAAGCGGTAGAGCACGGCAAAATCAGCGAAGGATTGCTCTACGGGCGCAGTATCGTCGGTGACGCGGCCCGAATCGAGGGAGAAGTAGCTGGTGCCGCCCACCATCTGCTCGATCTGATGCACCACGAATTCGGCTTCGGCCTTATCGGTGGGCGACAGGTATACGTCGAGTTTGACGTTGTCGGCGAAGTCGGCCAGCAGTTCGACGGCTTGCCGGTTGGGATTTTGGGCGATTACCTGTTGGGCGGCGTCGAGGATGGCCGGGGCGCTGCGGTAGTTGCGGATGAGATGGAGCACGACGGCGTTGGGGTAGTCCTCGGCAAAGCGGCCAAAGAAGCGATGATCGGCGCCACGGAAGCCGTAGATCGCCTGATCGGGGTCGCCGATGGCACACAGGCGTTGCCCGTCACCGGCGAGGAGGCGCAGCAACCAATATTGGGCCAGGTTCACGTCCTGGTATTCATCCACGGAGATCCATTGGAAACGGGCGCGCAGCGACGTGAGCACCTCCACCCGCTCCACGCAGAGACGGACGACGTCCAGGATCAGATCGTCGAAGTCCATTGTGTTGCTCAACCGCAAAACGTCCTCGTAGCGGCGGTAGATTTCGATGAATTCAGGATTTGAATAGAACGCGGATTGGGCGGATTGAGCAGATTTTGGCGGATTTTCTATGATTTCATCCGCCTTGATCTGCTCAATCCGCCTAATCCGCGTTCTATCTTCACCGTCAACAAAGATCAACTGGTTCTTGGCGTCGCTGATGCGCGCCAGGACGGCATTGGCCTGCCGTTCTGTGAGTTCGGGGACGGTGCGACGGAGCAGACGCAGGCGTTCATCGTCGTCGAGGATGGCGACGACGGCGCGGTCGCCCCACTCGGCCAGGATCTGCGCGCCCAAAGCGTGGAAGGTCTTGACGGTGAGCTGCACCGCCGTCTCTTCACCCAGCAGAGCCGTCAGCCGTTCGGCCATCTCTTCGGCGGCTTTGTTGGTGAAGGTGATGGCCAGCACGTTGGCCGGGGCAACGCCGTACTGACGGATCAGGTGGTCGATGCGCAGTGTGAGGGTGCGCGTCTTGCCCGTCCCCGGCCCGGCGACGATGAGGAGGGGCGAGGTGGTGTGTTCGACGGCGCGTTGTTGGGCGGGATTTAGTGATTGGGGATTGGTGATTGGTGATTGGGGATCGCGTTGAGGAGATGATGGGATGATGGGGGCGGAGGTTTCTCGCAGCAAAGGTGTCTCCTCGCCCCCTTGTGCCTGTTTGCTACCGACCATTGAGGTCGGCTTGCCTTTTGCCTTTTGCGCTCCGACCGCTGCGGTCGGCTGTCTTATTGACTTTCGACTTTCTTTTCCTTCTTCAAACAGCGCGATTTGCCCGCCGACATCCGCGTTCGGGTCTTCGGTGAAGAGGCGGATCACGCCGTATTCGCCGTCGTAGCCGGGATCGGCCTGGATCTGTCCTTGGCGCATGCGGGCGATGCCTTCGGCAAGGGGCACACCGCCGGCGGCGGCGATCTCTTCGGGCGGGAGGTTGCGCAGGATGTCGAGTTCGGGGCCGAGACGGTTGAGCAGTTTGAAATACTCGCTCTGCACCGTCTTGGTGTTGACGCCCGCGCCGAGGATTTCAGAAAGGATCTCGGGCAACGGGATGAGGCTGTGGAAGGGATGGGTGCGGGCCGGGTGTTCGCCTTCGGCGCGGTCCGCAAGGGTTTCGACGCGGTGCATGACGCCCACCGTGACAGGCTTGCCGCAGACGGCGCAACGCCCATTGTGGGCCTGGGTCTGTTGCGGATGCCAGCAGACGTTGCACTTGCGGTGACCGTCGAGATGGTACTTGCCCTCTTCGGGGAAGAATTCGATGGTGCCGCCGAACGTGGACGGATCGCCGCTTTTGAGGGCGGCAAAGATGGCGTCGTAACTGAGTTCGGTGTGGAAGAGGGTGGCTTCGCGTCCTAATTTTTGGGGCGAGTGGGCGTCGGAATTGGAGACCAGCGTGTAGCGATCCAGGTTGGAGACACGCCAGTTCATGGGCGGATCGGAGGAGAGGCCAGTCTCCAGGGCGAAGATATGGCCGGTGAGATCGCCAAAGCAGGCTTCCACCGAGTCGAAGCCCGACTTGGAACCGAGCATGGAGAACCAGGGCGTCCAGATGTGGGCGGGGATGAAATGGCCCCGCTCGTCTACGGTGAGGACGATTTCGAGCAGGTCGCGGCTGTCCAATCCCAGGATGGGGCGACCGTCGGCGCGGATGTTGCCGATCTTTTCCAGTTCGATCTGTACTTTTTCCACGGCGGCAAGGGAGGGGAAGAAGATGAGGTTGTGCACCTTGCGCACGGCGTCGTGGCGTTTGTAGATGTTGCTGATCTCGCCGCCGAGGAGGAAGCGCACCTCACCCCGACACGCCGCAGGCACCTGATCCACCATGCCAGCGGCGAACTCGTCCTTGAGGCGGAAGAGACCGTCCTCGGCGGGGACGAGTTTGGCGCGCATCTCTTGCAGCCAACCGGGATGGGCCACGTCCCCTGTGGCGAGGAGGTGGATCCCCTTGATCTGCGCCCACTTCCACAAATGCTCGAAGGTCAGGTCCTTGCTGGTGGCGCGGGAATAGTGGGAGTGGATGTGGAGATCGACGGTGATTTTCATAGCTTATCGATCTGTTTCGCTCGAATCGGCTGTAATGCTGTGTAACATGGCACGAACGGCCATCTTGAGTTCAGGCAGGTCTCGGGAAATCACGTCCCAAACAATCTCAAGATCGACGCCGAGGTAATCGTGAACGAGGAATTATCGTCTCTCACAGCGGTACAGCCTCTTCCTCGATGCGTTCGCGAAGAAAGGGGCTGATGCCTTTCTCAGTCACCACATCGACTTTGCATCCGAGCAGATCCTCGAGTTCCAAAATCAGGCCGGCCGGAAACCAAGGTGAGGTTTCACTCCCCTTCTCAACGAGGAGATCAAGATCGCTCTCCTCACCTGCTTCGCCACGGGCGACCGAACCAAAGACACGGACATGCTTGGCCCCATGTTTGGTAGCGATTCGCAAGATCTCAGCGCGTTGTTGCGCTGTGAACGGCAATTCACCAAATGCATTCTGAGACACGTGACACCTCCTTTGCGCGGTACATCCAGTGTATCACATCACCCCATCATCTCATCATCTTCCCTCAATCACCCGTCGCCAGTTCAAGTGCACTTTCGTTGACCGGCGCTCGGTTCAACGCTACACGGATGCCCAGCATGGCCAGCCAGGCGACGGCGTAGATGCCCATGCCCACAAGCAACGTGCCACGCAGGCCGATGTTGAGGCTGACGACCATGGCCAGCACCGAGGCCACCACTGATGTGGCCCCGTTGATGCCCCACATCCAGGGGATGAGGGCGGGCCGCGTGCGGTCGAGGATCGAGATCCCCAGGGGCATGGGCATGCCCATGAGCAGCCCCAACGGCGCAATGAAGAGGATAGAGAGGGCGATGCGGGCTGTCAACTCCAGGTGGAGCAGACTGCGCAGCAGCGGCGTCAACCCAAATGCGTAGATGGTGAGCAGCACCAAAAGCACCGGGATGATCCACGTTGCCACACGCTCGGGGTGTCCTTGGGCGAGGCGGCCGCTCAGGTAGCTGCCGATACCGCTGAAAACGAGCACGGCGAAGAGGATCACGGCCAGAGCGTAGATCGGGTGACCCAAAAAGAGGCTGAAGCGCTGCAACAACGGGATCTCCACAACCAAAAAGCCCAGGCCCAGGCCGGCGAAGTAGAGCAGGTAGAGCGCACCACCCGGCGTCTGCGTGAGTGCCTGCCGTCGCTTCCACCACAGCGGCAAAATGATGGTCAGCAGCGCCAGCACGGTGACAATCCCCAGCAAGCTGTAGAGGACGAAGACGCCCTGGTTGTTCATGTTGCTCACGCCCTGCTCGTAGCGCCAATCTTCCAGGTTGTTCAGGCGCAGGGTGTAGAAGAAGTAGGGCTTGTCGTCGGTGGTGGGCGAAACGTCGGACGGATAGTTGTTCCAGAAATTGGCACGGTTCTCGTTGTAAACAAGGTCGCGCAGGGGTGGTTCGGCCACGCGGTTGGGGATCTGCAACGCCTGGAAGCCCAATTCCTGGGAAAGCTGCACGAGGCGGTCGCTCTCTTCGACGGTGAAGGGAGTACGTTTCACCAGCAGCGTAGCGATCAACGCTTCGGGCTTGATGATCACGGCAACGTGATTGGGTGCGTCCTCGATGCCCATGCGCTCCAACGCGGTGAGGGCCACGGCGGTCATACGCAGCGTTTCGGTGGGGCGGTCACCGTGAAACCAGCGGCTCATGGTGAAGATGCCGTCTTCGCTCAGGTGGCTCACATAGTCTTGAAATGCCTCAACGGTGTAGAGGTTGCTTTCGCTGAGCACAAACGCACCGGCACTGGTGGCAGCCCAGGTGTCGACCAGGCTGGATTGAATAATGTCCCAATTGCGCTCGGCGCGGGCGATGAAGTTACGCCCTTCGTCGATGGTGATATTGACGTTGGGCAGTTGGTAGATGCCACCGCTCAGGTGATCGAACTGGTTGACGGCGTCGATCATGAGCGGGTTGAGTTCCACACCGTCGACGTTGGCCTGTCCTGACGCCAGCGCGGCGAGGACGTCACGACCACCGCCGGGGCCGATGACAAGCACGTCGGCGTCCTGGCGCAGGTGGTAGACGAGGTTGGTGACGTCGTTGAGCAGATAGCGCGCATTGGTGGCGTCACCGTCGAAGAGGGCGATGGGGGTGGCGGCGTCGCCGTCGATGAGCAGGATGATCTGCTCGGCGATGGTGGGGCGGTTGGGATCACCCGACAGCCCCCAGCCTTCAACTTCCTCGTTGGTGATGCGGAAGCCGACGATACGGCTGAAGCTGTTCCACTCCTCGAAGACACGCTCGCGGCCCACGGTTTCGTCCACGCCCTTGACGCGGTTGATCTGGAAGATCCCCACACCGAGGGGACCGTCCACCACAAGCAGGACGGCGAGCAAGGCCAACAACCCACCGCCGGCCAACCGCAGCCGCGCATGGTGCCAGCCGTAGAGCAAGGCAGAGACAGCACCGATCATGGCGATGACAATCACGCCTTCGGGCGCGGGCAGCAGGTTCAGCAGCAGCAGGGTGAGGCCACAGCCGATCCCCGCGCCAACCAGATCAAAAAAGTAGACGCGATCAATCACGGCGCTGCGGTGACGGAAGGCCAGCGAGATCGCCATGCCCCCCAGCAGAAAGGGAATGGCGGCCAGGATGTAGATCACCGTGAGCTGGCGAAAGCTGTGCCACGAAATCCCCCCATCGAATGGGATGCGGATGATGATGGCGAAGATCAGCGGCAACGTGGCCGAGAAGGCCAGCATCCAGGCGCTGGATTGGCTTTCGAGCTTTTCGGCGGGGAAATGTTTGGGCCAGAGGTAGAGGTAAATCGCCCCAACGCTGAGACCAAAGAGGGCCAGCGAAATCGCCATAAAGGCGAAGTGATACCACATCGTCACCGAGAAGATGCGGGTGAGGATTAGTTCAAGCATCAACGTTGCCATTGCCGTGAGGCCGATGGCGGTAAAATAACGAAGCGAGCGCATGGGCAAGTCCTAGCGAAAATGGAACCGATGAAATATCTGCGTAAGTATATCTGCATCGGCGACAACGACCAAAAGTCGGTGCGGAGATAGAACGCGGATTGGGCGGATTAGGCGGATCAAAGCGGATTCCAGAGAATTCGGGAAAATCCGTTAGATCCGCCCAATCCGCTCGATCCGCGTTCTATCCTCTGTAGCGTTTCAGTCGCTTCGACGGTAAAATAGGATGCAGAGGAGGCGTTGATATGGCGAAGATCGCGGTGGTGGGCAGCTTTGTGGTGGGGTTGACGCTGCGTGTGCCGCGTCCACCCCACGTGGGCGAAAGCCTGGTGGGCGATTCTTTCGATTTCGGCCCCGGTGGCAAGGGGACCAATCAGGCCGTCGCCGCGGCTCGGCAGGGCGCATCCGTCGACCTGCTGGCGGCGGTGGGCGATGATCTCTTTGCCGAGGTGGCGTTCGATCTTTTTGAGAGCGAAGGAGTGGCAACAGATCACGTCCATCGCATGACGGGGATCAACACCGGTGTGGGCTTTGTCACCTTGCTGCCTGGGGGCGAGAATTGGATCGTCGTCGATCTGGGCGCGAACCTGCATATGACGCCGCAACATGTCGACGCCTTCGAGGACCGCATTGCCGCCGCCGCTCTGATGCTCTGCCAGTTAGAGGTGACGAACGACGTCCTGGCGCGGGCGCTCGACCTGGCGCGCGCCCACGGTGTCTTCACCGTCCTCAACCCCGGCCCGGCGCGGACGTTGCCGCCGTCGATCTTTCAACAAGTGGACCTGCTCACCCCCAACCAGAGCGAAGCGCGCATTCTGCTCGGTCTCCCGCCCGACGACGCCACCCCCACCGACGTCCTGGCGCGGCGGTTGATTGAATTGGGCGTCAAGCAGGTTGTCGTCACCCTGGGCAAGGACGGCGCGTTGATCGTCGACGCGCACGGCGCGCAGACGATCCCGGCGGTGCCTGTCTCCGCGGTGGACAGCACTGGCGCCGGCGACGCCTTCAACGCCGCCCTCGCCGTGGCCCTGGCCGAAGGAAAATCGCTGTGCGAAGCGGTGCAGCTTGCCCGCTACGCAGGCGCCTACGCCGTCACCCGCCTCGGTGTGATCGACGGGTTGGCGGGGCGGGCGGCGTTGAAGGAATTTAGGAAGGCGATTGGGTGAATTAGAGAAATGGTCTCGAAGCCGAAGTTCTGCGGTTGGTAACCGCAGCTACGATAGACGAGGCGATCACCTATTTCGTAGGTCACGCTACCAGCGTGATGGGCGTGCTTGACGAGTTCTGTTACATGGAAATGGTCTCGAAGCCGAAGAACTGCGGTTGGTAACCGCAGCTACGACAGACGAGGCGATCACCTATTTCGTAGGTCACGCTACCAGCGTGATGGGCGTGCTTGACGAATTCGCCTGCCGAAACACCCAATCACTAATCACCAATCCCCAACCGCGAAAGGACCACCCATGCCCAACATTTCCGGCGGCGTGGCCATTGTACAATCGCTACTCGATCACGGCGTCGACACGATCTTTGGGCTGCCCGGGGTGCAGAACGATCACCTTTTCAACGCGCTCTACGACGCTGGGGACCAGATCCGGGTGATCCACACGCGCCACGAGCAGGGCGCGGCCTACATGGCGTTGGGCTATGCACTTTCTTCTGATCGGGTGGGCGTTTACTCGGTGGTGCCGGGGCCGGGGTTTTTGAACACGACGGCGGCGCTTTCCACCGCCTACGCCACCGGTGCGCGCGTCCTCTGCCTCACAGGACAGATCCGCTCGGATCAAATTGGGCGCGGCTTCGGCATGTTGCACGAAATCCCTGACCAATTGGGCATCATCCAATCGTTGACCAAGTGGGCGGCGCGCATTCCCTCTGCCGCGGACGCGTCACGCTTTGTAGCGGCGGCCTTCAACGAAATCGACTCGGATCGTCCCGGGCCAGTGGGGTTGGAGGTTGCGCCGGACGTGTTGGCATCGACAGCCGAGGTGGATCTGTCGGCGTCGTCGCTCACTCCGCGCCGTCCGCGCGTGGACGGCGACGCCGTGGAACAGGCGGCGGCGTTGTTGAGCCGAGCGCGCAACCCGATTATCTTTGTGGGTGGCGGCGCGCAGGGTGCGTCCGCGGCGGTGACGGCGCTGGCCGAACTGTTGCAGGCGCCCGTCATCGCCAGCTACAACGGGCGCGGCGTTGTGGACAGCCGTCACCCGTTGAGCTTCACGCTGCCCGCCGGTCACCGGCGTTGGGCCCACGCCGATGTGGTGATTGCCATCGGCACCCGGCTGTCGCGCCCGCTGCTGGAGTGGGGCGTCGATGCTGATCTGAAGCTAGTACGCATTGACATCGCCCCTGCCGAGATGACGCGCATCCACGCGCCCACGGTGGGCATTGTGGCCGACGCTGCGGACGCCGTCCCCGCGCTGGTGGACGCGTTGCGGTTGCACACATCCGGCTTTCCCGCTCGCAGCGAAGAGATGGCGACGCTGCGCGCCGAGATCGACGCCGAATTCGCCAGGATTTCTCCACAGATCGACTACCTGCACCTGCTGCGCGAGGAACTCCCCGAAGAGGGTCTTTTCGTCGATGAACTGACACAGGTCGGCTACCTGGGGCGTGTGGCGTGGCCGGTCTATCACCCCAAAAGCTACATCACCAACGGCTACCAGGGCACGTTAGGCTGGGGCGTGGCGACGGCGCTGGGCGTCAAGGTGGCGAACCTGGGCCGTCCTGTGTTGGCGGTGAGCGGCGACGGCGGCTTCCTTTTCACGGCGACCGAGCTGGCCACTGCCGTGCAACATGGCATCGCTACAGTGACGGTTGTCTTCAACGACGGGGCGTATGGCAACGTGCGGCGTATGCAAGAGCAGCAACATGGCAACCGCGTCATCGCCACGGCGCTGCGCAACCCCGACTTCGTGAAATTGGCCGAATCGTTCGGCGCGCAGGGTTTGCGTGCCACGTCCTTTGCCGAACTGCGCGACGCCGTCCGCCGCGGCTTCGAGAGCAGCATGCCCACAGTGATCGACGTGCCGGTGGGCGAGATGCCGAGCCCGTGGGGGTTGATTCATCCGGGAAGGGTTAGATGAGAAGAAATGAATGAAGAATGATGAATGGGCAGAGACTGGATCGGGACATGACACCAATCCAAGCGAGCGCGTGTCTACCCATTCTTTATTCTTTATTCTTCACGACAAAGGAGTGTTCGATGACCGAAATCTCAATTCAAAACGACCAATTTTTCCTCGACGGCGTCCCCACCTACGCCGGGCGCACGTGGAAAGGAGACCGCATCGAGGGGCTGCTGCTGAACACACGCATGGTGCAGGCGACCTTCGACGATGAAAATCCGGAGACGCGGCAGCGTTGGGCCTACCCCGATACGGGCGTCTACGATGCTGAGCGCAATGTGACAGAGTTCCTGGCGGCGCTGCCCACCTACCGCGATCATGGCGTGCTGGCGGTGACGGTCAATTTTCAGGGTGGCAGCCCCGAGGGCTACAGCAAGGAGCAGCCGTGGAGCAACACGGCGTTTACGGAACAAGGCGAGTTCAAGCCCGCCTATCAGGATCGGATGCGCCGTGTCCTCGACCGGTTGGACGAGTTGGGCATGGTGGCGATCCTGGGCGTCTTCTATTTTGGGCAGGACGAACGGTTGGCCGATGAAGCGGCGGTGATCCGCTCGCTGGACAACACGGTGCGTTGGGTGTTGGATCAGGGATACCGTCATGTGCTGCTTGAGGTGAACAACGAATGCAATGTAAAGAAGTACGAACATGAGATCCTCCAACCCCATCGCATCCACGAACTGATTGAGCGTGCGAAGTCCGTCACCGTAGACGGACGCCACCTCCTGGTGGGGACAAGCTACGGCGGCAACTTTGTGCCGCTGGAGAATGTGGTGCGCACGTCTGATTTCCTCTTGCTGCATGGCAACGGCGTCTCGGATCCCAACCGCATCGCCGAAATGGTGGAGCAGACGCGGCAGGTCTCCGGCTACCGGCCCATGCCCATCCTCTTCAACGAGGACGATCACTTCCACTTCGACCAGGATTGGAACAACTTCGTCGCCGCCATCTCGCGCTACGCGTCATGGGGCTACTTTGATCCTGGCGCCAACGATTACGCAGACGGCTACCAGTCCCCGCCAGTGAATTGGGGGCTGAACACGGAACGGAAACGTGATTTCTTCGTCCTGGCGCGCAAGATCGTCGGCATGGAGAATCAGTAACGAGAGATCGCTAGCGTGGAGAATCAACAATGAGTGCAATGACGATCAATGAGATACTAGACGACCTCAATCGCGGCAATTTTGTCTTTCCAGGTGCGGGCATGAAGGCTGCCGCTGAGCAGCAAGATGCGATTACACCTCACCTGCTACAGATCCTGAGAGATACAATCGACGATCCCTATGGCGTGCCTGATGGCTCGTTGGCGTACGTCCCGGCGCTGTATCTGCTGGCGCAGTTTCGCGAAAAACGTGCTTTCCCCCTGATCATCGAATTCAGTCGCCTTCCCAAGATCGCAGAATTCCTCGACGATATCATTACCGAAGATTTGGCGCGCATCCTCGTAAGCGTCTTCGACGGCGACATTCAAAGCATCCAAGACCTGCTTGAGGACGAGGATGCAAATAAGTGGGTGCGCGCTGAGATGCTCCGCGCGCTGGAACTCCTGTACGTCCTGGAAGAGATCGACCGAGATCGTCTCCTGGCCTATCATCGTCAACTTTACGACAAGCTGCGACACGCAGATGACATCCTTTGGGGTATCCTTGTCCATTCCACTGCGCGCCTGCACTTCTCGGAACTCCGAAGCAAAATCAATCGGGCCTTTGCTCAAAATCTCGTGGACCTGCTCTTTATTAACCAGGATAACGTTGACAAGATGTTCGCCGCTGCGTCTCCTGAAACGGTCGAGGCTGATCTGTTGAGCAGTGCCGAGGAAGCCTACATCGACGACGCATTCACCGAAGCAAGGGATTGGTATAACTACATAGACGAAGATGAACGGCAACGTGATCTTGCGCGAACAGCGCGCGCAGAAGCCGCCGCTCATCAATCGAGACCAGCGCCGCCCCCATCAAAAGTCGGTCGCAACGATCCCTGTCCCTGCGGCAGTGGTAAGAAGTACAAACACTGTCACGGCAAAGCGGGTAGCGTAATGCGTGATGCGTAATACGTAACCCGGAAAAAGTTGCCGCCTATACCACCTGAACGTACTCGACCAATTTCGCACCAAACATTACGCATTGCCTGCCCCCTCATACGAAAGCGAGTATACACTCATGACAACTATCGGATTCATCGGCCTGGGCGCGATGGGAATGGGCATGGCCCGTTCGCTGTTGCGCGCCGGTTTTACGGTACGCGGCTTTGACGTTGTGCCCGCGGCGATTGCGAACTTGGAGGAAGCGGGCGGCGTGGGCGCGTCTTCGGTAGCCGAGGCCGCCGTAGACGCCGACCTGCTCGTGGTGATGGTGCTCAACGCCGAACAGGTGGCGTCGGTCCTCTTCGGCGAGGACGGCGCCGCCGCCCGGCTTGCGGCAGGCGCGGTGGTGATGGTCTGCTCGACGGTGCCGCCCGCCTTCGCCCGGCAGACGGCGCAACGGCTGGCCGAAATGGGATTGGAGATGCTTGACGCGCCAGTGAGCGGCGGCACAGTACGCGCCGCCGACGGCGAGTTGAGCGTGATGGCGTCGGGCAGCGCGGCCGCGTTTGCCAGGGCCGAGGCTGTCCTGGCGGCGATGGCGGCCAACGTCTACCGCCTGGGCGACGAGTGCGGTCAGGGTTCAAGCATGAAGATGATCAACCAACTGCTGGCGGGTGTCCACATTGCCTCTGCGGCTGAGGCCGTCGCCTTTGCCGCCAAAGCGGGCATGGACTTACAGACAGTCTACGATGTCATTTGCAACAGCGCGGGTGGCTCGTGGATGTTCCAGAACCGCGTGCCCCACATGCTGGCCGACGACTACACCCCCCACAGCGCCGTGGACATCTGGATCAAGGATCTGGGCATTGTCCTCGACACGGCGAAGGCCGAAAAGTTCCCCCTGCCCCTCACCGCTGCCGCCTATCAGCTCTACCTGGCCGCCTCGGCCCAGGGCTGGGGCAGCATCGACGACGCCGGCGTGGTGAAGGTCTACGAGATGATGGGAAATATTGGGATTGGTGATAAGTGATTGGTGATTAGGGGGACTGTCATGGAAGACGAACTACCTGTGATGATCGAGCCGACGCGGACCGGCTATCGGGCCACAACGCCGTACTATCCGAAGCTCAGTGGCCAGGGACCGAGCGAGGACGATGCCATTAATGCGCTGATGTTGGCCATCCAGCGCCAACTATACGGCGGCCGCGCCAGGACGCCGCTGGTAACGAACGTAGAGATCCGCACACGGCGAAAGTGATTGGGTAAGTTTCTCAGCCACCCTGGCGCACACACTAAAAAAACAACCATCACCCAATGTACAATTCTACACCTATGTCCAAAATCTCACTCTCCTCCGCCATCGGTTCTTCGTTAACGCCGTCACCTACGTTGTACATCAATGAACGGGTCAAGGCGCTTTGGGCCGCAGGCGAAACGGTCTATCATTTGGGCTTTGGCGAGGCGCGCTTTCCGGTGCACCCCAAAATGGCGCAGGCGTTGGCCGAAAATGCGCACCAGAACAGCTACCTGCCCGGCCCTGGCATTCCTGAGTTACGGCAGGCTGCATCTAGTTACTACGCGCAAAAACTGGGGATCGAACTCACCCCGGCGCAGGTGATGGTGGGGCCAGGCAGCAAGGCGCTGCTCTATGCGCTGCTCATGGTGCTCGACGGCGATGTGATCCTGCCGACGCCCTCTTGGGTGAGCTATGCACCCCAGGCGCGCCTGCTGCACAAGGAGGTGTTGCGGATCCCGTCCACCCCGGCGGACTTCCACCGGTTGACGAGCGAGGGATTGGCACGCACCCTCGCCCAATCTGCACAAGGACAGCACATCCTGGTGCTCAACAGCCCCAACAACCCGTCTGGGCAGATGTTGCCCGCCGATCTGCTGGCAGAGCTGGCAGAAGTCTGCCGCGCCACCAACACGCTGGTGATCAGCGACGAACTCTATGGCTTGATTCCCCACGCGCAGCCACACCGATCCATGGCCGAGTTCTACCCGGAGGGGACAATCGTCCTGAGCGGCCTGAGCAAGCATCTTTCGCTGGGTGGCTGGCGGCTGGGCGTGGCGCTGCTCCCCCCCGGCGAGGACGGCGCACGCCTGCTGGCCGCCGCCAACAAGATCGGCAGCGAAATCTGGTCTTGTGCGCCGGGGCCGGTGCAGTATGCCGCGCTCACAGCGTACAGCGGCGATGCTGAGATCGAGGCGTACATTGCAGAGTGCAGCCATCTGCATGCCGTGCGCACCCGGTACCTGTGGCAAGGGCTGAACGAGTTGGACGTCCCCAGCGCCGAGCCGCAGGGTGGCTTCTACGTCTACCCCAACTTCGACGGCCGACGGGCGGCGTTGGCGGCAAAGAAGGTACACACGTCGGACGATCTGGCCCGTCACCTGCTGGATGAGTGGCAGATCGCCACGCTGCCCGGTTCCGTCTTCGGTGCACCGCCCGAGGAACTTTCTTTGCGGCTGGCGGCAAGCTATGTGGACATGGAAACAGAGGAGAAGGCGCAGGCGATCCTGGCGTGGAAGCGTGCCGGGATCGACGATGAAACGCTGATGAGCGACCATGCGCCGATGATGAACCGGAGCCTTATCCAATTCCAACGTTTTTTGCAGTCGCTTTAGGAATGGTAAGATGAGTTTGCCCCTTTTTACAGAACTGTCGGAGGCGGTGCGCCGTGTACAGTCGCTTTTCTACCTCAACGCCGTAATCTGGCTCGTCTTCGGCGCGGCGGCGATCTTGCGCCTCAACGCCCTCCATCCCAACGCCCTGGGAGTGATGTCAGAGTTGGCGCTGCTGATGTTTGGCAACGTCCTGGCGCTGCTTGTGGGTGGCATGGTGCTGGGCAAGCGGAAACGTTGGGGCTATCTCTCGGCGCTGTTGGTGTTGGTTGCGAACATCGTCCTGGCCATTGCCGACGATTTCGGCTATTTCGATTTTATCGTCCTGGCTTTGGCGACCATTACGCTCTGGTTTCTGCTCAAGCTGACGCCCTGGTATTGGCAGCGGTTGTAACACGTAAATTGTACCTATCATTTTCTTCGAGGAGAGTCATGCAGATACGGCTTTATGCGACCTTGCGCCCGATTGTGGGGAAGAGCACCGTCACTTTGGACACAAAACCAGGTGACACGGTACAGTCGATGTTGGATGAGTTGATCACGCGCCACCCCGGCTTACGCGAAAAGCTTTTCCGCGGCGACGAACTGCACCCGAGCATTCACGTCTTTCTCAATGGGCGTGATGTGCGTTACCTGGGCGGGCTGGAGATCCCGATTCCCGAAGAGACGGAGATCTGTATCTTCCCGCCGGTAGGGGGCGGCCTGTGAGCAAGCACGATTATTACGGCGTGCCGCTCTGGCTGATGAAGGAGTATCTGGCCGATCTGGGGGCAGTCGAGGTGGAAGAAAATGTGATGACCGCCGAAGGCTGGCAGGCGCGCCTCTCTAAAGCCGAGCCGAACCGCATTGGTTCATTGGTCATCGGCGGGGCGAGTGTGGAATTTTCTGGGGAAGAAGCGGCCCTCGCCGCCATGTTCGAGAAGTTACATTGGAAGACGTTGCGGGGGGGTGGATGAGAGTAGGGCATAGGGGTTAACGCTGTAAGGCCCTCACCCCCCTGCCCCTCTCCCATGGGGTAGAGCCCAAATTGTCGACTGACATGCACCGTTGTGTCCGCTGTTTCGTCCTCTGAGAAGCCAGATGGGAGAGGGGGGCCAGAATCGTATCGACGATCTGGCTCCCCTCTCCCACCTATCCGCAACAGAAGCGAAACTTGCGGCATCCTCTCAGTTTTCTTCACCACGGCAGCATCTCAACGTTGTGGGAGAGGGGCTGGGGGTGAGGGCCTCCTAACTAGACAATCTCAAGTTCGCGCAGTTTGCTCTCGGGCACGACGCCGTTGACCCAACCGCGGACGGTGTAATACTCGTCGAGCATGAGATCGAGTTCGCAGACGTGGCCTTCGGAACCCTTCATGGTGCTCGGCTCGGTGGTGAAGCGCTTGGGCAGGTAGTCTGACCCTTCGGCAAAGCCGGCCAGGTTGTTGTAGTGGCGTTCCAGGTTGTAGATGCGTTCACCGCAGAGGAGGAGTTCTTCCACCGTGTAGCTGAGGCCGGTGACGGCGTTAAACTGCTGGGTGTACTCGTCCATACCAGTGGCGAAGGCAGAGAACTTGCACAGATCCAGCGAGTCGGAGACGGCGTGCACGTCTTGGAAGACCTTGACCAGTTCGCCCTTGCCCTTCCACTCCAGGGGATCGACCTTGAGTGAGCCGAAAGGCATCACACCCAGTTCCGCCGCCGGTGTGTAGGCGCGCAGGTGACAGGCGCCGCGGTTGCTGGTGGCGTAGGCAATGCCCATGCCCTTGAGGCCACGGGGATCGTAGGCCGGGATGGCCTGGCCCTTGACCGTCATGCTGATGGAGGGGTCGCCAAAGGCAACGGCGGCGCGGGCAGTGCCTTCGGCCAGTTTGTCGCCGACACCCTGGCGCAGCGCAATCTTCTCGACCAAAGCGGCCATGCTGGCGTGATCGCCCCAATCCAGCGTGCCGTCGCCGTTGGTGTAACCCCGTTGGCTGGCTTCCATGTAGCAGCTAAAGACGTTGCCCAGCTCGATGGGATCCATGCCGAAATCGTTGCAGCGGTCGATGATCCAGGCGACGGAGGCGATGTTGTTGTTGTCGCAGTTGGCGCCCAAAGACCAGGCCGGTTCGTATTCCACACTCTCCATGCGCACCTTGTACGGCCCCTCGGTGATCTCCACTTCCTTCTTACAGGCAACCGGGCAAGCGTGACAGGTCGGTTCGTCTACCAAAATGTTCTCACGCACATATTCGCCCGAAATCAGTTCGGCGTTTTCGGTGCCGAACGACGTGGTCTGCGAGTTGCGGGTGGGCAGGGCGCCGATGCTTTCGGTAATGTTCATGAGCACGTTGGTGCCGTAGAGGCTGAGGCCACCCTTGCGCGGGGAGGTGATGTTCTCTTCGGCCATGATGGCGGCCAGGGCGCGCTTGCGGGCTTCGCGATCGGCTTCCTTATTGGCGGGGCGAGGACGGTTGGCGCGGTCACCTTTGATGATAATCGCCTTCAGGTTCTTGCTGCCGCCCACGGCACCGGTGCCATTGCGACCGGCGGCGCGGTCGTCCACATTGACCCAGGCGGAGAAGCGCACCAGATTTTCGCCGGCCTGACCAATCGCCATGCCGTCGCACTTTTCGCCGTGACGTTCGCGCAGAATCGTCAGGGTTTCGTGGATGCCCTTGCCCCACAGGTCCGAAGCATCGAGCAGCGTCACCTGGCCGTCTTCAACGTAGGCGTAGACGGGCTTTTCGGCCTTGCCTTTAAAGACGAGACCATCGAAGCCGGCCCACTTGAGCTTGGCCGCAGTCCAGCCGCCCATGTGCGAATCGGCAATCGTGCCGCTGAGGGGCGACTTGGTGATCACAGCCAGGCGACCGCTCATGTTGACGTCGGTGCCGGTGAGTGGCCCATTCATCACACACAACAAATTTTCAGGCGAGAAGGGTTCAACATCCGGGCCGTTGTCGAAGACGTACTTCACACCGAGGCCGCGTGCGCCGATGTACTTGCGGGCGTCACTTTCGTCGACGCCTTTGTAGTCGATGGCGCCGGTCGTCAGGTCGATCCAGGCAACGCGATTGACAAATCCACCGATCATTGATTTCGCTCCTTTGATGAAAACCGGAAGACACGCTGAGAAAACACTTTTGAGAAAGAGTGACTGAGAGAGGAAAAACCGTTCGAGTGCGACATACAGAGCGCAGTAAGGGGATGGACGCTACTGTATGATGTCTGGAAACCATCCTAGCACAAGACAGAAAATGTGACAACCTCGCTTCAGATTCAGGATGAAAGCTTACAAAGCATCCGCCTTACCCAAAAGGATAGCCTGTGAACACAGAACAAAGCAGATCGCAACGCCCTCGTCTACGCCAGGCGGGTGTGGTCATTGGCAGCCTGCCCACCGGGCCGCAGAACGCCATCACCGATGTGACAGGTGTGCGTGTCGGCCACACGACGCTCATCGCAGGGGACGGTCCGCTGCAACCGGGGATCGGTCCTGTGCGCACGGGGGTGACGGTGATCCTGCCCCATGCGGGCAACCTCTACAGCGAAAAAGTGCGCGCCGCCGTCCACCGCATCAACGGTTTCGGTAAGGCGTGCGGCTTTGAAGAAGTGCGTGAATTGGGCGTGCTCGAATCGCCCATCGCCCTGACCAACACCCTCAACGTCTGGCGTGTGGCCGATGCGCTGGTGGACGACGCCCTGGCGCAGAATCCCGACATCGGCATCCGCACCAGCACCTTCAACCCGGTGGTGGGCGAGTGCAACGACGGCTTCCTCAACGACATCCAGGGCCGTCATGTGAGCGCGGCGGACGTACACGCGGCGCTGGCGGCGGCGCGGCAGAGCGAAGTAGGCGCGCCTGTGCGTGAAGGCAGCGTCGGCGCGGGGACAGGCACATCCTGTTTTGGGTGGAAGGGCGGCATCGGCACCGCCAGCCGGGTGATCCCTGCGCAGGCGGGCGGGTGGACGCTGGGCGCGCTGGTGCAGAGCAACTTTGGCCGCGCCGACCAGTTGGTGGTGAACGGCGATGCGGTAGGCCAACGCCTGCGCCCGGATCATCTCGCCGCCAAAGAAGCCGACGCCGAAAAAGGCTCGATTATGATCGTCCTCGCTACCGACGCGCCGCTGGAGAGCCGTCAATTGCAGCGGTTGTGTGGACGGGTGGCGGCAGGGCTGGCGCGCACCGGCAGCACCATCGGCCACGGCAGCGGCGACTTTGTGATCGCCTTCAGCACCGCCACGCGCATCCCCCACGAACCCACCACGTTGACACACAGCGAAGTGGTCCTCGTCGACGAGGGACGCGTGCTCAGCTTCCTCTTCGACGCCGTGGTGGAAGCGGTGGAAGAGGCTGTCCTCAACTCGTTGTACACGGCGACGACGGTGACAGGGCGGGATGGGAATCGCAGGGTGAAGTTTGGAGAAAATGAATAAAGAATAAAGATTGGGTAGACACGTCGGTTTCTCGAAACGGAGATGGCGTGTCTACCCAATCTTTATTCTTTATTCTTCATTCATCCCCTCCCCCTAGCCACCTGACCAGTTGACCCACACCCGCGCCGCCGTTACACTCTCTAGCTACGAGACCCTGGGAACTCAACCAAGCTTCTTCACACCCTCCCCTTCCCAGAACTCCGCAGTGGTTGTGGCAACGTTTCTTGTCTGCTCGCAGTAGCGTGTTTCTCTCCGAATTTGGTTTGCCTTGCCGTTGGATGGTCCCTTTTTGGTGAAGACAATCTAGCTTTGGCTGTATCGCGCCTGAATCCGTCCGCGTCCTCGCGTTTGGGGCCTTTTGACGGTTTTGTCTATCCATTTTTCAGCATAAAAGGAGTTGTCTATGCGCGCGCCGCCGAGAGGATGATCTGGGCAGGAACGAGTTTCATCCTGAATTGTTCGTGTTTGCCAATGCTCAAACAAACGAAAGGAAGCAACGTTTATGATTCGACGAAGCAGGTTTTTGCTGTACACAGCCGTACTTGCGATTGCACTGCTATCTGGCGGTTGCGCACTCACCCCGGTGGTGGTTGACACAGCCTTGGGGTTGATGCCAACGCCGCAGGTAGAAGAACCGACACCTGTGGTTACGCATGAACCGCTACCGCTGGAGCAGACGGTTTGGGTGCTCCAGTCGTTGAATGGAGTACCACCCCTTCCAGAGGAAGAGGTAACACTCGAATTTTTGCCTTATAACGACCCTCTCGGAGATGTTTTCAGGGGAAACGCAATATGTAACTCTTATGGTGGCCTCTATGAACATAATGGTCAGAGACTTACGATTCTTGAGTTTCAATACTCGTTAGTGAGATGTCCATCCATTGAGGAGCAGTATTTCGATATCTTCCCCCGTGTCTCAAGCTATGAGATAGACGGAAGCACCTTAACACTTACAACTGACATTGGTGAAATACTCATCTTTATACGCGCCTAAAGAATTTTGAGCTTAGCTGGTTGCTACCTATCGTCCAATCCATATGTCCAGTGCCTGGGGGCCTTATGTCACGCACTCTACGCTTCGTAATTACAACTACTATCCTTTTCTTCGGTGTTCTGGCTTTCGTATCAGCTTACGCACAGGAATCAGAACCAGTTCCACCGGGACTTGCACTCAAGCAAGATGCAGTAGAGTATTCCAAAGCTTATGGAGTCACTTTAGATGAAGCCATCCGTCGTCTAGAGTTACAGGGCATGATAGGTGTTATGAATTACCTGTTGACCACTAATGAACAAGAGACGTTTGGTGGTCTGTGGATTGAGCATATCCCAGAGTTCAGGGTCATTGTTAAATTTACTCACAATGGTCAAAAGATAATTGAACCGTACCTGAACGAATCGATTGCAGATGTAATAGAGTTACAGGCTGCATCTGTCCCACTGACCGAACTCCAGTCTACTCACAGGAGAGCAATGGAGCTTGTTCATCCCCTTGATATTCCGGTAGATTCTGCGCTTAATATACGCAAAGCGCAAGTCGAACTCTTTGTGGTCAAAAGATCTGAGTTTGACACCGAATTGTTGGTACGCAATATACAGTTACCAAATCATACCAAGGTGATTACTGTCGAGCGCTTAAGTGAACTGGCAACGAACATATATGGTGGCCTTATGCTCACCTATGCTCCTAACTCACAAGAAAATTATTGTACTAGCGGATTTTCTGTACAACACTATGAAAGGGATCTAGGAATCACGACAGCGGCACATTGTGGAGGGAAGCCAGACCCTATTTTTGAACCTGAGGTGCCTTTATACTACAATGGAATGGCTCTTCCTCTTCCCAGTGGTCAGAAGTTTGAACACCACTATGATATCCAATGGCATAAGACAACGAACTTTACTGCGAGGTCTTGGGTGTATGACAAGGTGTCGCCTGTCCGACCTATAATCGGGATACAGAGTGTTCAATATCAGTCAAACGGAGACTGGGTCTGCAAGTACGGAAGAACATCGGAGTACACATGCGGCGAGATTGTTAGCAAAGAGGCCACCGTATGGTTGGTGCCCTATTCAGAAAGGACATTTATCAAAGTAACTAACCCCGATGGCACGTCAGTGGCCGCTGAGGGCGATAGTGGTGGTCCGTGGTTCAACGGCGGACTTGCTTATGGAACAACGGTGGCTAGTAATTCCGCCGGGGCCGGCTTCTATATGCCCATCGACTATATCGATGCGCTTAGCGTAAACGTATACACCGGCAAAGAGACCTACCTGCCAGACGTACGCAACAGCAACGGTTGGTTGAGCAACATCACGATTCGGTATACAGGCTCACTAGCGAGATCAGTGACAACCGTCTACCTGGATAACAGTGGGAACTACGTCCCCGCTAGCAAAGACGAGTGTTTCCTTGGCCAAAACCAAAGCTGTACGGTAACACCACCGGCCAACTTTGAAGGCAGCGCTGTCATTGATGGTAGCGACGATCTGTCCGTGGTGGTCTACACAGACGGCGCCGCCCGCGGATCGCTGGACAATGGCTTCGCGCCCCAGCTAGGAGGTGTCGGCGATGCAACCTTCGAGCAGGCGGGTACAGTCTTGTATGCTCCGGCCTTCTACAAGAACAGTTGGGGCATCAATTCGTCTGTTTCCATTGTCAATGTCGGCTCTGTGCCGACCACCGTGAACGTTGAGTTCATCGGGCGCACGACCACTGATGGCAATTTTGCGCATAACATATCGAACATTCCCGCTGGTGGCCGCGTGACAGTCAATGGCGGCCACATTCAGAACGGCGGCGCCCCTTGGGTCGGCTCGCTTCGCCTTACGTCAACTGGGGTGGGGTCGTCACCGGCCCAACCGATTGTGGCTATGGTGAATGATGACACCAGCGCCAACCCTGTGTATAGCCGTTCCTACAATGCCACGAAGTTTGGTTCTCCGCTCGTCTATGTGCCGGCGGCATATCGCAACCAATGGGGGTTCAACACCGGTCTGGTGGTGCAGAACCTGGGCACCTCCACAACCAATGTCACGTTGACCTTCTGCCCACGCCTGGTGGTCAATCTCTCGAACGAGTGTCACCCCTTCACAATCAATAATCTGGAACCGGGGAAAGCACAGGGCGTATTACTCTCGAATCTCTCTTTCCTGAGCAATGGATGGACCGGCTCTGTGAAGTTGCAGACGACCACCAGCGGCGTACCGATTGCCGTCGCCGTCACCAATAGCAACAATGTCGGCGGTTACAACTTCAGCGCTACAGGTCGCGGTGGGCGTACCGTCTTCTTGCCCTACGCCGCCAGGAATGCCAATGGCATCAGCACAGGCTACACCGTCCGCAACATCACCGGCGGTAACATTACCGTTCAGGCAAACTTTTACAACACATCCGGCACCTTACGTCACACCTATTCCTTCGATTTAGGGCCGGCCCAGGTAAAGGGTTTTGCACAGATTTTGGATGGTGCCTTCACCCAACATGAAAGCTGGCAAGGCAGCATCGTCCTCCAAGCTACAGGGGACATCGTCGCCATGATGCGCGCAGACGACGGCGACGCTGTCAGCGCCTACAACGGCATTGTCCGGTAGTGAGAGAGATGAAAGAAGAATAAAGATTGGGTAGACACGTCATCTCCGTTTCGAGACGCCGACGTCTCTACCCAATCTTTATTCCTCATTCTTTTTTCTTTGCTCGTAGGTCAGTACATAACCCCGTTACGCCTGCTAAGGAAATGTCGCAACCCCATTGACAATCCCCCCGCCCCACTATTTTGGTGGAACCAATCACCCCTCGCCAACGCTTGACATGTAACGCTGTCAATTTCGCCCATTTTGTAAACTAATGCGGTGTAAACTGGCACTGTGTCAAACTGCACCAAAAGGAAAGATGTATGTCTCAGAGGAAGAAGCCTGCGCTCGGTCTTCGTCGTTTGTCGCTACTTTGGATTGCGATCTTTGTTCTCATGGTCGGCGCGCTGGCACTGATCATGTACAACGGAGTGGGAATGCAGGGACTTGGACAGATGAGTGAAACTGCTCGGGAACAGGCAGCGATGCTGCCATTGTCGTCTGGTGAGACTACGACAAGTATATCGATTCTGCCGACAGATCACCCCCCGTTCGTAGATGAAGCATCCCTAGAGCCACCCACTACCACGCCTGCACCCGTCCCTACGTGGACACCGACACCAGTGACAACGCCCATCCCCTTGGCAAAAGCACCCTTCATCACCGATCTGCCAGACAACACCGTCCCATACACTCTGCTGCTACGTGATGGCCAAGTGCTCAGTCTGCTCGACAGAAAAAACCTGAAAGAACGAGAGGTTATAGACGTCCAAGCGCGTACATCTCTCTTCTTGGCGGAACGACAAGATGGGATTATGCCTTTTGAATGGGGGGCTGCGTCGCCAGTTGAGGGCAAAATAGCACTGGTTTTGGTGGATCGTTCGACCCAACAAGGGATGCCTTCTCGATTCAGCATTCATCTGCTAGACCTAGAATCTGGTAAGTTGACCCTGTTGGTTGAGGATGGTCTGCTCCCTGCATGGTCACCGGATGGGAGCAGCATTGCCTATCGATCTGTGTTCATAGATGAGGTGCCACACGATCTGATAGATGGCGAACGAACTGTTCTGGGTACACGGCAAGTATTGAGAGAGGAATTGCGTGTTGTCGATGTGACTACAAAAAACATTACAACACTTTTTAGTCTCAATCCCGATGTCGAAAACAGCATTGACAGGATTCAGTGGTCGCCCAAAGGGGACAGAATTGCCTTTATCAAAACCCACAACGATCTCTGGAATACCGGAGCGATCTTCACGGTTTCGGCTGCTGGTCAGGAAGAAGCGACTGAGATAGCGACCATGGAGACAGATGCAGGTTCAATTCGTTGGTCAACAGATGGAAAGCGGATAGCGTTCACTTTTGACGAGTCCATATGGGTTATTGATGTCGCATCGCATGAGCAGACAAACCTACATTCGACGAAATATATGACCATCTCTGGTGGCCAACCGGTTTGGGTTTCGGACAGCCAACAGTTGGTCTTTGCCGGTGTAAAACGGTTTGAACAAGAAACCAACCCATCATACGATCTTTGGCTCGTCGATGCCCAAAATAACAACTTACAGCGCCTCACTCTGACGAACACAGTGACAACGTACCCGGAATGGATAGTCGATAGCAATAAAATCCTGTTTCAAAAAGATGGGAAAGGCATTTGGGAACTCGATCTGAACAGTGGCGAGCAGATCCAAATATATCCCAAGGAAGTGGAGTATTCTATCGTATTGCAACCGGCTACAACCGACGATGCTGAGATGTATACGAGCGAAGCTGGTGGATATTCATTCCGCTATCCTTCCAGCCACATCGTTACCTTTCCAAATTCAGCGCCACCCTGGGTTGTGCAATTGCGCCCAGCATCTGACAGTGTTACAGAGGCCACGATCACATTATTTTATCTCACGCCCGGTATTGAAGAAGGACAAGACCTATCGGAGTGGGCTAGAACCTATCATTCTATTGGGCCAGCAGCTTACGAAGATATGTTATTCTTTCCGTTCGACCTTGCACATGCGAATCTTCCAGAGGGATCGCAGCAGATCTATGTGGCAAGCAAAGAGGGGGCTCCGCATCCGTTTCATGCTTATTACATAACCCATGGTAAGTTGGTATTCAGTGTTTCCATGCAAGCCGCCGTTACCGAGGAGCGTGCGGTGTTGCTGAGACAAGTGGCTGAGTCCATCACTTTTTCGAAAGATGCCCCCTTAAACACGGCGCAGCTTGCCTCTGATTCGGCCGCTGCCCCGGAGGTTGCAACACCATTGCCACCTCAGCAACAGCCAACGCAACCGGCGCCGAACCCCCTGTTCATCTCCCCGGTCACCGTTCCGTCAGCCAGCGTTCCGTCAGTCACCGAGCCGCAGAGGACGGTGCAGAAGATCACAGAGTGGTCAACCTTCACCCATGTGAGTGGTGTGTCTATTGAATACCCAACCGGGTGGACGGTTGAGCAATTCTCCTGGGCATCGAACGATACCGTTGAT
>WGMT01000092.1 GCA_016124945.1 bacterium | reverse complement strand
TCATTGCCGGCAGCCATTAAGTCTTTGGATCTATCACTGCCCCGCAGGAAAACACCCGCCGGGATTGTGACCCAATCAAAGGCCATCTTGGGGGTCTGTGTTGATCGTTGGAAGAATTGTCGCAGAATCTGCCGCCCCTGTTGGTTCTCCGTCATCATCTCGTCTCCACCGGTATCTCATCTCCACCGGTTTTGTTTGGCTTGACTGAAGGTAGGTGTATGTGCACAGTAGATTTCAACTACAGATAAACGGGGGGGGGGGGGGAAATAATCGGACTCATATGAAGCGTACCTGCCTAGCATCAATAGCGTATCACGAGACAACAGCGCCCTTCAACCTGATTTGTAGGTGCCTTTTTTTGTATCGCGTACAGGAGAGAATGTCAGGAAATGGCGGAGGGTGCAGACGAATGTGTGTTGTGCTCCGCACAAACGCACTGAAGACGAAAACGGACACTCACCGAAGAGCGTCATCCGGCACTGGATGACGCTTTTCGGTGTATGTAGGTCGGTGTGAATCGAGCACAGAAACTTAGCGACTGATGAACGGAAGGAAATATTTCTCCGTTAGAACACCTGCTTCGTTATCTGGGCGATTCGATCTACCATCGATCAAAGGCAGAAAGATCTGATTGCTATTAGCCGGTGGATCTACCGGTGTCGGTGTCGATGTGGGTACCGGTGTCGATGTGGGTACCGGTGTGGCTGACGGCGGCATCGGCGTCGATGTGGGTACCGGTGTCGGGTTCTGCTGGTTGTCACGCCCGGCATCTACGGGGCGTGACAACAGATTTCGGTCATCTTTGGCATAGATCACCACACGATATTCGCCATCTTCGCTGAACGGATAACTGCCTGCATAGACGCCGCTGCGCCCTCGCAACGTCAGTTCAACTTCAGCGACATCTTCGATGACGAGTTCTTCACCGTCGGTCGGCGGCACATAGGACGGCGGATAGATGCGCGCCCACACCCTTTCTACAGAGCGGCTGCCCACTTCTATGCTTGCCTGAATTTGGCCACTTTCTTTGTCAACAGTAGAAGAAGCCACATGCGGTGGGCGTTGCACCGTGGAGAAAGTTCCTGCATAGGCAAAGCCGCGGGTGGCCGCTATCACACCATCATCCATCTCATTGGGGATGCCGTTGCCGTTGTCGTCTAGCCAGGGCGTCTGTGATGGGAATGCCTCACTTACAGCCCAACGTGCTTCGCCAAAGCCACTGTTCAGGCTCATGCCACGCCCCAACGCTGCAATAAGCGCATCAGAGAACATGGCACCACCGCCAGGTGACGCATAGGCCAATGGCCAGGCGCCGGTGGATGCAATCACCACACGCCCTGGGCCGCTGATAGACTGAACGCGATCGCCGGCAGTGATGAAGCTACCCGCCCGGCACGCCTCAATGATGACATTGATCTTGACCCCCGGCACGGCGCTTTCCACTTGAGTCAACCACTGCGCCAGATCTCGCGGTTCTACCGTCTCTAGTCTGTCGTTGATCAGGTTGAGGTAGAAGACATCGTGATCGCCGTGGTCCATCAGATAGAGCGTCAACGGCTGACCGGGGCTGAGTTTGCTCACCGCCCACTCAACAAGGGCGGATCGGAGTGACGCCTGCGTTACGATTTCATCGACCAGGATGTCTTCCGCCGGATTTGACCGAGTATTATCCGGCGCTAGGTAGTAGATACGATCGGACGTGTAGCCATTGGCCAAGAACATCTTGTAGGCATCTTCAATTACCTGGTAGATGTTCGATTGAACACGGTCGTTTTCCTTGAGTTTGCCTGCCACCAGAATCACAACACCAGGATCAGGCGACAGCGCAATCTCCCGCACAGACAGATTGTATGAGGCGGCCACCCCCTGGCCCACGGCACCACTTTCATCTACCAGACGGAGGTATATCGCTCCTGTGCTGGGGGCGACCAGGGTCTGGCTGACATTCGGACCGAACGAGTTGTCTTGCCCCGGCAGGTCACCGCCTGTGCAGGTGCCGTAGATTTCCAGCTTCATGTTGGCACGAGAATCTTCGGGCGCGGTGGCTTCGATGATGTAGGTTGTGCCTGCGGTTGCAGCAAAGCGCACCCAATCGGTGTCATCTACTGTATGGATGGTGTGTAGTTGGGCTGTGCCGTTTGTGAGAATCTCGTTTGCCTCGGCACAGCGATTGTTCGGCTCATAGCTGTCACGATTGCCAGCTTCAATAACTTCAACCGTGTGGGTAATCTCCGTCGAACCTTCACTGTTGGAGACGGTTACCTTGATGGTCTTCTCGCCGGGCGAATTCCAACGGAATTGGGCATGGTGACTGAGCGTATTCACAGTGGCCGTCATGCGTTGGCCGTCGGATTCCCATACATAGGTTAGCGGTTTCAGCGCCGCTGCCGGATAAATGTCGACATCGAAGCGATACTCGCTCCCTACCAGCCCCGTGGTGCGCCCGGTGACAGTCCCCCCCGATGGGTGAAGTGTGGGCGCTTCCAGGAGATAAGGCGTATAGTTGACAAAGCCCAGCGCAGCACTGTCGAAGAAGTCGAAGATCAGCGAGTCTACCCCCTCTTCTTGGGTGACGCCCCACCAATTATAACGTGCATTCAGACGTGGGTTGTCTGTTTGGCTGGTGGCGGCCAGCGCATAACCACGATTGGAGAGGAAACTATTGTGGTTGACCTGTGGGCGCCCATCAATGAAGATACCGCCTGTCTTACCGTTGGGGGCCGTGTTGTCGGCCGTGTTGTCGGCGACTCGGCTGTAGGTGATGGCGCCACCGCACCGCCACGAGATACCACCATAGTTGGCGTCGGCATGGTTGCCCACAATCAGGCTGTTCTTGAGGAAGGTATTGAACAAGAAGGCGCCGCCTGCGGTGCCATTCGGCCCCAGCGCCTGATTGCCTCGAATTTCGTTGTTGTCGATGACGCCGGTCGGGGTTGCTGTACAATCCTGGGAGCGATTGGCCGGGTCATTGTTGTTTCCTACTGCGTAAAGCCCGCCGCCGACAGCCGTGGCTTCCTGCCCACCATGGGACAGGTGCATCACTTTGTTGTCGAGAATCTGATTGCCGGTAATGGTGAAGGTGCCACCGGCATAGATGCCGCCGCCGTAGGCATGTATGCCGCTCATCTCGTTGCGGGCAACCATGTTGCCTTCAACAAGGCCGCCGCTGGAGATGTAGACATTGTTTTCCCAATCCCACCAGCCATTGCTTATGCTGTAGATGCCGCCGCCGTGTAGCCGGCTCCAACTGCTGGAATCCTGCTGGTTGCCGGTAACCTCGTTGTCGCGCACATACGAATCAACGCTGTAGATACCGCCGCCGCGATTCTCCCATTGGGTAGATACATAATTGTCTGCAACCGTATTGTTGGCAACGGTGCTTCCGCTTTCAACGGCGATGCCGCCGCCATAGCCATTGCCCACCAGCATACGATTGCCCTGTACGGTATTGCCTTCTACCAGTGCCTGATCCGCGGCATAAATGCCGCCACCGTATACGGTGTTGAAATTCTCTACAAAGTTCCTCTCAACGCGATTGTCTAGAATGCGACCACCCGCACCTGCATAGATGCCACCGCCACGCAGGCTGTAGTTGTAGTCGGAAGTGGTGCTGATCCGGTTGCCCGCGACGATGTTGTTGGCAATCAGCGCCGCGCCACTGTTTGAGATGCCCACCCCATTCACATCGCGTGTGGCGTTCAGCGTGTTGCTCACAATTGTGTTGTGGGTGACAACACCACCAATACTACGCAGACCACCGGCGAGATTGTGGCGAATCGTGGTGTGATCCACATAGATGGCGGTGTTAAGCGCATCAACGGCATAGCTCAACAAGTCGTACTCGTAGCGCGCCTGGACACCCCCTTCTTCCCTGCCGCCTGCATACTCGACGATTACATGCTGCAACGCCGAGCCGCTCACATAGTTCTGGTTGCCATCGAATGTGGCATCCGGCGCACCTTCCTCAAAGACGATAAAGCCCCAGTCGCCGGGTTGTCCCTGGACATGCCACGAGGTGAAGGTGATGGGCAGGTCGGCCGTGCCGCGTGCAACCAGGGTGCCGATCACCAACAGAACCTGTGGCCCTGTGAACTTGACACTGACGCCGGGTTCCAGGGTCAGCCGCGCCCCGGCGTCAATGACAATCTGGCCTTCCACAAGATAGGGCGAATTGGCACGCGTCCAGGTGACGTTGCCACTAATGCGTCGCGGTGCGCGTGTGTACGCGAACGGCGTATAGGTCGGCGCACCCATCTGCACATGCGCGGCCAGATCGACTGTGGCGGCGCCGTCCACCTGCCACTGTAAGTAACGCGCAGGCGGCAGCCCGGCCAGGCCGGCGCTGTCGTTGCGCGCACGCACCTGCTCTGCCAGCACCACCCAATCGCTCCAGTGTTCGTCGGGCGTGGCGCTGTTGCCCACACGCACCTTGACGACATAAGGGGTGCCTGTCGGCAGCGTCGTGCTCCAGGTGAGGTTCTGCCAGGTGACCAGGTCTTTGGCATCTTGCACACCGCCCAACACATTCTGTGGTTGCCGCGCAATAAAGTTGTGGGTGGCGATTGCCTCGTCAAGACCATTGAGCGCGGTGACGGTAATCGTGTGCTGGCCGGAGATGGGCCAGGTGGTGGTAAGGGCATTGGTCAGCTCGCCAACCTGCACCACCTCGATACCGGCGCTGGTCAACGCCGAGAAGCCCGCCATCTCCATCGAATACCAGTTGAAAGAGGCACGTGCGTACTCACCGTATTCGATGAACTCCACGGTGATCGTATGGGTGCCGGCCTCCAGATCAACATCTCTGCTGTTCCAGCAGCCATCGAGAATTCGATTGCCGTCTACAGAGACACCCATCCAATCGTCACAGTTCGAGATTTCAAACCAGTAGGTGGTTGCCGTCGCAATGTGGAAGGTGTGTTCCCAGCGTGCAGAGAAGTTGTCTACATTGACCACAGGGTCTGGCGATCCCATATCCCAGTCATAGCTGATCGTATCCTCGTAGCGCTGTAGGACGGGCGTCCCCGAGAAATCTGTGTTGTTCCAGTAGCTGGCGCGCCACTCACCAGGCAGGCCTGGGATGGCGCCCGGCGGCAGTTGCCAGATGTAGGTGATGGGCGTGGTCGTCGTCACCGGCGCAACCGAAGCAGTGAAGACGTAAGGCTCGCCTGTCAACCCTGCACTCGGCCCGCTGACACTGACACTGCTGGGCGGGGTGAGGATGTCGATGGCGTGGTAGGCGGTGGCACTGCCTGCAATGTTGCTCACCGTCAACGTGACAGGGCGGCGGCCCCACTCGTTCCACGTCCACGCCACACTGTCGCCGTTGTGGTTGTTGACCACGTGTGTCACCGGCGATTGTCCTGCCGCCTGCCACGTGTAGGTCAACGGCAGCGTGGGGTCAAACTGGCTGGCCCAGTTGGTGCCGAAGAAAATACCACTGACGACGGCATAATCGTTGCCCAACTGGGTGACACGCACCTTGACATCACCACGGAACTGGAAGCGCACATAGCGACCATTGTTGAAACCACTCTGTGTCCCCGATGTCGCCAGAACCGCATCGTTGTTCGGGTCGAGCAGGTCGATACGCTGTTGATAGCCGTTGTTGTACCAATCCAGAATGTAGAATGCTACTTCATGAGGCGTGGTGCTGTCTGTGACATCCAGTGAGATATCGAAATAACTGCCCATGGCACTATCGCTGTACCCAAAGGCGGCATGACGGGTTCCACTATTGTCTGGTGTTCCCCTTAAGGCGCGTACATCGCTAGTATCCCATGCCCAGGCAGAGGAATTCATGTTTGGATAGCTGATATCTTCGATATACGTCGGCCAGCTTTGACGCCAACCGCCGTATTCCCAATAGGGGAGTACATACCCATCCGCCCCATAGACCCCACCCCAGTTGCCTTGGGTTGCGTTGTCCACACCCAGGAAGGTGGCGCTCGCCGATGCCCCACCCACCATTGCGGTGAACGTATGGCTCGCACCATAGAGACCGACCGTCGGCCCACCCATCACCGCTTGCCCGGGTGCAACATAGACACTATCCGAACGGTCGGCACGGTTGTTGCTTTCATCTGTGTCCGGCTCGGTACTGCGCACGCTGACCGCATGATCAAGCGTACCGGGTGCTTGCGGCTCAATCACAAGCGTAACGGTGGCGCTTTGCCCTCCCGCTACTCTACCCAGCGCGCAGACAGCCTGCCCGGCGCCGTTAAAGCTGCACGTCCCCTGCGAGGGTGTGGCGCTGTGTACGCCGGCCGTTCCCGGTAGGCGTTGCTGCACTTGCACGCCGGCGGCGTTGCCGCTGCTCAGGTTGCGCACAGTGACAGTGTAGGTCAGCGGTCTTCCCACAGCGGGTACCACCGTCGCCACGCTCTGGCTCACCGCCAGATCGACCGGCTGCGGTCCGGCTGCTTCGGAGGCGTCGACCGGTCCCTTGCTGTAAGGGGGATCTTCGTAGTCGTAGATCAGCGCTGCAATTGTCGCCTCACTGATCGGCCCCCACCAATTGCCGCGCGCGTCCACGATGGTGTCGGCGTTAACATAGGCGTTGTTGTTGTAGAGCGCATAACCGCCGTTGTTCTCAATGCGGTTGGCGTGGATGCGGGGATAGCCGCTTTCGATGTAGACACCGCCCGTGTTCCCGCTTGAGGTGTTGCCGTCGAGGGTGTTGTAGCTCAACTCCTGGTCACCCTGCCCCCAGACGACTGCACCGCCGTTGACGGTGGCATGGTTGTTGAGGATCTGGTTGCGGCTGAGCACACCGCCGCTGTTGTAGATGCCACCCCCCAGGTGTGCTTCATTGTCCACCACCTGGTTGTCGGTGACCGCCCCACTACTGTTGAAAATACCGCCGCCCTGACCGTTGGCATTGCTGCCATAGACGGTATTGCCCTGAATTCGATTGCGTTCAACCGTTCCGGAATATCCTCCCCCATCGATTCCGCTATAGACGCCGCCGCCATGGGCCTGGTAGTAGGCATTGCTGAGGGTGTTGCTGATTACAGTGTTGTCGGTTACCTGGCTATTCTGAGCATAGATGCCGCCGCCATGGGCATACAGCACATCAATCTGGGCATTCTCCTGCACCGTATTGCCCTCAACCACACCGCCGACGGCGTAGATGCCCGCACCATAGACAGACCCTACCATGCGCGCCTGGTTGCCACTTACAGTGTTATTCCTCACCTGCCCGCCACCACTGCTGTAGATACCCACCCCGCTCACATCGCGCCAGTTCCACATATTGTCGTCAGCGGCTAAGTTGTCGCGCACGGTGTTGCCTTCGATGCGCGCAGGGTAATCGTTGGCAATGCCCACGCCGCTGATCCCCCCATCCGTGACGGAGATAGCGTTGCCTGCAACCAGGTTGTTGGTCACCACGCCGCCGCGGCTGCGCAGACCGCCTGCACTGTTGTTGCGAATGGTACTCTGATCAACATAGAGCGCTACTTCGGCTGCATCGACCGCATAACGGATACCCGAACCACCGCCATACTCGACGACAGCATGCTGCAAGATCGAGCCGCTTACATAAGCGCCGCTGCTGTCCAGCGTGCTGCTGATGGCCGTGCTCTCAAAGACGACGCCGCGCCAGTCTCCCGGCTGCTTGCCGACATGCCATGATGTGAGCGAAATCGGCTGAGCGGATGTCCCCCGTGCCACCAGACCGCCGCGCACCTGCAAACGCGCTTCGTCTTGGAACCAGAGTTCTACACCTGGATCCAGGGTCAGTGTACGGTTGGCGGGGATGTTCAAGGTGCCGGAGATCACGTAAGGCGATCCGCTCGCCAACCAGGTGGCGTCGGTGCTGAGTGAGCCGCTCTTGGGCGTGTAGGCAAAAGCGCCCCAGGTGACGGTGCCCAGATCAAAGCTGGATGGCAGTTCGCCATCGCTCACCAACTGAATTTGTAGGTAACGGCTCGGTGGCAGTGTAGAAAGATCGGCCGGCGATGTGGCAATCGATAGCCAATCGCCCCAGCGCTCGTCAGTACCTGCATCTGTGGTGTTACCCGCACGCACACGCAGACTATAGCTGACACCGGCGGGCAAGGGGTTCGTCCATGTGAGCGTCTGCCAGCGGACGAGATCGCCGGCGTCGTATACAGCGGTGTAACTGCTTTCCAACCCCGACACTGGCACCGGCGTGGATCGTGTGTTACTGGTGCCATCACCCAATTGCCCGGAGTTGTTGGCTCCCCAACATTGAGCACCGTCGCTTGTGGTCAGGGCGCACGTGTGGGAACCGCCGGCAGCGATTGTGGTGACACCACTGCCAAGATTACTCACAGTGACGGGTGAATATCGACCATCAGTTGAACCGTCGCCCAGTTGTCCACTCATGTTGTCGCCCCAACACTTCGCGGCCCCGGTTGTGGTGACAGCACAAGTGTGGGAACCATTGCTGCTTGCAGAAACCGACCTTACGCCGCTGTTGAGACCGTTCACATCGACAGGGGTGTATGCATAGCTACCTGTGCCGTCGCCCAGTTGTCCGCTCCAGTTGGCTCCCCAGCATTTCACACCACCTGCGCTGGTGAGCGCGCACGAGTGATAGGCGCCGAGGTCAATGGCAGCGGCGTTGCTAAGTGCAGTCACCTCTACCGGTGTGTATGCGTAGCTGGTTGTGCCGTCGCCAAGCTGTCCATAGCCGTTGTAGCCCCAACACTTGACGCTTCCGCTAGTGGTCAGTGCACAGGTGTGATACAAGCCTGCAGCGATGGCAACGACACCACTGCTTAAATTACTTACGTCAACAGGTGTGGGGCGACTACTACTGGTGCCGTCGCCCAGTTCACCGTAGCCATTATGTCCCCAACACTTGACGCCTCCGCTGGTGGTCAGTGCACAGGTATGGTTGGCACCTGCCGCGATGGAAGCGACGCCGCTTGTAAGTCCAGAGACATCAATAGGGGTGCCCCGCGAACTCCATGTATCGTCGCCCAGTTGGCCATTCCCACCACTGCCCCAACATTTAACACCCCCCGTTGTCGTGACGGCGCACGTGTGAGAACCGCCGGTCGACAGAGCCGTAACGCCGCTGCTAAGGCCCTGCACATCCACAGGCGTGTAACTTGTCATCCAAGTGCCGTCGCCCAACTGACCATTGCCATTTTCCCCCCAACACTTGACGCCTCCTGCGCTGGTCAGCACACAAGTATGGGTGCCTCCGGCTGAGATCGCGTTGAGATAGCGCGTCAGGGTGATTGTCGCCTGCCCACTGGCGGCAGCAACTTCTTGCAAAGAATCAACAGTTTGGCTATCGCCGGCCTGCACAAAACGTACAAGGGAGGCGGTAGCAGCAAAGACCAAAGCCAAACACCCCAAAATACCGAAAAGCAGAGCAAGTGTTCTGATGCGCATCGCAGGAAGTCTCCTTAAAACATTGCCATTAGCGGCCTGTTGTACTTACCGGTTGGACTGCACTGCCGGTAAATAAATCTGATTCTGAGTAGGGAGTGGCGTCGATGTTGGCGTCGATGTTGGCGTCGATGTTGGCGTCGATGTTGATACTGAAACTGATGTCGGTGTTGATGTCGGTGTCAATGTAGATACTGGCGTCGATGTAGATACTGGCGTCGATGTAGATATTGGCGTCGATGTAGATACTGGCGTCGATGTAGATACTGGCGTCGATGTAGATATTGGCGTCGATGTAGATACTGGCGTCGATGTAGATACTGGCGTCGATGTGGATACTGGCGCCGATGTCGGCATCGGTGTTGCGGTTGGTGCGGCGGCTCCATGTTGCAGGGGGGCGCTGTTGGGATCGACCAACGGCGCCGTGGGGGTGGGTTTGTCTTCGTTCACGGCGCTGACATCGGCCGCATTGCGCAGGTGCAGCCCGCTGTTCACCTGAATGTCGATTGTGTAGTTCGCGGTCGAGTAACCGTAGACTTCGATTTGGTAGACGCCGCTGACCGGCGCGTTGGCAATGGTGACGGCATCGGCCTCAATGCCGCTGCGGTTGCTCACCCAGGGTGGGCGGCCTGCTCCCCAGTCGGGGGGCCAGATGTAGAGATCAGGGTCGCCGGCCGTCGGTTGCACCACCACCGCCAGCCTATCGCCTACGGCCAGTGTACGCCGGTAGAGCCGCGTCTGGTTGACGGTGACGCGATCGGTGGGGGGCAGATAGTCGAGGCTGAGCTGGTAGGGGAAGACGGAGACGTTGCCTGCATTGTCTTTGGCCCAGGCCTGAATGTAGTGGTTGCCGCCTACAGGCGAGAGCGTCCAACGGTAGTTGCGCCGCGCCTGTAGGTAGCTGACCCATTGGCTGTCTTGCACAGGGATCCAGAGGCGGTTGCCGGCGTTGTATTCATATTCGAGGAAGCGCAGGCTCGCCAAGCCCGACGGATTGCTCTCGGGGTAGTCGGTGGCGTCGGCGTTCAGGTAGATTTGGGTGGTGGTCACAGTGGTCTGGTTGGTGTGTAGCGTCAACGAGTCGACACGTGGGGCATCGACATCGGATGCAGCCGCCAGCACGCGCACAGTCTGTGTGATCACGTTGTTCTCTTCGCTCGCCTCGTCGATCTGCTGATTGGGATCGATGGTGGCCGAGAGGACAAACTCGCCGGCCTGTACCGGGGTCCACGTAAGCGCTTGTGTGCTCGCCTGGCTGTCGGGGGCCACCAACGGCGCGACGGCGTTGCCGATAACCGCCCCATCCACCGCAAAGCGGACGTCGACGGCGGTCGTCTGGGCGCCACCCCGGCGATGGACAATCAGGCCCAGGCGGGCCGGTTCACCAACACGCGGTGCCACCGGCTCCAGCCACAGTTCTTGGGTCTGGCTAAACAGATCTTCGTCGGGGGGCAGCACGGCAAAGGCGGCAGGTAGGCGTGTAGATGCCGTCCCATCGTAGGCGGCCAGCAAGGCATAGCGGCCTGGCGCCGGATTGGCCGGTATGGTTGCGCGAGCTTGCGTCCGGCTGTCCATCACCACATTCTCCAGTGCAATCGTCTCCCCCGACTCCTCATGGCTGAGGTGGAGCCTTAGCCCGGCAAAGAAGTTTTGGCCGTAAATCACAAGGTTCGTGGGCAAGTCTGCGTACCCTTGCACAGGCGTCAGCCCGTACAGCAGCGGACGCCCTGCCTGAACGCTGAATGCGTTCTCCAGATATCCCGTCTCGCCGCCTTCGTTCGTCACGGCGAGGCAATACGCGCCTGGCGCAAAGGTGTAGGCAGGCACCACCGAGAAGATTTTGTTCTGCTCCGGGATGAAACTGACATCCAGGATCTGTTCGCAGGCGTCGATTGCGCACTGGCCGTTCTGCATGGCACAGAGTTCAACGAGGGTAGGGGAGTGGAAGTTGGCGCCGCTGATGGTCACCTGGGTGTCGATGTCGTTGACACCCTGATTGGGCGTAACGCCGGTGAGCAAGGGCGCACCGGACGGCGGTGGCGCGCCCGGCTCACCAGGTTCGCCCACCGCATGGACCGTCAGTTCGTAGGTGGTGGTGGCCGGGTTGTCTATCGCCTGATCATTGTCCAACCGCATGTAATAGGTGGTCGTTTCAGGCGCACGAAATTCTATCCGCGCGGTTGTGCCGAACGAGCCCGGTGGGGGGATGTCACACGAACGCCAGATTTCCAGATTGGGGTAGGCGTCCGCTCCTGTGCCAGCGGCGGTGAGGGTGTAGGTGACGCCCTGTGTGGCCTGAAATTTTACCCAGTCCACGTCGGTGCCAGTGGCGAAATTGCGCACCTGCGCCACGCCGTCTGTTGTGATTTCGGCGGCAGCTTCACAGACATTGTCATCTTCGTAGCGGTCGGGACCATTGCCCGCGCCATCGGGGTGTTCCACACAAAACCGAATTTCGGCCAGGTTGTTGGCTTCGTCACTCTCATCGATGCGCTCCAACGGATCCACCCAGACGTAGGCGACATTGTCACAGCCGGTGGCGTTGACGGTGAAGTTGCCGTACTCAATCGTTTGCGCGTCGCCCGCCGGCCAGGTCAGGGCTGCAACAAATTCTTTGAGCGGCGCTGTGGTGCTGATGGGTGGACGCTCGGTTGGATTGAGATAGACGTAGACGCGCCGCCCTGTTACTGAGGTTGTGCCGCTGTTGCGCAGGACGGCGGTGAGTGTCATCGGTTGGCGCGGCGCAAGCGGTGCCGCAGGCGAAAGCGTGAAGCTTTCCACACGGAGATCTGTATTTTCTGTTGTATTTGGCTGCGGCGGCGTTTCAGGTAAAGTCTTATTTAATGCCAGGGTCACGCCGACGGTGAGAAAGGCCAGCAAAAAGAGCGAAAGCAATACGGCCAAGGGTCTATAAAAAGGTTTCTGCATCATGTCTACTCTTGTTTTTGTCACAATCAGGTACACCTGATTGGCTACATCACTTCATCGCGGATTTTTTTACGGCAATCTGGTGCAATCACGAAGGCTCGTGCGGAAGACAAAGACGTCTTCCGCACGAGCCACACTCTGGCGCAATCTAGCGCGAAATGGCCGGGAGGTAGAGGCTGCGGAGGGGTGCTTCGGCTGCGGTGGGCGCAGTGGGGAGCACTTGCTGTGTGGCCGGTGTGCTGGCGGGTGAGATGAGGGGTGCTGTCAACGCTTCTTTTTGTGGGTCTACACCACCCAAGTTACTGGCACCTTGTATCCCCACTGGATTTACCTCAACCGACAATCGGTATTCTGCCGCCGAATACCCATAGACTTCCACCTGATATTCCCCACTCTGTTCCACGGTGAAGTCCACACTATCCACCACCGTACCAGACAGATTGCTCACATAGGGCGGCGCATTCGGATTGGGCACCCAGACATAGAGGTCGGGATCGCCGCTGACCGGTGTCAGTGTGACCACAACCCGATCTCCCTGCTGGAAGGTGTAGCGGTAGGCGCGGCCCTGGTCGAAGCCGACACGGTCTGTGGGTGGGATGTAGTTGATGCGCGCTTTGAAGGGGAAGACGGAGATGTTGCCGCTGCGATCCGATGCCCACGCCTGTAAGTACTTAACCCCGGCCGACGGCAACAGACGCCAGCCATAGTTCAGGATCGCCGTCTGATAATCAATCCAGCCTGAGTTGCGCACAGGTACCCACTGATTGGCCCCCTGGCTATACTCAAACTCCTGGAAGAGCAGAGACTGGATGCCGCTGCTGGGTGCAGGGTCTGAGGCGGTGGTATTGAGCCGCACATCCTGGGCGGTGGTGGCGACGGCGCCGTCGTTGATGGTGAAGCTATCGACGCGTGGCGCCGTTTGGTCGGCGGCAGGCGGCAATACGGTCAAGGTACGGCTCACCACGTTGTTGTTTTCCAGCGCTTCGGCGACGGCGCTGTCTGGATCGATGATGGCGTAAAGCGTGTAGGCGCCCGGCGCAGAGGGTGTCCACTCAACTGAGGTGGTGCTGTCCGACGAGCGTGGCGAGAGCAGGGCGATGACGCCATCACCCAGCAGTTGGCCACCCGCATTCGGATCCCCTACATAGAAACGTACCGTGACGTTTCCAATCGGCTGTTTGCCGCCCTGGCGCGTCACCACCAGTCCGACATCGCTGGTACCGGCGGCGCGTGGCGAGAGCGGGTCTGTCCACAATTGGTTGCTGGAGGCGTAGAGATCGTCGTTGTTCTGGTCCGAAAGAATGGTGTAGACGCTGGGCGCCGTGGCGATCCCACCATCCGGATTTTGCACTGTGACGACGTAGTCACCCGCCGCCAACGTGGACGGTAATGTGACGCGCAGGTAAGTGGCGTCAATCCACTCAGTCGTCAACGTCTGTCCACCGAATCGGGCAACGGCGTTTGCGGCCAAGTTCTGGCCGTAGAGATTGAGCGTTGTCTCGATGCCGGCAATGCTCTGCGTGGGCAACATGAAGTTGATCGACGGCCCCTCATCGGTCACGCTGAAGCCTTGCGCCAGCAGAACGGTGGCGCCACCAGGGTTGATCACAAACAGATCATAGATACCTACCGGCAGCCCAGACGGTACAACCGCCGTGAGTTGCCGGCTGTTGATGTATCTGACATCGGTCAATTGATAATTGCCCAATTTTAGAATCGGTGTCGCCTGAAAGCCGTCGCCGACGACTGTAATGTTGGCGGCAAAGCTTCTGTCGGCCTCAGCAGGCGTAACAGAGATAACCTGCAGATAGGTCAAATTTGATGTGGCTGTCGGCGTGGGGGTAGGGGTTGGGGTAGGGGTTGGCGTAGAGGTTGGGGTGAAAGTCGGCCCTGGGTAGGGTCCCTGTAAAGGCAAATCAATATCCGTCAGCGCTTGTGCGTCAGAATTTTGCATTGAAAACAACACGAAGAGGGTAATGGCCAAAGTGGCGACTACCAACAATCCTTCACTTAGCCAACGCGGGCCGACTGGGAGACGTTTGTTCCGCATACTCGACATTGCCGTTCCTCTCATCTCGAGACATGGCGTTCGGATCAAAAAAAGTTGATTTGGTACAGGTGCGACGCACTGGCCAGGGGAGCACACGACAAGCGCATCAGATTTCGGCCAGTGCGTCGCACCTGTACAGTTACTTGATTTGTACCGAAGTGGCTTCATAACAACAGCAGGGAGTGCTCAAACTGAACACTCCCTGCGCAGCAAGTACGAAATCGCCCGGCAAGAGTTAGCGGACGATAGCCGGCAAGTAGATGCTGGTGCTTGTCGGCTCAGACGGCGTGGTGGTATCGGTGACAGGTGGCGCCGTCACTGCGGTCTGGGTGACAGGCGCGCTGCTCAGAGAAAGGGCTGGCTGGGTGGGCAGGTCTTTGCTGGGGTCCACACCGGCGACGTTGGCCGGGGCAACACTGCGTCCCTGCGCTGCCGTCTCGATGGTGACCGTGAGACGGTACTCAGCAGCACTGTACCCGTAGACCTCCACCTGATAAAGCCCACTCGGGTCGGCGCTGAAGCTGACTTCATCGGTCACCGTG
>WGMT01000015.1 GCA_016124945.1 bacterium | reverse complement strand
TAGCGCAGCGTATCGAAACCAAGCGGGTAGGCGAGACCGGTTTCTCTGTAGACCCGTTCCTTGGTTTCGATACGCTGCGCTACTCAACCGGCGTCACTAGTCCAACGCGAACTACGGTTTTCAAAGTAGCATTACTTTAGTCCCCGATCCCTAGTCCCCAGTCCCCGATCCCCAGTCCCTCCCATTCTAGGAGAAAACCCCAACTTTGGAAATCTACAACTCCGATCAAGCCGACAAATTTGATTGTGCCCTCCTTTTTCGGTATGATCGCGTGGATATCCGATGCTTGCCCACGTTCTCGCGACGGGACGTTACCTGCATGTCTTTTGCGCAACACCAGGATGTACCCCAAGATTCACCCCAATACCCATCGCTGCGCGTCTGCTACTTTGGCACCTACCGCCCTGAGTATTCACGCAACCGCATTATGATCGACGGCCTGCGCCGCAATGGCGTCGAGGTGTTCGAGTGCCACGAGTCGCTCTGGCGAAGCATCGAAGACCGGGTCGATTCCGTACAGGGTGGATGGAAGCGGCCTGCCTTCTGGTGGCGTGTGTTGCGCACCTATGGCCGCTTGTTGCGCAAATTCCAACAAATGGGAGGCACGTATGATCTCCTCATCGTCGGCTATCCCGGCCAGTTCGACGTTTATCTGGCCCGGCTGCTAAGTTGGCTACGACGCAAACCCCTGGTCTGGGACATTTTTATGTCGATCTACCTGATCTCGGTGGAACGGCAATTGGACACGTCGACGCCGCGCTTTATCGACGTGATCCGCCGCGTCGAGGCGTTGGCCTGCCGCCTGCCCGATCTGCTCATCCTCGACACGAAGGAGTATGCCGACTGGTTCGAGCGCACCCACGGCGTGGCGGCGCGGCGCTTTGGGCTTGTCCCCACCGGCGCGGACGACCAGATCTTTCAGCCGCAGCCATCCTCACAAACGACGCAAGGCGTCTTTCGGGTCCTCTACTATGGCACCTTCATCCCCAATCACGGCGTCAAGACAATTGTGGCAGCGGCGCGCCTGCTGGCCGAAAGGCGCGACATCCACTTCGAGTTAATCGGCGAAGGGCCGGATCTGGGCGAAGCACTACGCATGGCAGAAGAGGCGCAACTCGCCAATGTCACCTTTACGGGGTGGACGGAACCGGAGCGGCTGCGGCAGCGTATCGCCGACGCCGACCTCTGCCTGGGCGTCTTCGGGCAGACGCCCCAATCGCTGATGACGGTGCAGAATAAGATCTACGAAGGGCTGGCCATGACGAAACCCGTCCTCTCGGGTGATGGGCCGGCGGTGCGGGCAGCTTTCCGCCACGGCGAGGAGATCTATCTTTGTCCACGCGCGGAGGGGGCGGCGCTGGCCGAAGCGGTGGTCCATCTGCACCAAGAGCCCGAACTGCGCCGCAAGCTCGCCGCACAGGGACACGCCGCCTTTTTAGCAAAGTTCACGGTGGCAGAGATCGGGCGCAGCTACAAACAGCACCTGCTGGCACTGCTGGAAACGAGGCGTACATGAGCGCCGCCAACCACAACGGCCCGCTGCGCATCGTCTTTGTGCTGCCGGTGGGGATTGAGCGGCCTTCGGGCATCCGCTACTTCAACATTGCGCGCGAGCTGGTGCGTCAAGGGCACAGCGTACGCGTCCTGGCGCTGCACCCTGATCTGGCACACTGCCCGGCGCGGCGTTTTGTGCAAGAGGACGTCGAAGTCTGGTATCTGGGGCAGATGCATTCGCTGAAACGGGGCAATCAGGCGCAGCATTTCGGCCTGTTTGCGCTGCTGCGTGTGCTGCTACTCTCGACGCTGGGGCTGATCTGGGGCATTCTTCGCTCGCCGGCGGACGTCTACCATGTGTGCAAGGCGCAGCCCGTCAACGGATTGGCGGCGTGTGTGGGGATCAGCCTGCTGCGTGGACGGCGCTTCTTCCTCGATTGCGACGACGACGAGACACACAGCAACCGGCTCAGCCCAACACAGCGGAAGGTCTTTGCCTTCTGGGAATGGCTGTTGATGAAGCTGGCGGTGGGTGGCACCGTCAACACCCGTTTTCTGGAACGACGTTGCCGCGCCGCGGGCATGGATCGGGTGGTCTACGTCCCCAACGGTGTGGATGGGCAACGTTTTCTGGCGCCGTCGGCGTGGGTGACATGGGTGACAGGGTTGCGCCGCGCGCTGCGGATAGACGACAGCCGTGTGGTGGCCTATTTCGGGTCGATTGCCTTTCAGAATCATCCTGTGGATCTGCTCATGGACGCCTTCGCCCTGGTGCAGCGACGGGCGGCGGATGCTCGTCTGCTGGTAATTGGCGCAGGCGAGGATCTGCCGATGTTGGACGATCAGGCCAAACGCCTGGGAATTGGCGACGCTGTACGGCTGATCGGCTATCTGCCGCAGCAGGCGCTGCCCCCCTTCCTGGCCCTGGCCGATGTGAGCGTCGATCCTGTACACGACGACAGCGTGGCGCAGGCGCGTTCGCCGTTGAAGCTCTTCGAGAGCATGGCGATGGGCGTGGCGGTGGTGACGGCAGACGTGGGCGATCGCGCCGAATGGCTCGATCATGGGGCGGCGGGTGTGTTGGTTGCGCCGGGCGACGCGGCGGCGCTGGCCGACGCCATCTGCGCACTGCTCGACGACCCGGCGCAACGGCGGCAACTGGCGGATCGGGCCGGTCTGCGCGCAGCGACGCACTATAGTTGGTCCACACTGGCGGCGCAATGGCTCAGAGTCTATACGAAGCCAACAGCCGGAAGCGAGGGGAGATGACCCCCCACGAAGAGACGGTGTCGTCCAAACAAAAAAAGCGCGGGCTGCTGGGCCGCGATTACAGGCAGTTGGCGGGCACCTTGGGGCAGTGGGTGGTGGTGCTGCTGGGGCTGGTGTCGACGAACGTCTTCAGCGGCATCAGTTTGATTGTCCTGGCGCGGCGGGTGACGCCGTTGGAGTATGGCCAGTACACGGCGATTTTCAGCCTGGCGATTGTGACGGTGGTGCTGCCCAATTTGGGCTTCACAGGCTGGATCCTGGCGCAACCGGATGCGGCGGCTCGCTTTGGTCGGCGCTTCTGGTACGCCACGGTAGGTCCACGTTTTCTGGGTTTGATCGGGTGGGCGCTGCTCCTGTGGGTGCTCTGTCTCTTCCTGCCGCCGGAGACCTACCCCGTCTCGATTGCGGCGCTGGTGTTGACGGGTGTGGTCTTCGATACGCTGCTCGCCTACGGTTACAACTTTCTGCGCGTGCGCGATCAGCATCTGATTGTGACGGCGTTTCAGACGGTGTCGGGGTTGGCGCTGCTGCTGTGGGTGCTGTTGGGGCCGCTGGGGCCGGGGCAGCTTATGAATTTTGTCCTGGGGCGCATGCTGATTTCGTTGGCAGCGATTCTTTTGCTGGCGCTGATGATCCACAGCCGATCCCCCGCCGATCCAGTAGCGGCCAACGAAACGCCACAGCGGGGTGGGTTGGGGCAGACGGGATCGTACATGCTGGCCGAAGCGGCAAGCATCGTCTACATCAAGGCCGACATCACGATTGTGGGCATGCACCTGGGCGCGCAAGCCGTGAGCCAATACGGGCCGGCGTCGAACCTGCTCACAATGACCTTTTTGGTGGCGCAGGCGCTCTTCTTTTTTATGATTCCGCAGTTGGCGCGGCTGCACAAACGGGATCCGGCGGCTTTTCGGGCAAGTGCGCGTAAACAGTTCCTTTTGCAGGTGGCCGGCGGTGTGGCTGTGGCGGTTGGGCTCTACGTGGCCACGCCCTTCCTTGTGCTGGGGCTTTTTGGCGAGGCTTACGCCGAGTCGATTCCGCTGTTGCAGTGGTTGAGCGTGATCCCCGCCATCCGCGCCGTGACGGTGGGATTGGCGGCTGTGCTGATGGCGGTGCAGCGCCAGCCGGAACGGACGGTGGTACAGATGGCGGCGGCGCTCTTCAACGTGGCGGCAAATCTGCTTGTCATCGACAGCTTTGGATTGATGGGCGTGGTGTGGGTTTTCATCGCCACTGAGATCTTGATTGCGCTGGGTCACATCTACTTGATCGCAGGCGGACGTCTGCGCCGCCATCCCCTTGCCACAGAAGCGACAACATGAACCGATCCACAAGTGACGCGCAGCCGCCGCGCATCCTGATTACCAACGTCCACTCGGTGCGCAACGCCGGGGATCATGTCCTGTTGCAGGTGGCGTTGGAACAACTCTACGCTCGCTTTCCCGGCGCTCAGATTACGCTGGCCATGAACGATCCGGCAAGTTACCCAAGTGAACGACCGGAACGGGTGGTGAGGTCGTTTACACAGTGGGTGAAACCGAGCGGCTCAGGTGGGCGAGGGTGGCGAATTGGGTGGATTGTCCTGGCGCCGATTTGGCTCTTGTGGATTGCTGCGGTTGCCGTCGGTCAACGCTGGTGGGGGAAGGCGTTTGGGTTGCCTCGTGCCGGCGCGCAGCGGGATCTGTTACGGGCCTATGCCGAGGCCGACGTAGTGGTAAGCTGCGCGGGGAATTTCCTCTACAGCAGTGGGTTGTTGCGTCTGCCGTTGCTGTTACACCTGCTGGCGTTGGTCTACGGTGCGTGGATGGGCAAGCCCGTCTACATGCTGCCGCAGACACTCGGTCCGTTTCGCTCTGGGTGGGAGATCAGGCTGCTGAAATGGGCGCTGCAACAGGTGCGGGTTGTGATGGTGCGCGATCAGCTTTCGATGCAGCTTTTACAACGTGCAGGGCTGGCGCACCCCAATGTGGTTGTTGCGCCGGACATTGCCTTCCTCTACCGCGGACATGAGCCGTCTTTTGTGGATAGGCTGTGGCAGCGGTCAATCTTGGCGGATCCGCAAAATCGCCCGCCGGTGCTGGGGGTGACGTTGATCAACTGGCAGGCGCAACATGATCTCTTTGCGGGGCAGGCCGCGTACGAATTGGGTGTGGCCGCCGCGATCCGCGACTTTGTGACGCGCTACGACGGTGTGGCCGTCCTCTTTGCCCAGGTGCTTGGCCCCAACTTGGCAGACGATGATCGCGTCCCCGCGCGGCGGGTGGCGGCACAGTTGGCCGATCTGGGCGAACGGGTGATCCAGGTGGACGAGGAGCTGTCCCCGGCGCAGCTCAAAGCGGGCTATGGTGCGGTGGACATCTTCCTCGGCAGCAGATTGCACGCCAACATCTTTGCATTGTGCGAAGGCCGACCGGTGCTGGCGATTGCCTACCAGTACAAAACCCACGGGATCATGCAGATGCTTGGGCTGGGAGAATGGGTGATCGACATCGAAGCAGTAACGGGCGAGCGGCTCTGTCCTATGCTGGATGCGTTGTGGGCGCAGCGCGTGGACGTGGCAGAGGCCGTCCGCGCCGGGGTGGACGCCGTCCAAGCCGATGCGCGGCGCGCTGTGGAACACATTCAACGTGACGCAAGGGACGGACAGCATGGCTGATCACCCTGTGGCGGCTGATAATCCTATCAAAGTTGATACTCCCATCAAAGTTGTACAGATCATCGCCGGTTTTGCCGTGGAAAAGCTGGGCGGTGTGGAACGTTACGGCATTGAATTGGCGCGCAACCTGGTGCAGCATTCGGTGCAGTCAACGATCTGTGCGCTGTGGGATTGGGGCACGCCTGAAGAAGCGATCTGGCGCGATCGGCTGGCACGGGAGGGGATCGCAACGGTGGTGGCCGCGCCCAAAGACGACGCCTCGCCCTACAAAAACTATGTGGACGTGGTGCGCGGGATGCAGGCCGCCATCGCTGCGCCGGTGGACATTCTGCACAGCCACAGCGAGTTCGGCGATCTGGCTGCGATCTGGCTGAAACGGGCTTTGGGGGCGCGGCTGCTTGTGCGCACTGTCCATAATGAGCGCGAATGGTCGAAGCGTCCTTTACGACGGTTGTTGATCACCAATGGCATCTGTCCGCTCTGGTTCGACGGTGAACTGGGCGTCTCGCAGCAGGTTGTGGGAAATTTGAATCAGCGTCCGCTGGCGCGGTTGTTGGGGCGGCGGGCTGAGGTGATGTACAACTCGCTTGATTTCAGCCGATTTGAGCAACTTTCCATCTCGCAGAGCGCAAAACGGGCGGAACTTGGCATGGCTCAAGACGCTCCGATCCTCGGCGCTGTGGGCCGACTGGCGCCACAAAAGGGATTTGATATCCTGTTGCGAGCTGTGCCGCTGGTGTTGGCGCAGCGACCGCATGCCCGTTTTTTGATTGCCGGTGAAGGTGAGATGAAAGAGGCATTGCAAGACGCAGCGGCACAACTGGGGATCGAGCACGCCGTCCGTCTGCTGGGGCGGCGCACCGATGTTGAGGAGCTGCTACAAATCTTCGATCTCTTTGTCTCCTCGTCGCGGTGGGAGGGGTTGCCCACTGTTTTGCTAGAGAGCATTGCCGCCGGTGTGCCAGTGGTAGCGACACGTGTTTCAGGCACGGTCGAACTGATCGAAGAAAACGTCAACGGACTGCTTGTGCCGCCCGAAGACCCTGAGGCGCTGGCAGCCGCCATCCTGCGCGGTCTGGCGGAACGAGAACGATTGGCTGCCGGTGTCCTGGCGACACGGCCACAGATCAAAGAACAGTTTTCCTTTGCAGGGATTGCGGGGAGGCAGGCGGCGCTTTACCGAACGCTACTGGCTACCCAAAGAGGCTGACCATAGACAAAGATTTGGTGGCCTACCTTTTACGCATGAGAGGCAATGTTACGTCTGCAATGGCTTAACGGCAACCGCCGCGTAGTTCTTACAATGTCCATCCACAGTGACTTTATGGCGCACGTCAAGGTGCGCAAAGAAGACGGAAAGCACCGCAAAGAGGACTTTGGTAGCAGCCAGTGGCAACACAAGCATCATGTTTTCGAAGCCGCGCCCTGGCAAACGTAGCGGCAGCGAGCGTACCCCCTTCTGCATCTGGTACGAGACAGTGGCAAAATAACCTTCCAACTGCTCCACTTGCACCGATTCAAACCCGGCTTGTGTAAAAAGATGCTGCAAACCGTACTGCGTATAGCGGAAATAGTCATAGGGAATTTGATGTTCAACAAAAAAGAGTGGGGCCGACAGCCAAAGTTGTCCGCCTGGTTTAAGCAACCGAAAGAACTCCGCCAGAACCAGGTTGGGGTTCTTTACGTGTTCCAGCACCTGCGTACACACGATGGCGTCGTAACTCTGAGACTGAGCAGGAAACCTACTTAGATCACACATGTAGGCCAGCCTGTTATTGTCATCGGGATAGGCGACGCCCAGATCGACGGCGTCATAGGTGACGTGATCGAAGTATTGACGATAAGGTGAATGGCCGGCACCCGCATCGAGCACCCTTGCCCCAGGCTGGAGCGATACCGCCGCTCCTGCCACAAACTGCTCCAGATAGTAGCGTGAAGGGTTGAAACGGATAAACTCCACAACGCCCATGCCAGGATTCCTTTCTTGAGGGCAATGCTTGAAGTCCAAAAAGAACCTTACTGCTGTAGCGATAATCGGCTACAGCAGTAAGGTTCTGGTACTCATTCTCTTGTAAGAGAGTCAATCGCAGGCAGTGTCAACCTTACTGGGTGGACATACCGTTGTAGTCTTCGGCGACGAGGCTGGCATCGGGCAGGCGGCTGGCGACACGGACGACGGCCACCAACTGGCTACCAGCAGGGCCTTCGACGATCACGGAGCCACCGAAACCACCACCAGGATTGCCTTCAGGATAGCCGAACTCGATCAGGGCATTGGCACTGGCACCAGTGGCCAGAGTAGCGCCGGCCGCATTGGAGTTGGCCTTGGCACCAGGGGCAATCGACGCAATGGTCTGCGTACCGACTGTCTCACCATTCTTGTTCAAGTAGCTGACAGTGACATTGCTGACAGCAGCGCTGCCGACGTTCTGGATGGCGATGAAAGCTCGCTGGCGGTTCGCACCGGCACCGTAGTTGGCATCGGCAGTCCAGCGGACATAAGGAAGGGCCAGGCGGGCTGCACCGGTCGGTTCGCCCAAGAAGGCGGAAGAGATACCCGTACCGGCAACCTTACCGATGACTACGATATCGGTGGCGCTGCTGGTAATGGTGGCAGAGCCGTTGTAGTTGGCCGGGTTGTTGGCATCACAGCCACGGAAGCTAGCCTTGCGGCCGCCGCCAACAGTCTTGACTTCGCTGTTGCCGTTGCTGTAGGTAACGGTCACATCGGTGCCGGTGGATGCGCTTGTGTTGGTGATGGCGTAGAAGGTCTCCTGGCCACCGAACGCATTGCACAACGCAGACGGCATGAAGACAGTCCGAGCACCCGTGCTAACGCCTTCAAAGGCCTTCACATCGTTAGGCACAGTGGTGGTAATGCCAAGTTCAAGGGCAGAAGCCACAATGTTGGCCGGGGTGGTTGTACCACTCTGCACAGCCGTGATAATGGCAGAGCCATTGAAGGGGTTGGGCAACTGAGCAAGTTGGCCGGCATCAAAGGATTGGGCTGCGCCCACGGGCAGGTTGTTATGGGTCAGTTCAATCGGCGCCGCCGCAGGATTGTCGGCGTTGAAGAACGTCACCGTGAGATTGACAGCGCTGCTGTGCGCATTCTGAACAGAGAAGCGGGTGGTCTGAAAAAAGCGATTTTTGAGCACTGTGGCGATGGTCACCTGGCTTGAGGCCGAAGAGAAACCATTCGACAGCGGGCGGTTCACTACCGTGCTGGACTGAGGAATCTGTACCAGGGTAGCGACAATGGGCTGGTTCGAAGAAACCACAGCCGAACCACTAAAGTTCGACGGCAGTGACTGCAAACCACCAATGAAGAGCGAAGCACCGGCATTCGCAGCCAGTTGCACGGTAATCGGGGTCGGCGTGCCGGTGTTTTCGGGATAGAAATTGAAAATTACATTCGCCTGGCTACCCGAAATGTTCTGATAAGTGACCGAGGTGACGAATGGGGTATCGTAGGGCGAGTCTTGAGCCGCAGCCACTCCCATTGTCGCAAGCAACAAAAGGCTTGCAATCAAAAAGACTTTCAAAGACTTCATCGTGTGGATCCTTTCTTAACTGTCACAAGGTTGACTACTGATGTTGACGATACTGTGCTGTTGATTGACGCTCATACAAAGATATTCGCACCAAGGCGAACACGTGTAAGTGAGCCCATCATAACCACAGGTTGGGCGGATTACAATACTCCATACGGGGTAAAGCGCTGCTACCACTGGAGTAATCCGTTGGTGGTATTGCCTAATCTACTAGAGTGGTGTATTGTCTGTGACGTGCCTGCAACCAAAAAGGCGGCGACGACGAAAAGTACCATCGACTGCGTATCAATCAAGGACACAACCATATGAATCGTCTTTACTTTGTGGGTAGTATGCTTCTAATCTTGATGCTGTTTGCTGCTTGCACGACACAAGTGCCGACACCACAACAGGATGGTGCAGATCAAGGAGCGGCGAACGTAATTATTGATAGCCCGCTTGGTACGCCTCGGGCCATGGTCAGCATGTTGCCAACAGTTACCCCGTTTAGCTTTCCTGAAAACATAGACGATATCGAAGCTGCGCCGGGGCAAGCTGTTGTCATTGGGCGGATTCTTTCAAGCCGGACATTGATGCCCATAGCCAACACGCCTGTACGCCTTGCTGAGATTTTTTACGCCGATGAAACCAGAGATCCGGCAACGGCAGCGTGGGCGCTCAACAATGCATCAAGCCCCTTTGCCTATTCCGATGAAAGCGGTGTATTTGTGTTTGAGAATGTGTCGGCACAAGATTATGTACTGTTCGTTGGCGACATGGAAGGCAAATACACCGTTGCAGTAAAAGAGGATGGCTTTCCACAATCATATAGTTTCGAACCGGATACCGTCACCAATTTAGGTGATGTTGATGTGGATTACACGCCGTAAGCTGTTGATTCTGTTGGCGAACTAGGTTGGTGGGGTTGAAACCCCGTTGCTTAGGGAGGGGTCAGCCGAAAAAGGCTGACCCCTTCGTTTGTGTAGACTTCTTCCACGGCTTCCTGTTCTCGCAGTATGTCGGCCTGCAACCCTGGTGATGCAAAATCTCCCCGTTGCCCGATGTAGATGTAATCGACACCCGTCTCCGCCAGTGCGGCCAGACTTCCTGGATCGCTCTCTAGTAACTCAATCTGTTGCGAGGCGGTGACAACCTCAGCGCGATGTTCACTGTCGGCCAGCGACGAGAAGATCATCACCGACGCCGTGGTACGGCGCTGTGTAAAGTAAGGAATCCAATAACCGGCGTCGGTACCATGTGGCGCCCAGGACAGCCAAAAGTAGGTATTGACGGCGAACAGCGCATCCGGTGGGGTGTTCGCCTTGATCCAATCCATTGCCGCCACGTCTGCGGGGGTAACAAAGTAGCGGTAGGCTTCGACTGTGGTTGCTCGTGCAGGCGCAGCCGCCATACCTGCGCCAAGGAAAAAGATGCTCACACCATAAGCAACACATCGATCTGAACGGAACACAGCCACGATCTCTTGGGCCAGGCTACCGATCACAAGGCCGATGGGCAGGTACAACATGATCAAAATCGCACCAAGATTGGTCAAGTTGAGCACCGGAATCTGAAGCAAATAGGCATACCCAAGCCCAAACAAGCTAAGCACCCAAAAAAGGCAGGCAATCACTAGTTTTTTACGCAAAATCACGCCCACAAGGAGCGCTCCTGTCGACAGCCACAGGAACCACGACGGTCCACCAATCAGGTATGGAAAAGACGAAAATGTAAATTCAAAGAAGTTGACCGTCCCCACCTGCACCGAAGACGCGGCGCGCACGCTTGTCTGTATCGCTCTACTACCCGTGTAGACCTGTAGTGCGTCCACCAGCACCGGCCCCACCAGCAACAGAGACATCACGCCCACGCCCACAATACCGCCGACGACACGGGCGATAGACGCTTTGTCTTTGCGCGAGGACCACAATAGCCACAAACAGATCAGCGCAATGAGCGGCAAGTAAAAAGCCGCCACCCGAAAGTGCAACAAGAAGATCGACGCCGTACTCATAGCCGCCAGGCCGGTGTAACCAATGAGTTCGCGCCGCCGGAACCCTTCCGCGCTGCGCCAAGACAGCAACGCCTCCCACACCAGCAACCAGCCCACCAGGAGAATGACCTGGCTCGACATCTGTGTAAATCGGCCCCAGTTGACATACAGCGCCGGTTGGCTGAGCAGCAGACTTGCCGCCACCGCGCCGGCAATGGCACCCACTCGCCCCACTTTTCGATCCAAAACCAGGTAGACGCCGATGCCACAAAGCGCGTTGAGCATCTGCGCCGTCCACAACAAGGCTGTGTGGGCCGGCGCCTGGGCGATCCACTGCAAGGTGGCGCTCAGGGAGTAGATGCCCAGGTGGTATTGATCCAGGGGAATCGGGAAGTAGGGTTCCAGGCTATAGGGTAACTGGCCGCGCACAGCCGTCAACTGCGTTAGGATCGAGTGATGGACGGAGTCGCTCCACGCAGGGAACGGTTGATCACGGATGATCCAGAATCGAGTAAAAATCGTCACAGCGAAGACGATCACCGCGATCCATTCAAATAGATCAAGACGAGAGAGCCAAGCGCCGTCCTTGCGCAACAGCCACATGGCGACCACAAGCATCCCCAGCAGCAGAGCGCTCATCTTGTACGGGCCGAAGGTCAGCCACGGCAAAAAAAACCGAGAGGCGTAGAAGAAAACGGGGTAGAACGAGATGCCAATCCCAATCGCAAGCAGCCAGCTCTGCAAACCAGGCCAGCGCTTCCAAATGCCGGTGAGAGCCAGGGCGAACCACCCCGGGATCAACAACATCAGCGCCAAGACGAAGAAAAGCCGCAGTTCAAGCATACGTCCCCCAATTGCCGGTAGAGGGCTCAACAAAAACTTGCACCGCTGCCACAGCGGGAAGCGGTCTTGTTGAGTATATCACTTAAGATCGGTCACCTTAAATCAGGTGAGGTACAGTCGGGAGCCTTCCAGGCTGGGGTCGCGATTGACCTTCCGGGAAGGGGTCAGTTAGATGAATTGAACGGCGTGGCACGCTTGCCCCCTTCCCTGAAGGTTTGTTGCCTCTAACTTGAATTACACCCGGCACATTCGAGGATTCAAAGTTGCCAGGAGATGGTACGTGGATGGCGCCGGTCCAAGCGGATAAAACCGCTGGACCAGAGAAGCACGCTCTGACGCAAGTTGTCATTGTGTTACAATGCTACCGTCTCACCGCGCCCAACGAAGTTGCCCTTGCACAGAAAGCACGTTTTTATGTATGCACTGCCGATTCTCAGCACAACGCAGATGATCGAAGTGGATCGTTTGATGGTGGAAACATACCACATCACCCTGCTTCAGATGATGGAAAATGCAGGGCACAACCTTGCCCTGCTCGCCAAACAATTGCTCGATAACGACACCGCCGATCGACCCATTGTGGTGCTGGCCGGGCGGGGCAACAACGGCGGCGGCGGGCTGGTGGCGGCGCGTCACCTGCTCAACTGGGGCGCATGGGTGCAGATCCTGCTCACCCATCCACCGGAGGACTTCGACAATGTGCCGGCCCATCAACTACGCATCCTCGAAGCAATGGGGGTGCCCATCGCCTGGGCCGAGGAAGGTTGGGAGCTACCACCCGCCGATCTAGTGATCGACGCCGTCATCGGCTATGGGCTGCATGGGGATCCCAGAGGCGTGGCAGCAGACTTGATCCGGCTGGCCAACAGCAGCGTGGCCCCCATCCTCAGCCTGGATGCGCCCAGTGGGCTGGACACAAGCAGCGGCCTGTTGTACACACCACACATCATCGCCACAGCCACCATGACCCTGGCGCTACCCAAACAAGGGCTGTTGACCGCGTCGGCCCAGGCCGCCGTCGGTCAACTCTATCTAGCCGACATCAGTGTGCCGCCATCGCTCTATGAACACCTGGAGTTCGACCTGCCGCCGATCTTTGCAGCGGACACTGTGATTCCTGTGCGCGTCGAAAATGGGTCCGCGTACGTAGATCTTTCCTAGATTCTAGAGACGGCTGTGCAGGGTCATCAAAGATCGACCTGATCCCCTGCACTAGACACTTTTTCAAGGAAATTTCCCATGCAAGATCTCTTTCCGATCCTGGCTGCGATTGGCTACGTCTTTATCTTTTTGGGGCTGGTGGGGTCAGTGGTGCCTGTTCTGCCCGGACCGGTATTCATTTGGCTGGGCACATTCTTGTGGGCTTGGGGCGACGGCTTTGTGCGCATTGGCTGGCCGACACTCTTATTGCTGGGCGTCCTCACCGTCATCGCCTGGGGCAGCGACCTCGCCCTGACGGCGATTACCAGCCGCCGCTCAGGGACAGGCTGGCGCTCGATTGGTGTCGCCATCCTGGGCGGGCTGGCAGGGGCTGCGGTGCTTAGCATCATCCCCATTATCGGCACCGTGATTGGCGCGTTGGTAGGCTCGGTCACGGCGCTCTGGTACATGGAATACCAGCAAAAAGGCGACCGTGAGGCAGCCACCCAAGCCGTACGCGCCTACATCGGCGGATTCCTGCTGGCCATGCTTGTGGAATTGGGCATCGCCATGTTAATGATCACCATCTTTGCCACCCAGGCATTCCTGTAAGGACGCGTGCTTTGATGACATCTGCTCACCGCATTGCCCGCCGCATTGCCCGCCGCGCCGTCATCTTTGTCAATGGCACTGTGCAAGACTACGATTGGCTGCGCGCCCAGTTGCGCCCCGACGACTTTCTCATCGGCGCAGATGGCGGCACCCGTCACTGCCTGGCGCTGGATCGCACACCCCACATCGTCGTCGGAGACATGGACAGCATCGCGCCCGACATGCTGGCGGATCTCGAAGCGCAAGGCGTCGCCGCCGAACGTCACCCCCCGCGCAAAGACAAGACCGATCTCGAACTGGCGATTGACCGCGCCGTGCGTGAGGGCGTCTCCGAGATCCTCCTCATGGGCGCGCTAGGTGGACGGCTGGACCAGACGTTGGCCAACCTACTCATCTCGGCGCGACGCGACTGGCCCGTCCCCATTGTCCTGGCCGACGGGCATCAGACGTTACAAGTCATGCGCGACGGCGAATGCTTCGTCCTCGAAGCACCGGTAGGCAGTCTAGTCAGCGTGGTGCCGCTGAGCCAAGAAGTTACCGGCGTCACCTACGGTGGGCTTGAATATCCACTGACAAACGCCACGCTGTCGCTAGGCACCACCCGCGGCATCAGCAACGTCATCGCCCACAGCCCGGCTAAAATCTCGATTGTTCAAGGTATTTTGCTGGTAATTCACGAGGAGAGATGAAGAGGATGGCATCCGGTAGTCTGCAGTTGAAAACGTCGGCTGATATGGGAAACACGATAAATCGTGTTCCCAGAAAGGCTTGAGCCGGTTTTCTATGTCAGACGCCGAATTCATTCTGCGAGCGTGAGTCAAGGGGTTGTGCCCGTCTGCTCAACAGAAACGCCGCCACCAAGGCCAGGGCAAATGCTGCAACCTGCGCCACCCGCAAAGTGCCCACCTGCGCGGCGCCGTTCACAAAGGCATCACTTACCAGGCGCACAAGGCTGTAGCCCAGCACGCTTAAGAGGATCAACCGTCCTGGCCGCTCAAAGTCGGCCCAAACATAGACAATCGCCGTCACCGCCAAAGCGCCTAACGCCCGGTAGAGTGCAGCCGGGTGCAACGGCTCGCCGAAATAGGGCAGCGCCCACGGCTGCGAAGACGGCAAGCCAACCACCTCGCCCGTTAAGAAGGCCCCCATCTGCCACAGTCCGTCGCCTACCAGCAGCCCCAACGCCAGCGCTGCCACGATCTTCACCGGATCCAATCGCGCATAAAGCAAATAGGCATAGCCGCCGATCACCGCCGCCACAATCCCTGGGCCAAGTGCCATGCCACCAGGGCGCAGGCTAAAGGCCAGCAGCGGTTCCTCTAGATAGATGGCCCAAAACTGGACCACGTGCCACAGTCGGGCTACAATGAGACCGGACGCCAGCGCGATGAAACCGGCATTTGAAACCAGATCAGGGTGTACCTCCTGACGGCGTCCGGCGCGGGCCATCATGGCGATGCCGAACCAGCCGGCTAGGATGGCAAACAACGGCGCTGTGGGGATAGAGAGAGGACCTAACGGCAAAAATGGGTACATGCGATGTGCTCGTGCGTTACCTTGAGTTTTTTTCTGAACTTCGTGTTTCTTCGTGTGCCTTTGTGGATCAATTTCAGGCATTTGCCAATATCCTGGCATTTTCCACTATCATAGTCGAAAGGACCGTTCCATGCGAGTTTTGGTCACCGGCGGTGCCGGTTTTTTGGGCAGTCACCTCTGCGACCGCCTGTTGCACGAAGGCCACACCGTCATCGCGATGGACAATCTCATCACCGGCAGCACCGACAACATCGCGCATTTAGCCGGTCACGACCGCTTCCGCTTCGTCCGCCACGACGTGACCAACTACATCTACTTACAGGGTCCGCTCGACGCCATTTTGCACTTTGCCAGCCCTGCCAGCCCTGTCGATTACCTGGAACTACCGATCCAGACGTTGAAAGTAGGCAGCCTGGGCACCCACAATGCGTTAGGATTGGCCCTGGCCAAAGGCGCGCGCATCCTCATTGCCAGCACCAGCGAAATCTACGGTGATCCACTTGTACACCCGCAACAGGAAAGCTACTGGGGCAACGTCAACCCCATCGGCCCACGCGGCGTCTACGACGAGGCAAAACGCTTCGCCGAAGCCATGACCATGGCCTATCACCGCGCCCATGCGGTGGACACACGCATCGTGCGCATCTTCAATACCTACGGACCGCGTATGCGCATCAACGACGGGCGTGTGGTGCCGAATTTCATTAAGCAGGCGCTACACAGCGAACCGCTCACCGTCTACGGCGAAGGCAATCAAACCCGATCCTTCTGCTACGTAGACGATCTTGTAGATGGCATCTACCGCCTGCTTGTGAGCAACGAAGTGGAACCGGTCAACATCGGCAACCCAGCGGAATTAACCATTTTACAGTTTGCCCAGCGCATCAATGCTATCATTGGCAACGAGGCAGGCATCATCTACAAACCCCTGCCCAAGGACGATCCTCAGCAGCGCCGGCCCGACATTACACGGGCGCGCACAATCTTGGGATGGGAACCGAAGGTGAGTCTCGACGCAGGGTTGGAACCAACAGTTGACTACTTTGCAAAAAAATTGGGAAAACGCTAAGAAGAAGGCAAAAGAATCGTGTATGGCCCAACATTTCATCCTCCCATCATCTTTTTTTGAGAGATGAAGGGATAATGAGATGATGTACTCTACATGTCATAGTTCGCTTGTTCGAGAAAGAACCATTAAATTTCTATGAATCTAAATCACATTCGCAACTTTTGTATTATCGCCCATATTGACCACGGCAAGAGCACCTTGGCCGACCGCCTGCTCCAGCTCACGGGGACCATCACTGAGCGCGAGATGAAGGAACAACTCCTCGACTCGATGGATCTTGAGCGAGAAAAGGGTGTGACGATCAAGGCCAGCGCCGTGCGTATGATCTACAAACACAACGGCCAGGAGTACGAGATCAACCTGATCGACACCCCCGGCCACGTTGATTTTACCTACGAGGTAAAGCGAGCCTTGCAAGCGTGCGAAGGTGCCGTGCTGGTGGTCGACGCGTCGCAGGGGATTCAGGCGCAGACCATGGCCCATCTCTTCGCGGCCATGGAACTCGATCTGACCATCATCCCCGTGCTCAACAAAATCGATCTACCTGCCGCCCGTCCTGAAGAAGTGGCCGAAGAGATCGAAAGCCTGATCGGCGTCGCCGCTGAGGACATTCCACTGATCAGCGCCAAAAGTGGCATCAACATCGAAAGCGTACTGGAGCAGGTGGTAAAGCATGTGCCGGCGCCGCAAGGAGATGTCTCCGCGCCGCTGCAAGCGCTCGTTTTCGACTGCCACTACGATGCGTACAAAGGCGTGATCGCCTATGTCCGTGTGATCAACGGCGAGATCAATGGGCCGGGTGAGTTGCTCGCCATGTCCACCAAAATCAAGATGGACCCCATCGAAGTCGGCGTCCTTTCGCCGTCGATGATCAAGACAGGTCGCCTCTCAGCCGGCGAAGTCGGTTACATCGCCACCGGGCTCAAGAGCGTGCAAGACTTGGATGTGGGCGACACCATCACCAGCATGGCACGCCCTGCGACGGAGATGCTGCCCGGCTACGAACCGATGAAACCCATGGTCTTTGCCGGCCTTTACCCGTCCAACGCCGACGATTACCCTGAACTGCGCGACGCCCTGGAAAAGCTACAACTTAACGACGCCGCCCTGGTCTACGAGCCGGAAACCAGCCAGGCGCTGGGCTTCGGCTTCCGTCTCGGCTTCCTGGGCCTCTTCCACATGGAAATCGTGCAGGAACGGCTCGAACGCGAGTACGATCTTGACATTATCTTCACGGCGCCGTCAGTCGCCTATAAAGTGCTCAAAACCAACGGCGAGATGATCATCATCGACAGCCCCGCCGATCTGCCCGATCCGACGCTCATCGAACATGTTGAGGAACCATGGTGTGATCTGCACATCTTTACACCTTCAGAATACATCGGCCCAATTATGGAACTGGTCACCCGCCGCCGCGGCGAGGTAAAGAATCAGACCTGGCTCGACACGAAGCGTGTGGAGCTTTCCTACTACATGCCGCTTTCAGAGATCATCGTCGATTTCTATAACGAATTGAAAGCACGCACCCGCGGCTATGCCAGCATGGACTATACCATCGATGAATACCGCGCGTCAGACATGGTGAAGCTCGACATTCTGGTCAACGCCATGCCAGTAGACGCGCTCAGCGTGATTGTCCATCGCGGCGATGCCCAAAACAAAGGCCAAAAACTGGTGAGTAAGATGAAGGAGATCATCCCACGCCAGATGTTTATCGTGCCGATTCAGGCCGCCGTAGGGACTAAGATTATCAGCCGCGCCAACGTACAGGCCATGCGCAAGGACGTGCTGGCCAAATGCTACGGCGGCGACATCACCCGCAAGCGCAAACTGCTCGAAAAGCAAAAAGAGGGCAAGAAGCGCATGAAAATGGTGGGTTCGGTGGAAATCCCACAAGAAGCCTTCATGTCCGTTTTACGGTTGGGAGACGATGAATGATCAGCGTGATTCAGGTGGGCATGGGCGGCATGGGCAACCGCTGGTTACAGACCGTGCGCGAGTCGGGGGAAGCGTTTTTTGCCGGTTTCGTAGAAGTCAACCCGGCCACCGCCGCCGAACAGGCTGCCAAATATGAGCTCGACCCGTCCACCATCTTCAGCAACGTCGAGGACGCGCTGAGCAACGTCCGCGCCGATGGGCTGATCAACGTGACGCCGCCCATCTTTCACGAAGCTGTCTCCGTAGCGGCGCTGGAAGCGGGCATCCCCGTCCTTTCCGAAAAGCCGCTGGCCGATACCATGCCCGCTGCACAACGCATCGTGCACAAGGCCAACGAAACCGGCGTCCTCCTCATGGTGGCGCAGAATTACCGCTATAGCGTCCCTGCGTTGACGCTGAAGCACGTGCTCGAAAGTGGAGAACTGGGCGCAATCGCTGCCGTCACCGTAGAATTCTTCCGCGGGCCACATTTCGGCGGCTTCCGCGAAGAGATGCCCTACCCGCTGATCATCGACATGTCGATCCACCACTTCGACATGATGCGCTACTTCCTCGAACAGGATCCAGTCACCATCGCCGGCCGCAGTTGGAACCCGCCGTGGAGTTGGTTCAACGGCGACGCCTCGGCATCGGTCAATATCGACTTTAGCGGCGGCGTCCACCTGTCTTACAACGGCTCGTGGTGCTCACAAGGACAGGATACGCCCTGGAACGGCAACTGGCGTTTTGAGTGCGCCAACGGCGTCGTCAGCCTGGAGAACGACCAGGTTGTGATGCAGATGACAGGCAAACCGCTCACCGTCATTGATCCGGTAGAGGCTGAACGGACGGCGCAACTGTATCTGCTCCACGAGTTCCATGAAGCGATCACCACCGGTTCCGTCCCCGCCACCACCTGCCAGGACAACATCAAGTCGCTGGCGATTGTGTTTGAGACGCTGCGATCCTTTGCCGCTGACGCACCGATTCAGTTTATGAAACATTGAGGTGTCGCATGACAAACAGCCTGGGAGTGATCACACTGCATGCAGACAGCGCCGGCCATTTTGTCATCCCTGAAAGCGTTCGTCGCCAACTGACCCCCGGCGCAGTGATACGCGTAGAAGAAGTGGATGAGGAAAGCCTGTCGATCCGAGTTCAGCCGCCAAGTGAACGCCTGGTCTGGGAAGAGGGTATCCTCGTTTTCACAGGCGAACTGCCAGTCGATTTCGATTGGGAAGCATATGATCGTCAGTTTCGCGATGACCGTATCCACAGGAGTTAGCGAGTTAGACTAGCAACCATGAAGATGTTTCTGGATACGTCTGTCCTATTGGCTGCGCTTGTGCGGAACAATCCTTCACATGTAGTTTCACGCGCGCTGTTGCAACTTGTCGTGCAAAAGCAGGTTGTTGGCTACACGAGTACGCACGTTCTTGCCGAACTCTACGCAAAGCTTACTGGAATTCCTTTCCAGCCGCGCATTCACGGTCATGAAGCCCAGGATCTGCTCGACAACATGATTCTGCCCAACTTTGAGTTCATCGCTCTGTCAACAGACGGCTACAAGGGTGCGATCAATCATGCTGTCGAGCAAGGGATTGTGGGGGGCGCATTGTTTGATGCATTGATTCTTCTAGCGGCGATCCACGCTGACGCTGATTGGATCGTCACATTCAACGCCAAAGACTTTCGACGCATCCGCCCCGAATTGGCAAAGCGGGTTGTAACGCCGCTAGATCTCGACCTCGGTGGCTTGGTGGAGGAGGCATGACTGCCTCCGTCTTTGACCTCATTCGTCAGTACGATCTCGATCCCAAAAAATCGCTAGGACAAAACTTCCTGGTGGACGAGACGCACCTGGCGCGCATTGCCGCCGCCGCCGATCTCACCCCCGAGGACACTGTCCTCGAAATCGGCCCCGGTTTGGGCGTCCTCACCCGTCACCTGGCCGAGCAGGCCGGTCACGTCGTCGCCGTAGAACTCGACGACCGCCTCATCCCAATCCTGCGCCACCGCTTCGCCGATCAGCCCAACGTCCGTTTCGTCCACGCCGACATTCTCGCTGTGGATGTGGCCGATCTGTTGACGGAGGACGCCACAGAGGACAGTGACGGACGAAAGACGGAAGACGAACCGAATGCGACGTCGTCGGCTTCATCAGCCAGTGAAACCGTCGACTTTGTCGACGCAACACGAATCACGGATCACGAATCACGCCTCCTCCCGATCACCAATCCCCAATCACCAATCACCTCCTACAAAGTCGTTGCCAACCTCCCCTACTACATCACCAGCGCGGTGCTTCGTCATCTGTTAGAAGCGCCGCAGCCGCCGACGTTGGCAGTGGTGATGGTGCAGCGGGAAGTGGCGAAGCGCATTGTGGCCGGGCCCGGGGACATGTCCTTGTTGGCGATTGGGGTGCAGTTTTACGCCGTACCCAAAATCGTGCAGAAGGTGCCGGCAGGCGCCTTCCATCCCCGCCCCAAAGTGGACAGCGCCGTGCTGCGCCTCGACGTGCGTCCTCAACCCGCCGTGGCCGACGTCGATCCCGTCCGCTATTTCGATGTGGTGCGCGCCGGCTTCGGCCAAAAGCGCAAACAATTGCTCAACAGCCTCAGCAGCGGACTTTCCACATCGAAAGAAGTGATTCGCGCCAGACTCGAAGCCGCCCAGATCGATCCACAGCGTCGCGCTGAGACGCTTTCACTGCAAGAGTGGGGCGCGCTGACCAGGGCGCTCTACCCATGACCCAAACCGCCGCCGCACTGCACCCGCTGCTCGAACACCTTTCAGCCGTCGAAATCGCGTCCGCGCCATGGACGTGGCAGGGTTGGCAGATTCATTCTGTGAGCGGGGGCATAAACAATCGGCTTTACTGTGTGCGCCCGCTCGCATCAGGTGCCAGGCGCTGATGTGAGCGGATCCGATGCGAACACTGCCCTTGCCATCAAGTTCACCATGCGCGATGACCGCGACCGCGCCGGGCGTGAGTGGAATGCGCTCCATGTCCTCGCCGAGCTCGAACCATGGAGGTAAACAATGAAAGACAATGACGTGGTGATCGTCAGCGCCGCCCGTACCCCTATCGGCAAGTTCCAGGGGACGTTTCAAGCGATCCCGGCGCCGGAACTGGGGGCGACCGCGATCCGCTCTGCCGTGGAACGCGCCGGCGTCGATCCCGCCGCGGTGGACGAGGTGTTGATGGGCAACGTCCTTCAGGCCGGGGTAGGGCAAGCCCCGGCGCGACAGGCGGCAATGACGGCGGGCATCCCCTCTTCGGTCAGCGCCACGACGGTCAACAAAGTATGTGGCAGCGGCTTGAAGACGGTGATGATGGCGGCGCAGGCCATCCGCGCCGGCGACGCCCACCTGATTGTGGCCGGTGGCATGGAAAACATGAACCTGGCCCCCTACCTGCTGCCCGGCGCTCGCTTCGGCTATCGGCTCAACAACCAGACCCTGCTCGACGCCATGATTCACGACGGGCTGTGGTGTCCCTTTGAGCAGCACCACATGGGCCTCAGCGCCGAATGGATCGCTCGCCGCTACAACGTCAGCCGCGCCGCACAAGACGCTTGGGCGCTGGAAAGCCACCGTCGCGCCCTGGCCGCCCAGCAACAAGGACACTTTACCCCCGAGATCACGCCCGTCGCCGTGACAAAGCGGCGCGAAACCGTCGCCATCATCGCCGACGAGACGCCGCGTGCGGACACGTCCGCCGAGGCGCTGGCGGCGCTGAAACCAATCTTTGACGAGACGGGAACCGTGACGGCGGGCAATTCGTCTCCAATTAGCGACGGCGCCGCGGCGCTGGTTGTATGTAGCGCCGCCTTCGCCCATGCCCACGGACTCAAACCACTGGCCCGCGTTATTGGCTATGCGCAAGCGGCCGTCGATCCACTCGAAATCTTTGACGCGCCGATCCACGCCGTGCACAAGCTGGCAGACAGACTCAACCGCGCCATCACCGACTTCGATCTCATCGAAATCAACGAAGCCTTCGCCGCCCAAACCGTCGCCGACGTGCAAGAACTGTGCCTGGATCCCGAACGCGTCAACGTCAACGGCGGCGCCATTGCCCTGGGCCATCCGCTGGGCGCATCGGGTGCCCGTGTGCTTGTCACCTTGCTCCACGCCCTGCAACAGCGAGACCTGCACAGCGGCATCGCAACACTCTGCCTTGGCGGCGGCGAAGCAGTGGCGCTGGCGGTGGAGCGTAGTGTGTAATCGTAGTGCGTAGTGCGTTTGGCAACTTTTGCATTTTGGTGTTGCTTGTTTCGTACCAGGATCGTTGGCAATCTACGCACTACGCACTATTCCAACCATTTCAGATCCTTCTGTTCATCCAACGAGGTACCGCGATGACCAACCGTTTGCTCAACAAAGTCACCCTCATCACCGGCGCAGCGCGGGGGATCGGGGCCGAGACAGCGCGTCGCTTTGCCGAGGAAGGCGCTCAGGTGGTCCTCTGTGATGTGAATGTGGAGGACGGGGAAGTTACCGCGTCGGAGATCCGCAGGGACGGCGGCTCGGCCATCTTTTTCCCGGTGGATGTGGCGGACAGGCGCAGCGTACAGGATCTGATCGACCGCATTGTGGCCGAATTTGGGCGGCTCGATGTACTGGTCAACAACGCCGGTCTGCTGCGCGATGCCCAACTACGCAAGATGACCGAAGAACAGTTCGATCTTGTGATCAGCGTCAACCTCAAAGGCGTCTACAACTGTGGTCAAATTGCTGCGGTGCAGATGATCGAACAGGGCAGCGGCGTCATCCTCAACGCATCCAGCGTTGTGGGCATCGACGGCAACTTCGGCCAGACCAACTACGTGGCCACCAAGTCCGCCGTCATCGGTATGACCAAGGTGTGGGCGCGTGAGCTGGGGCCGAAGGGGATTCGTGTCAACGCAGTCGCCCCCGGCTTCATCGAAACAGAGATGACGGCGCAGATGCCACAATCCATCTACGACGGCATGGTGAGCAAGACGCCCCTGCGCCGCGCCGGAACAGTCCGCGACATCGCCAACGCCTACCTGTGGCTGGCCGGCGACGAGGCGTCCTTTGTCAACGGCGTCGTCCTGCGCGTGGACGGCGGCATCATTGTTGGCACCTGATCCCAGAGACAGACAGCGAATGAAGCGGATTGAGCAGATCTAAGCAGATCAAATAGAGAAAAATCCGCTCCAATCCGCCACATCCGCTCAATCCGCGTTCTATCTCTGCCGATGAAACCAGGTCGGGTGTTTTTCAATTTCGGGGCACGCGGCGACAGTGCCCGAAATGTACCTACCCAGGTTGATCCGTTTGAAGCGCGCCCCCTTTTGTGGAATAATGAGCCTGTGAATAACAAGACAGTATCAGAAACCCCCCAACCTACCTCCACCGAAACGAACGGGCCAAATGCAATGCCCGAACCGGTGCGCGCCGCGGACAATCCACTCAGTGATCGCGAAATGGACGTGGCACGGCTACTTGCCACAGGCGCCAGCAACAACGAAATCGCCGAACAGCTTGTCATCAGCCCACACACCGTCAAAGTTCACCTGCGCAACATCTACGAAAAGCTCGGCGTAAGCAGTCGCACAGAGGCGTCTTTGCAGCTCCTGCAACAGGGCTGGATGGTCTTACCCGGCGTCGAAATGCCGGGTAGTGAAGTCGCCACTGAGAACACAAACGCAGTGGTCCACCCGGATCCAACGCCATTAACCCACAGCGGAGAAACGGTTTTTGCCTGGCAACCGCTCTATCTTATGGCAGCACTAACGTTGGTCATTCTGCTGTTGATCATGCCAAGCTGGCTGCAAAGCAGCGAGGCGACGCGTACAGATCTCCTTAGCGACGCTGACAACACCACACTTGGGCAACCGTCCATCAACATCATGCCGCGGTGGACGTCGCAAGCGCCGCTACCAGAGGCGCGCAGCCGGCTGGCCCTTGCCTTTGTCACCAGCAGCCAGATCTACGCAATCGGTGGAGAGAACAACAACGGCGTGCCGGTTGACACAGTGAATATCTATGATCTTGCCCGTAATGAGTGGAGCGATGGCCCCGCTCTTCCCTTCCCGTTGGCAAACCTTGCCGCAACCGTCGCCGGTGATCAGATCTTTGTCGCCGGCGGCACAACGCCTACGCAGGCTGAAGACGCAGACACCAGAGAATCGACCATCAGTTCCACTTTGTTACAGTACCCAGCAGACGACACAGTATGGACAGTCGCCGGAGAGCTACCCGCGCCATTGGCCGGTGCCTCACTGGTGGCCACAACAGATGCGCTCTACCTGCTCGGCGGCTGGGACGGTGAACAGATGCACAGTGAAGTTTGGCAGCTCGATCTGCCCATCGAAGAGATGGTCACAGCGGCGGATTGGCGCGTGATCAGCCAAATGGAAACGGCGCACGCATTTGGCGGCGCCGTCTTCGTAGGAGATTATATTTACGTGGCCGGTGGTCACAATGGTCAAAGCGAATTGGATGTAGCACAACGCTACAATCTCGTTGAAGGGGCCTGGGAGGCCCTACCCCCGCTGGCAACGCCTCGCGGCGGCGTTCAACTGCTCAACGACGGTCTCGCCATCTTTGCAGTGGGCGGCGGTTGGGGCGAGTCGGTCGGCACATTAGAGCGCTTTGATCCTGTTACTGGGCTGTGGAGCCACTTCCCTTCGCCGATTGCAGGTGAGTGGCGTAACCTGGGTGCAGCGGCCAGCCCTAGCGGCTACCTATACCTCGTCGGTGGCTGGGCCGATAGCTACGTCAACGCGCATCTGCACTACCAGAGTTCGTTCCGTTCGTTCTTGCCCGCCACCCAGGGCAACGACAGCGGGAGGTAATTATCCTCGCCCGGCCAACCGGTGGATCTTGTCGCTGGTGTCGCGCCACGAAACCTTGCTCAACCCCATCTTGGTACGGATCTGCTCCGGCGGCATGCCGTTGCGGAAGTCGCGCACGGCGCACGTCCAGCGTAACGTCTCGAACCCTACCTGCATCCGGCTGACCTTGGCCAGCGTCCCCACTTCGTCGAGCACATACTCCAGGTTACGCGGTGTACATTCAAACAGATAGCGTTCGGGCTTGAACTGCGCAAGATACTGATCCAGCGGGTTGATGAAGTTGGGATGCAGCGGCAGGCGTCGGTTCTTGTGGGCGTAGCGCGCATCGTTGTAGCGGATTATCACTTCAGGCGATTGTGGGCGTGACCGATCAATGTCGGCCACCAATACGTTCGCACACTCGCTCTTTTTCATCCCCGTTTGCAGCAACAAGCTTACGAGCACATATGGACGGGCGTCAGCTTTGTTGCGATCCCAGAGTAGATCCTGGCAGACACGGATCAGGCGTGCGATTTCTTCATCTTGCAAGATAGTGGGCAGTGGCGTGCGCACCGTCTGCTGAACAATGGCCTCAGCAGGATCGTTGCCGATAACGCCTGTGCTATGCAACCAGCCGAAGAAGACTTTTAATGTAGTGATGCGCCGCGCCAGCGTCTTGGCGCTACAGGGGCGGCCACGGTCGCTCTGCATCCAGTCGAGGAAATCGTTGAGATCCTTGGTCTGTACTTGGCGCAAGAGAGCAGAATCGTCCATAAAAGCACGCAAGATTTTGAGATCGTTGCGAAAAGCCTTGATCGTATTGTCGCTGAAGCCCTTACCGAGCATATACTCATCGAACGCCGTCATGGCATCGCCCAAGGTACTGTTTGCGCGCAACGGCGGTGGTGCACTGGTAGCAGGATCAACTTCCACAGATTTCTGTGCACTTGAAGCAGCGCTGGTTGAGGCAGTGGATTGGTCCGCCGAATTGGCTTGAGGAAGATCCATTTTGGCTCCTTTGGTTTCGGATAGTTTCCATGTCAATATAGCGGTTTCCGCGTTTTTTGGCAATCTGAAACCATGACTTAGTCGCATAGCAATCAGATGCTATTCACCTCAGCGTGACGTACACTCTGCTCTGACACGGTAGTTTCTGATTCCGCAGAGGGGTGTGCTATGATAGAGCTATCCTGCACGCACCTATGCTATCGCGTGCACACCAATCGATACATACCGCTTGAGGATAGGAGGCGAAAATGAAGGGATTTCTGAAGTTTTTGCTCTTTGTGGGTTTTGTGGCGGGCGTTGTCTACGCCGTGCAGAAGCTACTTTCGCAGCAATCCGCGCCACAGGGTGCAGGTGCAGGTGTACTGCCGGAAACGCCGGTCACCCCGCTCGAAGACGCACCGTTGGGTGGCGACATTAGCCCCCGCCTGCTCGAGATCCTGGTTGATCCCGAAGACAAGGGATCGCTTGAACTGGTGGACGATGGCAAATTCCTGCTTAACCCGCGCACCGGCTATCGCTACCCCATTCGCAACGGCATTCCGGTAATGTTGATCGAAGAGGGCAAGAAGTATCAAGACGTGAGCCGTGTCGCCGCCAATGGCAGCAGTGAGCCCCAGGCCAGCGAAGCCGCCGGCTAATCTGCTAAGGTTGGTTGTCCTTCCTTGTTGTAAACGAAATGAGGCGTCCTGTTCAGGGCGCCTCATTTCGTTTACAACGATACCGGTGCGACGCACCGGCCACGAGAAGACTCGGCATTCGCATCCGATTTGGGCCGGTGCGTCGCACCGGTATCGTTCATCACCCCACGCCAGAGGAGCCTTGCTATGAACACCCCATCGTCTCCGGTCCGCTTTGGCATTGACATGCTACTGAGCGGTCTTCGTTCTGAACTAGAAGGATTACGCGTCGGCCTGGTAACCAACGACGCCGCCACCACCGGCGTCGCCTATGGGCAGATGTTGCCGAGCCGGGTGGCGCTGCAACAGGCCGGGGTTGCGCCGGTACGTCTCTTTTCGCCGGAACATGGAATCGGCGCGGCTGCCGCCGACGGCGAAATTGTAGACGATGTGGTGGACGGGCTCACCGGCATCCCGGTGGTGAGCCTTTACGGCGCACAGTTCCGCCCACGCGTCGAGGACGTAGCCGATCTCGACCTCATCCTTTTCGACATTCCCGACGTTGGCGTGCGCTTCTACACCTACATCTGGACGCTTTCGTACGTGATGGAGGTGTGTGAAGAAGCAGGCAAACCACTCTGGGTGTTGGATCGCCCCAACCCAATCAGCGGCAACCTGCGCTATGCCGAAGGACCAATGCTCGATCCGTCGATCTCCACGTTTGTGGGGCGCTGGGACATCCCCGCGCGTCACTCACTGACGGTGGGCGAGTTGGCGCATCTCTGGCATGCTGAAAAGGGATTTTCGTTTGAGATGAGTGTGATCAAAACCAGGGGTTGGGATCGCACCATGTTCTGGGCGGAGACAGGTAACCCATTCACACCGACGTCACCATCGTTGCCCACATACGAGACGGCGCTGGTCTATCCAGGGATTTGCCTCTTTGAGGGGACGAACTTAAGCGAAGGGCGAGGGACGGCGTCGCCGCTGTCGCAGTTTGGCGCGCCGTGGCTGGATCATGGGGCGCTGTGTGATCGGTTTAACAATCGTGATTTATACGGTATGGTGGCGCGACCTGTCCACTTTGTGCCGAGCTTGAGCAAACACGCCGGCGAAACGTGCCGGGGCGTGATGATCCACGCGCTGCGGCCCGAGATCCGCGCCGTCGCCATGGGCCTCTACCTGTTGGCTGATGTGATTGCGCTTCATCCCAACGAATTTGCCTGGCTGCCTTATCCTACAGCAGACAACACGCCCGGCTACGGTCATTTCGACAGGCTCATTGGCCGCACCGACATCCGTACTGCGCTGGAAAGCCGGCCAGAGAACCTGTCGGCGCTGATCGACGAGTGGACACAAACCGGTGATTGGGTAGACCGGGTAAGGGAATACTTGCTGTATTGAGTAGGGGTTTGCGTGGGGCGGAAGGATCGCTCGCCAATGCAACGAGCGATCCTTCCGCCCCACGCAAACCCCTACTCCTCCTGTACCCCCGGCAGCCAGATGGTAAACCGGCTGCCCTCACCGAGGACACTTTCCACCTCAATGCGCCCACCATGGGCATGGACGACGCTCTGGACAATGGCAAGGCCCAATCCACTGCCGTTGGGGATGTTTTCGGCATGACGGCCACGGTAGAAACGCTCGAAGATGTAGGGCAGGTCTTCAGGGGCGATGCCTGCGCCACTGTCTTGCACCCACACTTCCACCCCAGCCGGCGTGGCCGACGCGCCAACGCGGATTGATCCGCCTTCCGGCGTGTACTTAACAGCGTTTTCGATCAGATTTGAGAGTGTCATTTCCATGCGGCTGCGGTCGCAGGGAATGGTCAAATCAGTGGGCACCGGCTCAATGGTAACTCGGCTCTCGTGGGGGCAGGTGCGGAAGAGCGCCGCCGACGCACTCAGCAGATCTTCGGCATTGTGGGGCTCGATTTCTAGCTGCACCAGGTGTGCATCCAGGCGCGAAAGATCGAGCAGGTTGGCAGTAATCCAGCTCAGCCGTTCGAGTTGAGCCTGGCTTTCACCAAGGAACTCGGACTGCGCTTCGCGGTCATGGGCAGCCGGCCCTTGCATGAGTTCCACGAAGGTCTTGAGCGCAGTGATTGGCGTGCGCAACTCGTGGGAGGCGTCGGCGATGAAGTGGCGCAGGGCGTCTCGTTCAGCGGCAAGTTCGGCGAAGCTACGCTGCAACTGTTCGGCCATTTCGTTGAACTGCACGGCCAACTCGCCAATCTCATCTTCGCTACGCACCTGGGCGCGGGCCGAAAGATCGCCGTCGCTCATACGCCGCGCCGCTGTGTTAAGCGTGCGGATTGGCGACGTCAACCCCTGCCCCACAAACAAACCCACGACGACGGCAAAGAGACCGATGCCTGCGCCGGCGGTTATCAACGCCTGGCGGATGGGCCGCAGCGATTCGCTGGCGACGTCGAGGGTGTGGCTAAGCTCCACATAGCCGAGGATCGACTGATCCTGGATGATGGGGACACGTACCGAACGAGTGGCCGGTGTTGCGTTGTCGACGGATTGTAGATCCTGTGCACGCACCCAATCGATGTCGGTGCCGCGGTAAGGGAGCAAGGAGGTCTGGCTCACCTCACGTTCTGAGGGGGTGAGGTTGGTCTCTTCGATGAAGACCAGGCGGCTACCCCATAGCCCAGGGACACGTTCGATGGTCAACGAAGAAAAATGAAGCGTAGCGTCCTTCTCGTTGCCGGGCGAAATGTAAAGCTGGCCTGCCCCCCCGTTGAGGACGGCGGTGTCACCCACAGCGAGGGTGACACAAGTAGACGATCTGGACACGCCCTCCTGCGTTTCTTCGCCGGAGACATGCCACGAGAGGCCGCTGTCGCGCACCAGTTTGGCCGAATCGATGATGGGGCGGCCATCGGTGCGGGTGATGCGAACCTGTGTGTTGCCCAGGAACGAGGCTGTCTGCACAAACTGCGCCAACATTACCTGATTCCCCATGAAGGCGGGCACTTGCTGTGCAATCGCCTCGGCGTTGGCCCGGAGCGACTCAGTCTCCTGGTCCTCGATGTAACGCTGGATCAGGCCGAAGGTCAACACACCGACAAAAAAAACGGTCAACAAGGTAAGTGCGGTGTAGCTAAAGACAAGTCGCCAGCGGATGGATTGGAACATTCGCAACTCCAGACAGCAGCAGAACATAGATCGATCAACACGACACAATCACTTAATCTCAATCGCTTAATCTCATTACACGCTTGAGATTAGGCGATTGTGTGATTTCAGAGGGTCAGAAAGATTACAGTTCTTGTGACGGCAGCAGCGGCATCACTTCGATGGGATTGCCGTCACCGTCAGGTAGACCATGAAAGAAAAGTTCCACGCCTTCTTCATTGGGCAGGCCAGGGTTGAAGAAGAAAAAGGGCAGGTTGGGCAGATCCGTCAGGTTACGGAAGAAGAAGTAGGGCACAACACTGCCTTGATCCTCACCTGGGGGCTCCTGAGCATCGGGTGAACCGGGCTTTTTGGGCGTCTCTTCGTGCATGTGGAGGCGCGCCGGCATCACTGAAATGCCCAAAAAAGCGCCGCCTGTTTCATTTTCGCCCAGGGTTACTGTCACTATACGACTTTCGGGCTCGGTGGCTTCAGCGCCGCGACCAAAGCGGGAGACGCCGGATTGGAGGGTCAGGGTCATCTCGTCGCCAGGTTGGGCGGCCTCAATCAGGGTGCGTAGATCCTCAAGATCTTCTACGCTTTCGCCGTTGACCTCGGTGATCCAGTCTCCCGGTTGCAGGCCGGCGGCGGCGGCGGGGCTGTCGGCGGCGACATCGCGCACCAACACACCAGAGAACATGGGCAGGGCGCGCTCACGGCCAAAGGGCATGTTAAAAGGAACACCCTTTTCCCAACGCATATCGTCGGTAAAGACAGGCCCGATCTGCACACCCATGAAGCCACGCGCGGCATCGTCTTCACGGGCGGCGAGGACGACGTCGATGCTCAGTTCCTCATCGCCACGGGTAACGGTCAATGTGACGGTTTCATCGGGCGCGTAACCGCCGATTGTCTCCACCAACGCTTCGGGGCCGGAGACCGCTTCGCTGTCCACAGCGGTGATGACGTCGCCGACTTCGAGACCGGCTGCAGAAGCGGGGCTGTCGTCCATTACTTCGATGATCTGCGCGCCGGGTTCAATCACTTGGAGACGGAATTGTGGCATCTCTTCAGGCCGATCTTGTTCCTCGGGCTGGTCTTGGGTTTGAGGTGATTGGGCTTCTCGGCGCATCTGCGTAGGCGCATCCTGATAGGGCTGCACACCGAGCAGCGTGCGCCCGTCCACTGCGGAGAGGACAGCGGTGGTGGTTCGTTCTTCACTGCCGTGCCGGTAGGTGAGTTCGATCTCGTCACCGGCGGTGTGGGAGGCAATGGCGTCCATTAGTTCGGCGGCACTGTTGACGGGCGCGCCGTCGACGCTGAGGATAATGTCCCCGCGGCGGAGGCCGGCTTCTGCCGCGGGGCTACTGGGCATGACACGCACAACGAGGACGCCGTCTTCGTCGTTGTCTTGTGCAGCGGCGAGGGACGGCGTCACCGCCACCAACGTAAAGGCCATCATACAGGTGAGCAACGTGGTCAACCAATGTTGAGCCGGTGGAATTTTGGGCATAAATTGCTTGGGGGAACGCATATAAGATCTCCTTATTCAACTTCAATAATTTTACCGCTAAGGAACCTGTGGACACGGATCAAAACAAATACGAATCAGTCCGAAAAATCCGTGTTTCCCCAATCCGTGTCCACAACTTGCATCGGCAGTTCGCAAGATGGGTTACAACCGCCGAACTTGACGGGACGAACAGGGTAAATTTAAGCGGTCGTAACCCATCCTACGCGGCAGTCCACGCATCGAAATTTTGCGAGAAAACTAAGGAATGGCATTGGGTAAGTACCAGTCAGAAGCATTGGGCATTGATCGGCAACTGTCCTCTATTGTAGCAGGGCTGAGTTGTCGTAAGTTTGCGGTTCAATTAAGAGATCGTAACAGAGTGGATCAAAGCCACGAAGCGGGCGGCTGGAATTTATAGCCGATGCCGCGTACGGTGAGCAGGTAGCGAGGGTTTCCGGGATCGTCTTCAAGTTTTTGGCGCAGGTGACGCATGTGGACGTCGATGGTGCGGTCGTTGCCGAGTTCACCGTCGTAGCCCCAAACGGCTTCGATGAGTGCCTCGCGGCTAATAGGACGATCCGCATTGGCCACCAGTTGGCGCAAGAGGCGGAATTCAGTGGGGGTGAGATCGACGGGATCGCCGTTGCGGCGCACCCACATGCGCTCCAGATCAATTTCGATAGGGCCAAAGGTGATGGTGACGGGTCCACTGTTGAGGGCAAGTTCGCCGTAGGCGCGGCGCAACAGAGCGCGAATACGCGAAACAACTTCGCGCAAGCTGTAGGGTTTGACAACGTAATCATCGGCGCCCAATTCCAGGCCCAGGATTTTGTCTACTTCTTCGTCGCGGGCGGTGAGCATGAGGACAGGCTGACGGTGTCCTGCGCCGCGTAAACGCCGGCAGACGTCGTAGCCGCTAATATCAGGCAGGCGAATGTCCAGGGCAATGAGATGGGGGTTCCACTCTTCGGCGATCGACAATGCGCGCAGCCCATTTTCGGCCCACTGCACATCAAAGCCCGCATCGCGCAACCCATACTCCAGCCCACGCGCCACAGCTCGTTCATCTTCAACAATCAAAATCTTTTCACCGGTCATGTTGGGTAGAACGTCCTTGTGGGATGGAGCGTTTAAGCGGTTGAGCATTTAAACGTTTAAACGCTCAGTTACACCGCGCTTGTAGATCCTGCCATGCCGTTGTTGCTTCTTCATAATCAGGCCGCAGATCGAGCGCCTGGCGGTAGTGGCGCAGGGCGGCAGGCCAATCGCCCAACTTTTCGTAGGCGCGGCCCAGGTTGTAGAACGGGTAGGCGCGTTGCTCGTAACGCGGGGCAAGAATTGCCTGCTGGAACCAGGGGATGGCGTCGCGAATCTGTCCTTGTTCGAGCAGGTAGGCCCCGATGTCGTTGTAGGCATTACCGAAAGTCGCGTCTACCGAGATGGCGCGTTTACACTCAGAAATCGCTTCGTTGTAGAGGTGCAGCGACGCATAGGCCCACCCCAGAAAGGTGTGCGCCTCGGCGGTTGGGTAGAAAAAGAGCGACTGCCGGTACTTTTGCATCGCCCCCGCCAGATCGCCCTCCTCTTTCAAGCGTACACCTTCCTGAAAAAACTCTATGGCCTGTTGCCAGGCTTCGACCTGTTCGTTAGGAGGTTCGAGGTTCATGGTTGTTTTTGAATAGATCAATGTCGGCGGAGAGAGTAATGCGTAATTCGTTGACAAAATTGGTTGCCAATTGCACGTCGCTTTGTCTGCCAATTACGCACTACGCCTTATCCCAACGCGCCGCGCACTTGCTCGATCAACGGGTCAATCTGCTCGATCTTGGCGTACTCGACGTCCCAGAAATCCTGGCCGGCCATCTGGGCGATGTAGTCGGCGCCGTAGCCGAAGTTTGTCCATAGATCGGCTTTCATCTTTTGTAGCCGTTCATGCTGATTGTCTACGTTCAGATCGACGATTTCACCCAGGCTGGCGCCAAGGAAGGCGCTCTTTGCCCACATCTCCAGTTGATCGTCGTTGGGTTTGCCGCCGTTGCGCTGGTAGAGGATCTCACTCACCGACGGGTAACGGTCATAGCTGTCGGTGGCGATGGTGACGACGTTGTCTTCGGGGCCGAGGCCGAGATATTTGGCGGTTTTGATGGCGCCGATAATGTTGCAGACGCAGCTTGGGCCGAACTTGCCGTAGAGGTTGCAGGCATCCAGGCTGGGGACGCCCAACCGATCCACCAGGACGTGGGTGCCTGCCTGCATGACTTCCATGCCGCGCACGGTGTCGTCGTCGTGGATGAGCATAAGCAGATCGGTGTTGTAGGTATTGTGGATCAGCGTGACCATCTTGTCGCCGATGCCCTCGATGCGGTGCTGCCCCTGACCGCCGTTAAAGAGGGTGCTGCACTCACGCGGTTCCAGTGCCACGATCTTGGCGTCACGGTAGTGTTCCTTGACGGCGTCACCGGCGGCGAGGGTCCCCGCGCTGCCGGGTGCGCTGACGAAGGCGGCGACGCGCCCGTTTCCTACGTCCTGGGCGGCCTGCATCACCGCCGCGCCGGTGACATGACGGTGGAAGCGGTAGTTGGGCAGCAGTTCAAACTGTGCGAGGACAACGTACTTGTCGGGCTTGCTGACGTACTCGTTGTGTGTGCGCTCCAACGTGAGGATCACGTCCGATTCGGTGCCGGGGGTGAGATCGAGATCGCCCTTGTACTTGCGGATACGCTCGTAGCGCTCGCGGCTCATGTTGTCGGGCATAACGACGATGGCCTGGTAGCCCTTGAGTTGGCTGACATAGGCAGTGCCGATGCCAAAGTTCCCCGTGCTAGGACCGATCACAGCTTTGTCGCCAGGGCGCAGACCGTCCAACGCTTCGTTTTCGGCCAGCGTCACGTAGGCGGGGCCGACCTTCATCGAGCCGCTGGGGAAGTTCCGTCCACTAAGGACGATGATATTGGCCTGGACGCCGGTCAATTCCTTGGGCAGTACGATGCGCTCAACGGCGTCGCCAGTGTTCTTCCAGTTGATGTTATAAAGGTTAATCGGGTTGAGTTCGTCTTCGTGTAACGCTTTTTGCGCCGCCTCACGTAAAGACGCCGGCAGTAACATCGGATCGCGCATTTCGGCATAGGTTGGGCCGGCGATGATGCTTTTGCTCATAGGTGTATACCTTCTGGTATTCCTTCACCGTGAAAACTCAAAGGATGATCGTCTGACAATTTGTTGCTTTCATGTTACCAGAATTGGGGAAGTCTGTGTAAATCATGGGGACTGGGGATTGGGGACTGGGGATTGGGGACTGGGGATTGGGGACTGGGGATTGGGGATTGGGGATTGGGGATTGGGGATTGGGACGAAGTGTCGCCTACAAACGGGTGTAATTCAAATGGGGGCAGGTTTGACCTTCCGAGAAGGTTACTGCCAAAAATCCAAAATGTACCCCTACAGACTTACTACATGAAAATTCATCTTGTCTTTTTGTAAAACGCACTTGACAAAAAGAAAATCTCTGTGTATAGTTACCAATGTCAAGCAAGCTTGTCAATACGTAAATGAACCTTTCCGAAAAGAGGAGAACTATGAACCAAGCAGGCAAGAGATACATGATCGAGTTTGGCACCTCGATGATCGCCTATACTGTTGTGCTGATATCGTCGATCTGGGTGCTCAACCGAACGCCGGAGGGACCTTGGCAGATTGTCCTGGCTGTATTGCCTGTGGTGCCCATGCTCTTTGCGCTGATAGCTTTTTTACGCTTCCTCAGTCGCATGGACGAGTTACAGCAGCGCATCCAACTCCAGGCGATTGGCTTCGCCGCCGCCGCAACCGGCATCATCACCATGACCGTGGGCTTCCTCGAAAACGCCGGGTTGCCGCAGCCTTCGTGGATCTGGATCTTCCCGATGCTGATTGCGCTGTGGGGCTTCGGCGTTGCCTTCGCCAGCCGGAGGTACGAATGAAGAATCGACTGCGTGTGTTGCGGGCAGAGCGGGAATGGTCACAGGCCGACTTAGCCGACCATCTCGACGTCTCACGGCAGACGATCAACGCACTGGAGACGGGGAAGTACGATCCCAGCTTGCCGCTGGCCTTCAAGATCGCCGCGCTCTTCAACTGTAAGATCGAGGACGTTTTCTTCCCAGATGAGAAGACGGTAATATAGAAGATATCATCTCGGTGCAATTTACGATTTGCGATTGACGATTTCTGGTTGAGGACGTGAACGATCATTGGGCAGCTTTCCCGTTGAGTTGTAGCGAAGGAGCGATACCCATCAAGAAACACACTTGACAAAGACACCGCCCAATCCAGAACCAACGACTCAACACGACAATCGAAAATCGTCAATCGAAAATCGTCAATCGTAAATTACATCCCTCACCGCTTCCAACGTCGGCGCGATGACCTGCGGTTCCCCTGTCGCCTGGATGGCGGCGTTGACGTCCTTGAGGCCGCTGCCAGTGTTGATGAGGACAACGGTTTCGTCGGGGCTAACCAACCCGTCACACCATGCTTGGAGGAGACCGGCATAGGCTGTCGCCCCGGCCGGTTCGGCAAAGACAGCGCCCAGCCGCGCCAGGGTGGGGATGGCCTTGAGAATGTCGTCATCTTCTACGAGGACGTAGGCCCCGCCGGTCTCGCGCACTGCGGCCAACGCCTTGATCGCATCTCGCGGCGCATTGACGCTGATAGAATCGGCGCGGGTGGTCGCCTCCACCACGGCAGGCACATCCAGGTTGTCGCGCCACGCCGTAGCAATCGCCGCACTGCGCGAGGACTGCACGCCGATGATGCGCGGCATCCGCTCGATCCACCCCAACGCCAGCAGGTCCTTGAATCCCTTGTGCACGCCGCCGATAATGCAGCCGTCGCCCACGGAGACGAAGACGACGTCGGGAACGGCGAATTGCGGATTGCGAATTGCGGATTGCGAATTGCGAATTGCGGAGACGGTCGCCGCTTCCGCCAACTGCTCACTGCTCACTGCTACCTGCCAACTGCTATCTGCTACCTGCTCACTGCTATCTGCTACCTGCCAACTGCTACCGGCTAGCTGCTCCGCAATCTCAAACGACACCGTCTTCTTCCCCTCGGTCATGTAGGGGTTGTAGCCGGTGTTGCGGTTGTACCAGCCGAATTCTTTGCAGGCGGAGACACAGAGATCGAAGGCGTCGTCATAGCTGCCGTCCACGGCAAGGACGCGGCTGCCATAGACGAGGAGTTGGGCGATCTTGGCGCGGGGGGCCGTCTTGGGCACGAAGATGACGGTGGGCTGTCCTGCGGCAGCGGCTTGACCGGCCAGGGCGGCGGCGGCGTTGCCCGTGCTAGCCGTGGCGACGATGGTGCTGCCCGCTTCCTGGGCGCGGGCCACGGCAATCGCCGAGGCGCGATCTTTAAACGAAGCGGACGGGTTGCGTCCGTCGTCCTTGATGTAGAGGTTAGAGAAACCAATCGATTCGCCCAGCCGTTTGGCGTGGAGCAGCGGCGTGTTCCCTACCGGCAAAGGCGGCAGGTGACCGCGTTCGGCGATGGGCAACAACGGCCACCAGCGGCCAATCGAACGGTCGGGGTCCGCGGCAATCTGCGCCGGGGAGGTGGCCTGGTTGATGGCGGCGTAATCGTACTGCACGTCGAGCGTGCCCAGATCGCTGCCCACGTTGGGTCGGCAGCCGCAAACATAGTCGATTTCGCCCGGCGCGTAGACATGTCCACAGCGCAGACAACGCAGCCCAGTGACGAAGGGAGAATGGGATAAACGTTGGTTCATACAGATCCATCGATTCTTTGATGATTGGACGTAGATTTGATTTCAGTCCATTATAGCGAAGTAAGCTGGCTTATAGAAGCATTCGCACCGCGTTGCCACAATGCGACCAGGATTGAGGGAATGAAACAGAACGCGGATTGAGCGGATTCGGCAGATTCCAGCGGATTAGGAGAAAAAATCAGCCCAGATCCGCCCAATCCGCGTTCTATTCTGAATGATTTCCAGGCGCGGTTTTAGTTCATTCACGAAGGGACAAAGTAATGAAACGATTGTTATTGATGTTGATGGGGCTGTTGTTGGTGGGAGGCTGTGCAACGCCAATGCCGGGGACCGAAGCCCCCGCTGCAACGGAACCAGCGGCCGCGGAGGAGGCTATGTTTGATCCGTCCACGGCCAGTTGGGACGAGATTGTGGCCGCCGCCGAGGGGACGACGGTGACCTGGGCGCTGTGGGGCGGCTCGGATCTCATCAACACCCACGTGGACGAGGCAGTCGGTGGTCCGCTGGCAGAACGCTACGGACTCACGCTCAACCGTGTGCCACTGGAAAACACGGCAGACGCTGTCAACAAGGTCCTTTCTGAAAAGGCAGCCGGTTTGGACAGCGGCGGCAGCGTTGACCTGATCTGGATCAACGGCGAGAACTTCCGCACGCTCAAGGAAGGCGATCTGCTCTTCGGCCCCTTCACACAGATCCTGCCCAACAGTGAATACGTGGACGAGAGCAACCCCGCTGTGGGCTTCGACTTCGGCGTCCCCACCGACGGTTACGAATCACCCTGGGCCAGCTTTCAGTGGGTCTTCGAGTACAATTCGGCCAACGTGGGCGACAACCCGCCCACCAACTACGAGGATCTGCGCGCCTGGATCGAGGCCAACCCCGGCCGCTTCACCTATCCTGCGCCGCCCAATCACGTGGGCATGGGCTTTGTGCGCCAGTTGTTCTACTGGGCGGCGGGCAGCCCTGATGCCTTCCTGGGCGAATTCGATCAGGCGGTTTACGACGAATACGCCCCCGTGGTCTGGGAATACCTCAACGGCATCGAACCCTACCTCTGGCGCGAAGGAGCGACCTATCCTGAACTGGCGGCGATGGCGAACCTGCTTGCCAACCAGGAGATCGACTTCGCCATGGAATACGACTCCAGCCGTGCGTCCACCTACATCCGTCAGGGCATCTACCCCGACACCATCCGCACGCTGGTCTTCGACACCGGCACCATCGCCAACGTGAGCTATGTGGCCATCCCTTACAACGCCGGCAATGTGGCCGGTGCGCTGGTGCTGGCCAACTTCCTGCTTTCGCCTGAATACCAGATCGCCATCACCGATCCCGAAGTGCTGGGCTGGAAGATGGCCATCGATCCCACCCGCCTCAGCGCCGAGGAACAGGCACAGCTTGCCGCCATCGAACAGGGCGTCGCCACCCTGCCCGCCGATGTCCTCAGCGCCGCCGCCCTGCCCGAAAGCAGCGTAGAATGGGTGGACGCGATGCAGACGGGGTGGGAGGAGAATGTGTTGAAGAATTGACGACAGACGACAATTGACGACGGACAATTGACGACGGACGACAGACGACGGACGACGGGTTGAGCAAGTTGCTCGTGCTCTTGGTTGTCGTGCCATCGAGCTAGAAATCTGCATTGTCAACGGACCATATCCACCAATTCAGCATGATCATCGCAGCCCGTCGTCCGTCGTCTGTCGTCTGTCGTCCGTCGTCTGTCGTCTGTCGTCTCCATCCTATGAACACACAACGCTTCTTCCCGTATCTGCTCCTCGTCCCCACCCTCCTCGTTATCGGCGTGCTTTTTCTCGGCGGCGTGGGGGTGGGGATCGTGCAAAGTTTGGGCTATTTGCCCGTCATCGGCCTGCGCACATGGACGCTGGACCACTACATCGCGCTGTTAAGCGGGCGAGATTTCTACATGTCCCTGGGCGTGACGCTCTACATGGCGGTGACGAGTACGGTATTGGCGACGGTGCTGGCGCTGGCGGCGGCGATGGTGCTACGCCGCTCCTTTGTGGGGCGGCGCTGGATGACGGCGATCTTTCAACTGCCGCTGCCAGTGCCCCATCTCGTGGCCGCGGCGGGGATTGTGCTGCTGCTCACGCAGAGCGGGCTGGCGGCGCGTGTCCTCTACGCCGTCAACATGCTGGAGCGACCCGGCGACTTCCCGGCGCTGGTCTTTGACCGCAGCTACATCGGCGCCATTTTGGTCTACACCTGGAAGGAAGTGCCCTTTATCGGGCTGGTGGTGCTGGCGGTGCTGCGCAGTGTGGGCGCGGACTACGAAGAAGCGGCGCAGACGCTGGGGGCCAACGCCTGGCAGCGCTTCCGCTACGTCCTCCTGCCCCTGGTGACGCCGGGGATCATCTCCACGTCGATCATTGTCTTCGCCTTCCTCTTCGGCAGTTTCGAGATTCCGTTACTGCTGGGTGTACGCTACCCCAACACCCTGCCCGTCATGGCCTACCGTGCCTACACCGATCCCGATCTCACCAGCCGACCTGAGGCCATGGCCCTCGGCGTGGTGATCACGTTGGTTGTCATTGGGTTGATGATGATCTACCGGCGGCTGACGGAGAGCAGAAATTGATCCACGAAGGAACACGAAGGCAGAAGAAGATCCACAGATTACACGGATTTGAAGGATTAACACAAACCCCTCTGAATCCTTTCCGTGTAATCTGTGGATCATCTTTTTCTTTGTCTTTTCTGCCCTTTGCGTCCTTTGCGCCCTTTGCGGTGAAAGTCTTTTCTTCGTGGTTCTTCGTGTGCCTTCGTGGATCAAGTTCTGATGTGCTCTTGGAAAGGACAGTGTCTTGAAGCGAATCGTACGTTGGGGTGTGCTGGTGGGGATCGTGATCAGCGTGGCGGCGCCGTTGGTGCCGCTGCTGATCTGGTCTTTCGCGCAGCAGTGGCTCTTCCCCAATTTGTGGCCGCAGCGCTGGGGACTGGCGGCATGGGAATATGTCTTTTCGCCGTCGTCGAGGGTGGGCGAGGCGCTGGGGACAAGCCTGGGGCTGGCGCTGCTGGTGACGATCCTGGCGGCGTTGATCGGCGCGCCGGCGGCGTGGGCGCTGGCGAAGTACCAATTCGCGGGGAAGCGACTGATCGAGTGGTTGATCCTCGCCCCGTTGATCGTCCCTACGTTGACCGTCGTCATGGGGCTGCATATCTTCTTCATCCGCTATGGCCTGGCCGATTCATGGATCGGCGTGGCGCTGGTGCATCTGATCCCGGCGCTGCCCTACTTTGTGCTGGTGATGGCGGGCGTCTTTGCCAACTACAGCGTAGAGATCAACGAAGCGGCGCGCACCCTCGGCGCGGGGACGCTGCGCACCATCGTCTACGTGATGCTGCCGCTCATCGCGCCAGGCCTGGTGGTGGCGTCGCTTTTCACCTTTTTGGTGTCGTGGAGCCAGTACATCACGACCCTGCTCATCGGCGGCGGGCAGGTGCTCACGCTGCCGTTGGTGCTTTTTCCCTTCATTTCAGGCGCAAATCAGGCCACCGCTGCGGCGCTGAGTCTTGTCTTCATTGCGCCGGCCATTCTCGTCATCTGGCTTACGTCGACGGTGCTGGACAGTGGCACCGCCGCCTTGGGAGGCTTTAACCGCGTATGACCGAAGTTGTCCTCGATCAATTGACCCGCCGCTACGGCGGAGATACGGCTGTCAATGCGCTCTCGCTGAATGTACCATCAGGGGAATTGGTGGCGTTGCTTGGTCCTTCGGGCTGCGGCAAGAGTACCACGCTGCGCATGATTGCCGGCCTGTTGCCCGCCACCAGCGGCGAGATCTCCTTTGACGGTGAACGGATGACGTCGGTCCCCGCCGAACGGCGCGGCGCGGTGATGATGTTCCAGAACCATCGCCTCTTCCCCCACATGACAGTGGCAGAGAACGTGGGCTTCGGCCTGCGCATGCGCCGTGAGGACCGATCCACGATCCGGCGCAAGGTGGGCGAAATGCTGGCGCGTGTGGACCTGACCGGCTACGAAAATCGCCGCCCCGATCAGCTTTCAGGTGGACAGGCACAGCGGGTGGCGCTGGCGCGGGCGCTAGTGGTGGGGCCACGGGTGTTGTTGTTAGACGAGCCATTGAGCAACCTCGACGCCAACCTGCGCCACGAGATGCGGCTGCTCATCCGCCGCGTCCACGATGAGTTGGGGATCACCACTCTCTTCGTCACCCACGATCAGAGCGAAGCCGTGATCGTGGCGGATCGGATTGCGCTGCTCTTCGGCGGCAACTTGCAGCAGTACGCTCCGCCCCGCGACTTCTTCCGCCGCCCGGCCAACGAGTCCACAGCGCGATTCTTCGGCTGCGACAATTTTCTACCCGGCGTCCGCCGCGGCGCACAGGTAGAGACAGCGGCGGGCGTGCTACACATTGACCCATCCCTCCCCGGCAACGACGGCGACGTGCTCGTCACCGTGCGGCCCGAAGCGATCCGCCTGCCCGGGCCGGATCAGGGCTGCGAGAACCACGTCCCTGCCGAGGTGACAGAATCGATCTACCAGGGCGTCAACACCGAGTTGATTGTGCAAATCGGCGGCGCGAGTTGGCGCGTCCTCGCCGGGCCGGAGTGTGCGCTGCGCCCCGGCGAGCGGATCGACGTTTCTCTGCCGATTGGTCAGATTTGGGTGATCTAATAGAACGCGGATTGGGCGGATCGAGCGGAACGGAGCAGATTTTCTTCCGATTTAGTCCGCCCCGATCCGCTCAATCCGCGTTCTATTTTGCATCGCTTTGCTGTCCATCGTCCTTCGTGGCATGATCGGTGATATTGTTAATAAATCACCCGCTGAAGGATGACAAAGATGACTTCCCCCAAAGTCCGCCTGCTGCTGGGCGGCAACTGGCACGATTTCGACGGCTTCGCCGAGACATTCCGCACATACTTTTCACCCGAAGAAGCATCCATCACCGCCGGCTACGATGCCAACACACTGCTCACCCTGGCCGAGGACGGCGTTGATCTTGTTGTCCTCTATACCTGCCTCGGCGGCTCGAACCAGCATGGCCGCATCGCCGAAGACCGACGCCCCGATCAGGATCGGGCGCTGTGTGATTGGGTGTACGGCGGCGGCAGGCTCTTGGCCCTCCACGCCTCCCTCGCCATGAACGAGGACAACGCCGATCTTCGTCGGCTGCTGGGCGGCCGCTTCCTTCATCATCCACCCCGCTTCGACTTCATGGTGACGCCGCTTTCGCGAGAACACCCTACTACCGCCGGCATCGGCGCGTTCAGCGTGCACGACGAGTTCTATTTCACCACCTACGACGAGAGCGTGCAGATCCACACCATGGCGTTCGACCGCGGCATCGCCCACCCCATGTCGTGGACAAAGTCCGCCGGGGATGGACGCGTCGCCTTCCTCGCACCAGGTCATCATGCGCCGGTGTGGGAACTGGCGGCGTACCGTCAGTGGATACGGCAGTCGGTGGCATGGTTGCTAGCGGACTCACATATTTCGTAGCTGCACGCTACCAGCGTGCGGTTCGTTGAGGACGGGATCGCGTACGCAAGCCAGCGAACCCGTTGAGGACATCCGCACGCTACCAGCGTGCAGCTACGACAAACGACGACACCGAGGATATGCTGACATTGAACTACACCGTCACCTTGCTCAATGCCACACAAGCCAGATCACTGCTGCCCGGCTTCGTAGACGTGCTTTGCGACAGCGTGAACAACGGCGCGTCGGTGGGCTTCCTGCCGCCGTTCCGGCCTGAAGATGCCCAAGCCTACTGGCGCGAGGTCTTTGCCGGGGTGGAACGGGGCAGCATCCTCCTTTGGGCCGCCCACGAGGACAGGCGACTGTTGGGGACGGTGCAATTGCACCCCGTGGGCAAACCCAACGGCAGTCACCGCGCCGAAGTGGCCAAGCTGTTGGTGCATTCCTCAGCGCGCCGCCGCGGCATCGCCCGCGCCCTCATGGCCGCTCTCGAAACCGAAGCGCGCCGCCTGCGCCGATCCACCCTCGTCCTCGACACGCGGCAGGGCGACCTGGCCGAACCGCTCTACCAAAGCCTCGGCTACACCATCGCCGGCGTGATCCCGAAATACGCGTTGAACGGAGAAGGTGGGGTGGATGCGACTGTGTTTTATTACAAGCTGTTGGAGAGTAATTCGTAATGCGTAATGCGTAATTGGTCAACGAAGATGGTCGCCAATTGGGAAGTGGCTTTGTCCACGCATTACGAATTACGCATTACAAAGGACATTCACATGACCGATTTCAACACCCTCATCCAATCCGCCCTCGCCCAAGAATTCTCCGGCTGGGATTTCGCCTACCTTGAAGGCCGCTGGGACGATTCGCCGACACCGTGGTCGTATCGGGATCTGGTGATCGAGGCCATGCAGGGGATCGATTCAATGCTCGACATGGGGACGGGCGGCGGGGAATTTCTGGCGTCGCTGCCGGGGTTGCCGTCCTATACGGCGGCGACAGAGGCGTATGAACCGAATGTGACGGTGGCAACGCAGCGGTTGCAATCGTTGGGTGTGCATGTGGTGGCACTCAAATCAGATCAGAACCTTCCGTTCGAAGACAATCGTTTCGATCTGATCATCAACCGCCACGAGTCGTTCGACGCAGCGGAAGTGGCGCGCATCCTCAAGCCGGGTGGTCGCTTCCTCACGCAGCAGGTTGGCGGCGAAGACTGCATCGATCTTAACCGTCTGCTGGGCGCGCCCGATCCGGTCTACACATCGTGGTCGCTCGACATGGCGGCACGCCAACTCGAAGTGGCCGGGTTTGATATTGTCCGCCGCGAACATGCCCGCCCCGCCACCACCATCCACGACATCGGCGCAGTCGTCTTCTACTGCAAAGTCATCTCGTGGCAATTCCCCGATTTCAGCGTCGACCGCTACCACGACCGGCTGCGGGATCTCCACACCCGCATTGAACGGGAAGGTTCGTTGCGGGTGTGGAGTGAGCGGTTTTTGATTGAGGGCATGATGCGTAATGTGTAAGACGTAATGCGTAATTCGTCTACGAAATTGGTCGCCAATCGGCAAGTGGTTGCGTCTACCAATTACGCATTACGCATTATCCTTTCCCATCCAACACCCCCGTCACCTCAGCATATTCCTCCGCAGACAAGTTCCAATCCGCCGCTTTGGCGTTGGATTGGACCTGCGAGAGTTTGGTCGCGCCTGAAATGACGGAGCTGACCTGCGGTTGACCCAACAGCCAGGCGTGGGCAAGTTCGGCCATGCTGTGACCGCGGTCTTCGGCCCAGGACGTGAGCGTTTCGACGATGGTGTAATTTTCGTCGGTCATGTACTTTTGTACGTAAGGGCTGTTTTCGCCGCGTGAGCCGGCGGGCGCGCCCTCACCGCGCTTGTACTTGCCCGTCAAAAAGCCACCGGCCAACGGGAAGTAAGGCAGAATGCCCACGTTGTAGGCATTGCAGTAGGGGATCATCTCCTTCTCCAACTCACGCTCGAACATGTGATAATGCGGCTGAATCGACACGAAGGACGCCCATCCCTTGACCTCGGCCAGCAAGTTGGCACGGGACAACTGCCACGCCATGTAGTTCGACGCCCCAATGTAGCGGACCTTGCCACTGCTCACCAGATCGTCCAGCGTGCGCAGCGTCTCGTCGATGGGGGTGGTGTCGTCCCAGCGGTGCATCTGGTAGAGATCGATGTGGTCGCTCTGCAAGCGGCGCAGGCTGGCTTCGACGCCGTTGCGGATGTGATAGCGTGAGGAGCCGTAATCGTTGGGGCCTTCGCCCATCTTCATGTGCACCTTCGTGGCCAGGACAACCTTGTCCCACTTGCCCTTGAGCGCGTGGCCGAGGGTCTCCTCCGAGCGTGTCCCCGCGTAGACGTTGGCGGTGTCGATCAAGTTGATCCCCAGATCGATGCAGCCGTCCACAATTTCGTTGACGCCCGCCTGATCGACCTTGCCGCCGAACTGATTCGTCCCCAGCCCGATGACGGAAACGCGCAGGCCGGAATGGCCGAGTTGTCGGTATTGCATTGGTGGCTCCTGTTGGGTGTGTTGGTTGGGTGTGTTGGTTGGGTGTGTTGGTGTGGTATTGGAACGTATGGGTGAATAAGTTTAGTGCGTAGTGCGTAGTCCGTTTGGCATGTTGTCGCAGGATTGGTGGCTTGCCGTTTCACCTCACGCGTCAACAGACAAAAAAGATGGCACCGCTGTCGACGGACTACGCACTACGCACTATTCTGAACAATCTCTTCCGCCAATCGCCGCTCATCCTCCCCCACCTCAATCTCCCCATCGATCAACGCCGCACGCAGACGGCGCAGGATCTTGCCATAGATCGGGCCGGGTTTGATGCCCATGCGGCGCAGGGCGTTGCCGTCGAGGGCGGGGTGGATGTGACGCCAGGTGGTCATGTAGCGACGCAGACGTTCGTGGAGCAGCGGGTTCTCTTCGACGATGGAGAGCAGCAGCAGCGCTGCCGGTGTGCCACGATCCAGGATCGTCGCGATCCGGCTGTCGGGCAGCGAGGGATCTTCCAGTTCGGGCAGATGCGCTTTGAGATCGCGCACTTTGCGCATAATGCGCTGGGTTTCGCCGCGCAACATCAGCCGCTGGATCAGGGCGTCGTCGGGATCGCGCGCCGGCGCAGACGTGTCGATGACGTCCTCTTCCGGTGGGGCGCTGGCGGGGAGGAGCGGGTAGACCAGCAGCCCCCAGTAAAGACGGGGCAGCGGTTCACCGGTGTTTAGATCGCACGCTTCGGCAATCAACGGATCACCCGCTGGATCGTCTGCAGGACTGTCAACAGCCAGACGGCGACGGCGCAGTGACTCGAATTGCGCTTCGAGACGGCTGTCTGCATGAAGCTGCGGGTGGATGGCCGCCAGCACACCCAGATCGTCGAGGCGGCGCAACGCCTTTTCGGGCGTCTCTTCCTGCAAGATGCGCTCCAACTCATGACGAATACGCGCCGGGCTGATGCGGTCGATTAGCGCTATGGCGTCTTGTAGCAGTTCCAGCGTGCGCGGTTCGATGCCAAAGTCGAAGCGCTGCTCGTAGCGCACGGCGCGCAGGATGCGCGTAGGATCGTCCACAAAGCTGAGGCTGTGTAGCACGCGGATCAATTTCCGGCGCAGATCCGAAAGACCGCCGTAGAAATCGAGTAGATCGCCCCACCGATCCGGCGTAAGGACGACGGCCAGCGTGTTGATCGTAAAGTCGCGACGGTGCAGGTCGAGTTTGATGCTGCCCTGCGCCACCGTGGGCAAGACGGTGGGTTCGGTGTAAAACTCGGTGCGCGCCGTCACAAAATCCAGGTTGGCCGGTAGATCAGGGGCATTGCCCAGATCAGGGCACGTCACCGGGCGATCGGCATCGTCTAGAATCCACTTGGCGGTGCCGAAACGCTGGTGAGTGACCACACGCCCACCACAGCGCGACTGCATCTGCCCGATGAGTTCGATGGCGTCGCCTTCCACCACAATGTCCATATCGGCGACCTCGTTGCGGCCGGCCATGCGATCCAGGAGCAGGTCACGGGCAAAGCCGCCCACCACGTAGACGGAATAGCCCATGCCCGCGGCGGTTTCGCCGGCCATGCGCAGCAACTTGTGCTGGATCGGCGTCAACGCCTCGGCCAACTGCCGTGTAACATCAGGGATCTGATCGGAGACAGGTCCTTCGTCGGCCCAAAGTTTGATCAGATCGGTGCGGGTGACAATGCCGATGATCCTGCCGTCGTCGTCCACCACCGGGATCTGGCCCCACCCACTCTCGATCATCAGGCGGTGCAGTTCGTCGATAGGCGCGTCGGGGCTGATGGTGACGTCACCGGCGCTCATGACCTTGTGCACAGGACGGTCGCCCAGTTTGTGATCGATGGCGCGATCCGCTTCACGCCGGGTGAGGATGCCCACCAGCCGCTCGTAGCCGTCCTCTTCTTCGACCACCGGGAAGCCTTCGTGGCCGTAGCGACGCATGAGCTGGGCGGCCTCTTCCACAGGCAGGTTGGGGGGGACCCGTTGCGGACGGCCCCGGCTCATGATCTGGCGCACAGTGACAGGCGGGTGGGTGTGCCGGTGCGCCAGCGCGATGACCTGTGCGCGCACGGTTTCCAGATCACCATCGCGCACCATCGCCGCGGCGGCGCGATTGTGTCCACCGCCGCCTAGCGCGTCGGCCACCTTGCCCACGTCCACCGCGTCGGTGGTGCTGCGGGCAACGACCTGAATGCGGTCGCCTAAATCAACCACGAGGAAGATGCCGTCGGGATCGTAGAGTTCGCGCAGCTTGTGCGCCAGCGCGCTGAGTTCGTCTTTAAAGCCGTGGGCCGTGGTAGTGGCAAGGACGATGGATTGCCCGGCAATTTCCAGGTGCTCGGCGTTGTCGATCAACTGCTGCGAGAGGGTCAGTTGAGCATCGCTGAGCGGGTAGTGCATGAAGCGGTTTAGGACTTCGAGGTTGGCCCCCTGCTCCAGCAGCCACGCCGCGGCGCGTAGATCACGGTGCGTGGTGGACTTGTAGAGCAGGCTGCCCGTGTCTTCGTAGATGCCCAGGGCGAGCAGCGTTGCCTGCAACGGGCGCAGGTCGTGGTGCTGCTGCATGAGTTTTTCTACGAGCAGGGTGGTGTTGGCGCCTACGTTCATCGGTCCAAGCGCCTCTTCCCAACACTGCCAGCCCTCAGGCATGGGTTCGTCTACACTGTGGTGATCGATGACCAGGAAGCGGGTCTCCTTGCCCATGCCCTTCACCGAATTGAAGCTGCGCGTGTCCACGAGGATGGCCAGATCCACGTCCTGGCGCGGCATTTCCCTGGCCTCGACGAAGGGGAATTGGTTCTTGTAGAGCGCCAGAAAGGCCCGCCCGTTACGGTTGACCGAGCGCGGCAGCACCGGCGTCGCCCCTGGGAAGACCAAAGACGCGCCCAGCAGCGAGGCGAGCGCGTCAAAGTCCGCGTGTTCGTGGGCGAGGATAACGGTGTTTGGGGGCATGGTGATAGGTGATGGGTGATTGGGTGGCCTGGCTATGTATCGTCTCGGTTTTGGGCACGACGGGCGGCAGTGATGCGCGCTTGTAGCCGTTCTATAAGCTCGGGGGTGAGTTCCGGCTCCGGTGGCACAGGATCGCGGGCATCGAGGGCGCGTTGGATATCCTCGGGCGTGCCTTTGCGCAGGCTGGCGCGCATCGTTTCATATTTCTGTCGTTGCTCAGCGATTGCTTCAGTTGAAAGAGCACGCACTGTATATTCTGAGGCGCTACCACGCGCCAGCATGTAGACAATGTACTGATTGAGCGATACGCCTTCGTGTTCCGCTTGACTTTCGAGTTGGCGATGGAGCGACTCAGGAAGTCGCAGTGTCATACGTCCCATTTCTCTTTCCTTTCTGCCTACTTAGTCCGCCTCTCCAAGCAACAATCTCAGAAATTCAGGTGGCCGTATCACTCGCACTCCCAGAAGTTGTGCTGCAGTTTGAAAATCTCTGGTATTCCAAGTGACAAGGATAGCTGACGCGTTGATTGCACAGCTCACAACATGATCGTCCCCAGCATCCGATGCAATTGGCCGCCAGATAAAGTGCTGCTCACAGAAGGCTGCCTGTTTCAAGAGTTCATTGACCAGAAGTTCGACCTCAGGGAATCGTCTAGGGGAAAGCTTGCGCGCAAGCACGTCAAAGTATTCGTAACAAAGAGAATCGGACACGTACGGTCTGAAGAGATCTGCCAGCCACGCGTCAACAAGTAGACCACAAGCGCCTCCGCGCTGGGTAACTCCTTCAAACAACACATTGGTATCGATTACGGCGCGAAGTCTGACAGACATGACACCATTATAGCACCGCATTCAGTGTCACGCAAGCACAGGTCTACATCCTCCCTGCGCGGACCATTAACCCGCGCGCCGCCCGGTTATGACGTTCCACCAGCATCGGCAGATCCACGTGGCGCAACTGGCCGTCTTCCACCAACACCCGCCCATTGACAATCGACAGATCCACATTCGTGGGCTGGCAGAAGACCAACGCCGCCACGGGATCGTGGACGGCCCCACCGGCGTAGGTGACGTCGTTAAGGTCGAAGGCGATGATGTCCGCCGCCATGCCGGGGGCGAGGGAGCCAATGTCATCGCGGCCGAGGACGGACGCGCCGCCCACTGTGGCGATCTCCAGCGCTTCGCGGGCGGTCATGGCGCGGGGATTGCCCATCACCCGTTGCAGCAACATGGACTGACGCACTTCGGCCAGCAGATGGCTGCCGTCGTTGGAGGCGCTGCCGTCCACGCCCAGCGCAACAGGTACACCGGCGTCGCGCATGGCGCGTATCGGCGCGATGCCGCTGGCCAGACGCATGTTGCTGGTGGGGCAGTGGGCCACCCCGGTGCGTGTGGACGCAAACTGGCCGATCTCGGCGGCGTTCACGTGGACACAGTGGGCGTGCCAGACGTCGTCGCCGGTCCAATTGAGTTCTTCGGCATAAGCGCCGGGCCGATGACCAAACTGGGCGAGGCAAAATGCTTCTTCGTCCAGCGTTTCGGCCAGGTGGGTGTGCAGGTGCACGTTCATGTCTGAACCGAAAGAGCGGGCCAACGCTGCGCTCTCGCGCATCAAATCCGGCGTCACGCTGAACGGGCTACACGGCGCGAGGACGACCCGGCGCATGGCAAAGCGACCGACGTCGTGGAAGGTTTCCACGACGCGGCGGCTGTCGCGCAGGATGGAGGCTTCGTCCTCGGTGGTGCGGTCGGGGGGAAGGCCGCCCTGACTTTCGCCCAGGCTCATCGATCCCCGCGCGCCGTGGAAGCGTACGCCGATCTCGTCGGCGGCAGCGAATTGGTCGTCGAGGCGGGAGCCGTTGGGCCAGAGATAGTGGTGATCACTGCTGGTGGTACAGCCACTAAGCAGCAGTTCGACCAGCGCCAGTTGTGTGCTCACGAAGACGTCGCCAGGCGTCAACTCGGCCCAGATCGGGTAGAGCGTTTTGAGCCAATCGAAGAGGACGGCGTCCTGTGCGGCGGGGATGACGCGGGTGAGCGTCTGGTAGAAGTGATGGTGCGTGTTGACGAAACCGGGCAAGACGATCTTGCCCGTGGCGTTGATTTTTGTGTCCGCGGCATCGGCCAGAGCGGGTGGCACGTCGGCAGTGGGGCCGACCCATTCGATCTGGTTGTTGCGCGCGAAAAGTGCGCCGTCCGCGATTTCGCGGCGGTCGGCGTCCATAGTGACAAGCATAGTGGCGTGGGTGAGTAAGATTGTGGTCATGTGACTGGTGACGAGTGACTGGTGATTGGGGGTAAATGACATGTAGTGGCGGCGCAGTGAAAGCGATGACTCTGACCATCATAAAGGACGAGGGATCGACTGTCAAAGAGGTAAAAGCAAGCGGCGATAGCAAAATTGAAGATGGGCGGCTTTCAAAAGCGCCGACCGCAGCAGCGGCCCGGGAGGATCGTCATTGGGCTTTTGACCGCTCACAAGATTCGTGTAAAATGCGCACGTCCACCCGTTTGGGCGGCCCACTATTTGTGTGCCGCCCTGTTCAACTTGGAGGAATCAATGCAAGTTGCTGTTTTTCGCCATCTTTCGAAATTTAGCCCAAAAAAGTCGATGGAAAAGCCAATAGGGTTTGAGCGGCTATACGTAAAAACGGAGGCGAATCTTTTATGAACTTGGGTCTCCAAGCACTCTTGGCGATTACGCCGATTGCAATGGCAGCCGTGCTGCTGGTCGGGCTGCGCTGGCCTGCACGCCTGGCGATGCCTGCCGTCTACATAGCAGCAGCGGTGATTGCCTTCCTGGTGTGGCAGATGCCTGCCATCACCATTGCGGCCTCAACCATTCAGGGCCTGGCGATTACCTTTGAGATTCTTTACATCATCTTCGGCGCCATTCTGTTGCTCAATACATTGACCCAATCGGGCGCTGTCTCCGTGATCCGCAACACCTTCACAGAAATCAGCACAGATCGGCGCGTTCAGGTGGTGATCATCGCCTGGCTCTTCGGTTCGTTTATTGAGGGAGCATCCGGCTTCGGCACGCCGGCAGCGATTGTGGCACCGCTGCTGGTGGCCATCGGCTTCCCGCCCATGGCCGCTGTGATGATCGGCTTGATGATCCAGAGTACACCTGTCACCTTCGGCGCAGTCGGTACGCCGGTGATCATCGGCATCGGCGGCGGGCTACAAAGCATGGCCCTCAACGATGCGCTGGCGGGCGTCGGGTTGAGTTTTCAAGAGTATCAAAACCTCATCGCGGCCCGTGCAGCGATTGTCCACGGTATAGTGGGCACATTCATTCCACTCTTTATGGTGATGATGATGACCCGCTTCTTCGGCGAAAAACGCTCGTGGACGGAAGGCCTCTCCATTACACCCTTCGCCCTATTGGGTGGGGTGGCGTTTACCGTCCCCTACACGTTGACCGGTGTTCTGCTTGGGCCCGAATTCCCATCGCTGCTCGGTGCGTTGGTTGGCCTTGGGGTGGTGACCTTCGCGGCGCGGCGGAGATTCCTCATTCCCAAAGATAACTGGGACTTCCCGCCATCTTCACAGTGGGATCCGGAATGGGTGGGGCGCATGAAACCGTCGGAAGTATCTCTCACAAACCGCAAACCGATGTCGTTGGCGATGGCGTGGGTTCCCTACCTGTTGCTGGCGTTCTTCCTCGTGCTGAGTCGTCTGCCCCAGTTGCCGCTGGGATCATGGTTACGCACCGCCTTGGATTTGCGCTGGGCAAATGTCTTTGGCACGGAAGTCACCGCCTCAACGACACCGCTCTACCTGCCCGGCACGATGTTGATCGTGGTGGTGCTTGTCACCTTTGTGCTGCATCGCATGAAATGGGGGCAGTTGAAGACAGCCATCGTGGATTCGAGCAAGATTCTGCTGGGGGCAGGCTTCGTGCTGGTCTTCACCATTCCGATGGTGCGTGTCTACATCAACTCAGGCATGAATCCATTGGATCTGCCCAGCATGCCGTTGACGATGGCGGAGTGGGTGGCGGCGAACGTTGGGACGGTATGGCCCTTGTTTGCGCCGACAATCGGCGCAATGGGCGCGTTCATTGCGGGGAGCAACACCATCAGCAACCTCATGTTCAGCCTCTTTCAATACGGCGTTGCGGAACGTCTGCTAATCTCCGGCACGATGGTGGTTGCACTGCAAGCCGTGGGCGCTGCCGCCGGCAATATGATCGCGATCCACAATGTCGTGGCTGCCTCTGCGACTGTTGGCTTGCTGGGGCAGGAGGGGACACTTCTGCGAAAAACCATCTTGCCCACACTCTACTACGTGTTGGCCGCCGGCCTGCTTGGGCTGATTGCGATTGGTGTGCTGAATGTGGGTGATCCGCTGCTGCCTTGAAAAAGAGATTGTGGACACGGGAAATGACAATCTACCCTCCAGCCCCGAGTCCTCTCTTCATGGCGTATGCTTCGGCGCGCCGCCAGTAGCGGGAGAAGCGCTGTAAATCGAGATCGCCGCCGTAATCAACCAGCGAAGCAACGGGGAGAACGTCCACCGGCAAGCTGCGGCGCAGTTCGCGCACGATGCGGGTGAAGCGTGGGCTGGGGCTCTGCGCGGTGACAATACGGCGGGCATTTTGTTCGCGGGCGTAGCCCAAAATCTCAAGGACAACCTGCCCACGCCGGATCTCGACCGGCAGTTCCAACAGACACTCGTAGATAAAGACAATGCGCTTGAAGCTGATCGCCCATTCGTTGAGCAGTTCGTCATCCCACACCCAGAGTGCAGGCGCGCCAGGATGGGCCTTCAATGCCGGCCCTTCAGGGCTGAGGCAGTCGCCGTGTACCCAAACCAGAACATCTGCATTGGGGAATGTCATTGTCGTTTCCTTCGCGTCATTTTTCATTCTTGTGGCGAGATTGATCTTCGGGAAGGGGTCAAGCGTGCTACGCCGTTCACTTCATCTCGCTGGCCCCTTCCGGGAAGGTTGTTGGCCCCAACTGACACCCTCAACGTATGAAGAGCTTCGCTTCCAACGCTTCGTAGCTACCCTCAAAATCGCACCGCCCATAGAGCGGACATGTTTTGCAGTAGACGCCGTCGCTGAAGCGTTCCAGATTTTCGCGGTTGAAAAAGTAGGGTTTGCTGCTGAAGACACCCGCCACCCACTGCCACGAAAGATTGTTGCTGGCCGGATCGCCGTCGAGGAGATGCGTGAGGAACCAGCGTGCGCCCGCCTGCCAGCGCACCCGCCGCCAATGGACGATGTAGGCGGCCAGCCAAAGGCGGGCGTGGTTGTGCAGATAGCCCGTCCGCCGCAGTTGATGGCTGAACGCGTCGATACAGGCCAGGCCGGTTTCGCCGTTTTCAATGTCGGCGGGCAGTTCGGCGGCGTAGGCGTCGGGCGGCAGGCCGGTCTTCGATTCCTCGCGATCGTGCCAGATGCCGTCGCCGATCTCGGCGTAAACACGCTGAAAGAAGTCGCGAAAGCCCAGTTCCTTGATCAGGGTCGTCGCCTGCTGCGGATGATCGCCCACCCTGTCGAGGACGGCGTCGCGCACTTCGGCCAGGCTTAACACACCGTATCGAATGTAGGGAGAAAGATAGGTTACTGCGCCGGCGAGGAAGTTACGACTCTTGCCGTAATCGTCCGCACGTATCCGCGCTAGCACCTGTTGCGCGGCAGCGTGTCCGCCGCGTTGCTCGGCCACATGTGGATCGCGCGCCGCCGACTGCGGGAACTCTTTTTGGAGATATTCGAGCATTTCCGCTCGATCCACAAAGTCCCGCCGCATGGATCGGTTCTGTTGTGGATCAGACATGCCTGTCCCCCTGTGTAAGGACGGGTTTGGGCATACGTCTTTGGCGGCGACAGCGTTCGCTACAGTAGATTACTTCGTCCCAGACAGCCGCCCACTTTTTACGCCACGTGAAGGAGCGCGTACACACAGGGCAGACCTTACTGGGCAAATCGCGTTTTTTTACACCACGCACGGGGAACTCCTCTCCATTGAGTAACGACTGTCCTTCGTGTGCAGTTTTGCATAAGCCTAAAATTGGGGCGGTGATAATGATTCCGATGGGCTACAGACGAGGATCAAGTGCGTCGCGCCAGCCATCGCCCACCAGATTGAAGCTCAAGACCGTGACAAAAATCGCCAATCCCGGGAAGAACGAAAACCAGGGCGCTTCGCGCACCCACTGCCGACCGAAACTTAACATCGAGCCCCACGAAGGATCGGGCGGCTGTGTCCCCAGGCCAAGGAACGAGAGCGAGGCTTCGGCCAGGATGGCATAGGCCAGCGACAGTGTAATCTGCACGGTGATGGCATCCAGCGTCCCCGGCAAAATGTGTCGCCAGAGGATGCGTCCTGTGGGCGCGCCGCAGGCGTAGGCGGCTTCGATGTAGTCCAATTCCTTAAGCGCCAGGGTGGTGCCGCGCACAATGCGCGCAAAGATGGGAATGTAGACAATGCCGATGGCGATCATCACATTTGTCGTTGATGCGCCCAACAACGCCATAATCGCAATCGCCAGCAAAATCGGCGGGAAGGAGAAGATCACGTCCATCAGGCGCATGATCACGGCGTCGAAAAAGCCGCCCACGTAGCCCGCGATCAGGCCCAGTGTAATACCGATGCCGGCGGCGATCCCCACGGCGATGAAGCTCACCTGCAACGAAATACGCGCCCCGTGGATCACCCGCGAAAAGATATCGCGCCCAAAGTCATCGGTGCCGAAAGGATGGGCGAATGAAGGCGGCTGCAACCGCGACGGAATCTGCATGAGGAGCGGATCATAGGGCGCGATCAGCGAAGGGGCCAGCGCGCTCACCGCCAGCAGCAAAAGGAAAAACAGCCCCACCAGCGCCAGCTTGTGCCGCCGAAAACGACGCAGCGCCCGCTGGAGTGGACGTTCGGGCGACCGCTTAAGCGCCAGGTCTTCCCGCTGTTTTGGTGATTTCAACAATGCTTGATTGGCAGTCATGATCACTTGTCTAGCTATAGCGGATGCGCGGATTGAGCCAGGTATAGGCAACGTCGACCAGCAGGTTCGAGAAGGTAAACGCAAGCGCCACCACCAGCGTCACCCCCTGTACCACCGGGTAGTCGCGCTGATTGACGGCGGTGAGCAGCGCCGATCCAATGCCGGGGAAGGCGAAGATCGTCTCGATGATCACTGCGCCGCCCAAAAGCCCGCCAAATTGAATGCCCAACACCGTTACCGTGGGGATCAACGCATTCTTCAGCGCATGGCCCAGGATGATACCACGGCGCGAGATGCCCTTGGCCTTAGCCGTGCGCACATAGTCTTGCACCAGCGTCTCGATCATCGAAGCGCGGCTGAAGCGTACCAGCGACCCCACGAGGAAAAGTCCCAACGCCAGCGCAGGCATAGCCATCGAGCGTAGGTGAGGAATTACCCCTGCCTCCCAGCCCACATAACCCGATGCGGGTAGCCAGCCCAAATGTAGAGAAAAAAGCAGGATCAGCAAAATGGCGAACCAGAAAGAAGGCATACTCACACCGAACAGCGCCAGACCGGTAATCGAATAGTCGAGCACCGAGTAACGCCGCGCCGCCGAGATGATCCCTGCCGGCACGCCTACGATCACCGCGATCAGCATGGAAATCAGCGTCAACTCCAGCGTGATGGGGAAGCGTGTGCCGATGATCTCGGAGACCGGCTTCTTGCTAATGTACGAGACCCCCAGATCGCCCTGCAACGCATTGCCAAGCCAGATACCGAACTGCACAAACCAGGGCTGATCCAGCCCCATGGCCCGACGCAGGCGCGCCAGTTCATCCGGCGTGGCTTGCACACCCAGAATCGTCGCCGCCGGATCGCCCGGTGTGAACTTGAGCATAAGGAACACCGCCAGCAACACCCCGAAAATCACGGGGATCATCTGGAAAAGGCGGTTGATGATATAGCGGTTCATGAATGTGAAAGTACCTTTGCGTGGCGTCTAGTGCGGGTTGCGTAGGTTTTGTTTCTTGCTGTTTTGCTTGGAACGGATGCGGTTACGATAGTGCGTAGTGCGTAAACTGACTACGCACTACGCACTATCACAACGGCCCCATTATCCAGGCATCAACGAAACAAACTCTACCCACGAATCACGAATCACGCATCACGTTTTACTCAGTCAACCACACATCGCGGAAGTTCATGTCATAGCGCCCGGTCATGGTGAAATCTTGCAGGCGGGCAGTGGTGGCGATGATCGATTCGCGGTAGATGATGTGGATCATGGGCGCGTCTTCGATTAGCTTTTCTTGGATCTGGTAGTAGAGATCACGGCGCGTCTCCTGATCGGTGGCGACGCGGGCATCGGCGAGCATCTGATCCATGTCCGGATCCGAGTAGCGCTGAATGTTGAAGACTTCGCCGGTGCGATGCCACTGGTAGAAGAAGTCGTCGGGATCGTTGCCGCCCGAAATTAGCACGATCTCGACCTCGTAATTGCCTTCGCTCACCACCTGCTGAATCCAGGTGGACCATTCCAGTTGTTCGATCTGGAGATCAAGGCCGATCTGGGCCAGATCCTGTTGCAGCAACTCGGCCATCTTCACCTGGTCGGGGTAGGTGGGGCTGACCTTGACCGTGATCGATTCGGGCTTGGGATCCGAGGCGTCGTAATATTCCTTGGCCTTGGCCAAATCATAGCCGAAAGCGCCTTCCACCGCCGGGTTGTAGGCCCAATGGGTGCTGGGGATGGCAATCTGCGCGGGGACGGCGTAGCCGAACATAATCGCTTCGACAATCGCCTCACGGTTGATGGCCCAGCCGATGGCCTTGCGCAGATTGGGGTTGTCGGCGAAGAGTGGGCTTTCCATGTTGAAGCCGATGTGATCGCGCACCACACCCATCACACGGTAGACGTCTGTGTTGGGATCGGCGTCCAGTGCGGCCACATCTTTGGACGGCACTGAGTTGAGCATGTCCACTGAACCGGTCTGCAATTCCACGACTCGTGTGCTTGGCTCAGCAATTGGGCGGAAGACGACGCCGTCGAGGTAGGGGCGGCCTTCCTGCCAGTAATTTTCGTTCTTCACCAGTTCAATACGTTGGCCGGTGATCCATTCCACAAACGCAAAAGGACCGGTGCCGACGGGGTTGGTAGCCGGATCGTTTTCCGGATCAGCAGGCACGATGCGCAAGACTTCGAGCTTGGTCAAGAAAGGCGCGAAGGGCTGTGTGAGCTTAAACTCAACCGTGTAATCATCCACCGCGGTGACACTCTCAATGGGCAGTAGATCGGCCCGGCGCGGCGACCCAAAATCCTCGGACATCACCCGATCATAGCTGTAGACAACGTCCTCGGCGGTGAAGTCTGAGCCGTCGTGGAAGGTGATCCCCTGGCGCAGAGTGAAGACATAGGTCACGTCGTCGGTCTGCTCCCACGATTCGGCCAGCAGCGGCACCACATTGTCTAACGTGGGCGTGGCCTCCACAAGTCCTTCGAAAATCTGGGTGTAGACTTGAAAACCAACAATTGTCACCGACACATGGGGGTCGATGGTGTCAATCTCGCCATCGAGGGCCACGGTGAGGTTGCCGCCGTATACCGGTTCAGAAGGGATCGTCACTGCGCTGTCAGCCGCAGTATCTGCGGCTGCGCCGGTGTCGCCGGCTGGTTCTGAGGCGGGTGCGGCGCAGGCTGCCAACGTCAACAACAGAGTCAGCAGTAGTGCCAGCAGGGAGGTGCGTCGCATCGGTGATCTCCTTGGGTAAGCGGGTGGGAAACAGCCAGGGTGGAAAACAGCAAGAATGAAAAGCGGCAGGTTGAAACCGGTGGTGGACCAATGCCCAACCCTCGGCAACCTTGCCGCTGAACTACCTTTGTTGTGTTTGAGGAAGTGTAACAAGCTAGACAGCATCGATGCGGTCTTGCACAGGGGATGTGCATACCCAACAAAAACGATTAACGTAGTTATCCTTGTACTTCGAGTGCCTCAATCACCCGCACCAGGTCGGTACGTGTGATGATCCCCACCAATTGGTCATTTTCGAGGACAGGCAGAGAGCTGTGCCCCGGCTGTACCATCAACTCAGCCACTTGCTCCAGCGTAGCTTCGGGGGAGACGGTGGTTGGATCTTCGGTCATTAACTGTTCGGCATTGACAGCCAAAATGTGGCGCACCTGTTCTTTGTAACGGGTGTAATCGTCCAGGCGCAGGGGGATGAGCGCCCACAAGAGCGAAATGTAGCTGGGCGCCCGGGCAGGGGCATGCTGTGCAATCAAATCAACCTCGGTGACGATGCCGATTAGCCGTCCACCATTGTCTACCACCGGCACACCGCTGATGTGACGATCACGCATCAACTGCGCCACCGCCTGGATCGACGTCTCCGGCGTCACTGTGATTACCGGGCTGGACATAATATCGCGCACGATCATGGAGCAGTCCTTTCGAGGGAGGATGGTCCTACGTTGCGTGTGGATCGGACAGGATTCGAACCTGTAACCAAGGAGTTATGAGCCCCCTGCTCTGCCATTGAGCTACCGATCCAAAATTAAGCTATTGATCCAAAAAGGTGACTTGGTTACTGAGTGATTTTCGTTCAATCACCAAATAACCCAGTCACCCAGTGCTCAAGCGGGTAGCGGGAATCGAACCCGCATAGCTAGCTTGGAAGGCTAGTGCTTTGCCATTAAGCTATACCCGCAAAAGATGGTCGGGGAGATAGGATTTGAACCTACGACCCCAGCGTCCCAAACGCTGTGCGCTGCCGGACTGCGCTACTCCCCGATATGAAACCATTTTATACAATTGCAGGCCAAACGTCAAACATTGTATGTGACGCACCGTCACCAGCGCGTTCTATCTCTTTTTGCCGAAATATGTGCGCAACCTCTTGCCCCAGAACGACGCTTATTGATACACTAACAATTTGAGATCATTTTCAGACAATGGGGTTTGAGATCCGGGTCTCTTGCCATTAACAAAAGGAGTCGTTAAGGATGATTATCGGCCTTCCAAAAGAAGTAAAGGACAGCGAAAGTCGGGTCGGGTTGACGGCAGGCGCGGTGCGCATGTTGACACGCCGCGGCCATCAGGTGTTGGTGCAGACGGGCGCAGGCGACGGCAGCGCCATCGGCGACGAGGAATACATTGCCGCCGGCGCGCAGATTGTCCCCACAGCAGCGGACGCCTGGGGCGCGCAGATGGTAGTGAAGGTGAAGGAGCCGGTGGCGGCGGAATATGATTTCTTGCGCCCTGACCTGCTTCTCTTCACCTACCTGCACCTGGCCGCAGATCGCCCGCTGACGGAGCGCTTGCTTGTGGCGGGGACGACGGCCGTGGCCTACGAGACGGTGCAGACCGGCGATGGACGGTTGCCGCTGTTAATGCCCATGAGCGAAGTGGCAGGGCGCATGGCGACGCAGGTGGGCGCAGCCTATTTGCAGCGCAACAACGGCGGGCGCGGCGTGCTGCTTGGCGGCGTCCCCGGTGTGGCGCCGGGGCGGGTGGCAGTGTTGGGCGGCGGCGTGGTGGGCACCAATGCCGCAAAAATGGCGATTGGCCTGGGCGCGCATGTCACCGTGCTCGATCTGAGCCATAACCGGCTCCAATACCTCGACGACGTCTTCCGCGGCCAGTTAGAGACACGTACCAGCAACGAAGCAAACATCGAAGAAGCCGTCTTCGCCGCCGATCTGGTGATCGGCGCTGTCCTGATTCCTGGGGGGCGTGCGCCCTGGTTGGTGACCCGCGACATGCTGCCCGAAATGAAGAAAGCCTCGGTGATCGTCGATGTGTCTGTGGATCAGGGCGGCTGTGTAGAGACAAGCCACCCCACCACCCACAGCAACCCCACCTTTGAGATCGACGGCGTTGTCCACTACTGTGTGGCCAACATGCCGGGCGCAGTCCCGCGCACCAGCACCTTCGCCCTCACCAATCAGACTGTCCCCTACGCCTTGCAATTGGCGGATCACGGCCTCGATGCCATCCGCAGGAGCATTCCCTTGCAACATGGCCTCAACACCCACGCCGGCCAACTGACGTATGAAGCGGTGGCCCAGGCGTTTGGGATGAATTATGTTGACGCGGTCAAGAGTCTGAGCTGAAGTTTGAAGAATAAAATTTGAAGAATGATGAATGAAGATTGGGTAGATAACCTCTCCCCAATCTTCATTCATCATTCTTCAATTTTATTGGAGCAACTGCGCCAGATCTTTCACTTCCGTCACCGGGAGCTTGCAGGCGAAGTTTTCACAGACGTAGGCGGCGGGTTTGCCGTTGACGAGGGTGCGGCCTTCGAGGAGGGGCAGGATGTTTTCGTCTTGGCGGGTGGGGTCCTTGCGCGCCAGGATGGTGCTGGGCAGGTAGTGGCGGCGTACTTCGGCCAGGAGGGCCTGCGTGCGTTCGTCTTGGGGATCGCCCACGATGGCGATCTCCTGGCTGGGCGACAGGTAATCGTTGAGCGCCCCGAGCAGACGGCCAAAGCCCGTAGGCTGCTGAGACATGGCAGATTCCATCAAGCTGAAGATGCGGACAGCCTGGTGGCGGTATTCGTCGTTGCCGGTAAGCTTCGAGAGCCGGATCAGCAGGTCGGCGGCCAGAGAGTTGCCGCTGGGGATGGCGTTGTCGATGAAGTCTTTACGCCGCACCACCAGCGTTTCATGGTCGGCCCCGGTTTGGAAGAAGCCACCGTTTTGGCTGTCACCAAACTGGGCGATCATGATCTGGGTGAGGCGGCTGGCTTCGGCCAACCAGCGCAGATCGAAGGTGGCCTCGTAGAGCGCAATCAGAGCGCGCACAAAGGCGGCGTAGTCTTCAAGGTAGGCGTTGAAGCGGGCCTGCCCATCTTTGTAGGATCGGTAAAGTTTGCCGTCTGCCTGGCTCATTGCCCCCAGGACAAAGTCGGCGGCGTTGATGGCGGCAGTGAGCGCGTCCGCCCGTTGGAGGATGACGCCGACTTCGGCCAGGGCGTGGATCATGAGGCCGTTCCACTCGGTGAGCACCTTTTCGTCGCGGCCGGGCTTGATGCGCTCCTCGCGCACGTCGAAGAGCTTTTGGCGCAGCGCTGCCATGCGTGCCAGGAAAGGTTTTGGCGCCATCTTCAGCGTCTCGGCGCTCTTCTCCAGCGCCTGAGACAGGTTCAGGATGTTGTGCCCCTCGAAGTTCCCCTGCGCGGTGACGTTATAGACACGTTTGAACATGGCCGCGTCCTCTGTGCCAAGGATCGCCTCAATCTCGGCGGGTGTCCACACAAAGAACTTGCCCTCTTCCCCTTCACTGTCTGCATCCTGTGTGCTGTAAAAGCCACCGTTTGGGGATGTCATCTCGCGCAGGACATAGTCGGTGGTCTCTTCCACCACACGCCGGAAGTCGGCGCGCCCAGTGATCTGCCAGGCATAGAGGTAGCTGCGCAGCAGTTGGGCGTTGTCGTAGAGCATCTTCTCGAAGTGGGGCACCAGCCACACCCTGTCGACGCTGTAGCGGTGGAAACCGCCGCCCAGGTGATCGTAGATGCCCCCCTGGGCCATCTTCTCTAACGTAAATTCGGCGAGATAGAGTGCGTCGAGATCGCCGGTACGTTTGGACTGGCTCATGGCAAAGTCGAGGGTCATGGGCTGGGGGAATTTGGGCTGATCGCCGAAGCCGCCGTGGTAATTGTCGAAGTAGTGCTGCAACTTCTGGACGGCGTCTTCGAGGATCTGGGTGCTCAGATCGCCGCCGTTGCTCTGGAGGAAACCCGAGCGGTTGAGCGCTTCGGTGAGGCGCACAGCCTGCCCTTCGATTTCATCGCGGCGGGTGGTGTAGGCTTCGGAGACAGCCAGCAGCACCTGTTTGAAACTGGGCATGCCGTAGCGCGGCTCGGGTGGGTAGTAGGTGCCGCCGTAGAAGGGCTGTCCTTGTGGGGTGAGGAAGACGCTCATAGGCCAGCCACCCTGGCCGGTCATGGCCTGCACGGCGTCCATGTAGATTGAGTCGAGATCGGGGCGCTCCTCGCGATCGACTTTGATGTTGACAAAACGTTCGTTCATAATCAGCGCAGTGGCTTCGTCCTCGAAGCTTTCGCGTTCCATCACATGACACCAGTGACAGGCGCTGTAACCGACACTGAGGAAGATGGGCTTGTCCTCGGTTTGGGCGGTGGAAAGCGCTTCGGGCCCCCACGGTTGCCAGTCGACGGGGTTATGGGCATGTTGCAACAGGTAGGGCGACGTCTCGTGGAGCAGACGGTTGGTGTATTTGGGATCGGCAGAATGTGCCATCGGAACTCCTTGGGCGGAAAAGGGCGGGTCGTGTGCAGGGTATGGCTATGCACAATGCAAAGTAACCGCTGTCGATATCTTGTCAACACTGTTGGTTCGGTATCTGCTATACTAGATTATACTTCTTTCATTTTCCAGTGCAGAAAGGAGTGTTACAGAAGCACAGATGAACTTGAGGGAAACTTGATCAAAGGTTGACAGGGAAAATAGCTTGATGCTACTATTTGCCTGTTCAGAGCAATTTGAACAAGCCGTCAGTACTATCATCGAAGTCAGCGCCATCCCCCGGCTGATGAACCAATCTGTTTGCGATTGATCTCGCAGTATGATCTCGTAGTACCAACAACCAAACAATGGAGGTAACCATGCAACAGAAGCGTTTGATTCTAGTCGCGCTCTTGGTTGTCGTTATGGCGTTGACTGCTTGTGCAGCGCCTGCGGCCCCAGCACCGACCGTAGAGGAACCGGCGCCTGCCGCGACTATGGCGCCCGCCGAGGAACCCGCTGACGAAGCGGAAGCCGGCGAAGAGATGGCCGAAGAAGCCGCCCCCAGCACCGACCGCAATGGGGCTTGGGTTGACTCGGTGATCATCGTCGAAGAGCCGTCTGCCGACGCAGCGATCACCCGCCTGGAACAGGGCGACATCGACGTCTACGCCTTTGCCGTGAGCAACCGCGAAGCGGCAGCCGCCATCGCCGACTCCGAAGCGTTGAAGACCTATCGCTCGTCGGGTTCGTACGATGAACTGAGCTTCAACCCGGTGGGTCCTGTCTTCGAGACCACGGGCAAGCTGAATCCCTTTGCCGTACCGGCGGTACGCGAAGCGATGAACTGGCTCATCGATCGCAACTTTGTTGTTCAGGAAATCATGGGTGGTCTGGCCACACCGCGCTACGTCCCCTTCAACACCGCTTCGGGCGACTATGCGTTGATGGCAGATGTGATCCGCTCACTCGAAGCCAAGTACGCCTACAATCCTGAACTTGCGAACGAAGTCATCTCCGCAGAAATGGAAGCACTGGGTGCCACCCTTGTTGACGGCAAGTGGCAGTATGAAGGTGAGCCTGTCGAAATTAGCGTGCTCATCCGCACCGAAGATGCCCGCCGCGACATCGGTGACTACGTGGCCAGCCAAATTGAGACGATTGGGTTCACTGCCATCCGCGATTACAAGACGGCGGCCGAGGCTTCGCCGATCTGGATCAACGGCAACCCGGGTGATGGTCTCTTCCATATCTACACCGGCGGCTGGATCACGACAGCAGTACCGCGTGATTTGGGCAACAACTTCCAATTCTTCTACACCCCGCAAGGTCTGGGTTCGCCGCTGTGGCAGGCTTATACCCCCAGCGAAGAATTTGCCGAAGTTGCAGAAAAATTGGGCAACCAGCTCTACACCAGCCTGGAAGAACGCCGCGACCTGATGGCTACAGCCCTGGAGCTTGCCCTGCAAGATTCAACACGCATCTGGTTGCATGACCGAGCCGGCGTCACCCCTGTCCGCACCGAAATCGACGTGGCTGCCGACCTCTACGGCGCCATCTCCGGCACCCCACTCTGGGCCACCACCATCCAGCGTGACGGCGGCGAGGGCGGCGAAGTACGTGTGGCGATGCCTAGCATCCTCACCAATCCATGGAACCCCATTGCCGGCACCAACTGGATCTTCGACCAAATGCCGATCCGCGGCACCGGTGAGACAGCGACTGTCCCCAATCCCTACACCGGCCTGGCTATCCCCAATCGCATCGAGCGCGCCGAACTGGTTGTAGAAGAGGGCCGCCCCGTAGGCACCAGCCTGGATTGGGTGGACCTGAGCTTTGAGTCGAGCATCGAAGTGCCGGGCGACGCCTGGGTGGACTGGGATGCCGAGAATCAGGTCTTCCTCACCGCCAGCGAAGTCTACACCGAACCGGTTACGGTGGCGCGCAAGAGCATCGTCTACTACCCTGAGGATCTGTACGATACCGTCCTGTGGCACGATGGCAGCGCCTTCTCGATTGGCGATGTTGTGCTGGGTATGATTCTCACCTTTGACCGCGCCAAGGAAGCCAGCGCCATCTACGACGCTTCGGCTGTGGCTTCATTCAATTCGTTTATGGCGGCTTTCCGCGGTGTACGCATCCTCTCCACCGATCCACTGGTGATTGAGACCTACAGCGATAGCCTCCTGCTGGACGCCGAACAGAACATCAACACCTGGTGGCCGTACTATGCGCAAGGCCAGGGCTCATGGCACGCGCTCTCCTTGGGCATCATGGCCGAAGCGGCGGGCGAAGCTGCCTTCAGCACTGCCAAGTCCGATGAGCTTCAGGTTGAATACATGAGCATGATCGCCGGCCCGGTGATCGAGATCCTGGCCAGCCAACTCGAAACGGCGCAGGCCGATAGCTACATCCCCTATGCCGCCACACTGGGCGAGTTCATCACCGCCGATGAGGTTGCTGCCCGCTACGCCAACCTAACCAGCTGGTATGAGGAACTTGGTCACTTCTGGATCGGCACCGGCGTCTTCTACCTCGAACGCGCCTTCCCGGTTGAGAAAACCATCGTCCTCCAGCGCTTCGAGGATCATCCAGATGCGGCGGACAAGTGGGCGGGCTTCAGCGCTCCGGCCATTGCCGACATCCTGGTTGACGGCGCGACTCGTGTCACCATCGGTGAAGAAGCCAGTTTCGACGTCTTCGTCGACTTCGCTGGCGAACCTTATGCTGTAGATGACATCAGCGAAGTCAAGTACCTGCTCTTCGACGCCAACGGCGCCCTTGCTGAATCAGGCACCGCCGAGGCGGTCGATGACGGCCTGTGGCAAGTCACGCTGAGCGCCGAGACCACGGGTGCGCTGGAAGCCGGCTCGAATCGGCTCGAAGTGATCGTCGTCTCGAACCTGGTGGCGCTGCCCAGCTTCACCGACTTGCAGTTCGTTACCGCCCCGTAAGATCGGCGTCTGCAGCCTGCTCCGGTGTTTGTGAACAGCAGTTAGACAAACAACATCTGTGTTTCATGAACAACTGTCAGGATCTGCATCACATGTTAGCTTAGCTGTTAGAATCAGGGGCGGGGCGTACCCCGCCCCTGATTCTATCTGACATAACACAAAGAGGTTTTCATGGCGGAAGCATCTCTTCCCTCAGAGTCAAATGTCGAAGCGACTGCCCTCAACAGCCCACTGATGGGTACGTTAAACCGAGTACTTAGGTACACGCTGGTGCGTGTCATTGCGCTCTTTTCCACAGTCGTCGTAGGTGTCTACCTCACCATTTTGATTGCCAATATGGGCGGCTACGTTGATGAGATCAAGCGTGGACAAATCCGCGAACAAGTCTCCATCGCCATCGGCTTAGACGAAGCCAACCGTTCGCTCACTTCGGCACAACGCAACGAACTGGTTGAAAGTCTCGTCGCCACCGAAGTCACCCGTCTAGGCCTGGATCGTCCTTTTATTCTGCGCAGCTTTACGTCGCTGGCTGATGCGTTGACCCTCAACCTGGGCCGCGCCAATTATTTGACCAGCGACAGCGGCTCCAAATTGGTGCGACTGGTGATCTTAGAACGCCTGCCACCCACATTGGTCCTTTTTGCCTCAGCCAACATTTTCCTATTTATTTTTAGCATTGTGGCTGCGCTCGCCCTCTCGCGCCGATATGGCAGTTTGGGAGATCGTCTGGTGGTTGCCTTGGCGCCAACGTCGGCTGCGCCGGGCTGGTTTTACGGAATTTTCTTGTTGCTCTTTTTTGCTGCATTTCTGGGTTGGCTGCCCTTTGGTGGTATGGTGATGGCCCCGCCGCCCGAGAATCCGATTACCTACGCACTGAGCGTGCTGCGTCACATGATTTTACCAGTGACGGCGCTGACGCTAGGCGCGATCTTTTTGACAATCTACAACTGGCGCACCTTCTTTCTGATCTACTCCAGCGAAGACTATGTGGAAATGGCAAAGGCCAAGGGCCTGCCTGCCGGGACAATCGAACGACGCTACATTCTGCGCCCGACGCTTCCTACCATCATCACCAACTTCGCCCTGCTGCTCATCAGCCTGTGGACAGGCGCCATCATTCTAGAGACGATTTTCAACTGGCCGGGGCTTGGTCGCTTGCTCTTCCAGGCGATTGGCCTGTTCGACACGCCGATTATTGTGGGCAGCACCGTCATCTACGCCTATCTGTTGGCGATTACCGTCTTCTTGCTTGATTTCATCTATGCATTGGTCGATCCGCGGGTGAAGGTAGGCGGAGGAGGTTCGTAAGCATGAGAGCACTGAAAGAGCTTAGTGGTTACCCATCTGCGGTGGCCGGCTTGATCATTATTTTTGCGTTAATCGGCCTGGCGCTGTATACCTTGGCCGCCATCCCCTATAGCGAGGCAATCCGTCTGTGGCGCGGCGGCGAGGACATCTGGCAGAACTACCCGCGCACGGCAGCGCCGGAGTGGACGAACCTGTTTTCGAACGAAAAACTCCCAGCCACCATCGTGCGCGACAGTGCAGATGGCACAGCGGAAAAAACGGTGACGCAGAACGGCGACACCAACGAGATCACCATCACCTACACTTTCGACTTCCAGGCTGATGACTTTCCGCAGGAGTTGGCTGTCTTTTTCAACGCGGAGTTCGACACAAAACAGCCACATGTGGACATGACCTGGATCACACCGGATGATCGGGAGATCCGCATCGGCACCATTTCACCACGTTCTAGTGATTCGTACCGGTTTGAGGGCGATGATCGGCTGGCTCGGCGGTTGCGTAACGTACCGCCGCAGCAGGCGCTCTTTGCCGATCCTGATTCAGAGACGCTTAGAACCCTGAAGGGCACCTACACCTTCCGCATCGACGCGCTGACCTTTGAGCCGGAGAGCGACGTGGAGGCAAAATTCGTTGCCTACGGCAGGGTGTCGGGTTGGGCCGGCACCGATCATCGGCGCCGTGATCTAGGCGTAGCCATTATGTGGGGCACACCAATTGCGTTGGCCTTTGGCCTGCTGGCCGCGCTGGGCACCACCTTAACCACCATGTTCATTGCCGCCTTCGGCGTCTGGTTCGGCAACATAACCGACGCCGTGATTCAACGCATTACGGAGGTGGTGCTGATCTTGCCGGTTTTACCGATTCTGATCATGGTCGGCACCTTCTACTCCAGGTCGATCTGGGTGATCCTGGGCGTGGTGATCATGCTTAGCATCTTCGGCGCGGCCATCAAGGGCTACAGGGCCATCTTCTTGCAGATCCGTGAATCGCCCTATATTGAGGCGGCGCGAGCCTACGGCGCTGGGAGTATGCGTATCATTGGCCAGTACATGATCCCCCGCATCATCCCACTGTTGATTCCACAGCTTGTGGTGCTAATCCCAAGCTACGTCTTCCTGGAAGCTTCACTGTCGGTCCTCGGCCTGGGTGACCCAGTTCTGCCGACTTGGGGCAAGGTAATTGACGACGCCAACCGCAACGGTGCCCTGTTCAACGGTTACTACTACTGGGTAATGCAGCCGGCGCTGCTTCTCGTCTTCACAGGTCTGGGTTTTGCAATGGTCGGCTTTGCCCTGGATCGTGTCTTCAACCCCAGATTACGAGGTTTATAAGTCCAATGGCTGAAGAGAGATTGCTGAGAATTGAAAACCTGTTGCTGCACTTCCGCACCGGCAAGGGCGTTGTGCAGGCAGTGGACGGTGTCGACTTCGTCTTGAATCGCAACGAGGCCGTGGTTGTGATCGGGGAATCGGGGTGCGGCAAGACATCGCTGGCGAAGGCGATCCTGCGTTTGCTGCCGCGCAACGTAGACAAGTTCACCGGCAAGATTGTGTTGACCGGTGAAGACGTGATGTCGCTGCCCGAAGAAGAGTTCCGGCGCAACGTACGCTGGAGTCGGATGGCGATGGTGCCGCAGGCGGCCATGAACGCGCTCAACCCTGTGATGCGGGTAGGGGATCAGGTGTCGGAACCGGCCATCTTCCACCAAGGGCTAACCAAGGCACAGGCGCTGGAACAGGTACGCAAGATGTTCCAGTTAGTGGGTGTGCCTGCCGATTTTATTAACCGCTATGCCTTTGAACTGAGCGGTGGCATGCGGCAGCGTGTGGCGTTGGCCATGGCGCTGGTCACCGGCCCCGATTTGATCGTCCTTGATGAGCCGACGTCGGCGCTGGATGTGTTGACACAGGCCAATATTATGAACCAGCTCAAGCGTATCAAACATGACATGGGCATGAGTTTCATCCTCATCACCCATGACATCGCCACCTCCAGCGAACTGGCGGATCGGGTAGCGGTGATGTACGCCGGGCAGGTTGTGGAGGTGGGCGACGCGCTGCGCTTCTTCCGTGAGCCGCTGCACCCCTACTCGGCCAAATTGATGGCCAGCGTGCCACGTCTGCGCGAAACCAAAGATCCAGACTTCATCACCGGCCAGCCGCCAAGCTTGATCAACCCGCCCACTGGCTGCCGTTTCGCCGACCGCTGCCCCAAACGCTTTGATCGCTGCACGCAGGATCCGCCTACCGTCGAAATGGATGGACGGCTGGTTAAATGTTGGCTTTATGCCTAAGCCAGGGAGCACGAAATGCCTCAAAGTGAGATGACGGTGACAAATACAACTGCCACGGACAAGCCGCAGGGTGTGGCGCAAAATGGACAAAAGCCGCCACGCAAGCCATTGCTCACAGTGAATGATCTACGGGTCTGGTTCGAGCTGCGCCGCTTCGGCTTTGGACATGCCGGCTACGTCCATGCCGTGGACGGAGTCAATTTCGATCTGGCTTATGGCGAAACCATTGCTGTGGTAGGCGAAAGCGGCTGCGGCAAATCAAGCCTCATGAAGACGATCCTGGGGCTGAACCGCCCCACTGAGGGCGAAATCATCTTCGAAAATCGCCGCTTGAACGATTTCTCGCGGGACGAAATGCGCTGGTACCGTTCGCAAGTGGGCTATGTGCAGCAGGATCCCTACGGTGCACTGCCCCCCTTCATGACGGTGGAGCGTATCCTCAGCGAGCCGCTGATTATCGCCGGCGTCAAAGATCAGGCAGAGCGCAACCGGCGCATTCGCAAAGCGCTGGAAGAAGTGAAGATGAGCCCGGTGGAAGACTTCTTGCCCAAGTTCCCCCACATGCTCAGCGGTGGACAACAACAGCGTATTGTCATTGCGCGGGCGATGATCTTGGGGCCGAAGTTGCTGGTGGCCGACGAACCGGTTTCGATGCTGGACGCGTCGGTGCGTGTTGAGATTCTGCGGCTGCTACGCAATTTGCAGACAACCCACAACCTCGCCGTGATCTACATCACCCACGATCTTTCAACGGTGCGCTACTTCTCTGAGCGGATCATGGTAATGTACGCCGGGCAGATCGTCGAGCAAGGGGAAGTTAACGATCTACTAAGAGAGCCAAAACATCCATACACACAGGCACTGGTCGAAGCGACGTCGGACCCGGATGCGGCGAATGCGTCTGTCTTCCGCGATGTGCCGCCCGGTGAACCGCCCAGCCTGGTCAAACCGCCGAAAGGCTGCCGTTTCCATCCGCGCTGCGCGCACGTCATCGCCGGGCTATGCGATACCGAAGCGCCGCCTGATTTCGAAGTGAATCCGAACCATGTTTCGGCTTGCTGGCTATACAAATGAACTTCTTCGGATCGATTCAGTTGATGCTACTCGGCTTCATCATGCTGTTGGTGGGCTTTGCACTGCCCTTCCTCATGATGATTCAGTTGCTGGAGCCGACCTTCTTGCTGATCCTGCTCGCCTACCTTTCTTCGGTAGGCGGGCTGGTGGTCGGCATCATCGGCAGCGCGCTCTACATCCGTGAACGACAAGACTAAGATGCGCGCCGTGGGATCAACGAAGAGAAGACAACAAACGCTAGGCGCAATACTCTTTGTGGTGGGGCTGTTGATGACGCTCACCCTGGGTGCGCTGGCCATCTGGGGCGACTTTGAAGCGTCCCTTTTCGACATTTCGATCCGCGCCGAAAGTAGCCTCAATTCGCTACGCTGCCCGATTCTGATCACCCCTCGCGAGCAAGGACAGGTCTCCGCCGCCTTCCGCAACACAGGCGAACGTCCTGTCAACCGCCCAGTGCGCGCCCGCATCAGCGACGGCTTTATCACCCTCATCCGCGAAGAAAACGTACAACTGCCCCTCCAACCAGGCGAACAAAAGCGTCAACACTGGGTGATCTCACCAACAGATGCCGTCTACAGTGGACGGCTGATCCTGGTGCGTGTCAGCACACTACGTCAAGCGCCCATGCCGTCACAATCCAACACCTGCGGGGTTCTGGTGTTGAATGTGTCAGGTGTGCAAGGTTGGGCATTGGTATCGGTATGGCTGAGCGTGGGGTTGGCGGCATTGTTCAGCGGCGGCTGGCTCTGGTGGCGCAGCGGAGCAATGACAGCCAAACAGCGTCCGCTGGTATTGGCGGCAGGGGCGAATGCGCTTGTGGTGCTGGCGGTGCTCGCCTGCGGGTTGACCGGGCAGTGGCTGCTGGGTATTGTCCTATTGGCGGTGTGGGTGCTGCTCTTCGTAGCCACATTCGTACAAATTTTGCAGGGGAATTAGGAAGTTTTATGCTCGCCTACCATGATGCGGTTGATCCCACCGAAATAGACGCCCTACACCGTCACTTCGGCGATGTTGCTTTTGTGCAAAACCACCTTGCCGTGGATACGCCTTTCCTCGACGGCGAACACCAGTTGCTCACGTCCGCCAGCCGTCGCGCCGAGATCTGCTACGTCCTTCATCGCGGCGATCCCAAGGACGGCGTCCTGCTGCACCGCAAGATCTTCTACCCACCCGACGCCTACCGCCTGCCCACCGGCGGCATTCATCAGGGGGAAGCCGTCCTCGAAACGTTGGTGCGCGAAATTGCCGAAGAGACCAGTTTCTTCCTCGATCTGTCGGCCTACAATCTCCAACAGAAGACGCCCAGGGCAGACGTCACCGTGGTCGCCCTGGATTCGTTTTTGGGGACGGTCACCTATGAAATGCCCCACTGCAGCCAGGGCCGCATCCACCGTTTCGCCACCTACCACTTTCTCATCGCCGCGCCCGCCTACGCCATCCCTGTTGTAGACGATCCCGAAGAACACCTCGCCGGTTGGGATTGGCAGCCGGTGGGCGCGCTCTATGAAATCGCCGCCCGCTTAGAACAAGTCGGCGCAGACTATCCCAATTGGGGCGATTGGGGGAAATTTCGAGCGCTAAGTCACAAATTTGTGGCGGGGAGAATGGGGGGCTAGAGGGTATTTTTCGTGGTTTGGCACGTGGGTTGTGAACGGATAGTGCGTAGTGCGTGTACAAGTACAGATAGTTGGTTCGTTATTTGGGTACTGGTATCGGTATATGCACCGAAATGTTCCCGATGTAGCGTCAACTTGCTCAATTGGTACACGCACTACGCACTACTTTTAACGCAAAATCCCCCCAAGAACACCCCAGATCCTCTACCCCACATGCGTATGGATCAGCCGCCGCTCGGTCTGCCGCAGCAAGGACATCACCGCCAACACCACCACGAAGAGAGCCGCCTGTGTGAGCACAATGGTTGCACCGGAGGCGACATCGACGTAGAAGCTGAGGTACATGCCGCTGAAGCCCGTCACCGCGCCGATGGCGGTGGAGATGAGGATCATCCTGTTGAAGCTGTCGGTGAGCAGCCGCGCCGTGATGGCGGGTGTCACCAGGGCGGCGGCGATCAGGGTGACCCCCAGAATCTGCATCGACGCGATCAGAACGCCCGCCAGAATCAACGCAAACGAGGTGTCGATCCACTCGGTGGGCACGCCGTAGACCTGCGCCACTTCGGCATCAAAGGTGGTGAAGAGCAGTTGCTTGTAGAGGAAGAAGATGAGCAACGCCGCCGCCAGCGCCACCCCGCCCACCACCCACAGGTCCTCGCGGGTGACGCCCAGGATATTCCCAAAGAGCGCCGCGTCAAAGGATCGGGTGAAGTTGCGGTAGCGGCTGATGAGCGCCACACCGATGGCGAAGCTGGCAGTGGTGATCACACCAATCGCAGCGTCGGCGCTGATACGGGTGCGCCGCACCGTCTGGTTGATCAGCACCGCCGCCAGGAATCCCCATAGCCCCGCGCCAAGGTAGAAATTCCACTGGAGCACAAACGACACCACCGCGCCGCCGAAGATGGCGTGCGACAGGCCGTGACCGATATAGCTCATTCCCCGCAAGACGATGTAGACGCCGATCATGCCACAGAGCGCGCCCGCCATTACCGCCGCCAGCGTACCATTGCGAAAAAACTCAAACTGAAAGGGTTCTAGTAGAAAGTCCATCTTGGTTCTCGTTTCCTGGGCGGCGGGGGCTTTCCGTCGCAATCTCGTCGTCTTCGGGGTGGGGCACCGGTGTGTCGTGACCGAGCACCGGATCGGGCAGAATGTCGTGGTAGGTGTGTCCATGTGGGCGCTGTTGTACCAGCAGAAGACCGTCCTGGCGGATCACCATCATATCGCCCTGGTAGGTCTCGTTGAGGATAGGCACGGTGAAGACCTGCTCAGGCCGTCCTTCGGCGATGACACGCTTGTTGAGGCAGACAACCCAGGGCAGATGGGCAGCCACGGCGTTGAGATCGTGGGATGTCATAAGGATGGTCAGCCCATCGCGGTTGAGATCAACCAGCAGGTGCAAGATCGTCTCTGCCGTGCGCAGATCCAGCCCACTCGTGGGCTCGTCGAGGACAAGCAGATCGGGTTGCGCCACCAGCGCCCGCGCCAAAAAGACACGCTGCTGCTGTCCACCCGAAAGGTCGCGAATGTGCCGGTTGGCCATCTCGCCAATGCCCAACTGTTCCAACACGGCCATCATCAGCTTCTTCTCGGCTTTACTCGGCCAGGGCCAGCGATGGGATCGGCGGACAGCGCCCATCAGCACCACCTGCGCCACCGTCACCGGGAAGTTCCAATCGACGCTGCCTGTCTGCGGCACGTAGGCCACCTGCGGCGAGGATCGCCCGCTTAACACCTTGCCGTTCACACGGATCTCCCCATGCTGTGGGCGCAACGTCCCCAGCAGCAACTTGAGAAGGCTCGTCTTGCCTGCCCCACTCGGGCCAACCAGCGCGGTGAACTGTCCTGGGTGGACGTGCATGCGTACATCTTCAAGAACCGGCTGGCTGCCATAGCCAAAAGTTACATTTTTGACATCAAGTAGGGGCTGCATGGGAAAGACCTTTCTGCGTGATTCGTGATGCGTGGGTGGAGGATGGATCGTCGCGGTTTGGGGCGATTCTCGTGGTGCGTAGTGCGTAGTGCGTAGTGTGTGGTGCGTGGTGCGTGTACCACTCGAGCATGTTGGTTCTGCATTGGTTTGTCTCTCGGTCTACTTCTTTGAGAAGAGATAGACGCCAATAGGTTGCCAATAAAACACGCACCACGCACTACGCACCACGAAAATCATCCATCCACGCGCCCAACACCCTTTGCCCACGAATCACGCATCACGAATCACTAATTCACATTCGACGTATCAAAACCTTCGATGACACTCGGATCGCCACCCAGCGCGCGGGTCATGGTGACGACGTTATCCACCATCATACCAAAGTAGGAATGATTGGGAGCGCCGGGATCGCCAGGCAGGTCGTCGTCGCTCAACGTATCGATGAAGATCGAGCCGGCATCAGCGGCGATTTGGTCCAGCACCGGCGAGGGGAAGACTTCCGAGCCAAAGATGGCAGGAATCTCTTCTTCGCGCAACTGCGTAATCAGGTCGGCCACCTCACGCGCCGACGGTTCGGAGAAGTCGGACGGCTGAATGGCGCCGATGACGGTGAGGCCGTAGCGAGGCGCAAAGTAGGCGAACGAGTCGTGGTAGGTGAGCAGGCGGCGATTCTCTTCGGGGATGGTGTTGATCGTCTCCTGAATCGCCACATCTAGCGCGTTGATGCGTTCCTCGAAGGCGGCGTAGTTGGCGGCGTAGGTTTCGGCGTTGGCCGGATCGAGTTCGCTTAGCGCGTCTTTGGTCAACTCGGCATAGCGCAGGGCGTAGAGTGGGTTCATCCACAGGTGGGGGTTAGGGCTACCGGCCTCAATCGGGAACGAGAAGTCGAAGACGTACTCTTCCGGCGACACTGTGTTGTTGCCCAGGAAGATGATCTCGACGCCGTCGCGCTTGTTGGCTTCGGCCAGGTTGATGGTCGGCTCTTCCAGATCCAGCCCGTTGACAATAATCAGATCCGCCGCCACGATGGTGAGCGCATCCGACGGCGCCGGCTCGAAGGTGTGCGAGTTCGTCCCTTCGGGTACGATGCCGGTGACCTCAATCAGATCGCCGCCGATGTTGGCTACGATGTTGGCAATGGGCGAAACCGTCGTCGCCACCTGGATCTTGCCCATTTCCTCAGCCGCGGCCGGTGTAGACGCCTCGTCTGCGGCGGCTGGGGGTTCCGTCACCGGTGCAGCGGGTGCGGCACATGCGGCCAGCAGCAAGGTAAACAACGAAAGCATTAAAAATGTAGACTTGTGAAACATGTGAGTGGTTCTCCTGAATATGATGATTAAATGAGCGTGTTGCGTGATTCGTGTTGCGTGGGGTGAGGTTGATTCGCCGTCGATTGAAACAATCTTCGTCGAGGGTAGTGCGTAGTCAATGTCATTAAGTTAAGGGATTCGGCTACTTGTCACACTGCGGAGAGAGCATCCTTAGATGCGGCTCTACAGGTGTGGACTCGCATCTGAGGATGCTCTCTCCGCGCTTAACTTAATGACATTGAGTGCGTAGTGCGTAGTGCGTAACAGTATATGCACTACGCACTATCCTCAACAAGACAGCATCCGCAGACGCGGACAACATCCTCACCCCACGCAACACGCATCACGTTCTACCGCCAAATCCCGTTTCCCAGCGCATCTAGCATCACCCCTGCCAGTGCACCCGGCTTCTGCACATGGATATCGTGATCGGTCTCCTCGAACCAGTGGACGGTGACACGGGCCAGCGACTCGGCGGCGGCTGCCACCTGCACCCGTTTACGTTCCGACCATTCGGGGCTGCTGCTGCTGGTTGCCGGGCAGATCACCACCGGCGCGGTGACCTTGCCGTACAGGTCGCAAGGACGTTGCTCCCACAGCGCGCGCAGAATCTCCATGTGGCGTTCCATCGTCAGGCGTGGGCGGATGGTGCCGTCGGCCAGGATCTCGAAATTGTTTAGCGTGGCCTCAATGCCCGCATCCGGCCAGTCGGGGTGGTAAGTGCGCATGCGTTGGCGTAGCGACTCCGCCGGGGTGCCGAGCAGATTGGGCGGTCGCAGATCCACCGAGATCCGCGCCCAGGTGTTCTCAGGGCGCTCCTGCAAATCGAGGAAACCGCCATCCACAAAGCACAGTCCACGCGCCCGGTTGGGGTACGCAGCGCCAAAAGCAAGCACCACATTGCCCCCCCAAGACTGCCCCGCCACAAACGGCGCATCTAATGCCAGGGCATCGAGCAGAAGCGCCAGATCCTCGGTGACGGTAGCAAAATCGTAGCCGGTGTCGGGCTTGTCGCTGCGACCGTGGCCGCGCTGATCCACGGCGTAGACGGCATGGCCTGCCTGCGCCAACGTTTGCGCCACACCGTCCCAGGTGCGGGCGTTGCTGGCAAGGCCATGCAGCAACACAAACGGAGGACCGTCGCCGGGCCAATGGCGCACGTTTAGCGCCAGGCCAGGGCGAATGGTAATGCGGTTTTCAATGGGAAATTGCGGATCTGCTGCCGTCATCGGCGTTGCCGTCCTTTGGGAATGTTGTCTCTGTCGCGTCTCAATTATCGGACGCGGCGACTTCTGGGCCGTCGGGTGTATCGCGGACCTGCCACCCCAAGGCAGCGATGGCGGCGCGCAGGGCGTCAGCCTCGGCCCAATCGCGCTGCTTTCGTGCGTCCTCACGCTGTTGAACGAGATCGAGCACCCCCTGCGGCACAGCGACGGCTACCGGCTGCGCTTGGGCTTCGGCGCGGCGCACTGCTTCTTCCCAAATCGCAACAGGAATGTCCTCGTGACCATGGGGCAGCCGCCAATCACCCAGTACAGACGGCGAAAAGGTCTGCCCCGGCGCGAAAGCATGCTCCACGCCATCGCGGATCACGATGGCGCAACCTGCCCCCACCACTTCGCAGATGTTGGTATAGGGGTGGATCACCAGGCCGGTGTTTTCTTCGATGCCAAGGATGGTGGCCGGTTCGGGCAACATGCCGATCAACTGCTCATAGCGATCCGTCCCCATGTAGCAGTGGCTCGTATCGAGGTCGGCGCCGCCGTCGTTGTTGTTCCAATGGGGTACAATCACCAAATTTAGGCCAAAAGCGCCGAAAAAGTTGAGGCCGGGCTTCCAGTGCAGATCTTCGCCCACTTTGTAGATCTCGTAGACGGGGATCGTCTGCGCGCTGACAGCCAACGTTGACGCGCTGGAAAAGCAGAGCGCCGCCCCCAGCCGGTGACGGGCGCGCATGGCATGCCACGTATAACTATCGCGCAACTGCCGCGCCGCATACGATGGGCTGCCCGGCCCAATAAACAGATAGTCGGCGTCGAAAATCGGCGCTGCAATCGCCGGATCATCCGGGCTTAAATCGGTGCCACGCTTACGGGCCGAGATCTGTGTGATCGCAGGTTGAAAGTTTTGCAGCCGATGGGTCAAATAATCGCCGATCTTGGCTGCCACTCCCTGCGCGTTCGGCTCGAAGCCGGCCGGCGTCTCGACGATTGCCACCCGAATTGGGGTGTCGAGGTCCTCCATCACCCTGCGGTGAATACGGTGCGCCCCCGGTGAAGTCTCCCCGGAGCCGAAAAGAGCAATAGGCCCAAACATCGTTCAAACTCCTGCGCTATGAGTTGGATTGCCGCTATTTGGCGAAAGAAGATGCTACGCCTATCGTCGCGTGATTACTGTATGGATAGTCCATTTTGTGAGGGTAAATGAGGATGCAAGTGACGGGGTGAAGATTAACTTCCACACTGGCAGCTAAACTGTAGAGCGAGGCAATTGAACGGGTGGTACGCTGGTTGGAAGAAGGACGGAGGACGAAAGACGGAACACGAGTGCAGGGACGGTTGTCGTCCTCCGTCTTTCGTCCTCTCGGCTACTGATTCGCCGCCACGAAATCGCGCATCGCCGTGAGATCGTCCTCGACGGTGGCGCAGGGATCGGTGGAACGCTCAGGCACCGCTACTGTGCCTGTGCCGGCGAGGACGTCATAAATCGCCTGGCTGCGTTGAGTTTCGTACTGAAGACACTGCAACAACCGCTGCTGCGTTTCGGCGAGGCCACCAGGCGGCGTCATCACCGAAAGTGACTCGCTGATGGCGGCGCTATCTGCTGCGATTGTTTCGTAGATGGGCTGCAAACGCGGGCCTACGGTCTCAGAGGCGATCCAATCCATCGCCAGGTCATTTCTACCGGCGGCGTGGGCGTTGAGGTAGAGCAAGAGGAAGTTGCCGTAGGTAAGCGTAGAAAGCGCACCGGTTTCCATCTTTTCTTCCAGCGCAGTGGCGCGTTCGGTCACAGGGCCTTCGTGCCAGGCCACCATTTGATCAACCAGGGGCGACACGTCGCGGGCATAGATCTGCTCGGCGCTGAGATTGGCGTTGTCTACGGCGGTATTTTCACCGGCGGTATTTTCACCGGCGGTGCTTCCGTCGGCATTGCCCTCGGCTTCGGCGGTGGCGTTGGCGGCGTCCTGCACGGCGGGTCCTAAATTCGAGAGCAGACCGCGCCCAAAGATCAACACCACCACCGCGACCAGCAACACCAACGCAATCACCACAATATTTCGTTGAAACATAGATCCCACCCCTTTGGCTACGTTGCAGACGCGTTTGAAAAGCGTTTGTAACAAAACGTACAATCGTCTGCAAACATACCCGATCCCCTGCAAAATCGCAAAAACTGCGGCCCCAAACCAGATACGGTTGTTCCGGTGAAATGGGTGTATGATAGAGGTTGTTTAAGCGCGGACCAAAGAGATTAGCAGATTAACTGTAAGCATCTGTTTTGGAGGACTTTATGCTTTTCCAACGCCTTTTGCCTTGCTGGTTTGCGCTGTTTGTGCTGGCCGGCTGTGCTGCGCCAACCCCTGCCGCTACATCAGAGGAATCGGCGACGCTACGTGTGGCCGTGTTGCCCATCACCGATGTGGTCCCCTTTTACGTGGCGCAACAGGAAGACGAATTCAGCCAACGCAATCTCACCGTGGAACTGGTCCCCGTTTCCAGCGGACCCGAACGCGATACGTTGCTCCAGGCAGGCGGTGCCGATTGCGCGCTCAACGAGGTGCTGGGCACAATCCTCTTTAATGCGGGCGAAGGTGAGGAACTGCGTGTGGTCTCAACGGCGCTGCGCGCCTTCCCCGAAGCGGCACACTTCTATCTGCTTGCTGCGCCCCAAAGCGGCGTCAGCACACCCGCCGATCTCAGTGGACGCACCATCGCCATCTCGTCTAACACCATCATCGAGTATTGGACGGATCGCCTGCTCACCCAGCGGGGCGTGAACATCACCACCGTTAAGACGACCAACGTGCCGCAGATCCCTGTGCGCCTCGAACTGCTCATGAGCGGACAGGTGGACGCCGCCGTGTTGCCCGATCCACTGGGATCGTTGGCGATCTTGCAAGGCGCGGTCCCCATCCTCGATGACACCATCGCCCCCCAGCTAGGACTGAGCGTCATCAGTTGCCGCCTGAGTGTCGTAGAAAACCAACCCGACGCCGTGCGCGCCCTCGTCGCCGGTTGGGACGCCGCCGTGGATGCCATCAACGCCGATTCGGCGCAGTTCGGCAACGTTCTCATCGAAAACACCCGCGTCCCCGAGCCGCTACAAGATCGCTACAGCCTGCCCCCCTTCCCCGTCGCTGAAAACCCCACCCCCGCCGAAGTAGACGACGTCCTGGCGTGGGCGATGGAGAAGGGATTGATCGGGGAGACGCAGGCGTATGAGACGGTTGTGCGTGATGTGAGATAGCGTGATGTGAGATAGCGTGATGCGTAATGCGTGATGCGTAATTCGTGGGGTGAGAATCGTGTTGATCAGCATGTTCGTTCGTTGAGAATAGACATACACATCACCCTCGACAACGATCGATTCAAGTCGAGACTAGCCTCACCCCACAAATTACGCATCACGCCTTACAAAGGAGCCACCATGCCAACCCCACTCCTCTCCGCCGACAATCTATCCTTCCGCTACGGCGACGGCGCGCCGATCTTCGACGTCTTTTCGTGGCAGGTGCGCGCCGGGGAGACGTGGGCGGTGTTGGGCACGTCGGGCTGCGGCAAGAGCACGCTGCTCTATCTGCTGGCCGGGCTGCGCAAGCCGTCGGGCGGTAGGATCGTCGTGGACGGGACGCCGTTGACACGTCCCCGCGCCACGACGGGGCTGATCTTGCAGAACAATGGGCTGATGCCCTGGGCCACTGTGTGGGAAAACGCCGCATTGGGGGCGCGTTTGGGTCACTTCTACCGCTGGAAAGGTGAAAAACCGGGCGACGTGCGACCCTACCCGCCACAACTGCCCCTCACCGACGCCGACCGCTGGCTCGAACGGCTGGGGATCGCGCACCTGCGCAACCAATATCCGTCCCAACTTAGCGGTGGACAGCAACAGCGTGTCGCCATTGCGCGCACACTGGTTTTACGGCCACACCTGCTGCTCATGGACGAACCCTTCAGCGCGCTGGACACGGTCACCCGGGCCGATTTGCAGCGGCTCGTGATCTCACTGCAACAGGAACTGCGCATCACCAGCGTCATCGTCACCCACAACATCGAAGAAGCGGCGCTGCTTGGATCGCGCATCCTCGTGCTGCATCACCCACCCAACCGCGCACCCCACATCGTGGACAATCCTGGCGCAGGGACAATGGAACACCGTCACAGCGAAGCCTACCGCGCCGTCACAGCACGCCTGCAAGCCCAACTGGAAGGAGAGATGGTGGATGGGGCGTGAAATGCGCTTGCGACAGGTGTTGCTGGGGCTGGCGCTGACGCTTGTCCTCTGGCAGTTGGCGGCATGGGCGTTGAACCGCTCGATCCTGCCTGCGCCAGGACGGGTGTTGCTCGTCTTCGCGCAGGAGTTGGTGGGTGGGGATCTAGGGCGTCACTTCCTGGTGAGTGGGGCGCGGGTGCTGGTAAGCATTGTCCTGGCGTCGGCGCTGGCCACCCCGGCAGGGTTGATCCTTGGGCAGAGCCGCACGCTCAACCGGCTGCTGGCCCCATTGATCTACATTGCCTACCCCATGCCCAAAGTGGTGCTCATGCCCATCTTTTTGCTGCTGCTCGGCATCGGCAACGCCAGCAAGATCGCCTTGATCACGGTGATCCTCTTTTTTCAGATTTTGGTGGTGGTGCGCGACGAGGCGCTGGCGATCCGCCCGGAGCTGATCACCAGTCTACGGTCCCTGGGCGCAGGACGGCTGGCGCTGCTGCGCTTCGTCTACGTGCCCGCCGTGTTGCCCGCCATGCTCACTTCCTTGCGCCTCAGCGTGGGGACGGCGGTGGCGGTGCTTTTTCTAGCCGAAAGTTTCGCCACCACCAGTGGATTGGGCTACTACATCATGGTGGAAAGTTGGAGCCGCGTGGCCTACGTACAGATGTACGCCGGCGTCGTGGCCATGAGCCTGCTGGGGTTGGTCCTCTACTACGCCACCGATTGGCTGGAAAGACGGCTGGCACCCTGGCTATTTCTGGAGAGTGAATCGTGACAGACAGTGACGTCGTCAGATGGTTTTCGGGGATCGGCGTGGCGGATCTGCCCATCGCCGGCGGCAAAGGAGCGAATCTGGGGGAACTTGCCCACGCCGATCTGCCCGTGCCGCCCGGGTTTGTGATTACAACGCCGGCCTACGTGCGCTTTGTGGATCACAACCAGTTGCAGTCGGCAGTGATGGAGGCCACGGCTGGCCATACCCCCACGCAACAGGAGGCCCTTTCCACACAGATTCGCAGTCGATTTGTGCAGGGGACAATTCCGCCTGATCTGGCGGCAGAGATCACCCGCAGCTACCTGCGCCTGATCCAGGACCACGCACCCGCCGTCGCCGTGCGCTCCTCGGCCACCGCCGAAGACCTGCCCGACGCCAGCTTTGCTGGTCAGCAAGAGACCTACCTCAACGTGCACGGGGGAGAGGCGCTGCTCGACGCCGTAAAAGCCTGCTGGGCCAGTCTGTGGACGGAGCGCGCCATCGCCTACCGCCAACGCCAGAGGATCGGGCCCGACGCCGTGAAGATGGCCGTCGTCGTGCAGGTGATGGCCCCAGCGAATGTGTCAGGCGTCCTCTTCACCGCCAACCCTAACAGCGGCGACCGCGACGAGATCATTGTCAACGCAAGTTATGGGCTGGGCGAAGCCATTGTCTCCGGCGCGGTGACGCCCGACAGCTTTGTGTTGGATCGGCAGAGCGGCGCTGTCAAAGAGACGCGACTCGGCAGCAAAGAAGTGATGATCGTCCCCGCGGATGGTGAAAGCGCCACCGAAACGCAGACTGTGGTAGATGCGTTGCGCACGGAACCGGCGCTGTCACCGTCCTTGTTGGGGGAATTGGCTGCGCTCGGTCTACGCGTCGAAGCGCACTTCGGCGGCGTCCCCCAGGACATAGAATGGTCGCTCGCCGATGGACAGATCTGGCTGCTCCAGGCGCGGCCAATCACCAACCTGCCGCCCGCGCCCCTCAAAGACGTGCGCTGGGAACCACCCCGCCCCAATTCGATTTGGATGCGTCGTCAGGTGGTTGAGCACATGCCCGAACCGCTCTCGCCGCTCTTTGCCGAACTTTACCTCGAAGAAGGGCTGAGCAAGTCGTTCGATGAGATGGCCCTCTTTATGGGCAAACTCGCCGACACAGAACTCAACGTGTGGGACTTTGTCGAGCCGCCCTTTGCCATCACCGTCAACGGCTATGCCTACACCATCGGCAGCTTTCAACTCCGCCGGGAGTTGATTCCCAAATTCCTGGGCTTTTACGTCCAGGTGCTGCCCAAGATGATTCAGCACATGGTCCCCTACTGGCGCGACAACGGCCTGCCCACCTACCTTTCCACCATCGAAAAGTGGAAAAGCGTCGATTTCAACGCGGCGGCGGACGAAAAACTGCTGCAAGGTATGCACGATCTGGCCGTGGCCGACGCCGTCTACTGGTTCGCCGCCGCCGTGCCGCTGGGACTGGCGCGCGTCACCGATGCCCTGCTCGATAGCTTTTTGAAGGAAGACGTGGCCGGTCGTCTCGGTGCAGATCAGCCCCGCCCCACCAGTGGATCGTACCTGCGCGGCTTCCCGTCGAAGACGCTGGATGCACAGATGGAGATCGAGCAGATCGCGCGCCAGATCCGCGCCTCTGCCGAACTGGCGCGCCGCGTTGAGGACGCACCGGCGCAGCAACTGTTGGCTGTCCTATCCGCCGCGCCCGAAGGACGGCCCATCCTCGACGCCATTCACGGCCATCTGGCGCGCTACGGTCACCAGATCTACAGCCTCGATTTCGTCGTCCCCACCCAGGCGGAAGAACCACTGCCCGTGCTGTTGAGCATCAAAGGCGCGCTGGCTCACCCCGCACAGGACGCCCTTGCCCAGCAAGCTCGGCTGTCGGCCGAACGGGAGGCGCTGATCCAACGCACAAATCGAGTGCTCGGTCCGCTGTCGGGCTGGTTTTTCCGTCTCTTCCTGGGGTGGGCGCAGCGTTTTTCGCCCTACCGCGAAGAGGCGCTTTTCTACGTGGGCGCAGGCTGGCCTGTCCTACGCCGCCTGGCATTGGAACTGGGGCGAAGACTGCACGCCGCCGGTTCATTGCACAGTGCGGATCACGTCTTCTACTTGCTGACGCCGGAGTTGACCGCAGTTTCCCACGCCCGCGAGGACGGCGTCGCCCGCGCCGATTTGGCCGATCTCGCACGCAAACGAGTGCAACTGCGTGAAGCGCGCAAGCGCCTCAACCCGCCGCTCTCGGTGCCGGCGGACGCGCAACTCAAGTTCGGTCCTATCCGTCTGAAAATGTTTGAACCACCCGCTCCCCCCACGGTTGACGGGCCTATGCTCGCAGGCGTCGCCGTCAGCCCGGGGACAGTCACCGCCGCCGCCAGTGTGATCCTCTCGCCCAGCGACTTCGACAAGATGACGCCTGACACGATCCTTGTCTGCCCCACCACCACCCCGGCGTGGACGCCGCTTTTTTCACAAGCGCGGGGGCTCGTCACCGACATTGGCGGCGCGCTGGCACACGGATCGATTGTCGCCCGCGAATACGGCATCCCCGCGGTAATGGGTACCGGCATCGCTACGCAGCGCATCCGCAGCGGCCAACGCATCCACATCGACGGCGACCGCGGCACCGTCACCCTGCTCGACGAAGTGGCGACAGGCGAGCAGCCACAGATCCCAGAGCCACAAAAAAAGTCCCCACTGGGCCGTATCCTGGCTGTGGGGACATTGATCGGGTTGGTGCTCTGGCTCATCTCACGCCGAAAAAGAGGAAATTGACTTAATTGCTGAGATCTCAGACAGCGATTTCAGAATTTTATTGATCCACGAAGCTACACGAAGAAAAAGGGAAGGAGAGAGGGACACGGATTGCACGGATTTGCAGGATTGTTTTAGAAGAGGGGAAATCACCTTCTTCTTTCCTCTGAAATCCTGCAAATCCGTGCAATCCGTGTCCCTTCTCTCTCGTTTTTATCTTCTGGCTTCATTTAACTTCGTGGATCCGTGTTTCTTTGTTCTTCAGTCATCATTTCCGCAATCTCATCCGCCCCGTTCCGCCCGCGTCGCTCAAACCTCGGCTGTGCCAACAAGTCTGGAATGTACTTTGTCCACTCGCCATTGGTGAAACTTTCTTCGGCGATGGGCAGACCACTCATCTGCGCGTGGACAAAGTCGGCCAGCACCTGCGATTCGCGAAAGCGCTGGCGTGGGATGTAGCCGAACGGGATGCCCGCATAGTAGACTTCGGCCAGTGTGCTGTAACCGAGCTTGCCCACCACGGCGTCGCTGGCCATCACCAGATCGGGGTGAAAGATCCCCGATCGCTGCGGCAAAAAGTGGACGTTTGCAGGCAGCGCGCCGTCTACTTCGCCGCCGGTGAAGACAAAGTGCACCGGGGCCAGGTGGCCCAACGCGTCCAGCCCATTGTGTCGCCAATCCATGCCGCCCATGGTCACCAACACCAGGTTTGCGTCCGCGGGGACGTTGATCTGGGCGCGGATCTCGTTTGGCGTTGTGCGCGGGGCGCGCGCCACCGGCGCAACTTGTTTCGCCGAAGCGCGTGGCAGGCAGACGGGCGCAGTCTGGATATAGACGTCGGCTTCGTCCAGGTAGGCGGCCATCAGGTCGCTGTAGGGTTGCAGCCGGGGATCTAGATCGACATAGCCCTGGTAGATCCAATCCCAGGTGAAATTCTCTACCATCACCGCGGGTATCCCCGCCGCCTTGGCCACCGCCACGCCCATGGGCGCAATGTCGCAGAAAATCCGCTTGCAGCCGGCATCGGCTACAGTGCGCGCCAGGCCATCGATGAGGCCCGCCGCAAAGGGCAGGATCGCGGCCAGCCGATCCACCGTAGCAGGGACGTCCACGTTCAGGGCGTCGAGTTGGGCGAGGCCGACGTCGGTGTTCAACTCGTGGTAGGTGAAGGGGCCGTTCAACGATTCGGCAAAGAGCCAGCGCGGCGCACGGGTAAAGATGTGACAGTGCAGATCGGGCTGTTGCCGTTGCAGCGCTGCCATGACGGCGGCGGCGCGAGTCGAATGGCCGAAGCCGTGTGGGGTCACAAAGTAGGCAATGGTTTTCATCGGGTGGCTCGCAGTTTGACGAAGACGCCACGGCGGCGCAACACGTCCACGCGCCAGCCCCGTTGCGTCAGGACGGATAAAGTGGGGCGATCGAGATGGCAATTGTGGGCGATCTTGCGCCAGTGGGGTGTCACCGCGGTGGCCAATTGGGCCAGGATCGGCGTCTTGGGCCGCACGTGTTCCACCATCCACAGCACGCCTTGAGGGCGCAGCACTCGCTCGATCTCTGCCAGCGCCCGATCCTGGTCCGTCACCGAACAGAAGACCAACGAACTGACCACCACATCAAACATGGCGTCGGCGTAGGGCAGTTCCTCGGCGGGTGCCACCCGCACGTAGACAGGGATGCCATGATCCACGGCAGCAGCGACCGATTCAGCTTCCCGCGCCCGCTCCGCATGTGGCTCGATGGCATGGATCACCTGTGCGCGGCGATAGTAGCGCAGGTTCTCGCCGCCGCCTACGCCAATCTCCAGCACCGTGCCGGTAAGGTTTTCAACCAACCGTCCTCGCCAGGAAGAAAAGAAGTTCGGCAAAGCACCTCCAAGGGAAAAGATGAATGAAGAATGGGTGGACAAAGTCGGTCGCATTATTGGCGGCAGATCCGCTACACAGTCATTATTCTTCATTCATATCTATCATCCGCCTCGCATCTCGATGAGCGTGACGTGTGGCGGCGCGCCGAAGCGCAGGGGAATGCCTTCGCCCAGGCCGCGGTTGATGTAGATGTGTGTCTTGCCGCGGCGGAAGTAGCCGGCGGCCTCACGCCGCGACAGGTGATCTGATTGGGTGTGGGCAGGGCCGAACCCCGGCAGCACAATCTGCCCGCCGTGGGTATGGCCGGCCAGCAGCAGATCCGCGCGCAGGGCGGCGGGCGATTCCAGAATGTCGGGGTTGTGCGACACCAGGATCAGCGGCGCGTCTTCGGGGACGGGGCGCAGCGCAGTCGCAAGGTTGGGCCGTCCTTCGTTGAGGTCGTCGATGCCGGCGATGTAGAGATCGACGCCGCTGACGCCGCTGTTGCCATTGAGGTGGATGGCGCGATTGTGCAGCCATTGGGTGCCCATGCGCTCCAGTTCGTAGTGCAGGCGCGCTACGTCGTTGCGGCCGGTGCGTTCGCCTTCGACGCGGCGGAAGAAGAGATAGAGGGCAAAACGCAGATAGCGTTCCACCCGCTCGCGGCGGGTCATGTCCATGGACATGGGCCGGGCCTTGCGGTAGCGAGATTCGCGCGCCAGGAAGTTGCGCCAGGTGTAGGGGATGGCTTTGCGCATGTTGTAGGTGGCATAGTCGTGGTTGCCCATCACGGCAAAAGAGCCGATGCGCGGCCGCGGCAGGGCGTCATAGAGAGCGAGGACGTTCGCCAGCCCGTTGTCGTATTGCAGAAAATCGCCGGTGTTGATGAGCAGATCGTATTCGAGCCCCGCGGTGATGTGGCGGATACGGTCAATTTTGTCGCGTTCGCGCTCGTCTTTGCCCTGAAAGTGGAAATCCGAGAGATGCAAGATCTTCAATCCACCGACGGGTAACCGTCCCTGTGCGTGGGGGACACGTACCACCAGGTGATCGAGATCAATATTAAACGGCTCCAGGTAAAAGGCGTAGCCGGCCAACGCCATCCCCAAGCCGGCGCCCAAACCGCCGACGATACCCGCCCCCAGCATTAAGTGCTGGGGTTTCGCTGTATAGACGCCATTTGGGGCGTCCTCTCCACGTTGCAAGTCATTCATCTGCTTCCTCAATCTCAGTCATTCACAATTTTGACGCGGAGTAGGCATCCTCAGATGCCGGGTAGACCTGAACAAGCCGCATCTGAGGGTGCTCTCTCCGCAATTTCGCAGAGAATCGTGAAGTGCTGAATCTCAAAAACACGTCAAAGCCACGCTCGATGGTACTTCAGAGCGGAATGATCTACCAAAATACGAAAACGAGTAAAGAGTAATAAGTCGGTTTACTTTGTTTTCGCACAACTTGACCGGATCGTGTTCAAGTTGTGCATCAACAGGGTTGACCTACTCATCACTCATCACTCATCACTCATCACTCATCACTCATCACTGATACCATTTCCCTGTTACGGTTCGGTTATGCAAGACATACACTCACCCAGTGGCGCGCGTTCGGGGATCGATTTAACCTGAAACTGTGTTTCTGATCGGCCTGAAACATTCTGCTGTTTGTTGAATCGACATATGCAGCGAGACGATACAGCGCAACTGATCAACGAAAGAGCGTATTTCCGTTGCTGAAGGTTCCTGCCAAAAGTGTCGATGAAGAAATAAGACGTCCTATCGATCTTTAACTGAAATTGCAGCCAACTGGTCACTTTTATGCACCTTGAACGATCGAAAAAATCAGTAATGCTACCAAAATGGACGCTGCTTGCCAAGTTCGCCGTGGTGATCTTTTTGTTGTTGCCGGTAGCCTGCCGCAATGAGGAGCCCTCTCCACCCAGTCGCAACATTTTTTACGAAGTGGAATTGGTGTCGGTAAACAACGCCCTCCCACTGCCTATGCCCACGGCCATCTCGCCTGAGGACATCAATGTCAGCGTAGCCGACGACACATTACTTTCACCCAGTTTAGAGGCCACATACTCGATCAACTGGGATTGCATGTCGGAACACTGCCAGTTTGATTCCTGTTACGGCACGGCAACCAGCCATGTACGGTCTACGCTCGACAATCGCTGGCTGGAAATTGATCGGCGTGTCGACTGGAATGAGGGCTGTGGCAAGCCGATAAGTTGGCTCACCCAGGTGGATCGCTACACCGGTCAGGAACGCTACCCCACCGAGGACGTGCTCTTCCAGTTCTGGGCCGGCGCTAAGATCCGCACAGCGGAGCAAGAGATCACACTGCCCAACGAACGCAAGGTCTACGTCTGGTGTACCGGCCCTACACAGGCAGAAGTCGCCGGCGCCGACGGCTGGATCAGCCTCTATGACGGCGAAGTCTGCTACGACGTACGCACCGGCATGTTGGTCTTCATGTCCTACATCAAGCGTTGGGTCTTTACCGGCGTCTACGAGGGCAAGTCGTACGAACGGGCCTTTTTCGGGGATTCAGAAACCTATCAACAACTGCTCGAAAGCACCAATGCGCAGTTGAGCTATGTGGAGGAATAGAGGGTACATGCAGATTCTGGAATGGATGACAACCAAACGCATACGCAATGTTGTCCGCGTGACCAAAATCTTGCTGATTGTTGGCATTTTGGGCCAGGCGGCGCTGGCATTGGCTGCCAGTAGCCGTCCACTGCCACCGTCGGGCGGCTATGCGATTGTGCCGTTGCCCAATGATCCGGCACCGGCGCCGGTATTGGCATTGGTGCCGGACACCACACTCTACAACAAACTGGTGTCGGAACAACAGCAACTGCCACAGGGGCGCATGCTGGGTGGCAGTTCGGCGGCGAACCGAGCAGTGGACGGGCCGGGTGTGTTGACACACGCAGATGCTCGTTCTAGCGGGGCGACGCTCTTCCGATCCCCAACGGCCTGCCTCACCTTCGACGACAGGGAGAAGTGGAACGGCCGGATCTCACACGCCGCCTATGGGAATTGGGGCACCTTCTCGGTAAACGACGGCGGTTTCTACAAAGCTGAAAATGTCCGCTTTGATATGGAACGAGCCACCGGGCCTGGGGATCGCGCCGGATCAGAGTTTTCGTTTAAGATCGCCGGGCATCAGCCGTACGCCGCCGGCTTGGTCAGCCCTGTTATTGCGGCACCGCCGGGTTCTGTGGTGACGGTGTGGGCGAAGTATCTCATTTTCAACCATGATGGCATTCGTGTCGGCAGTCAGGTTATCAACGATTGGGTATCAATGGGGTTAAAAGCAGACGCCCACGGCACCGAAGCAACCTACGTCAACGGTTATGTACGCGGCCAGTGGGGTGAGTTGGTAAACAGCGTGGTGGCCGGTCCAAGCGGCGAAGTGCTGATTCTATTGCAAGCCGAAAGCCCGGCTGCGCTCAACTCCAACATCTATTTCGACGACGTCGAAATCAATATCGGCGGCCAGTCTTTGACAAGCTGCGAGTAACCGAACGAATTCTGAACACACTCGTGGAGTGTCGCATGTGGTGGATGGACAAGACAGCAAATAAATCGAGACAACATCGGCGCGGCGGCATCGCCGTCCTGTTGTTTTTGTTGGGTATCGGCGGTTGGATCGTTGCCCACAACAATTTATGGGCCAACAACGTATGGGCGGCGGTGAAGGCAGAAGAAATCCGCCCGTTGATCAACATTGGTAGCGGCAATGGAAATACCCTGGCGCTGTCGCTTTCGGGGGACGGCCAGTTCATCGCTTTTGCTTCAGAGGCAAGCGATCTGCTGCCCGAAGATACCAACAACGCCACCGATATTTTCATCTACAACCGCACCCTCAAGCAGATCAACCGCGGCTCACTGCCCGAAGAAGGCCAGGGAGACGAAGGCAACGGGCCATCGTACAAGCCCAGTTTGTCGGAAGACGGCCGCTTCGTGGCCTTCGAATCCGACGCCACGAACCTGGTTCTGGGGGACACCAACAACCGCCGCGATATCTTCGTTCGCGATCTTGTCTCCGGTCGTACAGAACGCGTCTCGGTCAGTACGGCACAGGCACAGGCAAACGGCGATTCTTTTGCGCCGTCGATTTCGGGCGACGGCCGCTGGGTGGTCTTCGAATCAGATGCCACCAATCTGGTTGCAGGCGACAACAACAGCAGTCGCGATGTATTTCTTTATGATCGCCGCAACAAGGAGACACGCCTGATCTCGAAAACGAGTGTCGGCGGCCCGGCCAACCGCGATTCGTATCTGCCCATGATTAGCGCCGACGGCCGCTGGGTTGTCTTCGAATCGCTTGCCACCAACCTCGTCGTACAAGATACCAACAACGTCACCGATATCTTTCTGCATCACCTGGCCACCAATGTTACCCAGCGCATTTCAGTGGGTTTCGGCGGCGAGGCCAACGGACCTTCCACACTCGCGGGGATTTCGGCCACAGGCGACTTTGTGGTCTTTCGTTCGTTCGCCAACAATCTGGTAGACAACGACCGCAACCAGAGTTGGGATCTCTTTCTCTATGTCACGGCCACCCATGTGCTAGAGATGATTTCTGTGTCGTCGGACGGCACGCAGGGCAATGCGCGCTTTTCCAACCCCGAAGTAGAGCCGGCACGTGCATCGGTCTCAAGCGATGGAAAGTATGTCCTCTTTCAGTCGGATGCCACAAACCTTGTTGAAAATGACACCAATGGCCGGATGGACGTCTTCATGCGTGATCGTACCTCACGCACCACCGTGCGTGTCTCGGTGGCAGACAGCGGCGCACAGGCCACGCACCATGCCCATCGCCCGGCCATGTCGAGCGACGGTCGCTACACCGCCTTTGTCAGCGCCGCGCCATTGACACAATCTACCACGAACGGCTACGCATCGGTCTACTTCAAAGATCAAGAAGATCTGCCGCCCACACCCACCCCAACCCCAACCACCACAGCGACGCCCACGGCCACAGCCACTGCCACCCCGACGCAGACCCCCACGTCTACGGCGACGACAACGCCAGGGCCAACGCCGACACCCACCGCCACGCCAACCCCCACGGGCGAGGCGCCTTTTGGCGGGCACTGGCTGGCGTTGCCACTGATTCTGTGCGACCGCCCGTTGGTACAGCCGAGGCTGGCTGTTATAGAGAGTCAACATGCCAATCAGTATGCCGTCCAGTGGGAATCAAACCCGTTGGGGAAAGATGCACATTTTGTACTGCAAGAGGCAACCCGCGCCGACTTCAGCGATGCGGTCACGGTCTACACTGGTTCGTTGCCGTTCTGGCAGGCACGTCACAAACTTATCGGCAAATACTTTTACCGCGTCAAGACCGTGGACAGCGACGAAGAAACAGGTTGGAGTGAGATCAGAGACGTCACCGTCTACCCGCTCTTTGTGGGCCTGAATCTGCGCTGGCGAGGCACAGGTACGATCGACAGCAACGAGCGACATGAAGTGGGCTTTGTGTGGGAAGAAAACTTCGTTTCCGCCAACGGCAATGCCGTGCGCAGTAACGGTGGACAGCACTATAACCCAAACCCTCTACAGTGGACAGACGAAAACTGGATCTCCACCTACGATGCAACCGCCGGTTCGTTTATCTCCTCAACCTTGCCCGTGAACAGCGATCTACAGTGGGGTCACCCGTGGATGTTGCCCTACGCCTTACAGCTTGCCCACAACAGCGCCGTCAAAATCGATGAACAGGCGTTTTTGGTGACAGGCCCATTCGCCGGAACCACTGCTTTCGGGGCTTCGGTGAACTACTGGCGCATGGTTAACCGTGATCGCTTCCTCTTCTGGAATGATGGTACAGGGGAGCAACAGTACGTCAACGCCGGCGATGTTGAACTCTGGTACGACAGCGGCGTCTCTCGTCTACTACTCCGTCAGGATGTAGTACGGCGCATCTACCAAAATCAAACCGACACAGGCGGCACTTACCGGTACATACTCAATCTGGTAGAGAGCAATGCCATTGCCGAGTAAGACATAGGAATCGACTATGCACATTCCACTAACATCCACTTCAATCGGCAAAGTGCTGTCTCGACAACAGCGGGCCGGCGCAATGGCGATACTTTTCGCCACTACACTCGCGTTCGCTTTTCTAGTTCTGATCAACGGTGGGGCGCTGGCTTCAAGCACGGCGCCGCAAATCACAAGCATCCCGAATCAGACGATTGAAGAAGACGGCGTCATGGGGCCCATCGAGTTCACGATTTCAGACAGCAACACGCCGTTGTCTGAGTTGTCTGTCACCTACACGTCGACCAATCTGCTCCTGGTGCCGTTGGATCGGATTTTTGTAGAATCAATCGGCGATGGCAGCAGCCGTACCATCCGAATTTTGCCTGCCCCCGAACGCTCAGGCACAGCCATGATCATTGTCATGGTGACTGATGGACGTGAAATCGGGCAGACGTCTTTCATGTTGACGGTTACCAATGTCGACGATCCACCTACCATCACATCAGTCGCCAACCAGGAGGTACAGGCCGGGAAGTCGTCTGGGCCGATCTTGATGACACTGAATGATGTGGATACTGCGTTGTCTCAACTATCCTTGACCGTTGTGTCAGGCGATTCCGATCTATTGCCGCCTTCGGGTCTTGTCTTGGGTGGCAGCGCTGGCTCGCGCACACTCGACATTCGGCCGCCGGCTGACGTACAGGGGACAACCGTGGTTACACTGACGGTGAGCGATGCGTCAAGCTCGGTCTCTGTTTCATTTAACGTTACCGTTGTCCCGCCCAATCAGCCGCCTTTCATCTCGGCGATTACAAACAAAGAAATTTTCGAAGACGAAACAATAACGGTTGACTTCACAGTCTCCGATCAAGAAACCCCAGAGAATTTGAGCCCATTGGCCCTTTCAAGCAATCAGACACTGTTGCCCAATGCCAACATGGTGCTTGGTGGCAGCGGCGCCAACCGCACCTTGCAGATCACACCGAAAACAGATCGTATAGGGCAGACGGACATCAGTATTTCGATCAACGATGGCGAATATGTCGTCACCAGTACGTTCCGGCTCACCGTGCTTTCCGTCAATGATCCGCCGACGATCTCCGATATTCCCAGCCAGTCGATGAATGAAGATACCGTGCTCGAAGTGCCTTTCACTTTCGGCGATGTTGACAACAGCAATGATCAATTGTCTGTAGGTGTCTCTGTGATCAACTCGACAGTGGAAGCAGAAGTGAAGCTTAAACGCACGGGCGGTAACGGTACAATCACGATTACACCAGAAGCCAACCAATCTGGATCGATGGTGCTACTGGTAACCGTTAGCGATGGCACATTACAGGCCATCGACACCTTTATTGTCGAAGTTCGAGCAACCAACGACTTACCCAGCGTCGTCTCGTTTGGCGCACAAAGTACGCTCGAAGACAAAACCTTTGGTCCCTATAGCTTTGTGGTGCAAGACGTAGACTCGCCTATCGAGACACTTGTAGTTACCGCCTCTTCATCCGACCAAAACATTGTGCCCAACGCGAGCATTATACTCACTCGCAGTGAATCTGTGGCCGCACAGTGGATTATCACTGCGGTGCCGTTGCCCAACGCCTTCGGCAACACCAATATCACCTTACGCGTCGAAGACGAACACGGCGGTGTGGGCACATTCCAGTTCAGGCTCACCGTAGAACCAGTGAACGACCGGCCTGTGATTTCCGACATCCCCGACGTTACCACGCCCGAGGACACACCGATCGCGGTGGACTTTGTTGCCAGCGACGTTGAGACCTCCGCCGTGCAACTACTCTATCAGATCTCGTCATCGAACCCGGCGCTGCTAGCGCCCAGCAATGCGCAGGTTAGCAACACCATCAGTGGTCAACGGCTCAACCTGCAACCGACGGCCAATATGTTCGGCACGTCGACCATCACCGTCACTGTCAGCGATGGGAAGATGCAAGCCGCGACTTCTTTTTTGTTCACAGTGACCCCGGTGAACGATGCACCGATTCTTTCGCAACTGCCCGATGTGAGCACCGCCGAAAACATGACGGCCACGCTCACCTTTAACATGGCCGATCCAGACAACGACCTTAGTGACCTAAGCGTTAACTTTGCCTCGTCTAATACCCTGCTCATGCCTGTGGCCAATATCAAGATGAATGGGACGGAAAGCACGCGCCAACTCGTGTTGACCCCCGGCCCCAATCTCTTCGGCACAGCCACAATTACCATGACGGTGAGTGACGGCTCTGAGAATACGATAGATAGCTTTGTCCTCACTGTGCATGCACTGCCCACGATTTCGCCCATTGCCCAACAGACCGTCGCCGAGGACGAATCCATCACGGTTCCCTTTACCATTGACGACCGAGACACCCCATTGGATCGGTTACAACTAAGCGCCGATAGTTCAGACACAGCGCTTGTGCCACGCAGCAATCTGATCTTCCAGGGGACAGGCAACGATCGAACCTTGCGTATCACCCCTGCGCCAGATATGTTCGGCACAGGCATCATTACCATCACCATAAACGATGGTACATACAAATCCACAACCGCTTTTCAACTTGTGGTGACCCCAGTGGATGATGGCCCCACGATCGAGGGACTGAGCGATCAGATCATCGATCAAAATGGTCAGCTTGTACTTGTTTTCAAGATTTTCGACATCGACTCTCCTCAAAGTAGCATTACGGTGACACCCGATTCAAGCAATCGCACGCTCGTGCCCGTGGGCAATATTCAGATTTCGGGCAGCAGTACCGACCGTACCTTAACCGTTCGGCCGGTAGCCGGGCGTTCCGGCGTCACACGGATTATTTTGAGTGCCAGCGATGGCACAAATCGCAGCGAGTACAGCTTCGAACTCAAAGTCAATGGGGCGCCGGTCTTTGGTGCGATTGGCGACATTACCATGGTGGAAGATACGGTCAAGGTCGTCAACATCACCGTCAGCGATCCAGACAACCCCGCCGCCGACTTGCTTGTAAGCGCCACCGTGTCAGACACAATCTTGATCCCCAGCAATGGCGTCCAAATTCAGGATCTGGGCGCAACGCGCGTCCTTACCATTACACCAGGGCAAGATTCGGTAGGCACCACGGTGATTACCCTCACCTTGACCGATGGACGCATATCCGTCGATCGTGGGGTACGCGTCACCATTCTGCCGGTGAATGACGCGCCGGTGATCAGCACCATCGGCGATCAGATCATCGATGAAGACACCATCGCCGGGCCAATCCCATTTACCATCGACGATGTGGACAACCCGGTGGAGTCGCTGACGGTCTACGGCAGTTCGTCAGACACAAAGCTGGTGCCTCACACCAACATTGTTTTCGATGGCAGCGGCAACACACGTAGCGTCAGAGTGAGGCCGTTGCCCAATTTGAGTGGGCAGGTCGCCATCAGCATCACCGTGAGCGACGGCAACCTTCTTGCCACATCCGTCTTCTCGTTGACGGTGCGCCCAGTCAACGATCCACCGACGATTGAGGCGATTGGGCCGCAAGAGATCCTTGAAGATCAGACGATTACACTAACCTTGAGAATCGACGACATCGATTCCCCCATCGATGAACTAACCCTTTCCGGCCGCTCCGCCAACCCTGGATTGGTGGCCGATCACGCCATGATCTTTAGCGGCACCGGCAAAACGCGTACACTTGTCATTACCCCAGAAGCGGATCAGGCCGGCGCCGTCTCGCTGTCGGTGCTGGTCAGCGATGGCAGCCTAACGGCTGGCACAACCTTTACGCTAACCGTCATCAATGTCAACGATGCGCCGATCATCGAGCCAATCGAAGATCAGAGTATCGATGAAGACACCACACTGGTATTGCCGCTGCGTCTACATGACATCGACACCCCGCCCGATCTGCTCACGCTGAAAGTTACATCGTCGGATGGGCGGATGGTGCCGACATCGTTGATCCAGGTAATCGGAAAAGGGCTGGAACGGACGCTTGTCATTACACCAACTCGCAATCGCAGTGGCGTTACCCGCATTGACCTCACACTAGACGACGGGGAATTGAGCGACGCCAAATCATTCTTGCTCACCGTCTTCCCGGTCAACGACCCGCCAACTGCAGTGGACGACGTCTACACCATCATCACCATGCCCGAAGCCAGCTTCGGGGTCCTCGCCAACGATTTCGACGTCGATCGCGATCCGATTAAGGTGATTGCCGTCTCCGAAGCGCGCTTCGGCGAGGTGAGCATCAACCGCGACAATACGATTCTCTTTAAAATGCCGCCTGAATTCGTTGGGCAAGATGTCTTCACCTATACCATCAGCGATCCCTTCGGTTTGAAGGATACAGCAGTTGTCACTGTGAACGTTGTGGAGCCGCCAGGCCCCAACACGCCCGAAATTTACGAAGTTGATCCGCCCACAGGTCTCAACGACCGTTCCATGGACATTACGATCAGCGGCGTCAACCTGGAGCCCGGCGCTGTGGTGCAACTGGGCCCATATCCACTCTCAAATGTACGCGGAAACCTCCTCAACACCAAGGTGACGGCCTCGGTGCCCGCCTTCCTGCCGCCAGGACGCTACGACGTCATCGTGATCAACCCCGATGGTCGCACGGCGGTGCGCACCAGCGCGTTCACAGTGGAAACCGACAAGATCGCGCTGATCTCAGTACGCCCCAACCGCGGACAGATTGATCTGCCCGTACAGATCAATGTCTATGGCCTCAATTTTGATACCACAGCCACCGCCTACATCAACGACATGCGCCTGCAGACAAGTTTTATCAACAACAAACATCTCCAGGCCATTGTCCCGCCCGATACCCTGGCGGCTGGGCGACATGCGCTCACGGTGATCAACCAAGATGGTCAAAAATTCACCGTGGCAGAGGCATACACGGCCTACACCTTCAATAGCGACGATCTCTTTGCCTACGATTACGAAATGTGGAGCCAACCGGCAACCCTACACACAGGGCAATCGGTGCAGCTCGGTTTACACGTACGCCGACAGGTGGGGACGACGGTGCTGGTAGATGTAGAGGTGGATTTCTACATCAACACACCGTACAACGAAGACGCCTACATCGGGCGGGCAATGGTGCCGCTCTTACTCCCCTCCGACGACAACAACAGCAGCGACGTGATCTGGACGCCGCCGGCCGCGGGTAGCTATACGATCTTTGCCGTCCTTGATCCGCGGAACCTCGTGCCTGAAGTCGACGAAACCAACAATATGATTCGGCGCACGGTGACCGTCTTGCCGACCAAAGTGGACATGGCAGCGCCGACCATCAGACGCCTCGTCATCAACGATGACACAGCCACCACCCAATCCACCGCCATCTCCGTCACCGTTGATGCGGCCGACTCATCCACCACCATACGCGCCATCTACTTGGTGGAATACGAATACATCCGCGGCGCAGATCAATGGGTGCCCGTGCAATGGTCCGACTGGCTCACCTACACCAAGTCGCCGGAAACCTACAGTTGGCATCTGTTGCCGTCGCCTGGGATTAAGTACATTCAGGCATGGGCTGCCGACGAGCGAGGCAACGCCATGAGCCAACCGGCATTGGCCGCGGTGAATTATGTCCCTGTGACAGAAGATTGGGTGGATAGCGGGGAAGTACGTCTCTATCGCTACACGATGGAGAAAGGGGATCGGCTGTCGGCCTTCCTCTTCCCCACCGAAGGAGATCCCGATCTCTACGTCTGGCCGCCCGACTACGAACTGCGCTCACCCTGGATCACCAATCTCAGCAAAGGTGTAGACGAAGTAGGCTTTGTGGCACCCAAGGACGGCCCTTATCAGCTCGAAATTTTGGGGCACACAGGTGCGTCCTATCGCACAGCCGTCGAACTACGCCCACAGCACTATCGATCCGCCGAAAATGTTAAAAACAACATTGATCCGAATAAGACACTGCGTACAGAGCCGTTTATTCCCGTCTTCGACATGCCTGCCGTGGAGTATCGGCTTTCGTCCACGCTACCACCGCGTGAGATCGAATATCCCTACTTCCCTACTATGATCTTTTTGCCCAGTGTGGAGAAAATCATCCTGCCAAGCCGGTGGGTAGCCGACGCAACACCGGCAACAGCCGAGGGGTCTACGATGATCCACTCGATCTACCTACCGTGGACCAGCCGCGATTAGACGTCTTGTCGCGCGGGCGTAATTCAACTTTGTGGCGAACAGTGCCTCGCGCAGGCCAATCGCACATGCTCTGCCGAGCGGTGTAGTGGCCTGTGCCTGGCACTGTGGCGCGCCCCCAAAACTTGAATTACGCCCCTGTCGCACTGCTTCTTTCTGCGAGATCGCTGCCGTGATGTATAATCATGGCGAGTACCCACCGCAGCCTTGCGAGAAGATTCAGGAGACAAGCGTGCTCGATCTTTTTAACCGGCTGATAGCCAGCCTGGTGTGGATTGCCCTACTAGCAGTCTTCTGTATCATTGCCCTGATGCCTTTGCAGGCACTCGATTCGGTGCAAGCTGCGCTCACAGAGATCGAAGGACAGCTATCTCTGTGGCGAAGCGCCAGTAATACCAACTTCATCATCGGGCAGATTGCCGTTGCGGTGAGTTCGGTGTTGCTTTTCGGTACGCTGATCCTGTTGGAACTATGGCCGCGACGGCAGCGGGGTGTGCGCATTCATACCCGCGAAGGGGGATCGGCAGAGCTAGACACGAGCAGCGTTGCCCGCCGCCTCGCCTGGCATCTTGATCAACTGGCCGAGGTGATCACCGTGTTGCCTGATGTGAAAGCACGTGGCAGCTCCGTGGATGTACGCCTCGAAATTGAAACGGCGCCAGATGTTGATGTGCCCATGAAGACAGACGAAGTGGTAGAGGTTGCCCGCGACATTATTGAGCAGGACATGGGGCTTCGGCTGGGCAAATTAGATGTTCGGATTCGACATGCACCCTTCGAAGAAGAATGGGTCGCTTGAGGTCAATGTTCGACCTGTCAACAGAAAAGCCTATGAATTTTGTCACGATGAATTACCAAGAGGATAACGTTGCCGATCTCCTCATCCCCGAGGAGCTGGCCGGCGCCACGCTGTTGCGATCATTCTGCAACGAACTCACAAAGCCGCTGCCAGGCCGCGCCGCCCAAGGACGGATGGCGCCACGCCCCCGTCCTGGTTGGGAGGCCGATTTCACCCCGCCCAAGCCGCCGCGACAAGGTGGTGTCTTGGTGCTGTTTTACCCACACCACAATCAACTCTACCTGCCCCTCATTTTACGCCCGACCTATAACGGCGTTCACAGTGGGCAGGTCGGCTTCCCCGGCGGCGGTCGTGAAGCAGCAGATCACGACATCACCGCCACGGCGCTGCGCGAATCGTACGAAGAGATCGGCGTCGCTCCACAAGATGTACAGGTCTTAGGGCAGCTTACCAAGCTCTATATCGTCCCCAGCAACTACGAGGTGACCCCTACCGTCGGCTGGATTCCCTACCGCCCCGATTTTCGTACCGATCCACACGAAGTGGCGAGTTTGCTCGAAGTACCGCTACAGGATCTACAGGATCCGCGCAACTGCACAGAAGAGGAGTGGCAACTACGCGATCGGCACGCCACGGTGCCATTCTTCCGCCTCTCGGGGCAGACTGTGTGGGGTGCAACCGCCATGATCCTCAGCGAGTTGTTGACGATAATTGATCACTGCCGACACTGATCCCTATCCCGGCGAACCGTTACCGGTGCTTCAGCATACAACGGCTAATAAACAGGCTACGGGGCACGCTGATTTGTAGGAATTAGCGGCCCGATGATACCATCGCAGGCTATGAATCGTAATCTCTCTTTCAGAATTCGTGCGCGCGCTGTATTCGCATCTGCACATACAGGCTGGCTCATCCTTAGGCGCTTGGGATGGCGGCTCATCGTAACCTTTCTTCTTTTCACCATTCTCGCTCTACTCAGTCTGCATTGGGGATATTCTGCCGACGCTGCCACACGCCAGCAGAGCAGTGGTAACCCACTCGTACTTGCCTTCTACTACACCTGGTTCGACGAAAACACCTGGCGCGAAGACCAAGTCCCCGATTTCCCGGTGGAGCGTTACGTCAGCCGCGACCGGGGCGTCATGGGGCGCCACATCGAGCAGGCCCAACGCGCCGGGATCGATGCACTGATGGTGGCGTGGTATGGTCCTGGCGGTCAGTGGAACCAGACGGAGCCGAACCTGGCAGCCATGCTCGATGAAGCCAATGCCCGAGCCTTCAAACTTGGCATTCTGTTTGAGACAAATTCGCCCTTCTTCAGCGGTGTTGGTGATGCCACCGAAGCGTTGCGCCACGCGCTGAATGTGCATGCCAACCACCCCGCCTATCTTCGTGTTGATGGCAAACCGGTTATCTTCTTCTGGCGTACGCAGCAATGGGGCGTTGAAACATGGCGCAACATCCGCAACCAAGTTGATCCAGGACGCAACGCCATCTGGATCGCCGACGGTGTTGACACGGCGTATCTGGCAGTTTTTGATGGACATCATTTGTACAGCAACACGTGGAACCCACCCAGCGATCTCAATACCACCAATCAGAAATTTGCTCGGCTCGTCAATCAAGCACGACAGGCTTACGGCGTCTACAAATACTGGGTAGCCACGGTGATGCCGGGCTACGACGACACCCGTACTGGGCGCGGCAATGCCTTTGCCCGCTCACGAGAGGGCGGTGCGTACTATGCTCGATCCTGGCAGGCCGCCATGGACAGCAGACCCGATTGGATCGTGATCACCAGTTTTAACGAATGGCCCGAAGGCAGTTACATTGAACCCAGCGTGGCCTACGGCGATCTCTACCTGAATCTGACCACTCAATGGAGTGGACAGTTCAAAGCCGGTGGTGGTGTGACGCCCACGCTCCCTCCAGCCCCGGCAGCTGCGACAGCGGCTATCGTATCTGCGCCTGCACCAACGGCACCCCTGCCCGATCCGGACAAGCCGACGGCGTACGTTACCGCGACGTTGCTCAACCTGCGCAGCGGCCCTGGCACCGATTACGCCATTTTAGCGCGCATGCCACAGAACAGTGTACTGGCGATCACGGGATCCAATTCAAGTGCGTCGAATTGGTGGCAGGTGTCATACAACGGCCAGATCGGCTGGGTATCAGCAGACTTTGTACGCACCGCCGGGCCGATTAACCAGGTCCCTTCAGTCGCGTTACCGGCGACACCGACTGTTTCCATCGCGCCGACCACAGTGGTGGTTACAAATACAAGCACGACAACGTCATCATCTCTGATCTACGATCTACTTCTTGGCGACAAGGCCGATCTGATTGATGATGCTCGGCGCAGTGTGCTGCTAGACAAATGGCGAGAGTCTGCGACATCAAACTAGGTTCGGTGAGATTTACAGTGTGGTCTCCTGGTGTGTCGTCGCTCAAGGCCAAATCGATCAAAGGAGACCTGTGAAATTCCACAGCCTAGCACGCTCAGAAAGTAGAGGATCTTGCGCCCATGGCGGAAAATCGTGTTGTCGGCATTGATGTTAAACAGCCATCGTCTGTTTTGCCGAGAAACAATGTGCTCGACAAAGACATCGCCTACGTCCTCATCGACGCAGAAACCTTGCAGCAACGTGTTGCTGAACTGGCCCACTACATCGACGAACATTACCACAATCAAGACCTACTGCTCACCGCCGTGCTCAAGGGCAGTGTCGTCTTCATGGCCGACTTGATGCGGGCCATTACCATCCCCCATGAGATCGACTTCATGGCAACCAGCAGCTACGGCACCGAAGTACAGACCAGCGGCGTGGTGCGTATCTTGAAAGATCTGAACAAGCCCATCGAAGGACGGCATGTGGTGCTGGTAGAAGACATTATCGACAGTGGACATACCCTTGCCTACCTCACCCGGATCCTGGCAGCGCGCAACCCTGCCAGCCTACGCATTGTCACCCTGCTAGACAAGCCGGATCGTCGCGAAGTGGAAATCCCGGTGGATTGGACAGGTTTTTCGATCCCCAACGAATTTGTAATCGGCTACGGCCTCGACTACAACGAGAAGTACCGAAATCTCCCTTATATTGGTGTGCTGAAACCCCATGTCTATACCCGCTGCGGTGATGAACCTATCGAAGGTGCATAAGAATTCGTCGGCTTCTCACAAGCGAATGCGTGGCGTCACGCTGCTTGGGCTGTGGGCCTGTTGCCTGATTTGTTTGCTTTTTTTGAGTGGGCAGCCGGTGATCGCTCAATCTGCACCAACATACACGGTGCAAACCGGCGACACGCTCGGGCAAATTGCCACGCGTTTTGGCATCAGCGTAGAAGCACTGGCGGCAGCCAATGCCATTGACGATATCAATCGTATCAGCGTCGGCCAGGTGCTGTTGATCCCCGGCGCAGATCAGACACTGCCCACGATCATCAGCCGGCCAGGCGAAACGCTCTTCGATCTTGCCGACCGTACGGGCATCACCACAGATCAACTGGCCGTCCTCAACGGGCTTGATACATCTACTCGCCTCTTTCCTGGCCAACCCATTGCGGTGCCGGCCAATCGTCCTAACCCTGCCTTTCGCTTCGGCGCATTGACGGGTATGGGTTATCCCGCTCAAATTGTGCAGGGCAAGACGGGCCGCCTACAAATCACAAGCAGCCGCCCAGTATCGCTTAACGTCACCTGGAACGGCCTACCACTTGCGTTAAGCGTCGCCCCAACCAACGATGAAAGCAGTCGCTACACAGCGCACATCCCTGTGCCTGCGTTGCTTGGTCCTGGCCCATTTCCGCTGGATGTTGCTTATACGGCGCGCAACGGCGTCACTGTGCGCCGCATGTTTCCCATCAACGTGGTGAACGGCGGTTACCTGAGCCAGGAGATCAACCTGCCACCCGACCGTGGTGCTTTGCTGGCGCCTGAGATCACATCGGTGGAACTGATCACCGTTACCCAGGCGTGGAGCGCTACAGACACACCGGCACAGTGGTTTGCGCCGTTTCTGCGCCCGGTGAGTGCTGAATATCCCACCACCAGCCCTTACGGCATTCGCCGCAGCTACAATGGTGGCCCCTACGACAATTACCACGCCGGACAAGACTTTGGCGCGCCTGTCGGTGTCACCGTGACGGTGCCGGCAGATGGCATTGTCTCATGGGCGGGGCCGCTTGTGGTGCGCGGCAATGCCGTGATCATTGATCACGGGAAAGGTACCTTCACCGGATATTGGCACTTAAGCGATATGTTTGTAGAGGAAGGACAGCGTGTGGCCGCAGGTGACTTACTGGGGTTGGTAGGCAACACTGGGCTGAGCACAGGCGCGCACCTACACTGGGAATTGCGCATCTACGGGATCGCAGTTGATCCGATGCAGTTTCTCGAAGAGCCTCTCTTCCAACCAGATGAAACATTGTCCGACGGGTAGCAAGCCCTCAAGCGATAAAAAGCGACAAAACAAAAAGGCCGCCCACTTGGGCGGCCTCTTGTTTTGCAAAAAGAAGACTATTCTTCGTCTTCTCCGTCTTCCTTACCCCGACGAATGAGTGCAGGTTCAGCCTCGGTGCTCTCTTCCTCAGTTGTATCTTCTTCCACAGCGGCGCGTGTCTGCACCACACTGAAGACGGCTTCTTCGGGCGCAGCCATGTAGACAACACCGGCAACCACAGGTAGATCGGCCACGGTGATGGGCGGGGAGTCCACCGATTCCAGTACGCTGATGTCCACCTCAATGTGGGCGGGAATGTCCGACGGCAACGCTTCAATTTCCACATGGTCGAGCGACTGCACCACCAACGCCTCGGCCCCAAAGTTGCCAGCCTTACCCACCGGCACAATCGGCACCTGAACCCGTTGCTGCTCGGTCATGTTGACAGCATAGAAGTCTGCATGCATCAGGTAGTGGCGCACAGGATCGCGCTGCACGGAACGGATCAAAATGTTGCGCATGCCAACACCTTCAATGTCTACCTGAATCAACTGCGATCCACCGCCTGTGGCCAGTAGACGATCAAACGCAAAGGCCTCAACCTGAAGATTCTCAGGCTCCTGACTTTTACCGTAAACAACGACGGGGACAAGCCCCTGATTGCGCAACTGGCGCACCTGACGCCCAACGATCTCACGACGCTGAGCTTTTAACTTTAAATCTGACATCTGGCATGCTCCTTCAACGACTTTAGTGTCACGGTTAGACTTGTTTTCAGATTACGATAAACTCGGCTGTGTCTTGCAGAAACCTATGGTTGTGATCTGCGCAAACGACCGATGATCTGCTGTAATAGAGTGAATGTAAGACCAATCCCTGCGCCCATTGCCAATGCGCTTAACGGCGTCAGTACAGCTTTGACGTTCCCCTCGACGCGGGCAGCGAGGAGCACACCAACAGTGGCATCGTTGACCTGTGCATCTGATGCCACCAAAAAAGTTGCCGTCGTCTTCTCGAGATTAGCATTGTTACATGCAACAGCAACCACCGCACATTCACGCATTTCTAACGAATCGGCCTGTACAAAGACGGCGGCAGAGTTGTCGGCATCCAAGGCATTGGCATGGATCGTCCGCGCCGCCGAATTTGTCATTGAGATTCGACCGCCACGAACCTCACCCACAGAAGCATTGTGCACATCCACATTCCTGGCTTTGTACCCGTTGCTCAGGTTGTCGGCCAGATCATCCAGGGGGTTATTGTTCTGCTCGTGTGGTTGTTCGGGCATTGTGATCTCCAGTGCTTTGAACCCAATCACGGGCGCAGTGCCGGTGTAAAACGCGACGCCAATTATAACTGACAGCAGACCAGAGCGTCAATTCCTCTGATAGGCCGGGGCGCGTCAAGTTGGGGAGCTTTTGCTGCAAAATTGCCAAGCCACAGCGGCGGTGATACGATGGCCTTCATGCTCAACACCTCTTTCCGTCTCTCCACGCACGTTGCATATCGCATTGCATGGCTGCTTTCTGTGTTGCCAGCATTGGCCGCACTGCTCTGGTGGTTTTACCACGCAGACCATCCCCCCCAACCTTCACTGACTACCGAATCCGTTGTTTCGCTGACTTCAGGTGTCACCGCGCGCATGGACAGCCCCGTCTTTGTGTACAGCCCCGGCTGGCGCGTTGACGGTAGCGGCGCCGACCCCAGCGAACCCGCCGACCCGTGGCAAGAACCTTCAGGCCGCGTTGCCTTTGAATACACAGGGACGGAACTGGCGTTGCAATTGGCTGTGGGCAATTACTGGGGATATCTCTACGTCACCGTTGATGGCGCCCCGGCCAACCGCCTACCTATAATCGACAACAACGTCAACGCGCGCGCGGAAGTAGCCGGCTACAAACCCCTGCTTGCACCCGAAGCGCAGACCATCGACGGACCATCGTCTCGCTGGTTTCTCGTCCACTCGGCAGCGAACACAGGACCACACCGCGTGGAAATCGAGATGTGGCGCAGTTGGGGACAGGTTCCCCTGCGCGCCGTCGCTGTAGACGCACTGCCCCCGCCCGCGCCGCCACGTTGGCCTGCCGAGGCGCTGGCGCTCCTGGCCGCAGCAATGGCGACAGCGACGGCAATGGCAACCTTTATGCCTAAGATCAGGCAGTCGACTGCTTCGACAAGACAACTCCTGCCGCGCATCTCTTGGCGGCTACCCGAAAACATCTTGTTCGGGAGCACCGGGGCAGCGCTGTTGACTATCGGCTGCGGCATTGCCTTGGATCAGTGGATTGTCACCGTTCTTGGGTTGGCGCTGCTGGCGCTGATCGGGGTACAGCGTCCGCTGCTGTGGGTAGGAGCACTGCTCTTTGGTTTGCCTTTCTACCTGCACCCACTGCCCATTATGCCGGGACGGGCGCTGAATCTGGTGGAAATCGGCATCTGGGGCGGGCTGGCGCTGTTGGCGCTCCACTGGTTGTTGTGGCGACCGTCGGCACAGCCCGACAGGAGACGTTGGGGCATCGACACACCAGGGCTGTGGCTAGGCGGTGTTGTCCTCTTGGCGCTGGTGGCTACGTTGGCGTCGCAACAGGAAAGTGTGGCGCTGCGCGAATGGCGCACGATCTTCCTGTCGGCAGCACTTTTTGCCCTGCTACTAAACGGACTACGTCATGTGGAAACAAAGCCGAACGCGCTGCGCGTCTTGTTCCTCTTCTGGCTGCTGGGCGGGTTAACGGTGGCGCTGGTTGGGATCTGGCAGTATGCGGCCGGGCGCATGGTGATCGAAGCCGAAGGCGTGAACCGTGTGCGCGCCTTTTACGGATCCCCCAACAACCTGGCGCTCTACCTGGAGCGAACAGCAGCGGTGGCGCTGGCGTTGACACTCTTTGCACGGATGAGCGGGCGACTTCGGCTTTGGTGGTGGCTGTTGACGATCCCACAATTGGCGGCGCTCTTGTTGACGTTCAGCAAAGGCGCGCTACTGCTGGCATTGCCGGCGACCTTGTTCGTCTTGGGGATCGGCGGCTTCTATCTCTTGCGAAGGCGTGGCGAGGGGATACGTCCACTGTGGGGATTGGCGGCGGTGGCGGTGGGGATGGTGTTTGGCCTACTTCCGTTTTTGGGGACGGAACGATTCCGCTCGTTGGCCGACTTCAGCGCGGGGACAACCGGTGGGCTACGCCTCAATTTGTGGCGTAGCAGCCTGCGCATGGCGCTCGATCACCCCTGGCTGGGTGTCGGGCCAGACAATTTTTTGTACGTTTATCGCAGTGGCTACATTCTGCCCGCAGCCTGGCAGGATCCGGATCTCAACCACCCGCACAATGTCCTGCTGGATTGGTGGACACGGCTGGGGGTCGGCGGCCTAGTCTTGGCGGGTGGTTGGCTGTTGAGTGGCGCTCGTCGGCTCTGGCGCGGGATATGGGATGATGAATCGGCGGCCTTGCGGCTTGGCTGTCTGGCTGCGGTGGCTGCGGCGCTGGCACACGGCCTGATCGATGCGTCTTACGCGCTGCCGGATCTGATGCTGGTGTGGGTCCTGTTGTTAGGGGCGGGTACGATGGGGCCGGAAGCGGGCCGATTAAAAGATTTGTAGACACAGAGTGGCGGAAACACGGACGAAGACTGTCCGTGTTTCCGCCACTCTGTGTCTACAAGAATCTGAATCTACAGCGACTCCGCCTCAAACCAAAGGGAATCAATCATCAAAACGATCGAGCACTGAGCGATAGTTTTCTGGCGACAAACGATTTTCGAGCGGAACACTCACAAATTCGTGTTCTTCAAAGGGGTCGCAGGCCATGAGTTCGAGGCGTGTACACCCCAAGAAAATCACATCTTCAGTAGCGCGGAGGACGTGACGAACCGGTACGATCCGTTCGGCCCCTTGCCAACCGCGTTCCTGGCCAAGCAGGTGTGTCACCTGCTTGGCTGCGTTGAATACCACTCCTGTAGACCGGCCGGCAACACCATCGTGACACCAAACTTCGGCGCGAATGGGTATGTCCATGGTTTTCCCTCCTAATAGAACTGGGTTGTCTCCGGTTGGTACTGCTTCCCCCCTCAGCAATTCTCATTATGAGCGTTTTGCTGCCTGTTTCGGTTCCATTATAAACGCGACAAATTTAGAAATAATTACCTAAAAGCAAGCATATCTTTCAAAAATATTCAGGGTTCTTAATGGAAGCAGAAATTGTAATCTGGGGAACGGTAAGCACCATTGGAAAGAAAAGCGGGCCAGGTTACGAAGACCTGGCCCGCTTTTTTTCAAGTGATGTCATTACTTACTTTGAAATATCGAGGATACCTTCGGCAAGAATGGCACTGTGCAATTGACCGGGGTAGATCTGGCGGATGATACCATCGCTGTCGATGAAAAAGGTGGTGGGCAAGCCGCTCACATTGAAACGTTCGGCCACCACGCCGCCGTCATCGAGCAAAATGGGGAAGGTCAGTTCTAACTCGTCGACAAACGCTTGCACGACGGCTGGATCTTCATCGAGATCGACGCCGATAATGGTAACGTCGTCGCCGTAGCGCTCCCAAGTGGACTGGAGCATGGGCATCTCGGCGCGACAAGGCGCACACCATGTAGCCCAGAAGTTAACCACCACCGGCTTACCCAGTTCATCTCCAAGCGAATAGGAAGTTCCCTCAAGCGTTGGCAATGTCAACGCCGGGGCCGGGTGATTGACGGCAGGTTGGGGTGAACGCACTTCGGCTTCCACCACGGCAGGCGCCTGAGTCCACCAGAGCCAGGCGCTGCCGCAGAAGAGGATGGCAGCGAAGACGAAGTGCCATCGATTCAGTCGTTTCATTGAAATGCCAATGGCCATTAGAATTCCCAAGGATAGTGAAAAGAGCCCGGTTTGTCTACACGTTCATAGGTGTGGGCGCCGAAGTAATCACGTTGTGCCTGGGTGAGATTGGCAGGCAGGCGAGCGCTGCGGTAGCTGTCGTAGTAGGCCAGGCTGGCGCTGAATGCCGCGACAGGAATCCCCTTGCCGATGGCCAATTGCAGCACACTACGCCATGCCGGCAACCGTTGACTCACCGCTTTGCGGAATTCGTCGTCGAGGAAGAGATTGGTCAGATGGGCGTTGCGGTTGAAGGCGGCGGTGATATCGTTGAGGAAGCGGGCGCGGATGATGCAGCCGGCGCGCCAGATAGCAGCGACCTCGCCCAGGTTGTATTCGTAACCGTACTCCTGGCTTGCCATGCGCAGCAACGCCATGCCTTGTGCGTAGGCGCTGATTTTGCTGGCGTAGAGCGCATCGCGCACCGCGTCGATCAGTTCCTGGCGGTCGCCGGTATAGTCGCCGCCTTCGGGGCCGGGGAGCGACTTCGAGGCTTCGACGCGCTCGGCCTTCAGCGACGAAATGATACGCGCGGTGACGGCGCTATTGATGGTGGGGATGGGCGCGCCCAGGTCCAGCGCGTTCTGGCTTGTCCACTTGCCGGTGCCTTTCTGTGCCGCCGTGTCAAGGATCACGTCGACCAGCGGCTTGCCGGTCTCATCGTCAACCACAGCGAGTACCTTGCTGGTGATCTCAATCAGGTAGCTGTCCAGTTCACCTTTGTTCCATTCGGTGAAGACTTCGGCCAGCTCCGCGGCGCTGAGGCTAAGCACGTCGCGCAAAATGTGGTAGGCTTCGGCGATCAACTGCATGTCGCCATATTCGATGCCGTTGTGTACCATCTTCACGTAGTGGCCTGCGCCGCCGGTGCCCAGGTAGGTGACACAGGGTTCACCGTCTTCGGGCGCTTTGGCACTGATGGCGCGCAGCATGTCGGCCACAGCATCCCACCCCGCTTTGGGGCCACCCGGCATGATGCTTGGCCCCCACAGGGCGCCCTCTTCGCCGCCGCTAACGCCCACACCCAGGTAGACGATCTCTTTGGGCGTCAGTTCTTTGTAGCGGCGTTCGGTGTCGGAGAAGAGGCTGTTGCCGCCATCCATGATGATGTCACCGGGTTCGAGGAGGGGCACAAGTTCATCGATGACGGCGTCAACCGCGCCACCGGCCTTCACCATGATCATCACACGCCGCGGCCGCTCCAGAGTGGCAACCAGTTCTTCCACTGTTTCGGTAGGCACCAACTTCTTGCCTGGATTTTCGGCGACGAACTCTTGCATCTTCGACGTGGTACGGTTATAGACGGCGACAGTATAGCCGTTGCGCTCCATGTTGAGCACAAGGTTCTGCCCCATGACGGCCAGCCCGATCAGGCCAATCTGCGCTTTTGTCATTTCGCCATATCTCACTTTCTGTCGCAGGTGTTCCACCTGCGATCTCTTGAGGATTGAGAGCCATTCACATTCCAGTATACCAGAAAAGAGGATATATCTGAGGATGTAACCGGCACTTATAACACGGCACATAGCCTCAGCAAATATAAATTGTTATAGTGTGGGCGCAGGTGACACGGAATACATAACGTTGATATTGCCTGCCCGAGATACCAACCGAAAAGGAGTTGAAACATATGATGTTCAACGATTTGAAAGATCTATATGTGGAGCAGTTGCGCGACCTGTACGACGCCGAACACCAGCTTACGCGAGCATTGCCCAAGATGGCCAATGCAGCTTCGTCGACGGAATTGAGGGATGCGTTTAACATGCATCTAGAACAGACACAAGGCCAGATTCAGCGGCTGGAACGCATTTTCACCGACATGGGTGTTACCCCTCAGGGTGAAACATGCGAAGCAATGAAGGGATTGATCAAAGAAGGCGATCAGGTGATTCAGGCACAGGGGAACCCCCACGTGAAGGATGCCGCCCTCATTGCAGCCGCCCAACGTGTGGAACATTATGAAATCGCCGGCTATGGCTCTGTGCGTACCTATGCCAAGGAACTTGGTTATGGCGACGCCGCCAGCCTGCTACAGAAAACGTTAGACGAAGAGGGTAGAACCGACGAAAAGCTGACATCAATTGCCACTGGCGGTCTCTTCTCTTCCGGCATTAACGAAAAAGCAGATCGCCGCTAAACCTATCATTTAGGTTTGTTCCTCATATGGAACACGAGACCGACTGTCACAATGGCGTGGCAGTCGGTCTCTTTACGTATATCCGAACTATCCTGCAACACAATTTATCTACGTAATCCTATTGACTTTTCCGGTTCGCTCCCATTTTAGGGTGCGAACTACTTTTTTGTACATCTAAAGAGCGCTATAATAGCCTTCTCTCTAAACAGAAGAGCGACTGCCAAGCGGCCCATGCCCAGGGTAGTCCGCTTCAAAAAGATGAAAGACAACGCCATGCAGGTATTAATCACCGGCGGAGCAGGATTTATTGGCAGCCATTTGGCCGAAGCGCTGTTGGCGCGAGGCGATCGTGTTGCCGTCCTCGACAATCTGAGCACCGGATCATTCAGCAACATTACACACCTTACCACCAACCCCAATTTTTCCTTCGCCATTGAATCGATAAGCAACGATTTGGTGCTGGATCGATTGGCCAGCCAGGCAGACGCCATTGTACATCTGGCGGCGGCGGTTGGTGTCCAATTGGTGGTGGAACGCCCGACAGAGACGATTGAAACCAACGTCATCGGTACCCATGCCGTGCTGGCAGCAGCGCGGCGCTACCGTTGCCGCACCTTGTTGGCCAGCACCAGCGAGGTTTACGGCAAGAGCGCCGAAATCCCCTTCAAAGAAGAAAACGATCTACTACTCGGGTCATCAAGCCATAGCCGCTGGGGATATGCCGCCAGTAAGCTGCTTGACGAATTTTTGGGGTTGGCGGCCTTCCGCGAGTACTCGTTGCCCATCACCATTACACGCTTCTTCAACACCGTCGGTCCTCGCCAAACAGGGCGCTATGGCATGGTGATCCCACGCTTTGTGCAACAGGCGCTACGTCATGAAGCGATCACCGTCTTCGGCGACGGCGAACAGAGTCGCTGTTTCTGCCACGTCGGGGACGTGGTACAGGCACTGCTCGCGCTATTGAATCGTCCTGAACTGACGGGCGGTCAGATCTACAATATTGGTAGCAACCAAGAGGTGACCATCAATCAATTGGCGAAAAAGGTGATTGAGCAGGCCGATTCAGCCTCTACCCTCAAACACATTCCCTATAATGAGGCCTATGCACCAGGCTTCGAAGACATGCGTCGGCGTGTGCCCGACATTAACAAAATTCATGAGGCGATTGGTTGGGCGCCCTCGCGGACGCTCACCGAAATCCTCGATGATGTCATTCACTTTGAGCGACAGCGCCTTACGTAGCGTTTATCTTGAAATTACAGTGCTCGGCAACATGTTCTACTCTCATAGACCCGTTTCGCTGAGCTGCTACCAGTTCCACGATAGGCCAGTAAGGTTTTTCATATTCGTGCTGCCTTCTTATATGTCTTGTGCTGCCTTCCTAAAGGAGAAGAAGATGAAGAAAATTTGGCATAACCGTCGTGTACTTTCTCTGATCATGCTGCTTGGGCTTACAGTGTTTGTGGGCGTTGGGGCCGTCCAAGCCCAGGACACGCCACCACCCGCCGAGATTGTCAACGACGAAGGTGGGCCGGTGGCCATTACCGGCTCTGTTGACTACACAAACCCATTCTTCACACTGGGCGTTGCCCAGCCGGTTGTCATTACCGAAGACCAGGCCGGTTTTATTGACCGCAATGAGTATTTTCTCATGCCTGAATCTTCGCAGACCTTGGGCCAGATTACCTCTGATTTCTACACCTCGCCCTTTTCTTACTCGCTGGCGCTGCCCAAGGAACCCCAGGGTAGCTATCGCGATGTAGACAACGACGGCGAAGACGATCAGGGTGTACAGGTCTACGCCATCGCGTACTGGACGAACACATTCGGCGACGCCTTCCTCGAAGAGCGCGATCTCTACGGCGGTGGTTGGTCGACGGCCTATGCATCTACCCGCATCAGCACGGATCCAGACACAGACAAAGAGATTATCGGCGGCAAGTTCGTCGTCTTCACGCCGGATGATCAGCAGGGCTTCCCCAGCGGCTTTGGCGAAGACGGGCTCCTCTTTACCGAGGACGATCCCATTGTCATCTTGCCGGCCGGTTACACGATTGTGGACATGGACAGCGATCCCTTCGTCTTTGATCGCTCGCGCTATCCGGTGATCGACCTCATCGAACCTGATGGTGCGGCACTGGTTGATCTCTCGGATCGCGCCTTTGACGACGCCTTCAACGAACTGGTAGACATCCTGTCGCGTGAGTATGCCTTTACCGAGTACAAGGGCATCGACTGGGAAGCACTACGCGCGGAATTCATGCCCCGCTTCGAAGAAGCCGAAGCCGACGATGACCTCGTTGCCTACCGCCTCGCGCTGCGCGACTTCGCCTGGTCGATCCCCGATGGTCACATCAGTGCGCCGGTGGACGTCAATGACTTCCGCGCCGCAGCCAGTGGCGGCATCGGTATCGCCGTCCGCGAAGTGGATGATGGCCGTACAATCGTAAATTTCGTGGCGCTTGGCAGCCCGGCAGAAGAGGTCGGCATCGGCCTGGGTACTGAGATCATCGCCGTGAACGATGTCGTCATTGATGAAGCCATCGGCAACGCCGTCGCCTTTTCGGCGCCGTTCAGCACCGAGCATTTCAAGCGGTTGCAGCAGATGCGCTACGTCACCCGCTTCCCGATTGGCGCAGAGGTAAGTGTCACCTTTGTTGACGCGGACGGAGAAGAGGTTACGGAAGTCTTCGTTGCCTATGCCGAACCGGAAAGCTTCAGTTTCTCGTCGTTCAACAGTGGACTGAGTGGGTTCGAATTGCCCGTGGAATACGAACTCCTTGATTCAGGCTATGGTTACGCCCGCATCTACAGTTTCTCGGACAACGATCTGCTCACCATCCAACTTTGGGAGCGGATGATGCAGGATCTGAACGGGAACGGCATCCCCGGGCTGATTATCGACATGCGTCAGAATGGTGGTGGGCGCGGCTTCCTGGCCGATCAGATGGCCGCCTACTTCTTCAACGAGCCGCTGGTGCTAGGGCAGACTGCCTTCTACGACGAAGAACGTGAGGAATTTTACATCGATCCGCGCGGGGAAGATCGATTCTATCTGCCTGCCGAAGAACTGCGCTACAACGGCCCGGTTGCCGTTATCGTAGGCCCCAACTGCCTGAGCGCCTGTGAGTTCTTCTCTTACGATATGACGCTGGAAGACCGCGCCGCCATTGTTGGGCACTATCCCACCGGTGGCTTGGGCGGTTCCGTCAACGATCTGCGCATGCCTGGGCCGCTAACCTTCCGCTACACAGTGGGCCGCGCCCTTGATCCCGAAGGCAACATTCATATCGAAGGCAAGGGTGTTCCCCCCACTGTCCTGGTACCGGTGACCGAAGAGACGCTCTTCACTGAGAGCGATCCGCTGCTCGACGCTGCGGTGGACTACCTGGACGGAGCCAATTCAGTAGAGATCATCGATGGCGGTGACATTGCCGTGGGCGAAAGTGTGGACGGCAGCATCGAAGCCGGTGTGGTGGTTCGCTACATTCTTGAAGTCAGCGAAGGGCAGATTATCAACCTTTACGTCTCCAGCAATGAGGTTGACCCAAGCCTGGGCATCTACGACACGGCAGACAATCTGCTCCTGGCCAACGATGATCTTGAAGGTCAAGACACCCTGGACGCTGGTTTTGAGGAGCTTGCCATTCCACAAGATCTGATTCTTGTACTCGAAGTCAGCTCCGCCTCGGGCAGCGACGCCGGTAGCTTTACGCTGACGGTGGAAGATGTCTCAGGCGGAACTACAGAGGAAACAGGTGAAGCAGAGGCAACGCCCACGCCTGCGGCCGAAGAAGAGGCAGAGCCCGAGGCGACACCTACTCCGGTAGCTGAAGAAGAAGCCACCCCAACACCTGAGCCCGAAGCCGAAGGCGCTTCGGATCTGCCCAATATCATCGACACCGCCGAGGCGACCGGCGAGTTCGACTTCTTGCTGACTGTCCTCGAAGCGACAGGGCTTACCGAAGCACTCTCGGGCGAAGGGCCGTTTACCGTCTTCGCGCCCACCGATGATGCTTTCCTCAACGTTGATGCAGCGGTGTTAGCCTCCCTGGTGAACGACGAAGAAGCACTGTCGAATGTGCTACAGTATCATGTCCTTGCAGGCGCTTACACGGCGGCGGAATTGATCACCATGAGCGAGGTTGCTACGCTCACTGGCGACAATATTAGCCTTGCACTCTTCGGAGAAGACCTGGTGCTCAACGAAAGCGCAGAGGTCATCGGTGGCGATATCATGGCGGGCAACGGCATTATCCATGTAATCGATGTCGTACTGCTACCGCCTGGCGAGTGAAGCTAGTTCAGTCTCCAGTGACACATCAGCAAAGCCAATCAAAAAGCCGTCCCGCGAACCGGGACGGCTTTTTGATTGGCTTGAGTATTGTTAGCCGACGTTTTGCCGACCTAAGCTCAAAGTCGGCCAAGATCTTGAAAGTACCAAAACTGCCTAATGCTCCAAGATGAAGGCATTATCGTTAACAGACAATAAGTTAGTATGAGTCCCATCAAGTTTGGTGCGCAATTGCTGAATTACAGAAAGAAGATACTTTGGCTCAGCATGTTCGTCGTACAGGAAACCAAGTTCATCAGCGAGTTCGTTGGCAAGAATAGGGCGACCACAGGAGGCAGCAAGACAACGAAAAATACAGGTTTCGGCAGGTGTCAGGCGAATCCTACGATCACCCAAGAAAAGTTCATTTGTTCGTGGGATTAATGTCAAATTGCCATAATGCTCAACAGTTGCACTTTGGCGTTGTGAGATGTTGTAGCGTCGAATGCGCGCTTTGACTCGGGCTGCAAGTTCGCGCACACCGACAGTGGTTAGCAACCACTCATCTGCACCGGCATTTACAGCACGGGTAGGGCTCATTTGGTCGGCGCTTGTGAAGAGCAAAACGATGGGTAATGCAGAGTAAAACCGAAGGGCCGCAGTCGCGGTGTATGCATCAAGCGATACACCATTGAGCAGGATGGCATCAAAATGCAGACCGCTACGCAAAGAGCGAAGCGTATCTCGCACTGATGGTACATAATCCAGGGCAAAAGTGAGTTCGGTTAGTGCATTGAGCAGAGGGGTTTCATCTGTTGTCCAGCCAACAGCCAGTAGCGTAGCAGGCACGATCGCTGTCGTCGCGGTGAAGCATTCTGGCAGCGATCCGAGTAAGTCGTCATATTGCGTCATCATGTTTAGCCACAGTAACCCTACTATGGACCTGCCAGGTAAGTCACCTGGCAGGTCAAAGTTTGCGGGTACATGGCAAAGGAGAAGTGATTCGATCTGAGCAACACGTCTATCAAACCCGTCACCCTCTGCCACGTACCCGCATCATCCGACTGGAGCAACCTAGTCTTTCTGGTTGGGTCCAACAATCACAATCTCACGAAGCACAATGGGCAGTTGGTAGATGAAAGCTTCCACTGCACCACCGGCATCGTCTGGGTCGAGATAGTCCGGCGTTCCATCTTCATCTGAATCTGGGCAAGGAATGCCGTTGGGGCATTCTGTAGACGTTGGCGTACCGTCTCCATCGTCATCGGCATCCAGGTAGTCGGGCGTACCGTCCTGATCCGTATCAGGGCAGGTTACACCATTAGGACATTCTACTGCGGTCGAGATGCCGTCGCCGTCATCATCTGCATCCAGGTGATTGGGTGTGCCATCACCGTCGGTATCGACGTTATTGGGTTCCAGGTAGTTCGGAATGCCGTCGCCGTCAGTGTCTGTGGGGTTTTCCGGGTTGCTGCCGGCCTCAACAGAGTCTGGAATGCCATCACCGTCTGAATCCGTGTCCAGATAATTAGGAATGCCATCACCATCTGTATCATCGGGCTTACCAGGATTGTTCCCAGCTTCGACACCATCAGGAATGCCGTCACCATCACTATCTGGGGACAGGTAGTCAGGTGTACCGTCGCCATCTGTATCCACCGGATTGGTGGGGTTGTCGCCTGCTTCCACGCTGTCGGGGATGCTGTCTCCATCACTGTCGGTATCGAGGTGGTCAGGCGTACCGTCACCATCCGTATCCGGGCAGGGGATACCATCCGGGCACTCTACACTTGTCGGAATACCGTCGCCGTCATCGTCTGCATCCAGATGGTTGGGTACATTATCGCCATCGGTGTCTGTTGTGTTCGACTCTTGGTAGTCTGGAATCCCATCACCATCGCTGTCGGGGCAAGGTGCGCCCGCCGGACATTCAAGGAAGTCAGGGATGAAATCACCGTCAGAATCCGTGTCCAGGTAGTCGGGCGTGCCATCACCATCGGTATCTGGGCAGGGAGCACCGGTGGGGCATTCAAATTTGTCTTGAATACCGTCACCATCACTGTCCGAGTCCAGGTAATCGGGTGTACGATCGCCATCGGTGTCGCGGCATGCCTGGGTTGGACATTCTACGCTGTCAGCAATACCGTCGCCATCGCTGTCGCTGTCCAGATAGTTGGGCGTGCCGTCATTGTCAGTATCTGGGCAGGGAACACCGTTGGGGCACTCCACCGCAGTGGGAATGCCGTCGCCGTCGTCGTCTGCGTCCAGATGGTTGGGCAGACTGTCACCATCGGTATTGGCGTTGTTGGGTTCCAGATAGTCAGGAATGCCATCGCCGTCGCTATCTACACAAGGAACACCACTGAAGCATTCAACGAAGTCGGGCAGACCATCGCCGTCGCTGTCAGTATCCAAGTAGTCGGGCGTACCGTCACCGTCGGTGTCTGGGCAAGGCGTCACACCGGCCGGGCATTCCACGCTGTCTGGGATGCCGTCGCCATCGCTGTCATCGGGTCGGCTGTCGGGATCCAAGGGATCAGTGCCGGCATCGAGTTCTTCTTCGTTGGTAAAGCCATCGCCATCAAAGTCTTCGTCGGCGTCGCTGATACCGTTGTCCGCTTCATTTTCCGGCGTCTTGTTGCTGTCGGAATCAGAATCGAGCGGGTCTGTGCCGAGAATTTCGACTTCATCGGCATCGCTGACACCATCGTTGTCGCTGTCGGTGTCGAGGTAATCGGGTGTGCCGTCGCTATCCGTATCGGGGCAGGGGACGCCGTTGGGGCATTCCGTGGCCGTGGGAATCGTGTCGCCGTCGTCGTCCGCGTCCAGGTGATTGGGTGTACCGTCACCGTCGGTGTCGGCGTTGTTCGGCTCCTGGAAGTTGGGAATACCGTCGCCGTCACTGTCCGTCGGGTTGGTCGGGTTGCTGCCCGCTTCGGTGGCATCGGGGATGCCGTCGCCATCGCTGTCCAGGTCCAGGTAGTCGGGCGTGCCGTCTCCGT